>JBAVUO010000015.1:0-157649 GCA_049696815.1 Terriglobales bacterium | reverse complement strand
TTTCCTGGTGAGGGTTATTTGCCGGTTCCGCTCAGAGCGACGCTCTGCGGACTGTCGGGGGCGTTGTCGGTAATCGTCACGTTCCCCGTACGGAGTCCTTTCTGGGTCGGCGTGAAAGTCACCTTGAACACGCAACTTTTCCCCGCCGCCACCGTGCTGCCGCAGGCCTTCTTTGGGGGAGCCGGGGCGAGGGCGTAGTCCCCGCTGGGCACGATGCCGCTGATGTTCAGGGTGGCATTGCCCGTGTTGGTCAAAGTGACTTTCTTCGTGCCACTTTTCACGCCCACGAGTATCTTGCCCCACTTCAACGACGTCGGTACGAGCGTGACGGCTGGTCCGCCGCCCTGGCCACCGCAGCCTGCGAACTTGAAGGAAGCGAGCTGAGTGCTCCAGTCGAACGACGCGGTCGTCATGTAGTACTGGTTCGTGTACCAGAACGTGCAATCGTCCGCTGCGTCGATCGCCATGCTCGTGTAGTCGCCCCAGCGATTGGACGTGTCGGTCTGCGAGCCCGTCCCGGCGACGATCTGAGCCTCGGTTTCCATAGTGCCCAGCGTGTCGGACGTGGTGCGGCCCGTGAAGTTGATCGACGGGAACACAGTCGAGCTCGAAATGCTGTAGCCAAGACCGATATCCTGATTGCTGTCCATGGCAATCGAGCCCATCCAGCGGTAGTTGCTGTCCGGGGCGAAAGTACCCTGCTGATACACCGACAGGGTGGTGGAGTTTTCCGGCGCGTGGAACTCATACCATCTCTCACCCACCGAGTTGCCTGCGGTTACGGAGTGGCTCACGAGCCATGTCTGGTGATCGCTGAAATTGCGGTAGGCCAGCCGGTACATCAGGCGATCGCCGAGCGAATCCAATTTATCGGGAATGCCCTTCTGCGGGATGCAGGCCGAGAAGCCGCCGCAGGCCAGACCGAACGAGGCCACAGTGATTGGCATGGTTCCCCCGAAGCCGGTGAAGGTGGAGTTTGTAGGGGTCGTGAAATCCACGTGGAACAGGTACTGGTAAACGCTAGTAGTGCTCCCGTTGTCGATGCTCCCCACGAAGACCTCGGGCTCGCCTGAGGGCGGAAGTTGGCTGGCGGAGTCGAGATCGGCGGGCAGCATGCTGTCGTCGAAAGTGGTGGGGGCGGCAAAGCAGATTTGCTTGGCCGAGGAGTCGCCCGTGAGCAGCTTGGCGCGCTCAAAGGCGCAGGGTTCCGATTGAAAGCTGTTGGCGCCGCCGAAGCCGTTGTTGTGTTGATAATAAGCGTCGGGCCAGACGCCCCATTTCGGGTAATCGGGGAAGACGCTTTGGTTCGATGATCCGCCTGCGGCGTATTGGTAACGGAACCACGTGCCGGTGGCGTCGGGAGTTGTCGAGATAGCAATGCACGTGTAGTACGGCGGCCCGCTGAATACGTTCTGGGCCATCAGCCAGCGGTGCGCGATCTTGTCCCATAAGGTGATGGGGTCACCGCTGTTGTTAGTCTGGCACGGTCCGCCGAAGCCTGACCAGAGCGCGTTGCCCGCGATGGGCCCGGCAAGAGTTGCGCCGGTCGTCTTGTCAAACACGGCATACGATACGTTCACCCATTGCACTACCTGGGTGTCACCCACAGCCAGATTCACGTCGGTGGGGGCATCCGGAACGGAGTAGCCGGGGAAGCCGTTCCCAACGCCCAGCAGATTCAGTCCCAGAGTGGCACCGACCAAAGGACCGAAAGATTTCTGCAGCGCGCCATCGGCGGCCCGTGCCTGGCCCCGCCGAGCAGCCTCCTGCAGGAGCTCCAGCTTCGGGTACTGGACCGGCGGCGCCAGATGGAAGCCAAGCTGCGGTGCAGCTTCCTTCGCCATTTCGCTCAGCGGCGGGGAAACGTCGAAGTAGACCGGATAGCTCACTTCCGGGTTGCGGAATACCTCAGGCTGGGCTGGTCTCTCCTGCGCTGCTGCCAGAACCGCTGGCACCAGCGCCAGGAAAAATGTGGAAAAAACACTTATTGCGACACTTGCAAACTTACCTTTCATTGGTATCTCCCTTTGGCGTGAATTGTTTGGAAAAGGCATTCTGAACCCGGAACCACTGAGTCTTCTTGCATCGTCTGTAGCGGCGGTCTGTAACTGCCGCTGCAACTTGAGTCGCGCTGTACCATTCATCTTCAAATTCCTCCCGGCACGCAAAAAAGAGTCACGCTATTTCGCGGGCGCGCCCGTCGTGGTTCGGAAGAGCTGGCTTCGCACCGGCGCCAGGAACGGCAGAACGGTTCCCTGTAGCGCAAAGCCGGCCGATCTCGTAGCCTCGACCACAAAGTGGTACTTGAACTCCCCGTTCTTGAAGGAGTCGGGGGTCAGCTCGAACACGAAAGTCTGATTTTTCGAACCACGGAAAGAAACGGCCTCCGGCGTGGCATTCCGAATAGCGAGTAGGATGACTCCCTCCGCTCCCTCCCGCGGCGGCTCGAAACCTGGAACAAAGCTGCGGGCTCTTTCAACACTAACGGCAGGGGGGAAGACTCCCGCCCGCCATAGTTCGTCCGCCAATTCCTCGGGCCCGGACAGCCTGGCGTGTATCAACAAGGTCTCACCCTCGCGCAACTCCCGCCGGTCGGGCGAAAAACTGAGGTCAGCCACATCAACGGGCAGAGCCGCCACCTGCAAGCCGTCAGCCACAATCAAGTGGGTTGGGCCTGTCGGCAGTCCGGCCGGAACGCCGACGTATGCGGTATCTTCTGTTTCTGCGACGATGGGCGCAGGCCGGTTGCCGAAAGCGACAAGGGTCTTGGCGCTATCCCCGCTGAAAGGTCCACGGACGGGGCATAGGTCGCCCTTGAGGCACAGAGCGGGGGCCTCGAATGCTGGTGACGTTGAGGGCTTCTGCGGTGGTGAATTCTCCGCAACGGTCACCGCACGCGAAACGGCGCGGGCGGGATTCCCCGCCTGGCGCAGCGTGACGGTGAGCTCGGAAGCGCGCGGAACGGTGAAGGCGGCGGGACCGTCGGCTCGCTGAGGGCCCTCACCTGGCGCCTCAAACGCCCAGCCCCCCAAAGTCGCAGCTTCACCCTGCGACTCGAGTGGCAGCTCCATGCGGATAACCCTGAGGCCCTGCATCCCATCGTATTTCTGCGGGTCCTCGACGACGCTCCCTGAAACTCGCTCACCGGGACGAAGTTGCGCCGGCAAAATGACGCCGATCTGCCTCACCACAGTCGTGACGGGCGGCTGAACGGGCGACTTCCGCTCCACGTGCTGTACTTTCTGCCCTTCGCGTTGAGCCTGCCGCGCCAGCTCCCATTGTTTTATCGCCTCATCGCGGGTCAACTCTTCGGCCTTCTTCGGAGCTTCCGCTGACTCCTCCGTTGCGGGGCATTCGGTCGCTTGATAGGCTCGGGCGGAAGGGTCCCACTTGGAGCAACGATAGATGCCCGTAAACGGGTCATGCGTCAGCTTGGTCCCCCCGGTTTGCGCCCCGGCCTCATTGAAGACCTTGATCACTTCGCTGGTAAAATTCGCGTTTTCATCGTAGCCTACTCGGGCCACCGACCGGACCGCCTTACCGTCTGTCCAGTACGAGGTTGTGGTCTCCTGGGGCACGTAAAAGCCGGGGCGGTATTCGTGATCAACCCGTACCTGAAGCCTGCCGGCCATATCGACGGTCCGCGTCTCCACCAACTGCTCGGAGGCGTTATAGATCAGCTCGATCCTTCTGCCGCCGCCTGCGTCGCGAATTACGGTGTGCTGCCCAAAACAAGTCGCCGGGCCCAATCCGAGCAGGCCGCAGACGCCAGCGCACCAGCAAGCGCGAGGCAACACGACGAAAAGAAACTTCCGGTGCTTACGCACTCTTTCTCCTGGGAGTTAAGTCTGATTTTTCCCTCTCCTCTGCATGCGCAGGGAGCGGTGGGGACTGGGGGGCCGAAAACTCTGGCGAGGATTGTGGCTTTATTTCGCCCGTCTGTCAAGCGATCTGGTAACAAATCCCGCGCCTAATCCTTCAACGGCACCATGGTTTGGTCGCCGCGGCAAAACGTCGCCACTCGCAGCAAGCCGCTGCTGCCCTGGGGCAGCGTCATCACGGGCCCATAGCAGTACACCGCGTGCCCGGTCGCGGCGAGGTACCAGCGCCCTCCCTTGCGAGCCGCCTGCGTGACGCGGGTGAGGGAGGGCATCGCTGGGGGCGCCAACCTGGGGACGGGAAGAGACAAGATCAAGGCTAGGGTCAGGGCCTTCATATTTTCCTCTTGTCAGTTGCGGCCTCCTGCCCAGGCCGCCTTTCCACCGAACGTATCTTCGATTCCTACCACGGAATCGTGCCTCAGAGCTCTCGCGTGGACCGCCGCACATCCTGCAGATCGGCCGCCGGCCTTTCCGGAGCCTGTTTCATAGTGCGGGCCGATTTCCCCGGCCGCCGCGCTTCTCCGGCGGGGACTTTGGGTTGAGCGCTTCCGGAATTACCGGGTTCTGCATCCTTCCGCGGCTGCGCCGCCGGCTTGCCGGACGTCCGTTGGGAGTCCTCCCGCGCCAGTTTGTTCTTGATCGCTGACAGTTGCGTGCTGTCCTTCAGCATCTCCCGCAGCAAGCTGCGCTGGGCTTCGATCGTCCGTCCCTGCTCCACTACCAGCATGGTCAAGATGGTGTACGAAACCACAAACAGAACCAGGAGCAGCGGAAGCAGAGCCGGCCGCGAACTATGGGGAGTCTCGTTCTGCGCGGAGTAGATTACGGTCACAGTGCCCCCAGGCATCGCCCGATCCTACCCGGACTTGCATTCTCTGGAGCACCTGTTACTCCAACCCCAAAGACTGCGGTAAGTGCCTGCTGAGCCCGAGGTTAGGCCTGGCGGCTGAGGGGCGGGCGAGCCCCCGCGTGCAAGCCCCTGCACTTTATGAGAACAGGGCACGCGCGTGCCGGATTGAGGATTGAGCGAATAACATTCGGATCAAGCACTTGGCCCGGCCTGCTATGCAGCAGGCACGGGCGCAGCCTTGGCCCGGCAATGCTTGGCTCCAGGGTGGCTTAGCCTGCTGGCGGCACCGGCGTGCGTGCCGCGGCCGCGATGACCGTTTCCCGGATCAAGTGCTGGATCCCCACATACTGCCCTCGCACCCGTGCCCAGCGCGCAACATGCTGGCGTACGTCCACATGCAGGAAGCCACCATCATAGACACCGATGCCGCCCTGGGCGAACTCCGGCACCTGCAGCGCCAACTCGTACATCTGCTGCAGCGACAGTCCGGGGATTTCCACGTCCGACGCCGTCCCCTGCGTATGCTCGCTGTGACTGACCCCACCTACTTTCTGGTTGTGGGCGGGACAACGATATCCGTCGTGCACCACGATCGACTTGCCCGCCAGGCCTCGCAGCTGTTCCAGCGCGTCAATCAGGCGCAGCTCAACCTTCAATTGTCCGCAGCAGTGGCAGGCAAATTCGGCCTTGGAAAAATGAGCACTCAGATCACCCACGGCACACACCCCCGCATCGTCGTTTCTTCCTCGCCTGCGGTCAGTGTGACGCACCAGCGGTCCCCGAAACAGGAATACACTCACCCATGCTTGTGAGCGCCATCACCCTGGTTTTGTTCGGTTTTCCCGATCCAGGTCCTCCAGCGTGGCCCGGCGCCGAAACCGCTGGTGCTGGAGCGCCTCGCGCCGCAACTTTCCGGCGCCCCGCGCATCTCATGTTCGGAGATAACTATGAACGAGAAACTCGCCGAAAAGATTGCCAAGACCGACCAGGAGTGGCAGCGGCAGTTAACGCCCGAGCAGTACCAGGTCGCACGTCAGTGCGGCACCGAACCTGCCTTCACCGGCCAGTACTGGAATAAACACGATGACGGGACGTACCACTGCGTCTGCTGTGGCGCGCTGCTTTTTGGCTCGGAGACGAAATTCGATTCCGGCACCGGCTGGCCTAGCTTCTATGCTGCCGCGGACCGGCGGAACATCAGCGAGCACACCGACCGCAGCTATGGCATGACCCGTATCGAAGCGCGCTGCGCCCGCTGCGACGCCCACCTGGGCCACGTCTTTCCCGATGGCCCCCAACCCACCGGGCTCCGCTACTGCATGAATTCGGCTTCGCTCGCTTTCAAACCGAAGAAGTAAGGGCTCTCGGCTCTGGGCTCTAGGAGTAAGGTCGTAGCTCGCGGCTGTAACCGTCAGAAAGTAGCAGAGGGACGGGCATCGTGCCCGTCCCTCCGTTGTTCGTCTTTGCAACTGACTCGGGAACCTACACTTTACCTGCCGTCGCGGCCATCGCCTTGGGTACTTCCGGAGCAGCCGGCTTCGGCGCTTCGGCCACCTTGGTCTGGACCTGCGTCTGCACTTTTTCTTTCGTTTCCTGCGCCCGGACCTCGACTCCGCCCTTTAGAATCGCGCCGTCTTCCACGCTGATGCGGTGCGTGATCACATCGCCCGTGAGCGTGCCTTCGCTCCGGATGTCCAGCCGGTCGGCGCACTCGACGTTGCCCTGGACCTTGCCCATGATTACCAGTTCCTTGGCGCTGATGTTTGCCGCCACCTGGCCGTTCCTTCCGATGGTTACCCGATTCCCCGGCAGACTGATCGTGCCTTCCACGCGGCCATCAATGTAGAGAGCTTCTGCGCCACTCACTTCGCCCTTGATCACCAGCGTGCGTCCAAGCGTGGCTTGTTCCATGAGTGGGTTCGCGGTCTTGACCGGCGCGTAGCTGCTGGGAGTGGGCGGGGCTTGCGAATACTTCGGATCCGGGGACTGCAACATGTCTCAACCTCGCTGAGTTCCGCGGCCCCGGCGGGAGAACCTGCCCTGCGGCTCGCGGTCGATGGTCTAACAGCAAGGCGAGAATGGCACGAAAGGACGTATTACGACAGGTTACCGAAGGTGATGTACGGCGGAAAAAGCGTACGGCGAAAGGCGAACAAAAAAGGGACACCGCTCACGCGGTGTCCCCTTACCTACCAGCAACTCGTTCTACTTGTTCTCGTTCAACGATCCGGCGCCAAACTCCTTGCGCTGGGCCACCGGACGCGCCGCCCGTGCCGTCACCACCGGCACTCCCGCCGCCGCTCCGTAGCGCTCCAGCAGGATCGGAACCATGGCCCCTTCGGCTTCCTTGACGAAGGTCAGTCTGCTCTCACCCAACAGGTCAACCCGGACAAAATCTCCCAGCTTCACCTGCCCGGTGGCTACCAGGTTGGCCAAAGGGAAAACCAGGTGCTTCTCTATCGCCCGCTTCAGATGGCGCGCCCCGTACTTCGGGTCGGTGCCCTCCGCCAGCAGGAAAGTCTTGACCTTCGACGTGCAGTTGAACACGAACTGGTGTGCGCCCGCCGCCATCAATACCCGCTGCTGCACCATGCCGAGTTCAATCTCCAGAATCTGTTTCAGGTGTTCCGGACGCAGCGTCTTGAACACCACTATTTTGTCAATGCGGTTCATGAACTCGGGCGCGAATTTGCGCCGCGCCGCTTCCACCGCCGAGCGGTCGATCTTTTCATCCAGCGAGCTATCCACCAGCACCGGTTTCGGCGCGAACCCGAGCCCGCCGTCCACCAGCCCATTCATTTCGCTGGCGCCGAGGTTCGAAGTCATGATGATGATGCAACTGGAAAGATCCACGCGCCGGTTATCGCCCAGCGTCAGCGTGGCCTTGTCGAGGATTCCCAGCAGCAGTTGCCACAGGGAGTCGGAAGCCTTCTCGATTTCGTCGAACAGCAGGATCGAGAGCTTCAGCTTCTCCGTGTGCCACTGGTTCAGCGCCTCCTGCGTCAGCAGCGGATGGGTCTCGCGGTGGCCCAGGTATCCCGGCGGCGATCCGATCAGTTTGGCGATCTCGTGCGAGTGCTGGAATTCGGCGCAGTCGATCTTGATGCAGGCCCGCGCGTCCCCGAACAGCGATTCAGCCATCGCTTCCACCACTCGGGTCTTGCCGGAGCCGGTCGGTCCCAGGAACAGTAGGCTGCCCACCGGACGTCCCGGCGCATTCAGTCCCGCCAGAAACATCTGGTAGATTTCCGCGACCTTTTCGATCGCCGGGTCTTGGCCGACAATCTTGCGGCGCAAGGAACTCTCAAAGTCGCGGGCGTCGTTGCTACGGCGGCTCGGGTCGAGCACGGTGGCGAGGTTCGTTCTCATAGGGTCGGGCCCCGTTTTCCTTTCGGGGAGCTGCGTTCGGCCTGGGAAGCTGCTCATTTTCGTGGTACTTGTCCGGGAAGAGGGTACTTCCCCTCTTTCCTCCATGTCCCCACTGCAAGCGGTTCGCCATCCCCTGGGAAACCACTCACGTTCCGCCTTCTTACCGTTTTAGATGCGGGTAGCCCGCCCGCGTTGACCAGCTGGCCTCGCCCTCCTCTCCCTGCAAAGAGAAATTCTTTGCAGACTGCTGGAACTTTCCCTTGCGCCCGGCAATATGCCCTATGCCGCTGTCCCACTAGGGCCAAACGGCTTTGGCCTGTCGTAACTGGCAGCCAAAATCGACCCATCCTACGATCAATTCCAAGACCTCTTTCGGGAGATAGATCTTGCCCCAATCCGCGGCGGGTGCCATGACGCGTGTGCTTACCCTGATTCTGGCCGGTTGCGGTTTCCTCGCCCCGGCCACTCTGGCGGTACAGAATCCCCACGGCTTACAGCTGGTCCCGGTCAAAAACCAGACCGCAAAGAGGCCAGAAGCACCGGTCGCCCTCCCCGTCATCGCGCCTCCCGGAACCGTTCTTTACCAGGCCCAGCGCGGGGACAGCCTGCCCTCCGTCGCCCGCAGACAATTGCGGAAGACCAAGTACCTGACCTCGAGCGAACTAGCCGACGCCATCCGCCAGGCCAACGCGGGCCACAGCGGAACTTTCCTCAAGTCCGGCGAGACCCTGATCATCCCGGGTATTCTCGATGCGCCCATCGTGGAAAAGACCGTCCCCATCGCGAAAGATTTTGAAGTTCGCGCCGTCTATCTCACGGGCGTGATGGCCGGCAGCGATCACGGCCTGCGCATCATCCGCCACTGGCGGGAAGTCGGCGGCAATGCCGTCGTCTTCGACCTCAAGGACAGCGACGGTATCGTCAACATCGCCTTCGACCACCCCCTGGCCAGCGGCCAGCGGCACTATATTCCGGACCTCCCCAAATTCACCCGCTTCCTGCACGCGCAAGGCATGCATGCCATCGCTCGTATCGCGATCTTCCGCGACGAGCACCTGGTCACCGCTCATCCTGAACTGGCGGTGAAATCGCGCCGCACCGGCCAGCCCTGGCGCGAAAACGGCAAGCTGGTCTGGACCGACCCTTCGAACCTCAAAGTGCAGGACTATGACATCGCTTTAGCCAAGTTTGCCGCCCAGTCCGGCGTGGACGAGATCCAGTTCGATTACGTGCGCTTCCCCGCCGAAGGCGACCAGAAGGATGCCGCTTTCGATTTCCAGACCGCCCACCCGACGGGGCAGCGCTCCGAGGTGATCACCGGGTTCCTGCGGCGCGCCTATGCCGAAATTCACCCCACGGGGGCGCTGTTCTCGCTCGACGTTTTCGGCGTGATGGCATGGCAGCGTCCCGTAGACCTATCCCACACCGGCCAGGACATCGTCGGCATGGCCAAGTTCTGCGACGTACTCTCGCCCATGATCTATCCCTCGCACTTCTTCGGCATGGACGGCTACGCGCGCCCCGGCGACGCCCCCGAACATTTCATCGGTGAGTCCATGGACCGCTTCAAGCTCATCACCAAGGACAGCAGCGTCGTGATTCGTCCCTGGCTGCAGGCCTTCGCCTGGCGCACGAAGACATACTCTCCCAAGTACGTCGAAGTCCAGATTGAGATCGCGAAACAAAAGGGGGGCGTCGGCTTTCTGTTCTGGAACGCCAATAACGATTACTCCAAGCCCTTCACCGCCATGCCTGAAATGCGTCTGGCCAAGGGCCGCTTCTTCCGCGGCGACGAACTTCCGGCCAAGACCGAACCGGCAGCGGCTGTCCCGGTTGCCTCCGCACCCGCGTCCACAACCGAACCCGCCACCCCCGCCACGCCCGGGTCGCATCCCGTCAAGATCTGGAGACACTGAAAAGCTGCTCGGCTCATTTGGCACGTCAGGGCATCGGCCGACGGCAACGGCGGGCAGTAAAATCACTGCCGCCTCCAATTCCCGCCCAAAGAAAAAAGCCCGCTCCGTGGAGAGCGGGCTTGTCAGCAAGAAACCAGCTTACTGGCCTGGACAAACGTGCGATTCGTCGTTCTGGAAAGACAGCCAGCTGTGCACCGAGGTGCTCTTAGGTGCTCCGAAGTAGCCGATGAACACCAGCGACTGCAGGTTGTATGTGAATCCATTGAGCGTGTACGGGAAACCTCCGTAGTTGGCGTCGCCTTCCAGCGGGTCACCGTCTTCCATGATGCTGTTGTCCCGGCAGTTGACCCGGTTGTCGACGAACGGGTCGTCCATCCACTCTCCAATTTCATGAGAGAGCGCTGACACGTCCTGCGAGAAGGAGCCCGGGCTATCCACATAGGTGGCGTGCGAGTAGGTCTGGCCGCCGGGCTGAGCACCGTTGGCGTTGTGATAGCCGCCGATGCAGCATCCCCCAGAAGTCAGGAAGACGTCATAGGTGATGAAAATTGGCAGAACGCCCGGGTTGACTTTCTTTATCGCCACCATCCAGGTTTGCAGATGCGAGTCAAAGGCGTTGATGTCGTAAGTGCCGACGATCCCGCTTCCGAACGGGTTGTTCACGACACTGCCGAGCGAGACCGGAACCGTAATGCTTTTCTCAGCCAGTACCTTCGGTTTACCCAGCAGCACGTGATAGCTGCTGTTGGTGGCGACCGAGGACCAGAAGTTCCCGCGCTGGAAGGCGTCGATGTACTGGGTGGTTCCGAGGTCGGTGCCCCCCTGGGTGAAGTCTTCGCCCGGATCAAAAATGGGCGAGGCAATGATGTTGTTGATCACCGTCTTGCCGTTACTGAGCACTGTGTTCTTCGGATCGAAGGTGTGGTTCCCATTCGACGGGCCGTACTTCATCTTGACTGGAATGATCAACACCGGGATGGTCGAAGTGACGTTGCTGGAGGTAGGATCGGTGCCCACCATGGTGAAGTTGATTGTCTTGCCGGTGAGATCCTTGAACGTGCCATTCCACTGGGTAAGCGTTGTCTTAGGGTTAACCGGTGCCAGTTCCAAGTGGTTCGGTCCGGCTGCGAACATCGGCTTGGCATCGAGGATGTCGGGGTACTTCTTGTCCTGTGCCAGGCTCACGCCCACGATCAGAACCAGGCAGAGGGAGACAAAAATGTACTTCTTGGAATCGTTCACTACTTCCTCCTGAGAGTTAATCCGATTTGTTGTTATCCCTGTGACCGCAGGGAGCGGGGGGGACAGAGGGGGTACTAAAAATACTGTCGCGCATTTTCCCCCGGTTTCACTCGACTGTCAAGCTCTCTGGATCGGAATTTACACATGTTCTTCACGCAGCCACCCCACGCCCCATACTGACCGCCCGGTCTACGGTTCCCCCTCAGCCATTTCTCGCGCTCACCGCCTCCACGCTATAATTCCTTTCAAGGAAGCTGTTCTATTCTTGATTGGGCGTCCGGGCCGCCCGGCTGGCCACTGGAGCGTTGGTTCCGCTGTTTCGGGAACTTCCGGCCGCTTCCGCGCATCTTTACACCGAAGGAGCCTGCATGGCGATTCAGAAGACGGAAAAAATCTGGCACAACGGCAAGCTCATCGCCTGGGATGATGCCACTGTGCACGTGATGTCTCACGTGGTGAACTACGGCTCTTCGGTTTTCGAGGGCATCCGCTGCTACGCGCTCCCCACCGGCCCGGCCATTTTTCGCGCCCCCGAACATATGCAGCGGCTGCTCGACTCCGCCCGCATCTATCGCATTGACGTTGACTTCACCCGCGAACAGATGGTCCGCGGCATGGTCGAGCTGGTGAAGACGAACGGCGTGTGGCCCTGCTACATCCGCCCCATCGTCCTCCGCGGATACGGCGAGGTCGGCGTTAACCCGCTCAACTCGCCCACCGAGGTCTATATCTGCAATTACCCCTGGGGCAAGTATCTGGGCAGCGATGCTTCCCAAGGCGTGGACGTCTGCATCTCCTCCTGGACCCGTCTTGCCCCCAACACCCTGCCCGCGATGGCCAAGTCCGGCGCCAACTACATGAACTCGCAGCTCATCAAGATGGAAGCCATCGTCAACGGCTACGCCGAAGGCATTGCCCTCGACGTCAACGGCTACGTCAGCGAAGGCTCCGGCGAGAACCTGTTCGTCGTCCGCAAAGGCGTGCTGCAGACTGCGCCGCTGGGTAACTCTGTTCTGCCAGGCATTACGCGCGATTCGGTGATCCAGATCGCAAAGGATCTGGGCATCCCGCTGAGCGAGCAGGTCATGCCGCGCGAGCTGCTCTACATCGCCGACGAAGTATTCTTCACCGGCACCGCCGCCGAAATCACCCCCATCCGCTCGGTGGACAAAATCAGCGTGGGCAAAGGAACCGTCGGCTCCATCACCCAGTCGATCCAGCAGGAGTTCTACGGCGTTGTCCGCGGCGAGAAGCCCGACCGCTTCCAATGGCTCACCCCGGTCCCGGTGGGATCGAAACAGCCCGTCGGAGTTTGACGTGGGTGGCGCGGACCTCCCCTGAGCGTAGTCGAAGGGGGTCCACGCTCCGCTCGATGCGTTTGGCGGTGGCACTCCCGCCCGCGAAGGCTGGCCGCCTTTAAACGCCTACTTCTTGATCGGCCCGACCGGCAGCACAGCCCTCCAAGTAGGAGTCGTTGATCACAATCGCGGCCATCAAACACCAGGCCGTGCGGGCACAGCAGATAGACGCGGCTTTTCGCACTCGAATCCGCGACTCTAGGAAAGCGGTAGAACCTTCCTTTTGTAAACTGCATTCGCCAACGTCGCCATGGCGATGTACCAAGCAACCAAGCCGGTGATGAAGATCTCCCACCCGGCAACGGGTGCCGGGACCTTGCCCAGGAAAACGCCGTCCAGCAGAACGAAAGCAATGAACAACAGCCAGAACAAGACCGCCAGAAACTTCCCGACGCCCTGGACCGCAACGCAAAAAGCGAATGTGAACAGCGTCCACATGAGGAAGAAGCCGAGGGCTTCGTGCGGGCCCGTCGCAACCCCGCCTTTGGGCTGGACGAAAAGCAGGAAGAACACCGACCACCAGAAGGCGCCGTACGACATGAACGCAGACCCGCCGAAGATGCTTCCTTTTCGAAGGTCCACGATTCCCGCAATAAATTGCGCGGTACCGCCAAAGGCGATTGCCATTGCTAAAGTCGGACCGGCCGCCCAATATCCGACGTTGTGCAGCCCAGTTGCCATGGTGGTCGTGGCGAAACCCATCAGTCCTACCACTGCGGGATTCGCCCACCACTCCTTCAACATACCGCTGTCTGTTACCTCTGCCATATTGTTGTCTCCTTAATGACGGTTCTCCTTATCCCAACTGAGGGGACCAGGGTTGGCTAGCTTCGGTGGAGTGAGGTACGTCTGCTTCGTTCTGCCATGTTCCATCTCCTGTCTGCCGCCCCTGGGAGCGCGGCAGCGATTCCGCCAGGGTCCAGGCAACCCGCGGTTCCATGTCTTATGAGCAGGAGGGGCAGATTGTCGGTGGAGCCCCCAACAATATCTGTGAAACCTTTCACAAATTACCGGGGAAAAGTGCCTTCCTCCACTCTTCTCAGAGCTTCAGGAAGAACGATGTCACGGTGCGAGAGCGGCCGCCAGACTGTGAAAGCTCTTACGGAATTGGCACCGCACTTGGCCTAAAGTTGAACCAAGAGGTGAGGAGGCCCGCCATGAAGGACCCTGAAGAGGGGCCGCTGTTCACGGTCAAGGGAGTGTTGCTGTTTGCCGCATATGGTGTCGTTTATTGTTGGATCCTATTCTCGCTGGATCCCGTCTACGTGGCCTGGGCCGCCCCGCTGGTCTTCGGGGGCTCCCTCTATGCTTCCGATCCGCCTCCTGCCTCCGCCCGCCTCGCTCTACCCGGCGACGTGCTCCCGCTGGCCTATTTGTACGGGTGCTTGGCGCTCTTCGCAATCGTGCTTCTGAGCTTGGTCCAGAAACGGCGGCACCTCAACTGGCTGTCTTGGTTGAATGCCGAATCCGAACGCTGCGGCGGCGCCAGGTTACGAAGTTTTCTAAAGTCGTGTCTCACCTTTACGTTCAGCCGTTGAACTCCTCCTCCCCGGGTGCTATCGTGCAGCACGGTGCCGCCACCCGCCCTCGCCACGAACGCTTTGCCGCCCTTCGTCACTGCCCTGGACCTGTTTCGGGGCACCGCGCACCGTGAAGCCCGGAGGATCTCCGCCTTGTGCACCGAAAAGTGGTTTCCCCGCGGAGCAAGGATTTTCAGGGAAGGCGAATCCGCTGACGCGGTTTACGTCCTGAGGAGAGGCATGGTAAAGCTGTCTTCTGTTTCCGACAAGGGCAGGGAAACCATCCTGCACATCCTCAAGCCCGACGAAGTTTTCGGCGAACTTCTCCTCTCCGAGGAGCAGAGGCCCTTCACCGCAGTTACGCTCGAGGACTCTCTGGTCACGATCATTTCCAAAGAGTCTTTTGCGGAACTTCTGTTGTCCGTCCCCACGGTCGCGGTGAACTTCATTCGGCTGCTTTCGAAGCGATTGACCTTAGTAGAGACAGGGCTGGCCGATTTCGGCCACACCTGGTCCCACCATCGCCTGGCTCGAGTGCTCCTGCAGTTGAGCGAGAAATACGGAGAGGAAGTTCCCCACGGCACCAGAATCAACGTTCCCCTGACCCATGAAGATCTAGCCAACTTGATTGGGACGAGCCGGGAAACGGTCACGACACAACTGAGCAAGTTCACACGCCTGGGCCTCCTGAAACGCGAGGCCCGGCGCTTCATTGTGGCCAAGTCTAAGCTTACGGATTTTATTCGCTCAGAAGAACTCCGATCGAAGAATCTCAACCTCCCTTAGAAGACAATTTTCGCGGTTTTGAAACGTGGGAACAGAACTCTGAGGAAGCCGCCGACATCGACCGCGCCGAGCGAGAAGCCCGACCGCTTCCAATGGCTCACCCCGGTCCCGGTGGGATCGAAACAGCCCGTCGGGGTTTGACGTGTGTGGAGCGGGCGCCCCCGCCCGCGAAGGCCAGCCCCTTCGCGGGTGTCGATGGCCGCGGCTTGCCGCTTGCTACTCGCCACGTTTTTCGCGTCATCCTTCTGCGCGAAGCGTGATCTCCGCGAAGCGGAGATCGCGAGGAGTCGAAGGGTCCTTACCAAGTGAGAGCTCTGGGATGACGTTCCGAGGAATCTTCCCCGTGCTCAGACTCCTCGCAGTCGCTCAGGATGACATTTCAGTAAAGCGGCACGTGCAATAGAATCATTCACAATGACTTTCCAGCAACTCTCGCAAGGTGCGGAGGTCCTCTCCCAGAGCGGCAATCCGGCCGTCACCGGTGTGGAATACGATTCCCGCCGCGTGGGGCAGGGAAGTGTCTTCGTCGCGATGAAGGGGGAAACCAGCGACGGCAATCGTTTCATTGATCAAGCCATCGCGGCCGGCGCGGTTGGGGTAGTCACCGACTCTGCCACCGAAGTTCCGCGTCCGGGAGTCGCCTGGGCTCAGGTTCTCCACGGACGCCGCGCACTCGCCCGCCTGAGCGCCAATTTCTACAAACGTCCCGCCGAACGGATGGCCAACACCGGCATCACCGGCACCAACGGCAAGAGCACGACCGCCTTTCTGCTGGAATCCATTCTCCGCGCCGCCGGACGCAAGACCGTGCTGGTCGGCACCATCGAATACCACGTCGCGGGCAAGATTCTTCCGGCTCCCCACACCACGCCGGAAGCCCTGGAATTGAACCGCCTGCTGGCCGAAGGTCTCAGCCAGGGCGTGACCGAATCGGTGATGGAAGTTTCTTCGCACGCGCTCGACCAGCAGCGCACTTTCGGAATTCCTTTTGACGTCGCGGTGTTTACCAACCTTACCCGCGATCATCTCGACTACCACGGCACGATGGAAGACTACTTCCGCGCCAAGCAGGTGTTGTTCGAAGGTTGCGGAACCGAGCCGCCCCGGGCCACCGTCCTCAATAACGACGATGAATACGGCCGCCGGCTCCAAGTGCTTTGTAAGAAGAAGAGCTCCGTTGTGCATACGTACGGCCTGACATCCGGCGACTTCCACGCCGAGTCGGTCGAGGTCACCGCACGCGGAACCCGCTTCCAGATGGTGACGCCCTCGGAAAAGGTCGCCCTGTGGACGCCGCTGATCGGCCAGGTGAACGTGTACAACGTGCTGGCAGCGGCAGCCGCCGCACACGCCCGCAACTGTCCCGCCGAGGCGATCGCCAAAGGAGTTTTCGACCTGGCTTGCGTCCCCGGACGCTTCGAGCGCGTCGATTGCGGCCAGCCCTTCACCGTCGCCGTGGACTACGCCCACACCGATGACGCCCTCCGCAATCTCACGGCCCTGGCTCGCGACTTTGTCGCCCGCGCCGGACTCAAAGGGAGAGTCATCACACTGTTCGGCTGCGGCGGCGATCGCGACCGCACCAAGCGGCCGCTGATGGGCGAAGCGGCGGCAAAGGGAAGCGATTTCGTGGTGCTGACCTCCGACAACCCGCGCTCCGAGGATCCACTCGCCATCATGAACGACGCCGCCGTCGGCCTGCAGAGATCGGGCACGAAATATACGATGGAGCCCGACCGCCGCAAGGCAATCGTGCTGGTGCTGCGGGAGGCCGCGCCGGGCGACATCGTGCTGCTCGCCGGCAAAGGGCATGAGAAGGTGCAGATCAGCAAGGAAGGAACCATCCCGTTTGACGACGTGGTGGTCGCGCGCGAAACCCTCGCCACCCTCGGCTATGACTGCGCATCCAATAGCGCGGGGAAGGCTGTATGAAGCTGTCGTTTTCCCGCATCGCCGAATTCATTGCTGCCACCGGCGCCTATGACAGCCGCGCGACCGCACAGGGATATTCGATCGACTCCCGGACCATCCAGCCCGGCGAACTCTTCTTTGCGGTCAAGGGCGACCGCCTCGACGGACACGATTTTGTCGAGCAGGCATTGGCCAACGGCGCCGTGGCTGCAGTCGTTCGCAAGGATAAGGATAATGATCAGTTGTCCCGCTACTCCGCGCCCGCCCGCCTGCTGGCGGTGGAAGATACTCTCGTCGCCCTGCAAACGCTGGCCACCGCGGTTCGCAAGCTATGGGGTAAGACCGCCATCGGCATCACCGGCTCCATGGGCAAGACCACGACCAAGGAAGCCCTGGCCCACCTGCTCGTGCCGCGCTACCGTGTGCATCGCTCGAAGGGCAATTTCAATAATCATTTCGGGCTTCCTTTAGGACTTCTTTCACTCGAGCCGGAGTACGATCTGGCGGTGATCGAAATGGGCATATCGCACGCTGGCGAGATTGCCGCCCTGGCGCGCATCGCGCAGCCCAATGAGGGAGTCGTTACTAGCGTGGGCCCCGTGCACCTGGAATTCTTCGATTCCGTCGCCGGAATCGCCCGCGCCAAGTACGAGCTGATCGAGGCCCTCCCGCACGGCGGGACCGCGGTTCTAAATGCCGACGACGAGTATGTCTGCCAGTTTGGGCGTGACTTCAAGGGCAAAGTCGTAATGTTCGGCCTGAAACCCTCGGCTGACGTGCGCGCCGAGAACATCGAAGTGCTTGGCTCCGAAGGCACGCGCTTCGATCTGGTCAGCCAGGGAGTGCGCCAGACCGTGCGCAGTCCGCTGCTGGGCCAGCACAACGTGTACAACGTGCTCGCCGCCGCCGCCGTCGCGCTGGAGCACGGTATCACACCCTCCGAGATCGCCCAGGCCCTGCCCTCCCTCCAGGCCGCCGACAAGCGCGGACAGGTCGTCCAACTGGGTAACATCACCGTGCTGTACGATTGCTACAATTCCAGTCCGAAGGCGTTGATGGCGGCCGCCGATACTCTAGCCGCCATGCCGGCCCGGCGGCGGATTGTCGTGGCCGGCGAGATGCTGGAACTGGGCAAGACCAGCGAGCAACTGCATCGCGACTGCGGACGCTACATCGCGAGCAAGAAGCTCGATTTCCTGCTCGGCGTTCGTGGCTTGGCGAAGCCCATGGTGGAAGCAGCCCGCGCGGCCGGCATGAAAGCAGAATTCGTGCCCACGCCGGAGGAAGCTGGCGATTGGCTCGCCCATGAAACGCAAGATGGAGACACGGTGCTGTTGAAGGCGTCGCGGGGTGTGAAACTGGAAAAGGCTCTGGAAGGTTGGCAGCAAAAGTTGGCAGTGCCCGGAACGGCGAACGACTAACGACCAACGACGAAACCGGAGGCGGTTTGCTCTACTGGCTCTTATATCTGAAGCTGTTCCATTACTTTCCGCCCTTCCGCATCTTCCGCTATCTAACGTTCCGTACCGCCTTCGCCAGCCTAACCGCACTGTTTACCGGGCTGATCGTCGGACCCATTGTCATCCAGCGCCTGCGCGAATTTCAGATCGGGCAATACATCCGTGAAGAGGGCCCGCAGGCCCACCAGAAGAAAGCGGGCACGCCCACCATGGGCGGCCTGTTGATTGCCATCGCCATCCTGGTGCCGACGCTCCTCTGGGCCGACCTGACCAACCCCTTTGTCTGGATCGCTGTGTTTTCCACCATGGCGTTTGCCGCCATCGGCTTCGCCGACGACTACCTGAAGGTCGTTCATCGCCGCAATCTCGGGCTGACCGCGCGCGCCAAAATCGGCCTGCAGATCGCCACCAGCGCCCTGATTGCCATCGTCCTGATCGCGCTGCAACACCGCGGACTCTATTCCACCAAGCTGCTTGTCCCCTTCTTCAAGCAGTTCCACCCCGATCTGGTGATTGAGAGATGGGCCCGGCAGCCGGAACTTTGGCCGCTGGCTTTTCTGCCCTTTGTGGCCTTCGTCGTGCTCGTGATTGTCGGCTCCAGCAACGCCGTGAACCTGACGGACGGCCTCGACGGGCTCGCCATTGGCTGCACGGTCATCGCCGCCGGAGCGCTGGCGGTCCTTACCTACGTCAGCGGTCACGCCACTTTCGCCACCTATCTTGAGTTGCAGCGTATGCCCCAGATCGGCGAGTTGACCATCTTTTGCGGCGCCATGGTCGGTTCCGCAATTGGATTTCTCTGGTATAACGCGCATCCCGCGGAAGTGTTCATGGGCGATGTCGGATCGCTGGCCCTGGGCGGCGCCATCGGAACCGTCGCCGTGATGATCAAGCAGGAGCTGTTGCTCCCGTTTATCGGCGGCATCTTCGTTATTGAGGCGCTCTCCGTGATCCTGCAGGTCGGTTCTTACAAGCTGCGCAAGAAACGCATTTTCAAGATGGCCCCGATCCATCATCACTTCGAATTGCTCGGCTGGTCGGAATCGAAAGTGATCGTGCGCTTCTGGATCGCATCGCTGGTGTTCGCGCTGTTCGCGTTGACGACACTGAAATTACGATGAACTCAAGAGACGGTAAAGATAGCTGCGAGCCACGAGCTGCGAGCTTCGAGCAACCAGCTCGCTCGCGGCTCGTAGCTCGTAGCTCGGAGCTGGTCTCTCTGTGGTGAAATAGATTTGATGGACCTGAACAACAAACGCGTTCTGGTCGTCGGGTTGGGCAAGAGCGGCGTGGCCTCGGCCTTGTTCCTCAAAGCCCACGGCGCACGCGTTACCGTCTCGGACTCCAAGCCCGAAGCGGAGCTGCGCAGCGAAATCCTGCTCCTGCTGGAGCACGGCATCACGGTCGAAACCGGTGGTCACGGTGACCGCACCTTCCGTGGACAGGACCTGATCGTGGTCAGTCCTGGCGTGCCTTTCGACTCGCCGCAGCTTATGCAGGCGCGCACCCTGGGCGAACCCGTGATCGGCGAAGTCGAACTGGCCGCCCGGTTCCTCCCCGGCCCGATCGTCGCCATCACCGGAGCCAACGGCAAGACGACCACCACGTCCTTAGCGGGAGAGATCATCAAAGCCGGAAATTTCCCCTCCATCGTCGGCGGCAACATCGGCACGCCCGCCATCACGCTCGTGGATCGGGCCAAGCCCGAGACCTGGATTGTCCTTGAGGTTTCGAGCTTTCAATTGGAGACCATCGCCGGTTTCCGCCCCCGCATCGCCGTGATCCTCAACATCACGCCCGACCATCTCGACCGTCACAAGACTTTTCCCAACTACGTCAGCGCCAAGGCCCGCATCTTCGAGTACCAGCAACCCGACGATTTCTCCCTCCTCAACGCCGACGATTCGACGACGGCCGGATTGGCTGGTCGCACCCGCGCCCAATTGTTCTGGTTCAGCCGCAAGAAAGAAGTGGAGCGGGGCGCTTTCGTGCGCGCGGCAAACATCTTCTTCCGCGACGGCCATCGCGAGCGCCAGATCATGCCGCTCGCGGAGATTCCGCTGAAAGGGGCGCATAATCAGGAAAACGCTCTCGCTGCGGTCTCGGTCGGCGCGCTGGTGGGCTGTGAACCGGGACAAATCCGCGAGGCGGTGCGCAGCTTCAAGGCGGTCGAGCACCGCCTGGAATTCGTCGCCCGGATCGCCGGCGTGGATTACTACAACGACTCCAAGGCCACAAACGTGGACGCCACCATCAAGGCCCTCGAGTCTTTCCCCGCCAACATTCACCTGATTCTCGGTGGCAAGGACAAGGGCAGCGACTACACCGTGCTCAACGATCTGTTGCGCCAGCGCGTGAAGCGCGTGTACACCATCGGCGCCGCCGCCGCTAAGATCGAATCGCATATTCAGGGCGCCGCCGAGGTCCTGCACGCGGAAACTCTGGAGAACGCCATTCGCCAGGCCAGCGAATCAGCCGCGGCTGGCGATATCGTGCTCCTCGCCCCCGCCTGCGCCAGCTTCGACCAGTTCAAGAACTACGAGCACCGCGGGCAGGTTTTCAAGGAGGTCGTCCATTCCCTGGCGCCTGCCACCACGAACCACTGACAGGCTCCGTGAAAAACTCGATCTCACGCTTGATTTTGGGTGGCGCAGCGCTTTAGCGCTGCGATCACTGGCTTTTTTTCAGCGGCGGCTTTAGCCGCCGCGGTCGGACTGCCGCGCAGAGAATGCTTGTTGAAGAACCTGCTGACCACTCGCCACTCGCCACTCGGAACCAAGAGAGTCACCCCTCCGCCCAAGATCCACAGCCCAAAATCCTCCGTGTCTCCGTGCCTCCGTGGTGAAATGAATCTCGATGGCCAAGCGCGTCAGTGTCGATCGCTGGATGTTCACCGTGACCGCGATCCTGGTTTTCATCGGACTGGTCATGGTCTTCAGCGCCTCGGCCGTGATGGCCAAAGAGCGCTTTGGTTCCGCCTATGGATTCCTGATCAAACAGCTGATCTGGGCCGTCGCCGGATTAGCCACGATGATTCTGGCCATGAAGGTGGACTACAAGCGGCTGAAGCACCCGGCGGTCGTTCTTTCGCTCCTCGGAGTCACCACGATCCTCCTCATTGCGGTCTTCTTTCTGGACCGCACTCACGGCACACATCGCTGGTTCCACATGGGCCCGATTTCGTTTGAGCCTTCGGAGCTGGCCAAGCCCGCGCTCATTTTGTTCCTCGCCTGGTTTCTCGAAAACAAAACCCAAGCCATCGACGACTGGCGCAACACGCTAGTCCCCGCCGTTGTGCCCACGGTAGTCTTTCTCGGCCTGATCGTGTTTCAGCCAGATTTGGGGACGGCGATTGCCTGCGCGGGGGTCACGGCTTGCATTTTGTTTGTGGCGGGCGCGCGGCTGCGCTACTTTGGCGGTGCATTCCTGGCGTCGCTGCCCTTTCTTTATCTGGCGATCTTCCGTGTCGGCTACCGGCGTGACCGCATCCTGGCCTTCCTGAATCCCTACGCCGACCCGCAGGGACGCGGCTTCCACATGATCCAGTCGCTGATCGCGGTCGCGACCGGCGGCGTGACCGGTCTCGGACTGATGGAGGGTAAGCAGAAGCTCTTCTATCTTCCCGAGCCCCATACGGACTTCATTTTTGCCGTTACCGCCGAAGAGCTCGGCCTGGTCGGCGCGCTGACGGTTGTGGTCCTGTTCGCCATCTTTCTTTGGCGCGGAACGCGCGCCGCTCTGCGCACCCAGGACAACTTCGGCCGTTTCCTGGCCGTCGGCATCACCAGCATGATCGTGCTCCAGGCCTTCATCAACATCAGCGTCGTGCTCGGCCTGATGCCAACCAAAGGCATCCCGCTGCCGTTCGTGTCGTATGGCGGGTCGTCGCTGTTCGTGACCCTGGCCTGCGTAGGCGTGCTGCTGAATATTACGAAGCAGGCGGAGTAGTTGTAGCACCGGCGCCTCGCCGGCAATGTGCCGCCAGCCGTGCACAGCGGGATTTCCACCACGGAGACACGGAGTCACGGAGAACTGCTTCTTGAAATAGTCTTTCTCCGTGTCTCAGTGCCTCCGTGGTAGGTGTTGGCTTCGGCTTGGGTTCGTATCAGGGCATCGCTTTAGCGATGCCGTCATGCGACACTCTCTTGAGCGCCTTTAGGCGCCGGACTCCATGCGCATCGTCATTGCGGGCGGCGGCACCGGCGGACACGTCATCCCCGCCCTGGCCATCGCCCAGCAACTCAAGAAGCAGTTCGCGGCCGAAGTGCTCTTCATCGGCACGGCGCGCGGCATCGAAACCCGCCTCGTGCCGCAGGCCGGATTCCCGCTCGAACTGATCAAGGTTGGCGCGCTCAAGAACGTCAGCCTGCTGACCCGCGCGAAAACGATGTTCGACCTGCCACGCGCTCTCTGGGTTTCCGGACGGATGCTTTCCGACTTCAATCCCGATGTCGTGATCGGCGTCGGCGGCTATGCTTCCGGCCCCGCGATGTTCGGGGCTATCCGTCGCCGCATTCCGACGCTCGCCTTCGAACCCAACGTCGTCCCCGGATTCGCCAATCGCCTGATTGCCCGCTGGGTTTCCGCGGCTGCCGTGCACTTTCAAGAAACGTGCGAGTACTTCCCCAACTGCCGGGTGACGGGTGTTCCGGTGAGGCAGGCTTTTTTTGAAATTCCGCCGAACCCGCTGCTCTCACGACGTCCGACGTTACTCGTTTTCGGAGGCAGTCAGGGCGCCCGCGCCATCAATCAGGCCATGATCGAGTCCCTCGGCGGACTCAAACAGAGAATTCCGGGCATCCACATCATCCACCAGACCGGCCAGCGCGACTACGACCATGTTCAAGAGGCCTATCAGCAGTCGGGAATTTCCGGCGAAGTCCACAAGTTTATTGACGACATGCCCGGCATGTTCGCCCGCGCCGACCTGCTCGTCTGCCGCTCGGGCGCGAGCACAGTGGCCGAAATCACCGCAGCAGGGAAGCCCGCCGTCTTCGTGCCGTTTCCCCGCGCCGCCGACGACCATCAGAACGTGAACGCCCGCGCCCTCGAACGAGCCGAAGCGGCCATCGTCGTGGAAGAATCCAACCTGGGCGCCGCCTACCTGGTCGATACGATCGACGCCCTGCTCAGCAATCCCAGCCGCCTGCAAAGGATGTCAGACGCGGCCAAGTCGCTGGCGCATCCCAAGGCGGTAGAGGAAATCGCCGCGATAGTCCAGCAGCTCGCGGAGCCCAAACCTTGAACCGCAGAGGACGCTGAGTACGCGGAGGATTCTTAGGGTTGCAGGCCAGAATCGGCGATCATCCCGATTGATCGCAGGCAAGAGGTTTTCTCAAATTTCTCTGCGTCCTCCGCGTCCTCTGCGGTTCATGGTTCTTCCGCCCGTCTCGGCGGTGAAATGTTCTATCATCAGCGTTCATCCGCGAAGATCCGCGGAAAATGAAGTTCCATGTTCGCCAAGATTCAGCGCATTCATTTCGTCGGCATCGGTGGCATCGGCATGAGCGGCATCGCTGAGGTCCTGCTGAATCTCGGCTACAAGATTTCCGGTTCCGATTTGAAGAGTTCAGCCGTCACCGAGCGCCTGGCCGCGTTAGGCGCGACCATCTTCGACGGGCACAACGCGGCGAACGTCACCCGATCCGACGTCGTCGTCACCAGCTCCGCCATCTCGAGCGACAATCTCGAAGTCACCGAGGCCCGCCGCCTGCACGTCCCGGTGATCCCGCGCGCCGAGATGCTGGCCGAGCTGATGCGGCTGAAGTACGGCATTGCCATTGCCGGCATGCACGGCAAGACCACCACCACTTCCATGGTCGCCGCGGTCCTCGCGGCCGGCGGTCTCGACCCCACCGTCGTCGTGGGCGGACGTGTGGACGCCCTGGGCTCCAATGCCCGCCTCGGCAAATCGCACTACCTGGTCGCTGAAGCCGACGAAAGCGACCGCTCCTTCCTTAAGCTCTCCCCGATTCTCTCCGTCGTCACCAATATCGATCGCGAGCACATGGACTGCTACCGCGACATGCACGATGTCCGCCGCACGTTTCTGGAATTCATGGAGCGCGTCCCGTTCTACGGCATGATCGTGGGGTGCAGCGACGACCCAATCCTGCGCCGCCTGCTGCCGCGGGTCCATCGCCGCGTTACCACTTATGGCACGACTCCCGGTTCCGACTTTTTGATAACGGTGCCCCAGGTTCGCGCCCGTTCTGTGGGCGTTAACCTGGGCGAAACTCGCACGGGCGACACACCCATCAGTCATTTCCGCGTCCTTCATAAGGAGAAAGAAGGGCGCGAAAAGGACCTGGGCGAGTTCACCCTGCACGTCCCCGGCATTCACAACGTGCTCAATGCCACCGCCGCCATTGCCGTCGGCACCGCTCTCGACATTCCCGCAGGCCAGATTCGCTCCGCCCTCGACAGTTTTCGCGGCGTGGATCGCCGATTCCAGCTTCGTGGGAAGGCCGCCGGAGTCAGCGTGATTGACGATTACGGTCACCATCCCACCGAGATCCGAGCCACCCTGGCCGCGGCCCGCCAGTGCGGGTTCCACCGCCTGCATGTCGTCTTTCAACCGCACCGCTATACCCGCACCCGCGACCTGATGGACGAATTCACCACCGCCTTTTCCGATGCCGACTCGCTCTTCGTCCTGGACATCTACGCCGCCAGCGAAAAGCCCATCGAAGGCATCACCGCCGATGTCCTGGTGCGCCGGATCACGGAGAAGGGCCATCGTACCGCGCTCTACATGCCCTCATTTCAGGATGCGGCCTCCTCCTCCGCCGCCCAAGCCCAACCGGGCGACATGATCCTGACCCTGGGCGCGGGCAACATCGCGCAGCTTGCACCGATGATTCTGGAGAAGCTGGCCGCGAGCAGCGAGCGAGGCATTTTGTAATTTGGTAATCGGGTAATTTGGTAATTTGAAGCCCCGCCGCGGTTTGGGCTCTAAATTACCAAATTACAAAATGCACACAAGCAACCAACTTTGCACTGTCTCATTTCGCGAAAAAAAGTTATATTGATCTGGCTCAGCGGTTTTCTGTCGACAACTGACCCGAACGAGTGGCGCGGAAATCCAATTCCACCATCGTCCAGGAAGAGTTGTACCCGCTTCCCAACGAGGCTCACGAGCGCGGGCCTTTCGATGACGCGCGCCTGATCGACCTCGAAGAGGAAGAGGAATCACCTTTTCTGCGCGGCCAGAAGCGGATCGCGGTCCGGCGCAGTCCCATCCCCAAAAGAACTGCCCACCGCCTGAAGTGGCTGCTTCTCGGTGTTTTCGTGCTCGCCCTCGTGGCCGCCGCCGGCGCCACCCTCTACCGCTACGGTCAGCACTCGTGGCGGTTCCGCATTGACTCCAGCGACCAGATCGAAATCTCCGGCGCCCAGCATGTCACCCACGCCCAGATCCTGGAGGTCATGGGCGGAGACATCGGGCGCAACATTTTCTTCGTCCCGCTCGCCCAGCGCCAGCGGCAACTGGGGCAAATCCCCTGGGTCGAATCCGCCAGTGTCATGCGCTTCGTGCCCAACCGGCTGCGGGTTGAAATTCACGAGCGCACTCCCGTCGCGTTCGCGCGCATCGGCTCGCACATTTCGCTCATTGACGCCGGCGGCACTCTGATGGAGCTCGCCCCCGGCGGCAAGCGCAAATACTCGTTCCCTGTCATTGCGGGCATGAATGCCGGAGAGCCGCTCTCGACCCGTGCCGCCCGCATGAAGAATTTCAACGAACTGGTTCGCCAGCTCGATTCCGGCGGCGCCCGCTATTCCCAGGAAATCAGCGAAGTTGATCTCTCCGATCCGGAAGACGTCAAAGTCCTCGCCGCCGGTCCCAGCGGCGAAGTTCTCGTCCATCTTGGCTCCGGCGACTACCTGTCGCGCTACAAGATTTACGTCACCCATGTGCAGCAGTGGCGCCAGCAGTTCGACAAGTTGGAATCCGTGGATCTGCGCTACGACGGCCAGATCATCGTCAATCCCGATCTCCAGGGCATGGCGCATCAACCGCCGCTAACTCCAGCTGCGGCCAAGACAGCCATGGCCGCGGGCGTGAAACCGGCAGCCATTGTCAGCTATGCAAAATACGTCAACCGCCCGGCTCCGCCCGTTCCCGCGCGAAAAGCAGCGAAGCCTGCGGGGAAAGTTTCCCCGCGGCTAACCGCTCACCGCTCTGCGCTGAAGCCAAAGCCAAAGCCGGCGGCGGCTACGGTCGCGAAGAATGCTCCCGCCCCAGCCCATGCGGCAGCGCCTCCGGGTTCAGGCAAGGCGCCAAACTCGGGAACTGCCAAGGCGAGAAAACCGCTGTCACCCGCAGCCCCGCGGCCCGCTGCCGTTGTCGCAGGACAGAAGAAGCCCAGCCCGGCCATTCCCAAGGAGACTCCGCAGAACTGACGACGCCTATGCCGATCCATCAGCCCAACTTCATTACCGCGATCGACGTAGGCAGCGCCAAGACCTGTGTCCTGGTCGCCGAACTCAGCGAGCATGGACTGCGCTACCGCGGCCACGGCATCAGCGCGTCGCGGGGCTTGCGCAAAGGCGTGATCACGGAACTCGACAAGGCCGTCAGCAGTATCCAAAAGGCGGTGGAGAAGGCCGAGGATGCTGCGGGCATAGCGGTCGAGCACGCGCTGGTGGGAGTCGCCGGCGCCCATATCCGAGGCATAAACAGCCACGGCGGCATTGCCTTTGGCGGCCGCTCGCGCGAAATTAGCCGCGAAGAAATCCGCCAGGCTGTGGACAAGGCCCGCACCATTCCTCTGCCCGGCGACCGTGAAATCCTCCACCTGTTGCCCCAGGAGTTCATCCTCGACGACCAGCCCGGGGTGCAGGACCCCACCGGCATGATGGCCACCCGGCTCGAGGTTCGCGTTCACATCGTGACCGTCTCCGCCAGCGCAGCGCAGAACGTCATTTCGGCCGTGAACAAGGCGGGCGTCCACGTGGACGACACCGTCTTTGAGCCGCTCGCCTGCGCCGACTCCGTGTTGCGCGCCGATGAGCGCGAACTCGGTATCTGCCTGGCCGATCTCGGCGCGGGTTCTTGCGATTTGATCGTCTTCCAGCAGGGAGCGGTGGTGCATACCGCCGTGGTTCCCGTGGGCGGCGACCACTTTACCAGCGATCTTTCCGTCGGCATGTGTACGCCCCTGGCGGAGGCGGAAACCATCAAGAAGAACTTCGGAAACGCGGTTGTGACGCTGATCCCCGAGGGCAATGAGGTGGAGGTGCCGTCGGTCGGCGATCGCCCGTCGCGCCTGATGCCGCAGCGCCTGGTCGGAGAAATTCTCGAGCCTCGGGCCCGCGAACTGTTCGAGATGCTGCGCGAAAACCTGCGTCAGGCCGGGGTCATGGACCATTGCGTTGCCGGATTCGCGCTGAGCGGAGGCGCGGCGCGTCTGCCCGGCATGCTCGACGTGGCCGAGTCCGTCCTGCGCAAAGCCGCGCGCCTGGCCTGGCCCACGCCGATGGCCAAGATGCCCGCGCTGCTCGCAGAGCCGGAATTCGCGACCGTCCTGGGCATGGTGTATTACGGTCACCGCGCCCGCATCGCCCGCGGACTCCAGGAACCGGGCTTTGGCGCGCGCATGAAAGCCCTGTTCGCCAAGAAAGGCGCGTAGGGAAGCATAGGAAATTCTGATTATTGATTGTTGATTCTTGATTGAAGAACTGGAATTGCCAGGCTGTTCAATCAACAATCGACAATCAAAAATCAACAATGAACTGAGAACTGCCAGCTGCCAACTGACCTTCGAGGTGTAACGATGGAAAACGATAACGGACTCCGCATCAGCTTCAACGAAGAAGCCCGCAACGACGCCCGCATCAAGGTCATCGGGGTCGGCGGCGGCGGCAACAACGCCGTCAACCGCATGATCGACGCCGGCATGGAACACATTGAATTCATCGTGGCCAACACCGACCTGCAGGCCCTGCGGACATCGCGCGCCGCCACCAAGATCCAGCTCGGCGTGAAGCTCACCAACGGCCTCGGCGCCGGCGCCAATCCGGAAATCGGCCGCAAAGCCGCGCTCGAAGATTCCGACAAAATCATCGAAGCTCTCGAAGGCGCCGACATGGTCTTCGTCACCGCCGGACTGGGCGGCGGCACCGGCACCGGAGCGGCTCCCATCATTGCCTCGCTGGCCAGCGAAATGGGCGCGCTTACCGTGGCCGTCGTCACCAAGCCCTTTGCTTTCGAAGGCAAGCGCCGCATGCAACAGGCGGAGCGCGGCATCTCCGAGCTGATGGAATCGGTCGACACCACCATCGTCATCCCCAACGAAAAGCTGCTCGCGGTCGCCGAGAACGCCGGCTTCTTCGAGTCTTTCCGGATCGCCGACGACATCCTGCGCCAGGGCGTGCAGGGCATCTCCGACATCATCACCATTCCCGGCATCATCAACCGCGATTTCGCCGACGTGAAGGCAATCATGGCCGGCATGGGCTACGCGGTCATGGGCACAGCCACCGCCGCCGGCGAACGCCGCACCGTGGAGGCCGCGCAGCGCGCCATCTCCTCGCCGCTGCTCGAAGCCGGCGCCATCGACGGCGCCCGCGGCATTCTGATCAACATCACCGGGTCGAATTCCTTGAAACTCGCCGAAGTGCAGCAGGCCTGCACCATCATCCAGGGCGCTGCCCACGAAGACGCCAACATCATCTTCGGCGCCGTGCTCGACGAGAAAATGAAAGACTCGGTCAAAATTACCGTTATCGCCACCGGATTCAACGAAGCCGAGATCAATCGCTTGCGGCGGAACCAGACCTGCGATCCCCTCATCGTTCCCCGTCTGCGCGATCACTCTCGTGTGCCCGCCGAGCCGGAGCCGGTCTTCGAACCCGCTTTTGAGCCCGCCTTCGAGCCCGACCCCGCTTCCGTCGCCTTCCGCGAACCCGGTCCCGCGCCGGCCATGAACCTGCCCCAAGCCGAAGTGATTGCGCTCGACTCCATGCGCGCCGCCTCACCCGGCTACACTCCCGAGGACCTCGACGTCCCCGCTTTTATGCGCAAGCGTAACGAGGTGATGTAGAAAAGGTAGTATGCAGATTTGCTTCCGAGTAGCCGACAAGCTACCCGGGACCTGTCTTCCTGCTTCTCAAAGCTCCGTTTCTTGGTCGCGACGGACATATCTGCATGAAACTGGTCATGGCTCCTCCGCTGAAGGGAAACTAATTGCGGCAGCTCATGGGGGAAACATCATACTGCGCAGAAGATCTTGGAAGCGCGGGTCAGACCTCAGAAAGTCCCAATCCCAAGCTACCCCGAGGTGCATTAGAGGAGTTTCCCTCTCGTCGCGGGCTTTCTGGAGCCACTGTAAGACTTCGTCCTTGTCCCCGGCGTGGGCATACAACCGTGCGATGCGCACGGCAGGAACGTGGCTCCGCCGGGAGCGCTCCGCCAGCACCTCCGCTCCCAGGTGCATGGCTCGGGCGTAACCACCCTCGGCGTAGCCCCGCGCCAGGGCGTCCGCGACTTCGCTATCGTGCAAAACGATAAAGAACTTAGTGGCTTCCGCCAAGGCCTCTTTATGCATTCCTTTCTTGTAGAAAGCACCCCAAAGCCCCATGTGCGCCGACGAAAAGTCCGGTTCCGTGGCGAGTACCTTGCCCAATTGCGCGATGGCCTCGTCATATCGTTGCAGGTACACGAGGTGCCAGCCGTAGAAACAATGGAAGAATGGGTTGAACGGATCCAATTCCAGAGTTCTTTGAATCTCCGTATTCCATTCATCCCCGCGTTTCATCGAGATCAGGAAGTCGGCGTACATGAAATGGCCATCGGCGTTGTTGGGATTGAGTTCGATACCGCGGCGGAACTCGCGCTCGGCGGCAGGCCAATCGTGTTCATAGAGAGCCATGATATTGGCGAGGGCGATGTGCGCTTCGGAGAGTGTGTCGTCGAGCGTCAAGGCCTTTGAGATGGCGGCCTTCGCCTTCGGCATCGCCTCGCTGGGCGGCATGAATCCGGCATCCCCGCGCACGGCCCAGACATTGGCAACGCCCACATACGCCCGCGCGTAGTTTGGGTCCTTCTGCAGGGCAAGCTCAAAGTACTCCAGGGCGGCGTCCAGATGCTCGCGAGACAGCCAATACCAATGCGACTGGCCTTTGAGGTAGGCCTCGTAAGCTTCGGGATTGACGGAACGCGGGCGGAGCAGGCGAGCGGATTCCTCCGGGGTCAGCGCGACGTTGATCTCCCGCGCGATCGCCTGCGCAACTTCGGCCTGTAAGGTCAGCACATCGCGCGTGTCGCGCTCATAACTTTCCGCCCAGAGATGAGTGTCGGTCGCGGCACGGATCAACTGCGCGGTGACGCGCACCCGTCCGCCGGAGCGCTGCACGGTGCCCTCCAGGATGCCGTCCACTCCCAACGCTTGCGCAATCTCGGGCAGCGGTTTGTTAACGCCCTTGAACTGCATCACCGAAGTGCGGGAGATCACCTTGATCGCCCGGATCTTTGCCAGGTCGGTAATCAAGGCGTCAGTCATTCCGTCGGCGAAGTAATCCTGCTGCGGGTCGCCGGTCAGGTTGGAGAGCGGAAGTACGGCCAGAGACCGAATCGGGGGGTCGCCTGCGTGGCCCCAGAGCCGTCGCCGCAACCCGCCGACGTCGTAGGCGAACATCACGGCCACCAGTGTTAACAGCGCAAGCGCGGAAACCAGCCGTGGGGCAGAGAAGTGGCGCTCCGGTTTCGGGGCTGTCTCGGAAATGTTGTTGCCGCGATTCGTCGAGGCGAGGAAGCGGTAACCGTGGCGGGGCAGGGTCTCGATGAACTCGGGAGTCTCGGCCGAGTCCCCCAGTGCCTGGCGGAGTTTCTTGACGGCGTGGTTCAGGCTGTCGTCGAACTCGACGAACGTGTCGGCGGCCCACAAGCGGGCGCGCAAGTCCTCCCGTGTGACGACTTCTCCGGGACGTTCGACCAGAGAGCGGAGCACTTCGAAGGCTTTGGGCGGGAGAGGAACCTTCCGGCCGTCTTTGTGGAGTTCGCCTGAGGTTAGGTCCAACTCGAACTTGCGAAAACAGATTCGCTGCGGAGATTGGACACGGACAGGCATGGAGCCGTCCTTCTTTGGCAGAGAGTCTAGCACAAAGTTATTGAAAAGACTGTGATTGCGCGGGTGGGAGCGGGTGTTGCGTTTTTCTACTGCCGGGGATTCAGAGAGATTTCATGCAATGGTCAGACGCTGTTCATTGTAAGCAGGGCGAGGGACGTGAGATAGAGGACAAGTAAGTCGGGTTCAGATCGCTGGCTTTCGGTGGCAAGAGCTTCCCCACAACGGGAACGTCATTTCCCAGGAGTGATTTATGAAAACACATAGGCATTGGATCGGCGCAGTGGTATGCGTATTGGCACTGGCGCTTTCTGCGTCAGCACAGAGCAGTGGAGTCTGGCCTGGATTGGACAAGGCACTCCCCAACGTTTCGATCCGGCATGTGGATCGGACCGTGTTGGGCGAGGACGTTGTCCACTACCGCTTTGAAGTCGTCGTGGGCCCGGGCAGGTTTGACCGGATCCGCTTGCACCGCATCGTCCGCGAGAAACATCCCTGGCAACCCATTCATACCGCGACTGGGTTGTTAATGCTTCCCGGAGCACCAAACACGGTCGAGATGATTTTCATCGAGCCGCTGATTTCGCCAGCGCCCACTTGGGATCACGCGGTCAGCGTGTTTCTGGCCAAGCACAACATTGACGTTTGGGCCATGGACTATCGCTGGGGCCTGGTTCCGGACAAAACCAAGAACTTCAAGTTCATGAAGGATTGGGGCCTCCAAAGGGATGTTGACGACGCAAAGATTGCGCTTTCTCTGGCGCGTCTGATTCGTGGAGCGACCGGACAGGGCCAGGGCAAGATACATCTGCTTGGGTTCAGCTACGGCACGTGGGTCGCGTATCCGGTGGTGAACCAGGAGACTCAGTTACCGCATTCTCTTCGCAATGTGAAGGGGCTCATCCCGGTTGACGCCGGCGTAACGTTTGCTGCCGGTGAGCCCTTCCGTGACCTGCTTTGCGATCTGCTCCCGCAAGACCAAGCCCGCTACGATGCCGGGACGTACAACGACGATTCCAGTGTCTTGAAACAGATTGGGGACCTGGCACGCTCCGCGCCGGACGATCCGTCACCCTTCGCCGATGGGTTTACCAATTACCAGTTCGCGCTGTTCGTAGGAGCGAGCATCACCTATCCGCCCTCGTGGCATTTTGTCGCCGGCATTTTCAATGACTCCGGCATAACCACCGGTTTGCAGTACACCGATCCCTGGCTTTGGATTGATGTGGAACGCGCAATCCCGCTCTATTTCCCCGTGCTGGGCGATATCGACCAAGAGAAACTGACCTGCTACGACGTGGTGGCGCCGTTCGACGACCATCTCGCAGAAGTCACCCTTCCAATTCTCTATGTTGGCGCCGCGGGCGGGTTTGGAGAACGCGGATACTACGCGGTTACCCTGACGGCGAGCACTGACATCACGAAATTCATTGTCCAACTTCATCCGAATAACGAGCCGGAGCTCGACTTCGGCCACGCCGAGCTCTTTACGGCAACGAATGCTGAAACGCTGGTCTGGCAGCCGATTTTGGACTGGCTCGTGGCGCACCGGTGAGGCGAACGGTTTGGTTGAACCATCGCGAATCTCCGCCGCTTTCCCGTGGCGGAGATTCGTTCTTCTTCAAGAAAAGAATGTCTTCGAAATTCATTACTGGAGGGCAATCGTGAAACGCATCGGTATTCTTGCGTTGATTCTATGTGCCTGCTTCGTATCGGCGGCGTGGGCGCAGTCCCAGGTGGCCAGGCCGCACCTGAGTAGGCATGCCGTTCATCATCGAGCATTGAACATGTTTCCGAAATCCGTCGGCACCGCAAGTAACCCCGGCATCACCGCTCAGGCGGCCCCGGCTTGCAAAACCAAACTCTGGGACCTCGGCACCTTCCCAGGCGGCACCTGGGCTGAAGCCGGCGGTATCAACGACTTCGGCGTCCTGGTTGCCCAAGGCGACATCGGACCTGATGGCGACAACCATCTGTTTACGGTTCGATTCTCTGGCCCGCAGGAACCGCAGTGGTCCGACCTCGGAAGCGTTGGCGCCAATGAGGGATGGTTCTTCTGGCCGGAAATCGCCGACACCGGAATGATTGTGGGCTACGCCGCGACTGACGATGGCTATGTCCACGCCCTCGCTTGGACAAAGAAGTCTGGCAGGGTCGATCTCGGAACGCTCTCGGATCTCGGTTATAACTTTAGCGTAGCCGAACAGGTGAACAAACTCGGGACCCTGATCGTGGGCTGGAGCGGCAACACCTCGGACGACAGCGGAGTCTCGCTGCCCGTTGTGTGGACGCCAACCCTGGTACAGAAACCGGACGGGATGACGACAACCTGGAAGGTCCAAGTGCTCGACACGACCGGTTTTGAGGGATTTTATGGTTGGATGGTGGCAGGGGTCAATGACTTTGGCCAGATCACTGGCATGGCCGCGGACGCTTCCGGAAACGGCGTCGGTGTCATCTGGAATCCTCTCCCCAACGGAAAAGGCTGGAAGATCATGCAGCTTCCTGTTTCCCCCGAATACCCCAACGCCGAGGTCGGCCCCATCAACGAGTTGGGTGAAACTGTCGGCGATGTCGACTCGTCTGACTGGAGTACTTTTTCTGCCGCGCTCTGGAAACCGGTCGACCGGCTGAGGAAAGTCTATAAGCTGACTCTCCTCCCAAGTCTACCGGGTTCGACGAACGGGGGCTTCGGGGAGAGCATCAACGAGTTGGGTGACGTCGTGGGCGCCGCCTTCGACGCGGATTGGAACATGCTTGCCACGCGATGGAGCACCAAGGACCGCAGTTTTGCTCGTCCACTTGGCTTCCCGGGGGATTGGAGTCTCGCTGAGGGAGTGAACAACCAAAGAATTGCTGTGGGCACTTACGGTGGCGAGCAATGCGCCAACGAATGTGCCGCCGCTGCACAGATACGGTGAGTCGTGAGTAACGAGAACCTGGAAGCAAGGTTGCGCCAGAATCTATATTTCGGATGGATAGAGCCGCTCAATTTCTTGGGCGGCTCTTCCTTTACCGCTACGTCGCCATCGTCCCTCACTTCCTCTCCTTAATCCACGCATCAGGGCCTTCAATCCTATCGAACCGGCGTCCTGGATGATCTTGTTCAACGCGGTACGGCTGGCTGCGCGCGTCCCTGCTCCACATCCACCCAGGCGAAGCCGAGTTGGGCGCCTAGGCTCTTGCCCGCCGTTTACGTTGCGGCACCAAGGTCAACTGCGGCAGGCTACTGCGCTCGCGAGGTCTCCACGGCAGCCAGCTGTTGGACCTGACCTGTTGCTACGGTTCAGCGCTTGGGTCTCAAACGATTGGCAGAGGTCCTCCCCGCTTCAACTCCTCCGGCGGTACTCCCTGTATCAGGCCTTCCAGCATGTGCATAAGGTCGACACTTCTCTGGTAGTAAAGCTCAGCCAGGTACTTTTCAATGATCAATCCCATTTGCGGATTGGCCTTCATGATCTGCTCCAAGGGTGTTTTGCCGATGCTCATGATCTTGCAGTCGGTGACACACTGGGCCGTCACCATATAGGTCTCCCCCAGCAGCACGCTAGCCCCAATCATCGTACCGGGACCCGCGTGTTCGACCACAATGCCGAGACCGGCTGGAGTGGGAGCGCGGAGTATGACTTCCCCTTCGAGTAAGACGTACGCACGGGCGGCGGGCTGTCCTTTGCGGTAGAGGATTGCGCCGGCCTTGTATTGGTCGGTGGTTGCGTAGTTACTGATGAAATCGATCTCCTCCGGTTTGAGATAGCTGAAGACCTTTCTTGCTTCCAGAGTTGTGGTTGGCATAAGTTCTCCTTTAAGCTCATGAAAGTTAAGCACGAAGCTCGCTTGCGGCAGCACCAGTTCGCCTTTCCCTCCGCGTCGCCATCCAAGCGGCAACCATGGCAACAGGCAGCGCGGTAATCAGCTTTGCCGAGAGACTCACACAGCTAAATGCTATCACCATTCACTCACCGAAAGGTTCGCAACTCTCGCCCAACGACGCCCATCACGGTTCCGCCCGAGTGACGACCAAACCGGAACTAATCTGTGCAAATCACCGGCGCCGAAGACTCCCTCACTTCCTCTCCTTAATCCACGCATCAATCTTTCCCTCCAGCACGTCCAGCGGCAGCGGACCCTGATCCAGCACCGCGTCGTGAAAAGCCCGCAGATCGAACTTCGGCCCCAACTCTTTCTGCGCGCGCGCCCGCAGTTCGAGAATCTTCATCTGCCCCATCTTGTAGGAAAGCGCCTGCGCCGGCCACGCAATATAGCGGTCCACTTCCGTCTCGATATTCTGATCGTCCATGGCGGTGTGCTCGTGGAAGAAGTCCACCATCTGCTGGCGCGTCCAGTGCTTGGAGTGCACGCCCGTATCCACCACCCAGCGCACCGCGCGCCACATCTCGTTTTGCAGACGGCCGTAGTCGCTGTACGGATCGCGGTAGAAACCCGCTTCTTTCCCCAGGCGCTCGGAATAGAACGCCCATCCCTCGGTGTACGCGTTTAGGTCGAGGTCATACTTGCGGAACGGCGGCAGCCCGGTGAGTTCCTGCGCGATCGAGAACTGCAGGTGATGTCCCGGCACGCCTTCGTGGTAGGCGATCGCCTCCACGTTCAGCAGCAGCCGCTTCTCCGGAGCGTATTCGTTGACATTGATTCGCCCCGGTCGCGAGCCGTCTCCCGCGCCCACCGAGTAATCGGCCGGCACGCCATCCGCGCTGCGGTACGACTCCATCGGCACCACCGCCAGCTTGTTCTTCGGCAGACGTCCGAACAGTTGCGGCAGCTTCCCGTACATCTGGTCCCGATACTGCGTGTACAGGTCAAGCAGTTGCTGCCCCGACTTCGCATGCAGAGCGGGATCCTGCCGGATGTGCTCATTGAACGATTTCAGATCGCGGAAGCCCTGCTGCCGCGCGATCGTCAGCATCTCGCCTTCAATTTCCGTCACGCTCTTCAGGCCAAGCTGGTGAATTTGCTCGGGAGTGAAATCGGTCGTCGTCTGGTGCCGCACGGCGAAGCGGTAGCGCGCTTCTCCATCGGGCAGAGCCCACACCCCAGGATCGAGCCGCCCGTGCGGCGCGTAATCTGCGCGCACGAACTTCGCGAACTTCGCATAGGCGGGCGCGACTTCGTTCTTCACCGCGCTCTCAATCCCTGCGCTGAGTCTCTTCCGTTCCGCATCGGAAATAGAATCGGGAAACTTTCGCAGCGGCTCGGTAAATGGACTCTTGTCCAACGGACCATCCGCAATCTGCTGTGCCTGCACCGATACTTTCTCCAGCAGATACTTGGGCGGCATCCGGTGGTCGCGCAGTCCTTCGCGCATGTGCCCCATCGCCTGCTCCAGCACGCGCGGAATCTGCCGCAGCCGTGCCAGGTAGTCCTCGTAGTCCTTCACGTTGCGGAAGGGCGTATCGAAGGCCAGCGAAGCGTATCCCAGATGAATGCCGCCAAACTGCGTGGCCGGCATCTCCCAGTTCTTGAATTGCGCCGCTTCGAGCGACTCCCGCAGACTGCGCACCATCAGCGCATGATTGAGCTTCTCCTGCTCCGGGAACCCGGTTACGTCCAGCGCCTCAAAACGTTCGAGCGTCTCGCGGGTGTGCTTGAGATCTTCAGCAATGGCCTTGTCCGAGAAATCGCTCAGCCGGTCGTTGTAGCGGTTATCCCCGACGTGCGTGGCCAGTTCAGGCTGGGTGCGAAGCGTGTACTCCCATTCATCGGCGAGCAGGCGGTTCAGTTCCGCGCGCCGCGCTTCGACGCTTTGTCCGGTAGCCTTAGCCATCACGGCAACAACCAAGATGAACGACATCACCACGAACAAGATTCGCAACATAGGGGTCCTCAAGATATGCCGTCAGAAAATAACAGAAACCGCTGGTTGCGGAAAGATCTGCCGCGAGTAGCGCCGCCGTCCCGGCGGCTGTCGTGGGGGGGCCCGCCCCACCGTTCGGAGGGCCGCGAACGAGCGACCTCCAGCCGCGAAGCGGCGGAAGAAGCAGCCCACGGCGCAAGCCGTGGGTTCCGATGTGGAAAATGAGCAAGCCCCGGAGAGGCGAAGGAATCGCTACGACACAGACTCCTCCGGACCCACCGCGGTACACTCCCCTGGGATGTCAACATAGCCAGACTTGTGTTCCCATTTCCTCCCGCGCTCTTCGCTCCCGCGTCTCCCCCAGCGTGTGCAAACAGTTGCGCTGTACCAGGTACCTTCGGAGTAACATCCTCGCCGCGGTTACCTTAGTGTTTGGCCCCTGGAGAGTCGAATCTAAGATCCTACGAATCAACGACTTAAGCTATCTTGCGTGTCATAACCAACCCTGCACTTTGTCGTTGCACTCAGAGCCCTAACTCCCCTATTATCGAACAGTTGCAGGAACGCTCGCCGGCTGCCGATAGTTTGGTTAGGTTCTTGCATCTAAAGAGCTTGAGTATCTCCGGGGATCGTTCAGTGAAGTTTTGGGGCCGGTTCATTCGCGTCGCATTCGTCCTGGTTTTCGCGTGGCTGCTGGAAGCGAGCAGCTTCGCGGCCAGCGTTAACCCTCATTCACCTTCCACGCGTTCCAAGTCGCGCGCGGTCAACGAAAACCAACGCGCCAGAAAGCGCCTGCACAGTCTGGCCCGGAGCCGCGCTCCCCGGCCGCGCTACGCTCGCCGCCATCGCTACTACGAGCGTTTCCGCACCAGTTCCTTCGCCGCCGACGTTACCGACGGCGACCTCACTGCCGGAGAAGATCCCGTGGTGCGCCAAGCCGCCATCGACGCCCTGGGCAATATGAATGGCACGGTGGTCGCGATCGAGCCCACCAGCGGACGCATCCTGGCCATGGTCAATCAGAAACTGGCGCTCTCCAGCGGCGCTCAACCCTGCTCCACCATCAAGTTATCGGTGGCCCTGGCCGCGCTCAGCGAAGGCCTGATCAACAAGGACACGGAAGTTGCGCTCGGCCGCCGCAGCCGCATGGATCTTACCGAGGCCCTGGCGCATTCGAACAACGCCTATTTCGAAGCCGTCGGACGCAAGCTGGGCTTCGACAAGGTCAGCTACTACGCCCATCAGTTTGGGCTCGGCGAACTCGCCGGCCTCAATGTGCACGGGGAACACCTCGGCACTTATCCTGAAGAAGAAATCTCCGCCAAACTCGGCGGCGTTGGCAAGATGTGCTCCTTTGGTGAGGGCATCTCCATGACTCCGCTGCAGCTGGGCGCGCTGGTGACGGCGATCTCCAACGGTGGCACGCTCTACTACCTGCAGCACCCGGACAGCCCGGAAGCTGTCGCCGACTTCCAGCCCCGCGTCAAGCGCCATCTCGACATCGAGTCGGCGATTCCCGAACTCTCCGACGGCATGGCCGGCGCGGTCCAATACGGCACCGCCCGCAGCGTACGCCTGAACTTCAGCGAGGAATCCATTCTGGGCAAGACCGGTACCTGTTCCCACGCCGGCACCCGTTTCGGATGGTTCGCTTCCTACGCCAACACCGACATCGGACGCATCGTGACCGTCGTCTTCCTGCAGGGCGGGCGTCCCACCTACGGGCCCAAAGCCGCCGAAATTGCCGGACGCATGTATCGCAACCTCTACGACCACAACTTCTTCGTCGCCCATTCCGCCGGGATGAATCCGGCGGCGACGGTGGAAAAAGTCAGCGCCACCACGCCCCGGGAATAACCGGCGGCCAAATTTCACCGTGACGTAAAATCAACACCTTACACCTTATATCTGCAAGTTACGACGATTCGCGGCCCGGCCCCAAACCCCGGAGGCCGTCCGGCGGGGTTAGACCGTCTACCAGAATGCCCCGTGGATGCTCCAGGAGGCTCATAGGCGCACAATCTCGTACCCGGACGGCCCCTTGGCCACCCGAGGCTCGGCGAGCTTAAATCGCGTCCTACGCGAAACTGTGATAACTTTTCGTTATAGGGTTTGAGAAGGTTGTACATACGCATCCGTCAGCACAAATGTTCCACGTGGAACATTTGTGTCATTTTGCGACAAGGACGCGCGGTGGGGTTCCCGGCTAACTCTCCATCGCCTTCAGGCCGGGGCTAATTCGCAGTTTCGCCTCGGTGGCGCGCTGAACTTCTTCCGGGGTCAGGCCCGGAGCGATCTCCTCGAGCAGCAGACCTTCCGGAGTCACGCGAATGTAGGCCATCTCGGTGACAATCGTATCCACCACCTTCACGCCGGTCAGCGGCAGGGTGCATTTTTTCAGGATCTTGGGCTGGCCGTCTTTGGTCGCATGTTCCATGGCGATGATGACGCGGCGCGCTCCGGCGACCAGGTCCATGGCGCCGCCCATGCCTTTGACCATCTTGCCGGGGATCATCCAGTTGGCGAGATTGCCCTGCTCGTCCACTTCCATTGCGCCCAACACGCTCAGGTCAACGTGCCCGCCGCGGATCATGGCGAAGGAATCGGCGCTGGAGAAATAGGCGGTGCCGGCCATTTCGCTGACGGTTTCTTTGCCGGCGTTGATCAGGTCGGCGTCTTCCTGGCCTTCGAGGGGATAAGGGCCGATACCCAGCATGCCGTTCTCGGATTGAAGAATAACGTCCATCCCGGGGGGCACGTGGTTCGCGATCAGCGTCGGCAGTCCAATGCCGAGGTTGACGTAAAATCCATCGCGCAGTTCTCGGGCGATGCGTTTCACGATACGTTCGCGTTTGTCGGTGTCTTTGGAGGGCTTCGCTTCGACCGCCATAGTACCTCTCGTTGTGGAATGTCGTTGGTCGTTCGTCGTTAGTCGTTGGCGAGCGTGAAGTCGATCAATCGCAAATCCGCGAACGACCAACGACTAGCGACCAACGACTGCTTTCCGCACTGTCCTTCTCTCAATTCTCTTCTCAAACAACTCGCCCTGGAAGATGCGTTTCACATAGACCGAGGGGGTATGAACCATATCGGGATCAAGTTCTCCCGGCTCGACCAGGTGTTCGACTTCGGCGATGGTGATTTTGGCGGCCGTGGCCATCATGGGGTTGAAGTTGCGCGCCGTCTTGCGATAGACCAGGTTGCCCCACTTGTCGCCCTTCCAGGCTTTGACGAAGGCAAAGTCGGCGGTCAGCGCGCGCTCCATGATGTAGGGGTGGCCGTTGAACTCGCGCGCTTCCTTGCCTTCGGCCACCACGGTGCCCACGCCGGTCGGAGTGAAGAAGGCGGGAATGCCGGCGCCACCGGCGCGAATGCGCTCGGCGAACGTGCCCTGCGGAACCAGGTCGAGCTGCACCGTGCCATTCAACACCATCTGTTCCAGCAGCTTGTTTTCGCCGACGTAAGTCCCGATGTGCCGCCGGATCTGGCCATTGGCCAACAGCAGCCCCATCCCCAAGCCGTCCACGCCGGCGTTGTTGCTGATGGTGGTCAGGTTCTTTGTGCCCTTGCGCGTCAGGGCGCGGATCAGGTTCTCGGGCATGCCGCACAATCCGAACCCGCCCACCATGATGGTGGCCCCGTCAAACACGTCCTGGATCGCTTCTTCGGCGCTGGCGACGAGCTTGTTCATAGCAGGAGAATTGTATCGGAAATTTCACCACGGAGGCACGGAGAAAGGCCAAGTCAAAAGTCAGAAGTCAAATTGAAGAAGTGAACCAAGCTGCGAGCCACGAGCTTCGAGCTTGAACCGCGCCCGGTTGCTCGTAGCTCGCAGCCCTGGTTCACTTCTTCAATTTGACTTCTGACTTTCGACTTTTCCTCAGCCGGTGGGCGCGCTCGAATTCCTGCGCCAGTTCCCGCGTATCGAGATTCTCCCGGATGTGCGCCAGCCGCTGTTCCAGCTTCAGCATTGCCTCACCCAGGTTCTTGCGGTTGGTGATGGCAATATCGCGCCACATCGAATACGGGCTGCCGGAAATACGGGTCAGCTCGCGCAGAGCGCGCCCGCCGATGTCGAGCAAGGGCGCGTCCTCGCCGAACTCGTCCACCAACGACGCCGCCAGCGCGGTCGAGATCATCTGGGGCAGATGGCTGACCCAGGCGCAGAAGTGGTCGTGATCGGAAGGGTCAAGGGTCGCGATCTTCGCGCCCAGCTTCTCCACACAATGGACGAACTCTCCGCACAATCCGGCATGAACATGCTGTCGAGGCAGCGGCGTAAACAGCCAGGCGGCGCCTTCGAACAGATCGGCATCGGCATGTTCCACGCCGGCCTGTTCTTTGCCTGCCATGGGATGTCCGGCGAGAAAGCGTTGTCCGGCGTTTCGCCCGAATGACTTGACGGCGCGCCGGGCAATTTCCGCCTTGGTGCTGCCCACGTCGGTCACCAGTGTGCGCGGCGGCAGAGCGGGACCGACACGGTCCATCAAATCGAGGATGGCGATTACGGGCGTGGCCAGCACGATCAGATCGCTGCCCCGGACCGCGTCGGCGGGGTTGACGATGCCAGCATCGACAGCGCCACAATCGCGCGCGCGCTCCAGAACCGGGGCGCGATCGCAGCCCACGATTCGGCCCGCCAGACAGTGCTTCTTCAGGGCGAGCCCAAGCGAGCCTCCGATCAGGCCGGTGCCGACGATGGTGACCTGTTTGAAAATCATATGAGCGGTCGCTGGTCGTTAGTCGCTCGTCGTTCGCTATTCGCTGTTCGCCAACCATATTCGCAACTCAACCACTAGCCATTCCTGCCGAAAAGCAGGGAAATGACAAGACAACTCCGCATCGCGAATAGCGAACGACGAATAGCGAACGGCGCGCAAGCAGTTTACGCGATCTTGCGGCCGACGGCAGGCGCGATGATGCGGAGCTCGTCCATGAGTTGCGCGAACTGATCGGGATATAGGGACTGGGCACCATCGGAGAGCGCTTTGTCGGGCTGGTGATGGACCTCGATGAGCAGGGCGTCGGCGCCGGCCGCGACCGCGGCGCGGGCCATGGGGGCGACTTTGTCGCGGCGTCCGGTACCGTGGGAGGGGTCGGCGGTCATGGGCAAGTGCGAGAGCTTGTGAATGATGGGGATGGCGGAGATGTCCATGGTGTTGCGGGTGTAGGTCTCAAACGTGCGGATGCCGCGCTCGCAGAGAATAATTTCGTAGTTGCCGCCGGAAAGCAGGTACTCCGCAGAAAGCAGTAATTCTTCCAGCGTGGCCGCGATCCCGCGCTTGAGCAGCACTGGTTTGCGGACCTTGCCCAGCTCGCGCAGCAGGTTGAAGTTCTGCATGTTGCGCGCGCCCACCTGGAAGATATCGACGTAGGGCGTCATGAGGGGGATCTGGGAGATCTCCATGACCTCGCTGATCACCAGCAGGTTGAAGCGGTCGCCGGCTTCGCGCAACAGTTTCAGGCCCTCGGCGCCCAGCCCCTGGAAGGAATAGGGCGAGGAGCGCGGCTTGAATGCGCCGCCGCGCAGGACGCGGGCGCCGGCTTTCGCGATCAGTTCGGAAACGGTGAACAGTTGTTCGCGGGACTCGACCGAACAGGGTCCCGCCATGACCACGATGTTGTTTCCGCCGATTTCCAGCCCGTTGGCGAACTTCACCACCGTGCCTTCGGGGCGGAAATTGCGTCCGGCCAGCTTGTAGGGCGCGCTGATGCGGTGGACTTCCTGCACGCCGGGCATCATTTCCACTTCGCGCGCGTCGAAATCGGCGCGCGCGCCGACTCCGCCCAGCACGGTCTGGCGCGCGCCGGTGGAGCGGTGGACTTCGAAGCCCAACTGGACCAACTGATCGATCACATGCTGGATCTGATCTTCGCTGGCCGATTCCAACATTGCGACAATCATAGGTGCGCTCGCTGTTTTGCGTTCTCGATTTGCATTTGTTGCGATCTCTATTTCGACTTGTCACCCTGAGCGAAGCGAAGGACCTGCTGTTGTCCACCTTTAAAGAGCAGGTCCTTCCGCTTCGCTTGGGGTGAGACGCAGCAAGCTGCGTCTCTACTCCAGCCTTAATCCTCTAACTGCGAATCGATTTCCGTCTCGCGGGAACTGGGCCCGGGGTCGGGAACGATTTCGTGCTTCTGGATGCTGCGCATCACGTCCATGATGCGCTCATAAATCTGCGCCAGGTCCCGTCCCGCCAGCGGGCCCCCATTGCAGTCCCGCACGTTGGCGATCACCTGGCGTTCGCGTTCGGGCTCGTAGATGGGCAGATCGGTGTTGCGCTTCAGCCGCCCAATGGCGCTGGCGGCGGCGGCCCGCTCGTTCAGCAGCTCCACCAGCCTGCGGTCCAACTCGTCGATTTTCTTGCGCCAGTCGGAAATGTCCATAAAAGAAGCTGCTAGCTCCTGGCTGCTAGCTACTAGCTTTTGTCCACGCCTTAGAAATCCTAACAGGTGGTCTGCGGCAAAAAGCCAAAGCTAGAGGCTAGGAGCTAGCAGTCAGAAGCTGCCTTACAAATTCTGCCACAGACGCGGCTTCCCGTCCGGGATTTTGCTCGATGGTCTGCACGATGGCGCTGCCGACCACCGCGCCCTCGGCGAAATTCCCGACCGAGGCAAATTGCCCGGGGGTGGAGATGCCGAAACCAACCGCAACCGGAAGCCGGGTGAAGCGGCGGAGACGCTTGACCAGGCCCTGGGCGTCTTCCGGCATTTGCCGCCGTGCGCCGGTCACCCCTGTGCGGGAGACCGCGTAAACGAAGCCGCTGGAAACCTCGGCGATGCGCTGCAACCGCTGGTCGGTGCTGGTGGGAGCGGCCAGGAAGATGGTTGCCAGGTCATGCCGGCGCGACTCGCGCAGATACTCGCCGGATTCTTCGACCGGCAGATCGGTGATCAGCGTTCCATCAACGCCCGCGTGCCGGGCGACCTTGCAGTACTTGCCGAGACCCATCCTCAGAATGGGATTGAGATACGAAAAAACGATCAGGCCGGTCGACTGCGAATGCTCGCGAATCTCGGCGGCCAGGGTCAGCACCTGCTCGAGCGAGGTTCCGTGCTTCAACGCCCGTTCGCTGGCCCGCTGAATGACGGGGCCGTCGGCGAGGGGATCGCTGAACGGCACGCCGAGTTCGATGATGGCGGCTCCGGCATCAATCGCGGCGAGGACGATTTCGCGCGTGGTGACGAGGTCTGGGTCGCCGCAGGTGACGTAGGCGATGAGAGACGGCTTGTGGTCGAAGTGGAAGGGCATCAGGGCAATTGTAGATTGCAGAGGTCAGATTGCAGAAGCCAGGACTCGGGTGTGATGAAGATCGCTATTGCCGGTCCCGCTGCCGGGTCAGATAACGAGCGGATTGCAGTGAATGCACGTCCTAACAGACAATGATCGCATGACCGGAATCCAGTTCGTCACTGATGATAAGGGCCGCAGGACTGCGGTCCTGATTGACCTGAAAAAGCACGGAGCCAGGCTACAAGATTTGTGGGACGGGCTCATTTCAGAATCGCGGCGCAGGGGAAAGGGCGTACCCCTGGAGAAGATCAAAGCGGACCTGAGCAGTCGCGGGCGGCTTCGTGAGTAGCTATGTCGTTCAGGTTAAGCGGCTGGCTAATCAATGTGTCGCAGATTTTCGGGTTTCGTCCAAGTTCCTTAGTTCCTGAATGATGTCTCGCATCTGATTCTTCCGCTCTTCATTCAATCTCACCCATTCCTCTGGAAGCCCGCCAACGGTGATACTCTTGCGGTGAAGATCTTGCAGTTGAGGATCTCGAATGCTCTGCATCTCGAAGTCGTCAACATCCCATCCGTAGTAGTTGCCATTTAATAGATTCTCGACTTGATCGGCAAGAGCCTGCGGTGTCGGATCTTTGGCAAATCGACGATTCAACCAAAGAACTGCGAATCCGATCAGTACAAATGCAAACAGCCATTTGGCCCTCGGGTAGAGCACGAGTGCCAAAAACGGTCCCGCAACTGATATTAAGCAGCCAAGGCAAGAAGCGAATTTCGCGACTTTCTTCATTTGGTTGCCTAGGAGGCTGCGGAAAGAGTCGAAGTCGCAACGGCAGCCCCTAAAGGGGCGCTTGAATGCTACGGACTTACGGCATCGCTGAAGCGATGCCCTGATACGAAACAGGAGTTTTTCCGCAGCATGCTAGTCTAGATCACATTGGTCAGTCGGAGCTAATCCAGCTTCAGATTCTCTCTCAGAATTCCAATGTCCTTATCGCCGCGGCCGGAGATGTTCACGAGCACAACGTCAGATTTCTTCATGCGCGGAGCGCGCTTGATACCTTCGGCGACGGCATGCGCCGATTCGAGCGCGGGAATAATCCCTTCCGTCCGGGCGAGCACGGTGGTCGCTTCCAGCGCCTCGGCGTCGGAGGCGGGAAGGTACTCGGCGCGGCCAGTGTCTTTGAGCATCGCGTGTTCGGGACCGATCGACGGATAGTCCAAGCCTGCCGACACCGAATGAGTGGCCGCAATTTGCCCGGACTTATCCTGCAACACGTAGGAATACGTTCCTTGCAGAACGCCGGGAGAACCGCCGCGGAAGCGCGCCGCGTGCTGGCCGAGCGCTTCGCCGCGACCTCCGGCTTCGACTCCGATCAGTTCGACTTTCTTGTCCTTGAGGAAGTCGTAGAAAATCCCGATCGAGTTCGACCCTCCGCCGACACAGGCGATGATGGTTTTGGGAAGTTTGCCCTCGGCCTTGAGTATCTGGGCGCGGGCTTCGCGTCCGATGACGCGGTGGAAGTCGCGCACCATGGTGGGATAGGGATGCGCTCCCAACACGCTGCCGAGCAGGTAGTGCGTGGTGCGCACGTTGGTGACCCAGTCGCGCATGGCTTCGTTGATGGCGTCTTTGAGGGTACGCGACCCGGAATCGACTGCACGGACCTCGGCGCCCAGCAAGCGCATGCGGAAGACGTTGAGTTCCTGCCGCCGCATGTCCTCGGTACCCATATAGACGACGCACTCGAAGCCGAACAGGGCGCAGACGGTGGCGGTGGCTACGCCGTGCTGGCCGGCGCCGGTTTCGGCAATGACGCGGTGCTTGCCCATGCGCTCGACCAGCAGGGCCTGGCCCAGGCAGTTGTTGATTTTGTGCGCGCCGGTGTGGAGCAGGTCTTCGCGTTTCAGGTAGAGCTTTGCGCCGCCCAGCTTTTCGGTCAGACGCTGGGCAAAAAACAGCGGAGTGGGACGGCCGGCATAGTGCTTGAGAAGGTAGTCGAGACGCTGGTGGAACTTGCGATCGCGCTTTGCCTTGTCATATTCGCGCTCTAATTCTTCGAGCGCAGCCATCAGCGTTTCCGGAACGTAGCGCCCGCCATATACGCCGAAGCGGCCCGCGGGGGACGAGGCTGCTTTTCTTCCAGAACCCGGGGTTCGTTTCGTCGGGCTCGCCGTCGCCATAATCACTTTGCCTCGTCGGTCGCGCGTACCGCCTGGACAAAGGCGCGGATCTTTCGTGGATCCTTCTTGCCCGGCTTGCTTTCGACGCCAGTAGCAACGTCCACTCCCCAGGGGTGCAGAATGTGCATTGCCTCCTGCACGTTGCCGGGATGCAACCCACCGGCGACGATCAGCTTGCTGATGCTGTTGATGACTCCCGCCCAGGGTTGGACCCGTTCCCAGTCGAAGGTCTGGCCGGTGCCGCCGCGCTCGGTGGCGGTCGAGGAATCGAGCAGCACGCCGGCGACCACCCCGGGACGGAAGCCGTGCGTCTCCAGAAAAAGGTCGCCGTTCTCGGCCACGTGAATGCGGTGGACGCGTTTCCCCTTGTAGGCTTCGTCCGGTTCGACCAGGCCGCAGGCCACCGGATCCCAACCGACGCGCTGCTCCGCCGGGGCGTCGAAGAGCTGCGCCGGATAAGCGCAGAAAATCGTCGGCCGGCGCGACCGGTTGGAGAGCTTCTTGAAAAGCGACCGGCTGAATTCCAAGTTCTGGTCGCCGTGCAACTGCACCGCGGTCAGCCCAGTGGCCTTCACGGTATCCGACACGCGGTCTACGGTTTCATCGACAAAGACACCGATTTTTTCGACGTGCGGCGGCAGCGCGGCGACGATGGATTGCACGGTTTCGGCGGTAACCCGGCGCGGGCTCTTTTCGTAAAACACGAATCCCAGCGCGTTGGCGCCCGCTTCCACGGCGGCCATCGCGTCGTCCCGGTTCGTGATCCCGCAGATTTTGATCCAAGTCATATAAAGCAGTGGCTAGTGGTCAGTGGCCAGTGGCCAGTTCCGAACCGCTAACCGCTAACTGCTAACTGCTAACTGCTAGCCACTGTCTTCACTTCTTCCAGCAGATTCATGAGCGCCGCGCCCGGCCGCTCCGCCTTCATCAAGGATTCGCCGATCAGAAACGCGTCGTAACCGGCGGCGCGCAGACGGGCCAGGTCCGCGCCGGAATGAATGCCGCTCTCCGCCACTCGCAAACAGCCCGCCGGAATCTTGCCCGCGAGGCGGAAGGCGGTCTCGAGATTGACCTCGAATGTTCTGAGATCGCGGCTGTTGATGCCGATTAAGTCGCAACCCGCGTCGAGCGCCCGCTGCAGTTCGTCTTCGTCGTGAGCCTCGCACAAGACGTCGAGGCCTTGCTCGCGGGCGGCCTGGGCGAGCGCTATCAGTTCTTTCCGATCGAGCGCGGCGACGATGAGCAGAATGGCGTCGGCCCCGTAAGCCCGCGCTTCGACGATCTGAAACTGGTCAAAGATGAAGTCCTTGCGCAGGCAGGGAAGCGAAGAGGAAGAGGACGCCTGTTGCAGGTAGTCGAGCGAACCCTGGAAGAACGGTTCGTCCGTCAATACTGACAAGGCGGCCGCGCCCGCCAGTTCGAGTTCCCGCGCCAGTTCCGCCGGCCGGAAATCGGCGCGGATCACGCCCCTCGACGGCGACGCCTTCTTCAATTCCGCAATGATGGCAAGCCCGCCCTGTGCTGCCCGACGGAGCCGATCCCGGAATCCCCGGGGCATGTGCCGGGCGGCAGCCTGCTCCAGGGCGCGCAAGTCGGTGGTTCGCCGGTTCCGGGATACACGCTGACGGGCGGCCGTGGTAATCGAATCGAGGGAAGCAGGCATGACGTTCCCCAATTATACGGAAGGACCCCGAGGTTTACGGGTTACGGCGGTTTCTCGCAAGCCGATTCCAGGTCTAGCATGTTCCTGTGGCGACAAAGAAGCGGTTCGGGCTGGCGCGGGCGCTTTCCAAGATGGGCTTCTGTTCGCGATCGCAGGCGCGGGCGCTTACCTACGAGGGACGCGTCACCGTGAACGGGCGGCGGGTGCTTGATCCGGAAGCGCCGGTGAGGGAGGGCCGCGACCAGCTAGCGGTGGATGGCGCGCCGGTCAAGGAACGGGGGAAGATTTACCTGGCGATGAACAAGCCGCGCGGCGTGGTGACGACGGCGTCGGATGAGAAAGGCCGCCAGACGGTTTACGACCTGCTCGATTCCGGACAGGGGTGGGTCGGCCCGGTGGGACGGCTGGACAAAGCCAGCGAAGGATTGCTGTTGCTGACCAACGATTCGGAGTGGGCGGCCCGGATCGCCGATCCGGCGCGTCATCTGAACAAGACGTATCACGTGCAGGTGGACTGCGTGGCCGACAGTGATTTGCTCCGGCGGATTCGTCGCGGCGTAGTTGCGGAGGGCGACCCGCTGCGGGCCAAGTCGGCGCGCGTATTGCGGCAGGGGCAGAAGAACAGCTGGCTGGAGATTATCCTCGACGAGGGAAAGAACCGGCAGATCCGGCGGATGCTGGCAGCTTTAGGCGTCGGAGTCCTGCGACTGGTGCGGGTTTCCGCTGGACCTCTGGCCCTGGGCGATCTGAAGAAAGGGGCGGTACGGCCGCTGACAGCGGCTGAAAAGCGGGCCCTGGACCAGGCGTTGGACCATGGGCCGAACATGGCGCGCTGAATCAGGGAAAAGGCGCCGGAAAAGACAACGGGCGCATGCCGAAAGATGTGGGGTGAGGATGGCAACGGCATGCGCCCTATTTAATTGAATCTAGGCTAGACCGAAGATGCGGGCGTGTCAAGTTAAATTCCATCGATTCACCATGTTACGGGTGGATGCGAGATCAGCTGTCCGGCCTTTGCGCAAGTGCATGGATCACACATCCGTGTGATAGCCAGAAACCGCCCGCGGCTCAGGATTGGACGATTTTTCCGCCAGGAAGGCCGCCGGTTTCGAGGTAGTTCTGGGCGAGCTGGAGAACTTTGCGTTCGTTGCTGTAGGCCAACTGGCGGGCGGCGTCGGCGAGAGGAACCCAGAGCGCGCGCTTCACCTCGATGCGCATGGCGGGAGCGAGATCGTCGATCTCTCCGGAGAGATAGTGCAACAGATAGAAGCTCACGACTTTGAAGACCCGTTCGCCATCGCCCCAGGTGCGCACATAGACATACTTGACGTCCGCCAGTTTGGTCACCGGCTCGGCGCGGATGCCGGTTTCCTCCAGCACCTCGCGAACCGCCGCGGCTTGCGGGGTTTCGCCGGGATCGAGCAATCCCTTGGGAAGCGCCAACACGGCCCGGGTGCGCCGGCGTGGCGCTCTTGAGGACTCTTTCTGCGGCTCGATCAAGGCGACGTGCCACACCCCGGAAATTTGCCGCAGCACGACGCCGCCGGAAGATATCTCTCGCGCCATGGTGCTCAAAGTATCAGATTTCGAGCGGCCAGCTACTGGAACGACGCGTCTCATCAGTACGCTGGACCGCCATTGCTGGCGAAAACCGCGATTTTGCGACAGTAATCAAAAGCCTCAGTCGATCGAGAGCTTCTGCTGCGCAGTCCTTCCTAGTCTCACTCTCGATTTCAGCTGCGCCAAAGAGAGGTTCGTCGTACATGCGTGGAAGCACTAACCAAATTGCAGCAACCGCTGCAACACCGTCTGTTCTTAAACTGGTCAAAACGAGACAGTTAACTACGTCTGCTACGCTTAAGCTGAATCGTGAGGAACCGTCATGAAACCATTTGGAGTCATCGGCACGGCAGTTCTGTTGTGTCTTGTCGGAACCGCTGCTCCTGCTTATGCTCAGCAGGGTCAGCAGGGCCACGAGCAGGCTAAGCCCGAACAAAAGCAAGAGCATACCCAGCAGCAACCGCGTGCTCAGCAGCAACCGCGTACTCAGCAGCAACCGCGTGCCCAGCAGCAACCGCGTGCCCAGCAGCAGCCGCATGCTCAGCCGCAACCGCGTGCTCAGCAGCGACCGCGTGCCCAGCAGCAACCGCATGCTCAGCCGCAACCACGTGCTCAGCAGCAGCCGCATGCTCAGCCGCAACGGCACGCCCAGCCGCAACCACATGCTCAGCAGCAACCGCGTGCTCAGCAGCAACAGCAGCATGCTCAGCAAAAACCGCAGTCTCCCGGCGGCAATCGTGGCGGAAACATGACGGGCAATCGCGAAGACGCGGGCCGCCACACAACTCCCGGGCGCACGGTATCTCTGAAGGGCGGCGGGTCGGCGAGCCTTCGACCGAATGGGCAGATCCGCTCCATTAATCGGAACGGAATGCAGATTCAGCGCAATCTCCACGGTGGGCGCACGGTCGTGAGCGAACGCAGCGGAGCGCGGATAGTGACCACGGGCAGAGGAAACGGCTACGTGCAGCGTGCCTATGTCACGCGTGGTGGGCGTTCCTATTATTCGCGCACTTTTTATGACCACGGCATCTACCGGGTTGGGATCTATCGCGGCTACAACTATCGCGGCTATCACTACTATGGCTACTATCCCGGTTACTGGTATCGCCCCGGCTTTTATGGATGGGCGTACAGTCCGTGGGGTGCGCCGGTGTATTGGGGCGTGGGGATTGGTGGCTGGGGTTGGGGTGGATCACCGTGGTATGGCTTCTACGGTGGATATTTTGCGCCCTATCCGATGTATCCGTCGGCGGCATTCTGGCTTACGGATTATCTGATTGCGGCGAATCTGCAAGCTGCGTACGCGGACCGAGCCGAAGCCAATGCCGATGCTGCGGCCAGCTACGATCAGGGGTCGTCAAACTACGGAAGCGGAGGAGGGCAGGCAGCGAACTCCGGTCCGGTGATGCTGACTCCGGAGGTGAAGCAGGCGATCGCTGAAGAAGTGAAGGCGCAACTTGCGGCAGACCAACAACAGTCTTCCGGCGGACAGGGCGCTTCCCCGGATGGACAGGCACTGGTTCCGGCACCCACCAACAGTGAAGTGCCGCCGGCACTGGATCCAGCGCGGCGCACTTTTGTCGTGGACCACAACATCACGGTGGTATCCGATGGCCAGGAATGTGAACTTACCGGTGGGGACGTCATCACGCGGCTCACCGATACTCCCGATGCCAATCAAGAAGTTACTGCGAGTGTCTCGGCTAGCAAGAAGACAGACTGCGGCGCGGGCAAGCAAGTGTCGATTTCCGTAGACGACTTGCAGGAGATGCACAATCACTTCGAGGAACAACTGAACAACGGCATGAAGGCGCTGGCGGAGAAGCAGGGCACGGGCGGCTTGCCGAAGGCTCCGGATACGGGCACGACGGCGTCCGATGTGCCGCTTCCACCGCCGGATACGAACGCAGCCAAGGATCTGACCGATCAGCAGGCAACAGCCGATCAGACCGAACAGCAGGCGAAAGAAGAGACTGCGGCAGATTCGGACAGGAGACAGTAGCGTAATCCGGCGATTTCACAAGGTACTTTGGGTGCGGCCGGCCGGTGCGGTCGACCAGGTCATTCATTCGTTAGCGAGCCTCTTGCTGGATTCGTTTCCACGCCCGCTCCACGTGCCGGGCTTGCGTATTCGTCTGGCCCACGCAAAAGCGCAAGGTCAGCTTGCCGTCAAGTTTGGTGTGGGTGAGATACAGGTCGCCACTCGAATTCAGACGGTCCATGAGGGCCTGGTTGGTCCCATCTCCGGTGCGCAGGCGGAAGCAGACCAGGTTCAGGGGGGCGGGTGCGGCCAATTCGAAACGCGCGTCGCCGCTTATCCACCCAGCGAACTCCTGCGCCAGGCGGACGTGCTCACGGATATGGTGCTGGAGCCCTTCGATCCCGTAATGGCGGATTACGAACCATAACTTGAGCGAGCGGAAGCGGCGCCCGAGCGGGACATGCCAGTCGCGATAATCAAATACGGCGCCGGACTCGGTAGCCTGATTGCGCAGATATTCGGGGAGCACCGAGAGCGTGCGGATCAGGTGGTTGCGGTCGGCAACGTAGAAGCAGTCGCAATCGAAGTTGGTGAACATCCATTTGTGGGGATTGAAGCAATAGCTGTCGGCGAGTTCCACTCCGTCGTGGAGGAAGCGGAACTCCGGGCAGAGGGCGGCGGTGCCGCTCATGGCGGCGTCCACGTGCAGCCAGAGATTGTGCTCGCGGCAAATGCCGGCGATTTCCCGGACCGGATCGATGGCGTTCGACGACGTGGTGCCGACCGTCGCGCAGACGAAACAGGGCACTAGGCCGGATTTCTTGTCCGCCTCGATCTGGCGGGCGAGGGCATCGGGACGCATGGCGAAGTTGCGGTCCACTTCGATCGGGCGCAGGTTGTCGGAGCCGAGGCCGGCGATTTTGACGGCCTTCTCGATGGAAGAATGCGCCTGGGTGGAGGCATAAGCGGTCAGGCGGCCGTCGCAGCCCTTGCGGTTGCTGTCAAAGTGAGTGGCGCGCTCGCGGGCCGCAAGTAAGGCGCACAGCGAGGAACTGGAAGCGGTGTCCTGGATCACGCCCCCGCCCGTGGTCGAGGAAAGGAATTTTTCCGGCAGGCCCAGCATGGGCACGAGCCAGTCGAGCACATGGGTTTCCAGTTCGGTGCAGGCGGGGCTGGTGGACCACAGCATGCCCTGCACGCCGAGTCCGGAGGAAAGAAGGTCGCCGAGAATCGCCGGCCCGGACGCGTTCGCCGGAAAATAGGCATAGAAGTTGGGAGACTGCCAGTGGGTGATGCCGGGAAGGATGAGGCGCTCGAGGTCGCCGAGAATCTGGTCGAACGGCTCGCCCTGCTGCGGCGGATGCTGCGGAAGCCGCGAGCGGATTTCGCCGGGCTGAACCCGCGAGAGCACAGGGAAGCTTTCGATGCGGGAATAGTAATCCGCAATCCAGTCCACGACCGCGTGGCCCTGGCGGCGGAACTCGTCGGGGGACATGTGGAATGATTTTGGGTCAGACATGGGAATCAGCAATTTGTAATTTGTAATTGGTAATTGGTAATTTGAAACCCGGCGCTCTTAGATCACAAATTACAAATTACCAATTACAAATTTCTTTACTTCTGTTCGTCCAACTTGCCATAAAACACCCGCGTGTTGTATTCGAACTCGATCATGCCATCAAGGGCATGCGTGCGGAAAATCCGCTGGAGTTCCCGCATCATCGGCTCGTGAGTCGGATGGCCGGCAAGCGGCGCGTAAGAAGATGACAGCAGGCGCCCGGCAGTTCCTTCGTAGTCGAAATGCTGGCGAAGATCATAGACACGCTCCTGCCAGGGAGCAGGCGCGAAGAACTCGTCGATGGTGGCGGTGGTATTTTCGTGCCGAACTTCCTTGTAGTCGGTGCCATAGGACAGCAGGAGTTGCTCGTACTCGCGCAGGAAGGGAGTGGTTTCGGTGCGGCGCTCGTTCCAGATCAGCGCGCACCATCCGCCGGGTTTCAGAATGCGGGCAAACTCCGCGCGAGCGCGCCGGCGGTCGAACCAGTGCGCGGCCTGGGCGGCGGTAACGAAGTCCACGGAGGCGGAAGGCAGGGTGGTTTCCTCGGCGGCGCCGGCCACCGAAGTCAGCCTGGCATGAGAGTCAAGCAAGCGGTTGCCGGCTTCGCGCATCTCGGCGTTGGGCTCGACCGCAAATACCGCGTTCCCGTTTTCTAGCAGAAGCCGAGTAAACACCCCTGTCCCCGAGGCGATGTCGGCGACGGCGTGCGCGGGCTCGAGGCCGCATTCCGCGCGCAAAAGTTCGATCACCTCGGGCGGATACCCCGGACGGTAGCGGATGTAGTTCTCCACCCGATCGGAAAAACGAGCGGTTGGCGCCTTGCTCATGACGTTTCAGTGTAGCGCGTCGGCGGGGAAATCCCGCTGCGCGATACAATCACTCTCTTATGCCAGACGAGCGTTTGCGGGGAGTCCTGGAAGCCGGGACCGTGAGCGTGGGGGATGCGGCACCGGACTTTGAACTTCCGGCCCTGATCGCGGGCGTGAAGAAGAGCTTGCGTCTCAGCGCGTACCGCGAGCAGAAAAGCGTGGTGCTGGCGTTCTATCCGTTCAACTGGCAGGAAGCGAGCGCGCGGCAGATGGCTGACTACCAGGCGCAGCGGCCTCGCATGCTGGCATACAACGCGGAGACGGTCGGCATCACGACCGACTCCATCATGAACACGACGGCGTGGGAGCGCGAGATCGGGCCGCTCGAATTCCCGCTGTGCTCCGATTTCTGGCCGCACGGGGAAGTCTCGGCGCGCTACGGTGTTCTCGGCGAGTCCGGTCCCGGGGCGGGGGCGAGCGAACGCGCCATTTTCATCGTGGATCGCGGCGGGCGGATCGCGTTTCGCAAGATCTATTCGCCGGATGAAGGCGCGCCGGTGGACGATGTCTTCGCCGCGCTGGCAGAACTTTGAACACTGGCAATTGTTATACAGGAGCCTCATGAAACCTGTTTCGGCTGCGGTTCTCTTCCTGATCCTGCTGGGTTCCAACCTGCAGGCGTTTGATCATCCGGGCAAAGACAAAGGCCAGTCTGGTGAATCGTCCATCGCCGGGTTCCGCGATGTCGCCGGCGAGCAGGCAATCGAAAAGCGTTTCCTGGCCGTGCCCGATCCCAAGCTGGCGGAAGAGCACCTCCGCATCCTGACCCAGGCGCCGCATATTGCCGGATCGCCCGAGGACAAGGCGACGGCAGAGTACGTCGCGCGCAAGTTCCGCGAGGCGGGGCTGGAAACCGAGATCGTCGAGTACAAGGTGTGGATCAATTATCCGGCCGAGATCAGTGTGGACCTGACCGCGCCGGCCGGCGTTCAGATGCACGGCCCGCGGCCGGAGCATGTGGACGGCGATCCCTTTCAGGACGATCCGCGGGTCACGCCCGGGTTCAACGGGATGTCCGCTTCGGGCGATGTTGAGGCGGACGTCGTCTATGCCAACTATGGCTCGCCGGACGATTTCGACAAGCTCAAGCAGTTGAATGTGGATGTCCGCGGCAAAATCGTGGTCGTCCGCTACGGGCAGAATTTTCGCGGGGTGAAAGCGTTTGTCGCGCAGGAGCGGGGCGCGGCCGGGGTCATTATTTATTCCGACCCCAGGGACGACGGCTACTATCGCGGCGACGCGTATCCGAAAGGCCCGTGGCGTCCGGCCAGCGGGGTGCAGCGCGGATCGGTCGGCTACATGTTCCAGTTTCCGGGGGACCCGACGACGCCGGGAATCGCGTCGGTGCCGGCGCTGCCCGACGCCAAACGCGTTTCGCCTGCCGATTCCGAGCAGTTGCCGAAGATTCCGGTGACTCCACTCTCCTACGCCGATGCCTCGCCGATCCTCGAACATCTGGGTGGACCGCCCTCGCCGCGAGAGTGGCAGGGAGCACTGCCGTTTACCTATCACGTCGGTCCCGGGCCGGCGAAAGTGAGAATCCACCTGAAGCAGGACTACCGGTTCCGCACCATTTGGGATGTGATCGGCAAAGTGCGGGGGACGTCGTCGCCCGAGGAGTGGGTGGTAGCGGGAAATCACCGCGATGCGTGGGTCTATGGAGCAGTCGATCCGAACAGCGGCACGGCCGCGCTACTCGAAACTGTGCACGGACTGGGCGAACTGCTGAAATCGGGATGGAAGCCCAGGCGCACCATCGTGCTGGGCAGCTGGGATGCCGAAGAAGAGGGACTGATCGGCTCAACCGAGTGGGGAGAAGATCACGCGGCCGTTCTGGCGAATGCCGCGGCCTACTTCAACGTGGACGTGGCGGTTGCGGGGCCGAAGTTTGTCGCTTCCGGCGTCCCCAGCCTGAAGCAGTTTATCCGCGAGATTGCCAAGGCGGTTCCGTCTCCACAGGAGGGAACGGTCTATGACGCGTGGAAGAAAGCGAGCCAGCCGAGCCCGGATAAAACTCGCTCGCTGGAGCCTGATAACGGAGGTCGCCGGCGGCCGGCGGCGGAGGTGCGCAACGACGTGCCGGTGGGAGACCTGGGCAGTGGCTCCGATTACACCGTCTTTCTGCAGCACCTGGGCGTGCCCTCGACCGATATGAGTTCCACTGGGGACTACGGTGTGTATCACTCGGTGTTCGACAACTTCGCCTGGTTCAAGAAGTTCGGCGATCCCGACTTTCGCTACGAACAGGAGATGGCGCGCGTTTACGGCCTGGAAGTCCTGCGCATGGCCGACGCCGACGTCCTGCCGTACGACTATGAGGATTACGGGAAGGAAATCGCGATTTACGTGAGCGCGGCCCAGAACAAGGCGAAAGACCGCTTTGGAGACAAGTCGCCGGATTTTTCCGCCGCCGTGGACGGCGCGCGGCACCTGCAGCAGGCGGGTGCGAAAATGCTCGAGAAGCAGCGAAAACTCCCCGGCGATCCGGCACGCTTGAACGCCGCGCTCCGCAACACCGAGCGCGCCCTGCTGATTCCGGAAGGACTACCCAACCGTCCGTGGTATCACCATGCCATTTATGCTCCGGGGCAGTACACGGGATACGCGGCGGTGGTGATTCCGGGCGTGAACGAGGCGATCGACCAAGGCGACTTGCGGCGGACCGAGCAACAGATTGCCGTGCTGGCGGCGGCCTTGCACCGCGCGGCGATGGCGCTGGAGGGGTATCGCTGACCCGGCTATTCAGTACGGAGTTCGGACCTTGGCGGTTTCCGCCTCCCGTGGCGGATGTGAACAACCTCGATTTGGCACTTGGTTTCGCGGACGTGATAGTAGATGAGAAATGGACTGTGCACCAGTTTGCGAATATGAGCTCGCTTCCGAATCAAGGAGCCCATGCGTGGGAAACGGGGGAGTAATTCAACGTGGGCGATCAAGGAGTTGCCAAAGTGGGAGGCGGTCTCCGCATCATCTTCAGCAATGCAGCTGATGATTTCAGCGAGGTCATCTAGCGCCCTTTGCGTGTAGACGAGTTGGTAGTCCACTTGGGTACGAGTCGTCGAACTTTTTCTGCAGGCACCGTTCGGCCAGCCGCAGCGTCCCGCATGCCTTCATCAATCGCGGCTAACGTTTCTTCGTCTTCATCATCGGCGACGGGAGCGGGATTCTCTAGGTCGAACTTCTTCGGCTTCGCCATGCGCTTATGGTAGTTCGGATCGGGGGTCGGTGCAACGGGCGGCTGTTCCTACGGTCGAGTCGGCGACCGAAACGAACACCCCCGTCCAAGCGGGAGCTTGGACGGGCACCCTCGTGAGTGCAGGTGGACGCGCTAGGCTGTGCCCTCGCTCGCATTATTTCCATGGTCATGATATTATGACTATAGTATTCCGATCTGGAGGTGGCGCTGTGAAGGAAATGGCGGCCGGTAAATTCAAGGCGCAATGCCTGGCGATTATGGACCAGGTTCTCCAAAGCGGGGAGCCGGTCTTGATCACCAAACACGGCAAACCTGTCGCTAAACTGGTTCCCGCCGAAAAGCAGGCCGATGACATTTTCGGCTACATGGCGGGCAAAGTGAAGATCGTGAGCGACATCGTGGGCCCGGTCACTCCGCTGAAGGATTGGGAGTGCAAGTGATCCTTCTCGACACTCACGTTCTGATCTGGATGGCGAGCGACCCGAAGCGACTGTCCAGGAAGGCCCGCGAGGCCATCCGGGAAGCGCGGCAGAAGACGGGGGTTGCCGTCGCCAGCATTACCCTATGGGAGTTGGCGTGGCTGGCGGAGAATGGCCGTATTGAGGTCGCGGGCAGCGTCGAGTCATTCGTCCGCGAAACCGCGGCGCGGATCGTCGTTCAGCCGATCACCCCGGAGATTGCCACTCTCGCGGTCCAATTACCGGCGGGCTTTCCAAAAGACCCGGCGGACCGCCTGATCGCGGCCACGGCCATCGCAAAAGGCGCACCACTGGTCACAGCCGATGAGCAAGTTCGCAAGGCTAAGGTAGTGCGGACCATCTGGTAGGTTGCAGAGCGCAATTGAACACCGATTCCCGTCAACCCTCTTTTTCCGCCGCTGCAGTCGCCTCTTTTTCCATATGCCGGCCGACCAGGGCGGCGCAGGACTCGATGAAGTTCTGCTCTGACCGAGTGAAGGTGTCCGCAAAGTAGCTCTCGATACACAGCTCTGCCACCACCCGCTTCTTCACGAAGATCGGCACCACAATATTGGATTTCACGAGATCCGACCCAAGGTAGCGAGGATCGGCCGCAACATTGTTGACGACCACGGTTTTCCCGGAAGTGGCCGCCGCTCCGCACAATCCCATGTCGAGCGTGATGCGCAGCGTCGGCTTAAAGCTGCCGACGTGGGGTCCCAGCACCAGAGCCTCGAAAGTGGGGACTTCCATCAAATAAAAACCAACCCAGTTGTAGCGTGCCGTCCCTTCATGGAGGCGCTGGGAAATGTGCTGCATAAGAGACTTCACGCCATCGGCGGAGCGGCCGTATGCCTCAAATTCTTCCAGCAGTTCTTCATACGCGGGCATCTTGAAGGGAGTCTCCCCTTTGGTTTCGCAACCCGCCATTCTATGCTCATTTCGGGGTGCCCCACCCTTCGTTTTCTGAAGGGTGCGATTCCACTGTCACCCACGCTTTTCGCAGAGTGCGCGAGGAGGACGGAGCAGGGGGCTTCGGCGTAGGGATCGGACGGATCTACTTCGCGGGAACGGATGCTTTGGGGGCGGGCGCGCCGCGCAGCAATCCTTCTGTGCTCAGGTCCTCGTCGAGGTCGGGCCAATGGATACCATAGCCGCCGCCGGCAATCGCCCAATTCCCGCGCTGCGCCGGCGTGGCATTCAGGAGACGCGGATACCATACCAGAGGCACGGTGATGACGCGGCCGTCCCGCAGACTCACGCTGAGAGCATCGTCCGTGGACTGCACGTCGAGCACGCGCTCATCTGCCGCCGATGCCGAAAAACTCATTCCATGCCTCCAGGAATTCTTCCCTGTGCTCGGTCACCATCGATTGTATCGTGCGCAGTTCATTGGCGCGAAACCCAAAATTGCGCGCCAGTTGGGCTGGGTTGAGCCAAAACTTAGCCGACCGGTCGTCGCGATCGACATGAATGTGAGGAGGTTCGGTGGGTTCGTGGCTATAAAAATAGAACCGATAAGGGCCGGACCGGAGCACAGTCGGCATGCGCGAATTCTACCAAAACTCACTTGGAACGCGAGCCAAGTCGCCGATCGGTGCAACTCCGCCTACAGTACCTCCGGCCATTGTTGCGCGCCGTGGTAGATGGCGAGGACCACGATGCGGTCACGATCGATGGCGTAGGCTGCGATAAAGGGCGTATTCGAAATGACCAGCTCACGAGTGCCGGGAACCCGGCCCGATCGGCCCGACATGGGGAAGGTGGAGAGCTGTTGAATGGTGGCGACGATCCGCGTTGCGATCCGTTCGGCAACCTCTTCGCTGTTCGAGAGAGCGATGTAATCGTGCGCCTGATCGAGTTGCCGGGTCGCCTGCTCGGTCCATTCGATGGCCGGCCCGGTCGCCTTCCCGGTCATTGGTTCGATAACCGGCTCGACAATCGGCGAGCGCGACCCGCCCTCTTGAGCCGCTTTACGACCTCCGCATGGCTGACGATGCGGCCTTTCCGCATCTCTTCGAGGCCCTTGCGAACCAGCGCGTCCTGGTAGGCGTGCAGCTCGATGTAGTTGGTGATCGCCTCGTTGATGAGATAGCTACGCGAACGGTCCTGCGCGGCGGCCAGCGAATCAAGCGTGTCGATCTTTTCGGCGACGGCGCGGAAGCTGATTGTCTTCTCGGTGCTGCTCATAATGCAGAAACAATAACATGTATTATTATGTAATACAATACATTGTTCCCAGGCCCGCGTCGGGAGTCGGTTCAGTGGCCGGCGAACACCCTGCTAGTCCGACTTGGCGCCTGACACATCCGAGATCGTTACAGCCTCGGGACCACTTTGGGGTCGGCTTGCGACAACCTTAGAGATAGTATCTCCCCTAGGCAGATCGGGGAAAACTACCACCTCGCCGCTCGCGGCGAGGATTGCCCTACGACAGCTCTTGGCAAATGCCGGATCATCGTATTGCTGCAGATACCTCGCGACAGGGAACAAGTCCGGTGTTCTCACCAAGGCGATCCCGGACCTCTTCGCGCCCGCTAGGCATTTAGGCGTGAAGAAGTCGGCCCTGGCGTTCACTGGTGTGAGGCGAAACGCGTTCCCGAATAGCACGCCCTTTACGTATTTCGCGTCGTCCCTCTTTTCGAAGTCTTCCCGGACGTTCCTCTCCAGTTGATCCAGCTTATCGATATTAATTGCCTTGTCGTTCTTGCCCTCTGCTTCTCCCAGGAGACGCTCGCCCTCCGCGTCGGAGAATACCGCGTCGAACTCTGAATCTGAGTCTTGGTAGTTCTCCGCCTTAAAGGCCAATAACCGAAGGGCCTCCAGTACGGCGAGTTCCAAGGGAGTGCCTGTTTCATAAAGCAGCCCCCTCAGATTGCCCGCCGCATCAAGCTTCGACTCCGTCTCATTCTTGAGTTTTTGAAGCCCTACGATCTGTCCCTCCAACTCGGCTAGCTCAGAACGAAGACTAGCCTCCTTCTCTAGGACGTATTCCTTTGCAAGCGCCCATTCCGGAGGCGGTGTTCGGTCGGCGTGGGCACGAATGGCCTTGTCAATCTGCACTAATGCGTTCACAAACTGAGCTGCTACGCTCTCCGCTGTCCTTGAGAGTTGCTTCTTAGCCCTAGCGGCTACCTTGGAGGATTGCACTCCTCGGGTTCCAGCCATAAAGGCAAAGTCGACCGGCGGTAGGATCACCAACGTGCCCTTCCAGTCCTTAAAGTAGGCTAGTCCTCCCACCATCTTTTCCCCGGTCTGGGTAACCAAGGCTGCAACCCCGACCTTTTCATCGAGATAGGCCTCGTAGTAGGAATACGGCCCAAACTCCTGCCAGTATGGGGCCAGAACCCCGAGATCCTTCGTCGTCTTGATTCTGCTTCCGGTGCCCTTCCTAAGATTTTGCTTGATCGACGACGACGGAATCGGAGCATAGGGGTCGTAGGGTACGACTGTGTTTACCGTCAGCGAGCTCCGCCCTGTCCCTTGCAGTCTTTTGTCGCCAGAGTATATGAAAAAATCCTCTGGCTCGGATAGGATCACGAAAACTGTCTTCCCGTGTTCAACTGCGATCGCAAGTTCCTTGTTCCAGCGTGCGCTGTCACTTCTGAGACTGGCGGAGTCTTGATCGGATTTCAAGCGCTTTCCGGCATGCGATTCGGAGCCGGAGTATCGAAGATCGGCACTCGGCCGGAAAATAATAATGTCCGCGTCGAGCAGTGACTCAGAAGAATCAAAGTTGAGATTCTGGACCCTGGGATCTGAAATTAGGTACTCAACGCTGATAATGTGCTTTTCCATCTGCTAGGCAGTAACGCTGCCGACCCTGTGCTGCGTGCCCCACCCTACTTAATCGTGACCAGCTTCTCCACCAGCTCCGAGTAATCCTTCTTCTCCAGCCCATGAACCTGCTTGTTGTATTCATCCACTTTGCTGGAGTAGTTCATCGAGCAGAACTTCGGACCACACATGGAGCAGAAGGACGCTGCCTTGTACTGCTCGTCGGGCAAGGTTTCGTCGTGCATGGAGCGCGCCGTCTCGGGATCGAGGGAAAGTTCGAACTGCTTTTCCCAGTCGAACTTGTAGCGGGCGTAGCTGAGGGCGTCGTCGCGGTCGCGGACGCCGGGACGTTGCCGGGCCACATCGGCGGCGTGCGCCGCAATCTTGTAGGCGATGATTCCGTCTTTCACATCTTTCTCGTTGGGCAATCCGAGGTGCTCTTTCGGAGTGACGTAACAGAGCATCGAGGCGCCGTACCAGCCGATCATCGCGGCGCCGATGGCCGACGTGATGTGGTCGTAGCCCGGCGCGATGTCGGTGACGAGCGGGCCCAGCGTGTAGAACGGAGCCTCGTAGCAATACTCGTTCTCGAGATCCACCTGCTCTTTGATCTTGTGCATCGGCACATGGCCGGGGCCTTCGATCATCACCTGCACATCGTGCTTCCAGGCGATCTTGGTCAGTTCGCCCAGCGTTTTCAGTTCGGCGAACTGCGCCTCGTCGCTGGCATCGGCCAGGCATCCGGGGCGCAGGCCGTCGCCGAGCGAAAAGCTCACATCGTACTTTTTGAAAATCTTGCAGATGTCTTCGAAGCACTCGTAAAGGAAGTTCTGCTTGTGGTGGTGGGTCATCCACTGGGCAAGAATTGCGCCGCCGCGGCTGACGATGCCCGTGATGCGCTTCGCGACCATAGGCACGTACTGGATGAGCACGCCGGCGTGGATCGTCATATAGTCCACGCCCTGCGCCGCCTGCTCTTCGATCACTTCGAGCATGACGCCGGCGGTGAGGTCCTCGACGCGCCGCACGCGCGAAATCGCTTCGTAGATGGGCACGGTCCCGATCGGCACCGGCGAGTGCCGCAGTATGGCTTCGCGGATCTCATGGATTCCGCCGCCGGTGGAGAGGTCCATGACCGTGTCCGCTCCGTAGTGCACCGAAGTGTGCAGTTTCTTGAGTTCTTCCTCGACGTTGGAGGTGACCGCCGAGTTTCCAATGTTGGCGTTGATCTTGCACAGCGAGGCCACGCCGATGCACATCGGCTCCAGTTCCGGATGGTTGATGTTCGCCGGAATGATCATGCGCCCGCGCGCCACTTCGTCGCGTACCAGTTCCGGCGCAAGCTTCTCGCGGCGGGCGATGTACTCCATTTCCTCGGTGACAACGCCGCGGCGGGCATAGTGCATCTGCGAGAAGTTGCCGTCCTGATTCCCGGCTTTGCGCTTGGCCAGCCACTCCGCCCGCGGCTTGGGCACCGCAGCAAAACCGTTGCCGTTGGAACTGTTTGTCGAGTTGCCATTCCCTGCGGACATATTCGCGTGCACCATCCTCATCAGGATTTTGTCTCGATTATACGCCGCATTCGCCGCGCCACGAACGGTGCCCGGATGGGGGAGAAAGCGCCCACGTACGTTCTGCCTGGAGGCGCGACGTGGAGAAAAATATGAAGAAAAATGAATCCTCGCGAAGCCGAAATGTATCAGATATGTAACTATAGTCGTTATAACGACTAATGTGGCGGCCCGGCCGCGGAGGAGCGCGATGTTCAAGAAACTGGTATCCACTTCCGACGATCGAATCTTGACTCTCATGCGCCTGGTGCTGGGAGTCGTTTTTTTCGCCCACGGCGCTCAGAAGATGCTGGGCTGGTTCGGCGGCTATGGATTTCACGCGACCGTGGCCTTCTTCACGCATGGCGGAATGCCTGCGCCTCTCGCGTTTCTAGTCATCTGCACCGAGTTCTTCGCGGGGCTGGGTCTGATCGTGGGCCTGCTGACGCGGATTGCCGCACTCGGAGTCACCGGACTGATGCTGGGCGCCATTTTCATGGTCCACCTGCAGAACGGCTTCTTCATGAACTGGATGGGGAACCAGAAGGGCGAGGGGATTGAGTATCACCTGCTGGCCATCGCCATCGCCGTCGCACTTCTGGTGCGGGGCGCCGGAGCGTTTTCGGCGGATCGCGCCCTTACGAAATAATTCATGGTGCTTGGCGAGGCGGTTGCAGGCTGGCCAACAACCTGCTCGAACGCAATTTTGACAGGGTCTCGCTCAGCCGACAGTAGCCGCGCCGCAGCACTCTGCGGTGGGCCGGGACAAAGTGGACCACGTCTCCGCCGAAGCCTTCCTTGAACCAGGCTGGACCGGAGGTCGCGCCCGGAGTGTACCCTCCAAAGTCGTACTCCGTGCAGTCCTGCGCCTTCGCCCACAAGATCGCTCGCCACTGCAGAAGGTGGCCGGCACTGAATCGATCGTGCTGGTCGCTGGCTCCCCAGACGTACCAGCAGCGCTTACCGCAGCGCACGATCACCGCCCCGCCGGCGATCGATGCCTGATCCCGAGCGAGCAAGAGTGCTCCGCGCGACGGGTCCGTCATCAGCCACTGAATGATGCCGCGAAGGTGATCGGGAGAGTCGGTGGCAAAGTTTTTTCTGCCGCCCAGGCGCGAATACAACTTCAGAAACTCCTCGACATCGGCCGCTTCCTGTGAGGGTCCGACATTCACTCCAACTCGTTCAGCCCGGCGTACCTCGTAGCGTGTGCTCTTGCGGAGACCGGCGAGGATCTCCTCCTCCGACTTCGCCAAATCCAGCCGCAGCGAGACACGACCCTTGTCCAGAGGTTTCCACTCCGGGCCGAACAGGGAAGCGCCACCGCACTCCGAAGGATGAAGTCGGTCGGGCGCCGCGTCCAGGTAAACGAAACCGTTCTCATGAGCATGTTGCAGCAGTTCTTCCAGACCGGCCCGCCAAAGGTTGATGTCGTCGCAGACCGGGCCCCGATTTACCGTCAGAGCACGAAGCCAGGGCAAGCGAGTGCTCAGGGGAAACTGCAGGCCATAACTGGCGAACCAGCGAATCCGCCCAGCCTGTCGCCGCAAAGCAAAGCGCGAGTCCGCGTCGGCCCACCGCGGTAACTGGAAGGGATGGCCCGTTTCCTGGCTATCAAGAAAGCGGACGATCTCCTGCGCCAGCGCGGGAGTCAGATCCTGGGGCGTGAGAAACTCGAGGGCCATGCTGGCGAAGATTCTACGGGCTGAAGAGGGTGATCACAATTCCCAAGGACTCAGGCAGCGCCCGAACCGAAACTGCGGCGGATCTCCTGCCAGGCGGCACGAGCCAGCATCCGGTCGCTGGCATCCAGTCCCACCGCGAACGCGGACAAAACAAAAACGACATAGGCCACGACCAGGCCCGCGAGTACCGAAAGAAAATTCTGGTTTGTGCCTCTCAATCCCATGCGCACGAGAAAGACGGCAAACAAAGTGGCGAGGCCGGGCAGAACCAGGGAGAAATATCCGTGCCGGCTGGGAGCCAGCGAGAGAGTGCGCTTCACGTCGCGCAGCCAGAGCACATTCAAGAGCGCGTTGGTGATCGAGGCCGCTACCGCAGCGCCGATTATGCCGGTGCGCGGTATCAGCACAAAGTTCAAGGCGAGGCTGACCGGCACCGCGATTGCTTGGGCGCGCATCATTCTCTGCTGCTGGCCTGACATCACCAGCAGTTGCCCCACCGATCCCACGCCGCAGTTCACCAACTGACCGAAGGTAGCGATGACCAGCACGAACCAACCCTCGCCGAATTCCCGGCCGAAAATTTCCATCAGCGGCCGCGCAAACACCATGATCACGAATGCCAACGGCAGAGTGAAGCCGAGCACCCACTTGGTCAGAGTTTGGTAGAGACTGAGCAGAAGTTCATTCTGCCGGCTGGCGTGTAACCCGGCGATCGTGGGCGCAAAAATTTGATTGATCGATTGCAGAAAAATCGACACGAAGGCGACCAGCACGGTGGCAATGGAGTAAATACCCACCTCGCGCGCGTTGAGGAAGATGCCGAGCAGCACTTTATCCGATTGACCGCCGAGGAATTCCAGGCCCTGGATGGCAAAAAGCACCATCGAGAAGGAGACCACTTCGGGCTCGAACATGGGCAATCCGACGGACGGTACTCGCGCGGCCGCCGGGCTAAGTTTCCACACTGCTCGGCCGAGAAGAAGCAGCACAATCAATGCGCTGCCACCCTGGGCGGCGAGATACCCTCTTAACCCGAATCCCGCCGTCAGCAGTGCAATGGTGAATGCGATGGTCAGGATTTGGCCGACGACATTCGTGATGATCGTGCGCTGGGCCACATCTTTGAATCCGGCCAGTGCTTGCCCGAGGAAGCCGGTCAGGCCTCCGGTCAGCATGATGAGCACGAAGAAGTACATGTACGGGGCTAGGGCTGGTGTGTGATAGAGCCTGCCGGCAATCCACGGCTTCACGATCAGGAGGAAAGTTCCGAACAGCAGGTTGGCGACCAGCAGCACCAGCGCTGACGACCACAGAAAGCGGCCCAGCTTTCGCGATTCGCCGGTGGCCGTGTAGACGGCGACAAAACGGCTGGCGGCTTGCGGCAGCCCGACCGCGGCCAGGATGCCCGCGAAGCCGACCACGGTCATTCCCAGCGCGTAGATCCCAAGCGCTTCCGCGCCCAGGACGCGCGCCAGGTAGATCTTGAAGAAGTAGCCGGCTGCGGTCGAAAACAGTGTCCCGAGCAGAAACACCGACGACTGGTGGGAGATGTTCTTGACGTAGCTTCGGAACTCAGACGGCGGCGCGGTCGCCATGGACGGAGGGGTCAACGTTGGTTCCAGTATTGTCCCGAATTGCGGCCGAACTTGGAAGGGCTGTCACGGGGACGCGGGAAGATTCCGCAGCGGGCCGGCGTGCGCGCTTTGACTCGCGGGGTAAAGCTTCGCCGTCCGACTGGTAAGAGGGATGATAATTCTCACCCCTCCGCGGAAGCGTCGCGGATCAGCCCTCCGACCATCCCTCCGCTTCGCGCTCGCGGGCCACATCCCTGGACACCTCCAAATATCCTTCGATCAATTCACCGGTGTCACCCATTGCGAAAATCGCCAATCCTGTTCAAGATCACCTCTTTCGGCTCATCTTCAATTCCTTAGCGGCTTACCAGTCTTAAGCATGTGCTGGATTCTCTCCTGCGTTTTCCGCTCCCCGCACAGCGACTTGAAGGCCTCGCGCTCCAGGTCAAGCAAGTATTGCTCGCTGACCAGCGTTCCCGGGGTGACATTTCCACCACAAAGCACCTCGGCGATCTTTGTACCCAGCTTCTGTTCGTACTCAGTGATGTACTCGCCCTGGCGCATGATATAGATGCCCATTTTGAGCGCGGCCAGGATGTTCTCGCCCGGCGCGGGAACGTCTGTCCGCATGAGCGGAGGCTCATAGCCCGCCCGCACCAGTTCGAGCGCGCGCGCCTTGGCGTCGGAGAGCAAGCGCTCGCGGTTCATGGTGATCCGGTCGGGGCCGGAGAGGAACCCGAGGCCGCGCGCTTCGTGGGCCGAGGTCGAAACCTTGGCCATGGCAATCGTCTCAAAGGCTTTCTTCATGGCCTCCAGCATCTCCACCGTTTCGCCGCGGCTCTCGGGACGGATCGAGGCGGCGCGGTCCACCGCGCGCAGCAGCATCTCTTTGCAGCCGCCCGCACCAGGCAACAGACCGACGCCTACCTCCACCAGCCCCATGTAAAGTTCCGCGTGGGGCTGGCGGGCGGCCGCGTGCAAGGACATCTCGCAGCCTCCTCCCAGCGTCAGCCCGAAGGGCGCAGACACAACCGGCTTGGGCGAGAACTTGATGGCCTGTGTCATGCCCTGGAACTGGCGGATGCCGAGGTCAATCTCGTCCCATTCTTCTTCCTGTATGGACATTAATATCAGCATCAGATTGGCGCCGGCTGAGAAGTTCGGCGCGTCATTGGTGATGACGAAGGCGTCAAAGCCATCGCCCGCTCCTCCCGGTTTCAGCGTCTGCACAATCATGGCGACGATATCGGCGCCGATGGTGTTCATCTTGGAGTGGAACTGGATGCAGCCCACGCCCTCACCAAGGTCCACCAGCGAAGCGCCGGAATTTTTCTTGACCACGCCGTTGGATTTCCTGGCCACCTCGACCGACCAGACTCCGGCAGGAACCTCGACCGGCTTCAGCCCGCCGCTGGCCAAATCGAAATACGTTTTACCCGATGCCGTCTTGGGATCGTCTGCGTACCAGGATTTTCTTCCCGAGGCGAGCAGCTTTTCGGCGTTGGCGGCGACCGGGCGTCCTTCCTTCTTCATGCGGGCGACGGTCGCTTCCACGCCCGCGGCATCCCACAGTTCGAAGGGTCCAAGTTCCCAGTTGAAGCCTAGGCGCATGGCGCGATCAATCTCGACGACCGAGTCGGAGATTTCAGGAATGCGATTCGCACAATACGTCCACAGGTCCGGCAACGCCGCCCAGAGAAACGCTCCCGCCTTGTCGCCCTTTTGCGGGCCGCCTCGATCGAGGCCGAGCAACTGGCGCAGGCGGGCGGGGGTCTCTTCGACGTTTTTCGCCATGTCGAGCGCGGCAAATTTCGGTTTTTGCCGCGGACGGTATTCCAGCGTTTTCCAGTCGATCGCCAGGCGCTCGTCGTCCGTGCCTTCTCCGCCTTTGACCTTCTTGTAGAAGCCGCCCTTGGTTTTGTCGCCCAGCCACTTGCGTTCCAGCATTTGTTTGAAGAATCCGGGAACCTGCAACTCACTCCGCTCGTCGCGCACGTTCTCGGTCATGTTCGCAACCACGTGCCCGAGAATGTCGAGGCCAACCAGGTCAATGGTGCGGAACGTCGCCGAGCGCGGCCAGCCCACCGCGTGTCCGGTGAGCGCGTCCACGTCCTCGATGCTCATGTCCATTTTCTGCATGAGCCGCATCACGTTGAGCACGGAAAACGTGCCGATCCGGTTGCCGATGAAGTTGGGCGTGTCTTTGGCAACCACGACGCCTTTGCCCAGCTGCGCATCGCAGCAGTGAACCACGGCCGCGATCAGCGCAGGGTCGGCCTCCGGCGTGGGAATCAGTTCCAGCAGCCGCATATAGCGCGGTGGATTGAAAAAGTGCGTGCCGAACCAGGAGCGCCGGAACTCCTCGGAGAAGCCTTCTGCGATCCTGGCCACCGGCAGGCCGCTGGTGTTGGTAGTGATGATGGTGCCCGGTTTGCGCACGGCTTCGACTTTCTTGAGGAGCGACCGTTTGATCTCGAGGTTCTCGACGATCGCCTCGATGATCCAGTCCACGTCGGCCAGCCGTTTCAGGTCGTCCTCGAAATTTCCCACCGTGACCAGGCGCGAGAGAGAAGCTTCGAAAAACGCAGCCGGCTTCGACTTTCTTGCCCCTTCGAAGCCGCCGGCGGCGATCTTGTTGCGGTCCTTGCCCTCGGCGCCGGGCGGAACGATGTCCAGCAGCAGGGAAGGAACTCCGGCGTTGGCGAAATGCGCAGCAATGCGGGCGCCCATGGTGCCGGCGCCAAGGATGGCAACTCTGTGGATACGCTTCATGAGCGCTGACTCCTAAACTGCTGGCGAAGAATGCCAGATTGGAGCATTCAGGTATTGAATCATTGAGTCATTGAATCATTGAATCAATGCCTCAATGCCTCAATGATTCAATGACTGACTCGGCATTGGCTGTGATCGGCGAACGACCAACGACGAATGACCAACGATTTGTTCTACGGAAGTTTATCTACCACCCAGTCGTTCTTTCCAGTGTTGACCAGGATTATTTCGGAAGACTTGCGGTGCACCCGCCGGCCCTCCCCGGTGACCAGCACGACCGGGAAGCGGCGGCGCCCGCGGTTCCCCTTGCCGTGTGTGATTTCGAAAGCGCGGTCTGCGCCGCCGGAAAAGAACTGCTCGATTTCATCGGGGTTCTTGGAGTGGCGCACGCGGTCGCTGAGCAGGACCGTGCCCGTTTCCAGGTCGCCCGTCTGCCAGGCATGCAGGAAGCGATTGGCGGTGGCCAGGGCGAAAACATAGCCCGGATCTTCCGGCGTGGGCTGGCGGGAATGAGGATGGTGAGAGTTTGCGGCCCAGGCCGAAAGCGGGAAGAGCAGGAGCAAACAGGTTGTCCACCGGAAGCTCACGCGAGGGCGGTCCTCCCAACTGGAACCGGCCGGCAGACTCCGGCCCAGGTTCCCGCATTCGTCGACATGGCTTCCAGGGCTGCCTCCAGGTTTGGCGAACGTGGCCCGGTATGCAAGGTACGCACTGCCATTGTGCTCGGCAGAAAGGTTCTTGTTCAAGGGTGGCTCTGTTGACGTCCTGGTAGCGCCGGCATCCCTTCGGCTTCGCTCAGGGCAGGCTTTGCCGGCTGTCACGAGGGCGCCCCCACGACAGCCGCCGGGACGGCGGCGCTACGTCTTGCCAGTGCAGCCCCGACGACCGGGGAGTGTGAAAACCCCTGTTTTCATCAACTTGTTTTGCGGGTCTTGGTTTTCGCAGTGAGAGCATCTCTGACCCCATAGGGACCCAACGTTGGTCTTTGCTGGATTGGCGGCAGAGTGTTAGTATCCGCATGTGGGTGGGGTCGCACGAATGGGTTCACCTTACGGATTGCAGATCACCGAGAGTTGCCTCATTTGCAAGCTGCGCCAGTCTGGCTTCTTTTGCGATCTTCCGAAGTCGTCGATCGAAGATCTGGAGAGGATCAAGTACGCAAGCGCGTATCCGCAGGGAGCAGTTTTGTTTGTGGAAGGGCAGGCGCCGCGCGGCATCTACATTCTCTGCAGCGGCCGGGTGAAGCTGACCACGACCTCGCGGGACGGCAAGACTCTGATTCTGCGCATCGTCCAGGCGGGCGAGGTGCTCGGACTCCATGGAACTGTTTCGGGAAAACCTTACGAGCTGACCGCCGAAACCCTGCAGCCCTGCCAGCTCGATTTCATCAAGCGCGACGATTTTCTGAAATTCCTGCAGCTCCACGCCGATGCCTGCCTGAACGCCGCACAACACCTGAGCCAGAACTGCCAGAGCGCCTATGAAATGATCCGGTCGCTGGGACTCTCGCATTCGGTGTCGGAGAAGCTAGCCCGGCTGCTGCTGGAATGGGCGAGTGACGGCGAGCAGACCAAGGACGGCATCCGCATCAAGATTGCGCTCACCCACGAGGAAATCGCGCAGCTCATCGGCACCTCCCGCGAAACCGTCACCCGCGTGCTGGGCGAGTTCCGCGACAAGCAGTTCGCGCAGCTGCGCGGCTCGACCCTGTTGATTCGCAATCGGGCGGCGCTGGAAAAATTGATCGGGGCCTGACCGCGCTTCTGGCCTGCGCTGCTATCCTGGGTTCCTCTGTGCTAAGTTCCAACCCGCAGGACCTCGCAACTCCGTGAACTCATGACCGCCATTTCTTTTCCTCCTGCCGGGGAGATCGCAGCCCAGATCCGCAGAAAAGCGGTTTCGCCGGTTGAGGTTGCCCAAGCCCACCTCGACCGTATTGAGCGCCTGAATCCCAAGCTCAGCGCTTTCGTGGACTGGCAACCGGAGCGGGTGCTGGAACAAGCTCGTCACGCCGAGCAGGCGATTCGGCGCGGAGAAGACCTCGGGCCTTTGCACGGCGTTCCGCTGTCCATCAAATCCTCGATTGATGTTGCCGGACATCGCTCGGAAGCGGGCACGCGTTTGCGCGCGGGCTATGTCGCGGCGCAGGATGCGCCCCTCGTTGCGCGCCTGCGGGCGGCCGGGGCCGTCATCCTGGGCGTCACCAACGCGCCGGAACTGCTGATGGCCTGGGAAACCGACAACCTTCTTTATGGCCGGACCAACAATCCCTGGGACCTGACCCGGACGGCCGGCGGGTCGAGCGGCGGAGAGGCTGCCGCCATTGCTGCCGGGCTTTCTGCCGGCGGCGTGGGCAGTGATGGCGGTGGCTCGATCCGCGAACCCGCCCACTTCTGCGGCATTTGCGGGCTGAAACCGACTCCCGGCCGCATCCCTTCGACCGGGCACTTTCCGAAGGCCGGCGGCCCATTTGCCCTGCTCGGCGTGGTTGGGCCCATGGCACGCACGGTCGAGGACGTGCGTCTCCTTTTCGAGGTGATGACCGGTTGGGACGACTGCGATCCTTGTTCCGCCCCGGTCGCGGTCCGCGAAATTCATGAAGACGACCTCAGAACCGTGCCTATCGGATTCTTCGAAGACGATGGCCGCACTCCAGTCACCAGCGAAACTAGGTCGACTGTGAATCATGCGGCGCAGGTTTTGTCGGAGGTCGGATTTCATGTCGCTCCATTCCGGCCGGAAGGTCTCGAAGAAGCTCGCCGGCTGTGGTGGAAATTCTTCGGTGTCGCTGGGGGGATGATGCTTGGCCCGATGCTGCGCGGTCACGAGTCGGAACTGAGTCCCATTCTGAGGGAGTTTTACTTGTGGACTGGCGCGGAGCTGGCGCACACAGGTGAGTCTTTGCTTGCGACATGGCTTGGACGCGATGAGCTGCGCGAAAAGGTTTTTCTGCAGATGCGGGAACATCCAGTGCTGATTTGCCCGGTGGCGGCGATTCCTGCCTTTCACCATGGCGAACGCGAGTGGCAGGTGGACGGCAAGACCGTGAAGTACCTCGACGCCTGGAGCTACTGCGAATGGTTCAACTTGCTGGGCTTCCCGGCGGTGGTGGTTCCGATAGGCCGATCTGCCGAGGGCCTGCCGATCGGCGTGCAGATCGTGGGGCGCCCTTGGGAAGAGGAAGTGGTCCTGGCTATCGCGGCAAGACTCCAAGCCGAAAGCGGCCCCTGGCAAGGCCCGCCGGGATGGGAGTGAATGGCGGTCGCGCTCTCGCGTAGCAGCACTTAAGACGCCGGTGCTTAGGACTTTTTCTCAATTCTCTGCATCCTCTGCGGTTCAAGATTTTTGGTTTCCGTAGCCTCGACAGCGCTTCCCGCTAAGCGATAATCTGTTGCCATCGGGGTTGTGGGATTTCCTGCGCACTACGGAACGTTGTGATGTTCTCCATGGGGAACTCTGCCAATCGGATGCTGCCACTCTTGATCGGGTTCCTCGCCCTGTCCGCGGTTTATCTCTACGCGTTTCCGCAGGCGAATCTTTTCTATCCGGCAATCGTACTGCTGCACACGGTTGCAGGCGTGGCCGCCTCGATCCAACTGGTTCTCTGGCTGGTCCGGAGATGGCGGGAGAGTCAGCCTATGCTGCGCGCCGGAATTCTTCTCCTGAGCCTGGGCGCGATTCTCGGCTTGGCCCTCATCTACACCGGAACTCTGCGCACCGAGTGGCCGCTCGTCTATGCCCACCTCGGCGTGAGCTTTCTGGGCGCGGGCCTTATGGCTGCGGCCTGGCTGGGCGACCGCGGATGGCAACGCAACCATCCCGCGCTACGCGTGGTGGGAGTGCTGGCCGTTCTGGCGGTGCTCGCTCCTGCCGCCTGGTACATGCGCGAAGCCCGCTGGGGTCAGCATGCCCGCATCGAGAATCGTGCCCTGCCTCCCGCCAGCATGGACGGCGAGGGTGATGGCCCCTCCGGCCCATTCTTCCCCAGCTCGGCGCAGGTCTATGGCGGGCAGAAGATTCCCAGCAAGTTCTTCATGGAGTCGGAGTCCTGCAAGCGCTGCCATGAAGACATCTACAAGCAGTGGCAGAGTTCGGCCCACCACTTCTCCTCGTTCAACAATCAGTGGTATCGCAAGAGCGTCGAGTACATGCAGGACACAGTTGGCACGCGGCCTTCCAAGTGGTGCGGCGGATGCCACGACCCGGCCGTGCTCTACAGCGGCAAAATGGATACGCCGATCAAGCAGATCGTACACACGCCCGAAGCCCAAGCCGGACTCGGCTGCATGATGTGCCACTCCATCGCCGATGTGAAAAGTACGATGGGCCAAGGGGATTTCTACCTGGAGTATCCGAAACTGCACGAGCTCGCGGCCAGCAAGAGTCCCGTGGTTCGCGGCCTGCACGACTTCCTGATCAAACTGAATCCCGAGCCCCACCGCCGCGTGTTCCTCAAGCCCTTCATGAAGGACCAGACAGCCGAGTTCTGCTCTTCCTGCCACAAGGTGCACCTGGATGTTCCGGTGAACCACTATCGCTGGATTCGAGGCTTCAACGAGTACGACAACTGGCAGGCCAGCGGGGTCTCGGGACAAGGCGCGCGCTCTTTCTACTATCCGCCCCAGCCGCAGCAGTGTGCCGACTGCCACATGCCGCTCGAGCCTTCGAACGACATGGGTAACATTGCAGGCAAGGTGCACTCGCATCGGTTCCCGGCCGCGAATACAGCCTTGCCCACGGCGAACGAAGACGCCGCGCAGCTGAAGGCCACTGAAGACTTCCTGACCAGCGGCGCTCTTACGGTTGACATCTTTGCCCTTTCGCCGGCGCGCCCATTGACGGCGGGCGCGGTGGCGCAGCGAGAGATGGCAACCACCTTCGCGGTGGGAGAAGAAGCCGAGGCGAGAATTACGCCCGCAGCCGGCGGCGAAGTTTCTCCGGTGACCGCACCCCTGGATAGGGTGCAGCCCTCGGTTCGCCGTGGCGATTCCGTGCGCGTGGATGTCGTCGTCCGCACCAAGCGCATCGGGCATTTCTTCCCGGGCGGCACCGTGGATGCTTACGACACCTGGCTGGAACTGAAGGGCGTGGACGATAAAGGCCAGATCATTTTCTGGAGCGGCATGACCGAAGACAATGGCAAGGGCCCGGTCGAGAAGGGTGCGCACTTCTACCGCTCGCTGATGGTGGACGCGCACGGCAACCCGATCAACAAGCGCAACGCCTGGGCGACGCGCGCGGTGGTGTACGCGCACCTCATCCCGCCCGGCGCGGCCGACACCGTCCACTTCCGCATGAAGGTCCCGGAAAAAACCGGCGGCAAGATCACTCTGACCGCGCGCCTGTGCTATCGCAAGTTTGCCTGGTGGTTCACCCAGTTCTCGTTCGCGGGTGTGCCCGAAAACGGCCCGTCGAAGCCGGAAGTCTCGCCCGACTCCGACGACAGAAAGTTCGCCTTTACCGGCTCGCTGCGCGGAATCTCCGCAAAGTCGGAAAAGATTCCCGATCTGCCGATCGTTGCCGTGGCGCAGAACGAGGTCACGCTGAACGTTCTGCCCGCCACCGCTCCCCCGCCGCAGCCCAAAACCCAACTGGCGAAAGAAGACTGGCAGCGCTGGAACGACTACGGCATCGGCCTGCTCCTGCAAGGCGACCTGAAAGGCGCTCAGGCTGCCTTCGAAAAAGTCACCGAGGCCGATCCGCAGAACCCCGACGGCTGGGTAAACATAGGACGCGCCGCCTTGCAGGAAGGCGACCTGCCCCGCGCCCGCACCGTGCTCGAGAAGGCCCTGGTTCTCAGCCCCAAGCTGGCGCGAGCCAATTTCTTCTACGGAGCTTTGTTGAAGACCGCGGGCGACTACGGCCAGGCTGCCGAGCGCTTCAAAATCGTCCTCGCCCAGTATCCGCGCGACCGCGTCGCCTTGAACAACCTGGGACGTGTGCTCTTTCTCGAGCGAAAGTATCAGGACGCGATCAAAGTCCTCGAACAGGTGCTTGCCATTGATCCCGAAGACCTGCAGGCCCACTACAATCTGATGCTCTGCTACAACGGTCTCGGCGACCAGAAAATGGCCAAAGAACACCAGACCCTCTACCTGCGCTTCAAGGCCGATGAGGCTTCGCAGGCCATCACCGGCCCCTACCGCCAGCTCAATCCCGAGGACAACAACGAGCGGCAATCGATCCACGAGCACGTATCAGTGCCGCTGCCGGTGCTGGGGGTTCGTGTGGGGACGGGTCTCCGACCCGTCCAGGCCGAGCACAGCTCGGCAGCGAAGAAAGCCGCCGTCTCAGCCGGAGCCTCCAAGTGATTCGTAGCTTCAGCCCAAGATTAACAACAGAGCCACAGAGTCACAGAGAAAATCGGAAAAAGATCTTTCTCTGTGTCTCTGTGTCTCTGTGGTTATTGGTTCTGTTGGTGGCCGCGGAAAGCGCTGCCCAGGAGCACATCACCTTCCGCGACATCACCGCCCAGGCCGGAATCCACTTCACACACAATAACGGCGCCTTCGGCAAGAAGTGGCTGCCCGAAGCCATGGGTCCGGGCTGCGCCTTCATCGACTATGACAACGACGGCTGGCCCGACATCCTGCTGATCAACGGTCAGGATTGGCCTGGTCATCCCAAGAACGGCGCGACCACGCTGAAGCTCTACCACAACAACCACGACGGCACCTTCACCGACGTGACCCGCAAGTCCGGCCTGGGCATTTCGCTCTTCGGACTTGGCGTGGCGGTCGGCGACTACGACAACGATGGCTTCGACGACATTTTTGTCACGGCCGTCGGCCAAAGCCATCTCTTCCACAACAATGGCAACGGCACCTTTACCGATGTGACCAAGTCCGCCGGGCTTTGGGGCCCAAACGAGTTTTCGACCAGCGCCGCCTGGGTCGATTACGACCGCGACGGCAAACTCGATCTCGTCGTCGCCAACTACGTGCAGTGGTCCGAGCAGGGGGACCTCTACTGCACCCTCGACGGCACGCACAAGTCGTACTGCACACCCGAATCGTACAAAGGAACGTCGGCGCGCCTCTGGCACAACCTCGGCAACGGCAAGTTCGAGGATGCCACCGAGAAAGCCGGGCTTTACGATCCCACCTCGAAGGGGCTCGGCGTCGCCATTCTCGACTACAACAACGACGGCTGGCCTGACATCCTGATCGCCAACGACACCCAGCCCAACAAACTCTACGTGAACCGGAAGAATGGCACCTTCGAGGAGCGCGCCGTCGCCTCCGGTGTCGGATTCAGCGAGGACGGCGTGGCCCGCGCCGGCATGGGCGTGGACGCCGCCGACTACGACCGCTCCGGGCACGCCAGTCTCATCATCACCAACTTCTCGAATCAGATGCTCTCGCTCTACCACAACGAAGGCAACGGCCTGTTCGTGGATGAGGCGCCGCGTTCCGAAGTCGGCCGCTTGACGCTGCTCACCCTGGGCTTCGGCTGTTTCTTCTTCGATTACGACAACGACGGCTGGCAGGATATCTTCGTCGCCGACGGCCACATCGAAGACGAAATCGAGAGTGTGCAGAAGCGCGTCACCTACGCTGAGCCTCCGCATCTTTTTCGCAACCTCGGCAACGGAAAATTCGAAGAAGTCACCGCCAAAGCGGGCGCCGGTTTCGCAGCTCGAAAAGTCGCGCGTGGCGCGGCCTATGCCGACATCAACAACGATGGTGCGCTCGATATTCTGCTGATGACCAACGGCGGCCCGGCGCACCTCTACCTCAACCAGGGCGGCACCAACCAGAGCCTGCGCGTGAAGCTGGTCGGGACAAAATCAAACCGCGACGGCATCGGCGCCGTAGTACGCGTGACCGCCGGCGGAGATAAACAATGGCTGATGATGCGGTCCGGCTCAAGCTATCTTTCGCAGAGTGAACTGGTGTTGACCTTCGGCATGGGATCGAAGACGAGAGCCGATGCCGTCGAAGTCGAGTGGCCGAGCGGGCAGCGGGACAAGCTCACCAACATCGCGACCGGACAAACCATCACGATTGAGGAAGCGAAAGGCGTGATCGCGGCGCGGGCGTATGGCAAGAAGTAGCCTTGCGTTCTAGCGACACTTTCTAATTCTGTCATCCTGAGCGGAGCGGATCATTCGCGAAGCGAATGATCCGCGGAGTCGAAGGACCCCTACCCCGTACGTGCCCGTTATAATGCAAGGCGTTCTCCCATAGCTCATGATTAAGGCAATCATAGCGACACTCGTTCTCGTCCCCGCTTCTTTCCTCGCACTTTTTTCGACGCCCAGCTCCTCTCCCAATCCCCAGGAGGCCGCCCGACTCAACAACCTGGGCGTTGCTTACATGAACCAGCAACTTTTCGAGAAGGGACTGAAGGCATTTGAGGAGGCCGCCGCCAAAGATCCGAACCTGAAGGTAACCGCACTCAATCGCGGCGTCGCCCTGCTGAACCTGCAGCGCGCGGAAGAAGCGAAAGCCCTGCTCGAGCAAGCGGCGAAAATCGGTCCCCAGGACGCCCACGCTTGGTACAACCTGGGGCTCTATCACAAAAACTCCGCAAATCCAGGTTCTGCCGTCGACGCGTTCCGTCACGTTATTGAAATCGATCCCAACGATGCCGATACCTGGTACTTTCTCGGCTCGACCTACGCGCAACTCAAGCGATACCCCGAAGCCATCGCCGCCTTCGAGCACGCGCTGAAGCTCGACCCGCTGCACGCGTCGGCCCAGTTCGGGCTCTCCCGCGCCTACCAGCAGTCCGGAGAAGCCGACAAAGCCCGCGAGAATCTGAAGAAATTCCAGTACATCACGCAGAACAAGCTCGGCTCACCGATCAGCCTGGCCTACGGCGAGCAGGGAAAGTATTCGCGCGCGGAGGAATCGCCGGTGGCCGTGGAGAAAGTCCCGCCGCAGATTCCGGTGAAGTTTGTGGATGTGACGAAGGACGCGGGAATAGTCGCCCGCGTGGGAGCGGAAATGGCCGCTTCAGTGGCGAAGTATTTCGCGCCGGGTGCCTGTTTTTTGGACTACGACAATGACGGAAACATAGATTTGCTGTTGCCGGATAACGGAACTCAAGGAGGGATATCGCTCTATCACAACCTGGGAGACGGCAAGTTTGAAGACGTGACGAAGAAGGCTGGACTGGATCGCTATGGTCCTGCGATTTCTTGCACGGCAGGAGACTATGACAACGACGGCTTTACCGATCTCGCAGTGAGCCTGGGTAACCGCGTCCTGCTCTTGCACAACGAAAAGAACGGCACGTTCAAAGATGTGACGGAACAAGGCGGAATCAACACTGAAAAGGCATCGGCGCCTGCTAACCCACTCGCGAGTCGACCGGAGACCATCGGCCTTACCTTCATTGACTACGATCACGATGGCGATCTCGATCTCTACAGTACCCGGTCTGCGTGGTTTAGCAATCTGCTTTGGCGAAATAATGGTGACGGCACATTCACCGAGATTAGCGGAAATGTCGGACTCAAAAGCTTGGGATCCAGCGTGGCCGCCATCGGTACCGATTTCAACAACGATCGGGCCATTGATCTAGTGACCACTGGAGATGAGAGTACCGGTGGCATTGTCGGTGGGACAACCCGTTACTCCCCTATCATCTTTGAAAATCCTCGGGAAGGAAAATTCCCACAACTCTCGCTATTCACGTTTTATGCGCCGACTGCGGGCGTTGCTGGTCTCGATTTCGACCACGATGGTTGGATCGATCTGGCATTTACTCTTGACGGTCCGCCGGGCGTCAGTTTGTGGCGCAATGATCATGGCAGAAGCTTCGAGCAAGTGAAACTGCCGGAAACGAACTGGGTCCGCGCCTTCGGAGTCGCCGCCGTCGACTACGACAACGACGGATGGGTCGATCTCGCTGCTGTGGGCGAGACGAAAGACGGCAAGGGCGAAGTTCGTCTCTTTCGCAACCTCGGTCCCGATGGATGGAAAGACGTCACTGCCGAAACCGGCCTCGACAAGATCCAGCTCAAAGAGCCGCGCGCCATCATCGCCGGAGACTACGATAACGACGGCGCCGTCGATCTTCTGATCACGCAAAACCACGGCCCGGCCGTGCTGCTCCGCAACGAAGGCGGCAACAAGAACAACTCGTTGCGCCTCGCGCTCAAGGGCCTGAACGACAACAAGAGCGCCATCGGCACCAAGGTGGAAGTCTTCTCCGGTGGACTGCGGCAGAAGTTCGAAGTGTACGGCTCGTCCGGTTACCTCGGCCAAAGCTCGCCCTACCTGACCATCGGCCTCGGACAAGCGAAAGAAGCCGACGTGGTCCGCATGACGTGGCCCACCGGCGTTCTGCAGGATGAGACCGAAGTCGCCGCCAACAAGTTGCAGAGCTTCACCGAAATGGATCGCCGCGGCAGTTCTTGTCCCACTTTGTTCGCTTGGAACGGCCACGAATATCAGCTAGTCGGCGACATGCTCGGCGCCGGCGTCGTCGGACACTGGGTCGCGGCGAGCGAAGCCAATGTCGTCCCTCACGGGCTAAAGCCCGTGTTTTTCGGGGCTCGGAGCGGCACGGCTGAAGCCGTGCCCTACCCAAAATCGATTTATGGAACCGGCTCCAACGTCATTCGCAACATCGCTCGTCCCACCGAAACCATCAAGCTCGACCGCAATGCGCTCCGCGACAAAGGCACCATGCTCAGCTTCCGCTTCATGGAGCCGCTGGAAGAGTCGGTGTATCTCGACGAGGTTCAGTTGCTCGCTGTCGATCACCCCGCCGTGGTTGACGTCTATCCCAACGAATATTTCGCCAGTAATCCTCCTTACCCGCCGTTCAAGGTTGTGTTCAGCCGCGGCGCCCGCCCGCCCGCCGGTGCCTGGGATGAGCACGGCCACAACGTGCTTCCCGATCTGCTGGCGCACCGTTATTTCGGCGACTTCAAAGTGCTTTCATTTATGGGATTCACCGAGCCCCACAGTCTGATCCTTGATCTCGGCGAGCCCTACCGCGGCCCGCTCTGGCTGCTGATGCACGGCGAGATCGAATATTTCTCCGCAACCAGCATGTACGCCGCCGATCAAGCACACCTCCGGCCGTTTGCGCCGTATGTTGAAGCGCAGAACAAAAAAGGGAAGTGGGTCCGCGTTATCGACGACCTCGGTTTCCCTGCGGGCGGCGCTCGCACCATGACTGCCGATCTCACCGGCAAACTTCCGCCGGGCACCCGGCGCGTCCGCCTCACGACCAACCTGCAGATCTACTGGGACAACATCCTCATCAGCCGAACGCCGCAAGACCAAACGGCCCACCTGACGCCGGTGCCGCTCGCTCGCGCCGACCTGCGTTTCCACGGATTCCCGCTGAAGATCGAAGGCCAGCCTCCGGGCAACGTGCAATACGTCTACGAAAAGGCCAGCGCCACCGGCCCTTACACGCGGCCCGCGGGCGCTTACACTCGCTATGGCGATGTGCGGCCGCTGCTCGACTCGCTCGATGACAAGTTTGTCGTCTTCGGATCGGGCGATGAAGTCGCGCTCGATTTCGATCCCGCGAACCTGCCGGCCTTGCCCCAGGGTTGGGTGCGCGACTACTTCTTTGTCGCCAACGGATACGAAAAAGACATGGATTTCTACGCCTACCACGGCGACACGGTCGATCCTTTGCCGTTCCACGACATGGAGACGTATCCATATCCCGGCAAGTCGTTCCCGGCCGATCCCGAGCACCTCAATTACCTGCTCGAATACAACACCAGGTTCATGTCAGGAAACGAAGCCAGCGGGTACTCGTTCCACTATCCGGATCAGCGCTGACTAAGTTCCAACTCTCGCGTCGTTTCAGGTTTCCAATCGCTCCTCATGAATTGTCATCCTGAGCGAAGCGAGGGACCTGCTTTTTTTTCAGTGCAAGAGACAGTAGGTCCTTCGCTTCGCTCAGGACAAAGTTTGGCGGAGTGGCGAGCCTTGGCCCGCGCTACAATCCCTGTGCATGCGGGCCGGTCGGATTCCCATTCTGTTCATTCTTCTCACCGGCTTGGCCTCCGCCCAGACCGCGCCGCAGGGCCCGATGGGGCCTCCGGCCAAGCTGCCGCCCGCGCGCACAGAAAAGAAGCCGCCGGCGCCGAAGTTCAGCGAGCCCGTCCCCGTCTTCCGCGACATTGCCGCCCAAGCCGGACTCACCGCCTCCCACATTTCTTCGCCCGACAAGCACTACGTTATCGAGTCCATGAGCGGCGGCGTCGGCCTGTTCGATTGCGATAACGACGGCAAGCTCGAGATCGTCATGGTGAACGGCTCGACCGTGGACCGCTACCGGCGTGAGGGCGGCGATCTTCTCGTCACCCTCTGGCACCAGGATGCCGGCCTCAAGTTCTCCGACATCACGCAAAAAGCCGGACTCACGCGCAAAGGCTGGGGCATGGGCGTCGCCGTCGCCGACTTCGACAACGATGGCAACCTCGATCTCTTCGTTACCAGCTACGGCGGCAACGCGCTCTACCGCAACAAGGGCAACTGCACCTTCGAGGACGTCACCGACAAGGCCGGCGTGCGCGGCGGCGGCTTCTCCACCGGCGCCGCCTGGGCGGACTATGACCGCGACGGCTATGTGGATCTGTTTGTCTCCCGCTATGTTCACGTCGACATGAATAACCTGCCGGAGTTCGGCTCGACCAAGTTTTGTCGCTTCAAGGGAGTTGCTGTGCAGTGCGGCCCCTGGGGCATGGAGGGCGAAACCGATCTTCTTTACCACAATCGTGGCGATGGAACGTTCGAAGAAGTCTCGAAAAAGGCGGGCGTTGACGATCCCGACAAATACTACGGCCTCGGCGTGACTTGGGGAGACTACGACAACGACGGCTGGCCCGACCTGTTCGTCGCCGACGACGCGACTCCAAACCATCTCTATCACAACAATCGCGACGGCACCTTCACCGACGACGCCATGGTCGCCGGCATTGCCATGAACAGCGAAGGACAGGCGCTCGGCTCCATGGGCGTTGCCTGGGGCGACTACGACCACAGCGGCCGCCTCTCCATGTTCGTGACCGAATTCGCCGACCAGCCCAACACCCTCTATCAGAACCAGGGCTCGCGCGGATTCGAGGACATAGCGATGCAGTCTCATCTCGGCCAGCCCAGCCTGCCGTACCTGGGCTGGGGCACAACATTTTTTGACATGGAGAACGACGGCTGGCCCGATCTGTTCGTCGCCACCGGCCACGTTTATCCGCAAATGGACAACGCCAAGGGAAGCGCCGCCTACGCTCAGCCCATGCTGTTGCATCGCAACCTGCGCAACGGCACGTTTGAGGAAGTGTCGAAGCCCGCCGGTCTGGCCGACATGCCGCTGAAGTCCAGGCGCGGCGCGGCTTTTGGCGACATCGCCAATAACGGCAACGTGGATATCGTGGTGCTGAATGTCGGCGACCCGCCGTCGCTCCTGCTCAACGAGAACAAAAGCTCGAACCATCGCGTGCTGTTCAGGCTTGTGGGAACGACCAGCAACCGGGCCGCCATCGGTGCGCGCGTGACCGTCCACGCCGCCGACGTGACTCAGTTCGACGAGGTCCGTGGAGGCGCAAGCTATCTCTCGCAGAACGATCTGCGGCTGCACTTCGGGTTGGGAACGGCGACGAAGATGGATCGGGTCGAAGTCCGCTGGCCAACCGGCAAGACGGAAAGCTTCAACGACTTGGCTGCCGACAAGATCTATACCATCACGGAAGGGCAGGGAATCAAAGAGACAGCCGCCTTGCCCGCGCCAGGATCAATCTCGTTCTGAATGAGTAGCGCCGGCGTCCCGCCGGCGCACGATCAAGACTGATGGAGTGCTGGGTTATGTGCGCCTGCCGGACGACTATTTGTTCTTCATAACTGCGCCTTGCTCGGCTCTGATTTTTCCCATCTCTCGCCACGTCACCAGCACGAACCCCTGCTCCTTGAGAAACTGCCTGAATTCCGCGCTCTTCACCATGTCCAAGTCTCGTTGCCGCCAGGCCGCCCCCCAGTCGGGATGGTCCCACGTGGCACCGCGCATCTCTTCGTCGTCGTAAGCCAGGTGCACGATCATCTGATAAATGCCGGGCGGAAGAGGCGCGAGTTGCTTCTTGTACCAATCAGTCCAGTCTTTCGCGGCGATGCCCGGTTCCATGGTGATGACCCGCTGCAGAATGATCTCGTCGGGCGATACCGAAGCACCCGCGGGCGGCCCATGCGTGCCCGGCGGCTCCAGGAGAATGGGCAGCTTGTATTCGTCGTGCAACTTTCGGTACACGCCGAAAAGTTCGCCGGAGGACACCATGCCCGCCATGTGCGTATCAAGGTGTGTGACCGGAAGCCCCGCGGTCTTCGCGCGGTCAATCTGCGATCGCAATTCGTACTCCACCTCCGGAATCTTGGCGTTTTGGACAACGTCGGGGGTATCCAGCGGGAAATATCCGTCGGCATCCAGTAAGCTCGGGACTCGGCTCGGGCCACTCACCGGCCCCCAGCGGAAATCGGTCCACTCGCTGGTCAGCGCCAGGTGGATGCCGAGATCGGCATTCGGGTGCTGTTTCGCCCAGCGCGCCACCTCGGGAAACCACGGGCAGGGAACCAGGACGCTGGCCGACGTGATCCAGCCTTTCTCCAGAGCCTCAAACGTAGCCCGGTTGACCGAGTGATTCATCCCCAGATCGTCGGCATGAATCACCAGCAGGCGCGCCGAGGCGGGGTAGCCCAGCCGCTCCTGCACCGTCTTCGGCGGAGTCTGCGACAGACAGTGGCAGGTCACGCCGGCCAGGAAGACCGGCAGAAGAAAACGCATTTTGTGCTGCATCGCCATAGACTCGTTCATCCAGATCCTTGACTTTCACCGGGGTGCGGCAAGAATCGTTTTAATATGTGTTTTTTCATTGACAGAATACCGTTTCCGTATAGAATTCGAGAGGATTTTTCGGAACTGCCGAGCGCAATTCTGTCCGCGCTTCTTCGAGCCACGGGAGCCTTCCCCCGAACCCCGTTATCTTCGTTAGATAATGGGGTTTGATTTTGAGGCCCTAAATGGGTGCGCCCGCCAACCCGCCTGTCACCACCCCGCGCCTGCGGCGCTCGCTCACCCTGTGGGACCTGATTCTGTACGGCGTGATCGTGATTCAGCCGGTCGCGCCCATGTCCGTCTTCGGCGTGCTCAGCGACCGGGGCCGCGGACACGTCGTTACCACCATCCTCATCGCCATGGTGGCCATGCTGTTCACCGCGATCAGCTACGGCCGCATGGCGCGCGCTTATCCCAGCGCCGGTTCGGCATTCACCTATGTCGGCCAGGAAATCAATCCCGCCCTGGGCTACGTTACCGGCTGGAGCATGGTGATGGACTACATGCTCAACCCTATCATCTGCACCATCTGGTGCAGCCAGCAGGCCCACGTCTTCGCGCCCGGTGTGCCCTACTGGGTGTGGGCGGTTTTCTTTGCGCTCGTGTTTACGCTCCTGAATGTCCAGGGCGTGAAAACTTCGGCTCGGGTAAACTCGGCGCTGGCGGCGGGAATGGGCGTGGTGATTGCAATCTTCTTTGTGGTCGCTGCGCGCTACATCTTCGGGCATCCACACGACGGCGCAGGCTTTTATACGCGACCCTTCTACGATCCGAGCCTATGGAACACGAAGGCCGTGCTCGGAGGAACATCGATCGCGGTGCTCACGTACATCGGTTTCGACGGCATCTCCACGCTCTCGGAAGAAGCGGAGAACCCGCGCCGCAACATTTTGCTGGCAACCGTGCTGACCTGCCTGGTGATTGGCATTCTATCTGCCGTTGAAGTCTACGTCGCGCAGTTGATCTGGCCCGCATCGCAGCCGTTTCCGGATGTCGACACTGCCTTCGTTCACGTCGCGGGCCGCGCCTGGCTGCCGATGTTCGGAATTATCGGATTTACTTTGCTCGTCGCCAACTTCGGATCAGGGATGGGCGCGCAGATCGGCGCAGCCCGCCTGCTCTACGGCATGGGACGAAGCAATGCGCTCCCCAAGTCTTTTTTCGGAACGGTAGACGCGAAGCATCGCGTGCCACGGAATAACGTGATCTTTGTCGGTGTGTTAGCTCTTGTCGTCGCACTTCTGGTGGTTGTAAACGCTTTTAGTTACGGCCTTGGCGCCGAGATGCTCAATTTCGGAGCTCTCATCGCTTTCATGGGCGTGAACCTGGCCGCCTTCGTCCGGTACTACTTTCGTGAACGTGGCAGATTCGTCGACAGGTACCTCACCCCAGCCGTGACCATCGTCGTCATGGCTTGCTTTCTGTTAAGTACTCACCTCGGAGTGGCCGCATGGGTTGTCGGAGGTATCGGATTGCTGGTGCTGGCTGTCGTTTCCCCGCCAATGGCTGGTTTTTCCATTTGCTTCTTTCTCTGGTGCAGCTTAAGCGCCAAGGCGTGGCTTGTTGGCTCAATCTGGATGGCGGTTGGCATTGCGTTTGGAGCGTGGAAAACCCGCGGTTTCCGCAGCAATCTGATCGACTTTGAACTGCCCTCCGAGCCCTAGGGGTTCGAACTTCTGGGACTTGCAGTCTACCCTAGTCCAAGTTCCACCCCTGAACTTCGACTTCGGGCTTCGCTGTTCCAAGGTCGCTGGCGCGATAGGTTGCCGTGATCTCCCGCTTCTCGCCTGGCAGCAGAGAGATGTAATTGTCCTGCCACAGCACGGGCAGAATTTCCTCGCCGCCTTTCCCCTTGCCGAGTTTGAGGCGCACAAAGAACGCCACGTTCTTGCTGGGATTTTCCACGGTAACGCGAGTCACTTCCGCGCCGCCTTTTGTCTCGCTGCGACTCGACACATTCAGCCTCACCTTGGACAACTGCGCGAGCGAAGTGTAATCCGCATAAGACGCGGTCGGAGTCACGTACCAGTTCGATTTTGTCCAGTCGAGAGTATCGGGCTTGGTTGAGAGCCAATAGAAGTTCGATCCGACCGGTTTTCCGCGGGCATCGGTCACCCGCAGATCCAGAAAGTATGCGGGAGACAGCCCCTCGATCGGCGGAATCTCGAACACTTTCGCGGTGCTGTCGGCTGCGGCGTCGAGCGCGGCATCCTTTGAAAACTTCTGCGTTCCATCCAGATTAAGGACCCGCGCCGTCAGCTTCAGTCCGTTTGCATCCACATACTGGCTGCTGACCAGCCACACGGAATGGTCGTCGTATCCATACACCGGATCGAGCGCCTGCAGCCCTTTCTTGGCGCCGAAGTATCCACCGCCCGGCCGCAGATAATAGTCGTACAGGTGCCAGATCATAGAGGGCCAAGCGTTGTTCAGCATCCACTGGATCACCCCTGTCGCGGTGTATTTGTTCCGGCTATAGGACTCGTACATGGCGCGCACGCCTTCGTATGCCATGAGTTGCGACTTGTAGGTGAACTCCTCCGCGCTACCGGCCTTTCCGTAGCGCGCGGTCAGCGCGTCGGTAAACACCTGCAGCGTCTTAAATTTGCCGCCGCCCGCGTGGAAGTTCCAGTACTCATCCACCGGCCAGAGATGTTCCTTCGGGACCATGCGCTCAACGCTCTCGATCGGCGGGACCGCCGGCCCCATGCTGGTTTCGGTGTTGAATCCATATCCCCCGCCGCAGCCTCCGGCGTTGCACGTCTGCTCCTGCGCCGGACGATTCGTGTCGCTCATCCAGTAGGAAGGCGCGACGTACTCGTAAGGGCCAGACATCTTCACCCCGCTCTCCCCTGTCACCGTGGCCGGCTTTGCCGTCGCCGATGAGACCACCGGGTTCGGCCAGAGCAAATCTTTTTCGGTCTTCAGGTACATCTCTTCCACGTCCGGCGGCGGAGGATTGTCGCTGCCGTTCATCCACGCCACCAGGCTGGGATGGCTCCGCATACGGTAGATCTGGTCGCGCAGCGACTCCTTTGCGATAGCGAAGTCCTCCGCCTGCCAGTTGCCCCAGTGTTCCCAGTGGTCGCAGCAGCACCAACCTGCCATCACCAGGATGCCCTCGCGGTCGGCCATTTCGAAGAATTCGTCCGTCTCGAGCTTGCCTTCCAGCCGGATCGTGTTCAGTCCCAGGTCGCGCACGTAGCGGAATTCGTCGGCCAGCCGCGCCGGGTTCTCGCGTAGCAGCATGTCGGGCACCCAGCCTCCGCCGCGGATCAGGATGTTCTTGCCGTTGACCTTGAAGAGGAGCTTGAAGCGGTCCGGCGCGTGCTCCGCGACTTCGGAAGTGATCTCGCGAACACCGAACTGGGTGTGCGCCGAATCCGAGACCCGGCCGTTGATTTCGAATGAGAGATACAGATCGTACAGGTTCGGCACCCCCATCTGCGCCGGCCACCACAGCCGCGGATGGCTCAGGTTGAGCTGCGGATACTGGTCCGGCGCGAAAGCGATGTCCTTTGCTTCTCCCGCCGCCAGTTCCACTTCCTGCGCGAACTCGAGGTTCTCGATTTTTCCTTTCAGCGTCCCTTTTACCCGCTGATCGCTCGCATTCTTTACCAGCGCCGCTACGGTCAGATGGGCGGCGTGGTTGACGGGTGAGTCCACCTTCGAGAACACCGCCGGATGCCGCAGCGCCACCGGCCCGCTGGCCGCCAGATACACCCCGCGCCACAGTCCCATGTTCTTGTCGGGCGGCGACGGGTTCCAGTCCACGAAATTGATCGCGAGACTCGCCTCCGTGGGCGCCCAGACCTGCACCGCGAGCACATTCCGTCCCGCTGTCACGGCGGAAGTCACGTTGAATTCGTACGTGCGCCACGCCCCGGCGACCTGGTCGGAGTTGGCGATGGGCTGGCCGTTGAGCCAAAGGTTCGCGCGATAGTTAATGCCGCCAAAGTTCAGCCACACCGTCTTGCCGGCATAATCCTTGGGCAGGGTGAATTCCTTGCGATACCACCACGAGATCCCGTAGGGACTGTCCGGCGGCATGGGCAGATTGGAAAAATTCGTACCCACGGGATACGCCACACCCGGATACTGCCGCAGGTTCATCCCGTAGAAGGGGTCCGGCAGCAGCCCATTCTTCCATTGTGCTGCCACCACCGTTGCCGGCACACTCGTCCGGATCCAATCCTTGGGTTGAAACGATGAGGTCGAGATGACCGCTCCTTTCTCCGGCACTCGGGCCGAGGACTGGATCGCCCAGCCATCGCCCAGGGAAAGCGTGGAACCCAGCGCATTTCCGGAAATCCGCTGTCCGAAAGCGAGCGCGCAAGAAAGGAGAGAAATTAGTACGAGGAGAAGTAAGAACCGGGTAGTTTTCATAAAATGTCGTGGCGGCAATCGGTTCTGCCGGAGCCGCCTCCAGCTTCATAACACTTTTATTAATTCGTTTCAATACTGGGATTGCAGAGGTCAGAGGTCAGATTGCAGAAGTACCCCCCAAGCTTTCGGCAGTATCGCTTGCATCGAGGGCTTGAACTTCTGCAATCTGACTTCTGACTTCTGCAATGTTTCTGCAATCTGACCTCCGCAATCGTCTTCACCTCTGCAATCTGACCTCTAACCTCTGCAATCGCCCCGCTGGTTTATAATAAAAAATTCGCGTTTCCAGCGTGGAGTCTCCCGATCATGATACGAGTTCTGCAAAGCGCAGGGCCAACCCTGAAGATCATTCTGGGCGGCCTGCTTGTCATCATCTGTGCTTCGATGGTAATCACCCTCATCCCCGGTGGTACCAGCTCCAGTCTGGGCTTCGGCGGGCCCGGCAAGGGTGTGATCGCAACCATCGGCGATGAGCAGGTCACAGTAACCGAAGTGCAGCGCCAGGCGCGGGCCATGATCCGGCAGCAATTCCCCAACGGCGGGGAGCAGGCCGCCATGTTACTGCCCCTTTTCACCGGACAGGCCGCCGAGCAGCTGATTAACGAAAAGGCCCTGGTCGCCGAAGCGCGCCGCCTGGGCCTGCGGGCCAGCGATGACGAACTGCGCGACGAACTGCAGCACGGACAGCTCGCCTCCATGCTCTTTCCCGACGGCAAGTTCGTCGGCGACGAGGAATACGAGAATTTCGCCCAGCGCAACGACCTCACCGTCCCGCAGTTCGAGCAGATCGAAAAGGACTATATCCTCATTCGCAAGTTGCGCGCCCTGGTCTCCAGCGGCGCCTACGTGGGGGAGCCCGAGATCCGCCGCGAATTTGACCGCCGCAATACCAAGGTCAAGTTCGACTATGCCGTGCTGACCCAGGCCGACATCGCGAAGGGCCTCCATCCCACCGAACCCGAACTCAAGGCCTTTTACGACCGGCACAAGGCCACGTACAACAACTCCATCCCGGAAAAGCGGAAGATCAGGTACGCGGTCATCGACAGCTCTAAGCTGGCGGCCGCAACCGCCGTTACCGAACAGGACCTGCAAGCCTACTACGACCAGCATCGCGACGAGTATCGCGTTCCCGAGCAGGTCAAGGTCAGCCACATCCTGATCAAGACTCCGCTTCCCGCTCCGGGTGGCAAAGTGGATGACAAGGCGGTGGAAGCGGCCCGCCAGAAGGCCGAAGATATCCTGAAGCAGGTGAAGGCCGGCGGTGACTTCGCCAAGCTGGCGGAGAAAGACTCCGACGACACGGTCAGCGCCAAGAAGGGCGGCGAACTGGGCTGGATCGGCCGGGGCCGCACCGTCCCGGAATTCGAGAAGGCGGCCTTCTCGCTGGCCAAGGGCGGGACCAGCGATCTGGTGAAGAGCAGCTACGGTTTCCACATCATCCGGGTCGAAGACAAGCAAAGCGCGCACATGAAGACGCTCGCCGAGGTGAAAAGCGAAATCGCCGACAAGGTGAAGCAGCAGAAGACCGCGCGCGCCACTGAAACCGCCGGCAACGCGCTGCTCAGCCAGGCCCGCACCGACGGTCTCGACAAGGCAGCCGCCAGCAAAGGCGTGCAACTGGTTACGACCGACTTCTTCGCCCGCACCGACAGCTTGCCTGGCCTGATCACGGCGCCCCAGTTTATGGATGCGGTCTTCAACCAGACCGAAAAAGCGCCGCCCGACGTTGTCCAGATCCCGCAAGGGTACGTGGTCTTCGAGTTGCTCAGCATCAAGCCTCCGGCCACGCCCGGCTTCGACGAGATCCGCTCGCGGGTTGAAGCAGAATTCAAGAATGAACGCGCCAGCATACTTCTGCAGCAGAAGACACAGGAACTTTCCGACCGGGCCAAAGCCGGGCATGACCTGAAGAAATCAGCCAAGGAACTGGGCGCTCCCGTGAAGACCAGCGAACTGGTTCTGCCCGATGGCCAGGTGCCCGACGTGGGTTCCATGTCCGGGCCGGCCAGCGCGATTTTCGGGCTCAATCCCGGCGGAATCAGCGGGCCGCTCAACTCGGGCCAGAACGGCGTGGTGGCGCAGCTGGTCGAAAAACAGCAGCCCACGGACCAGGATTACGCCGAGAAGAAGGACCAGGTTCGCCAGTCGCTCCTCCAATCCAAGCAGGACGAGCTGTTCGCGCTCTTCGTCTCGAATCTGCGCAAAGACATGGAGACGTCAAAGCGGCTCAAGGTCAACCAGGAAGAGCTGAAGAACCTGACCCGCCGCGGTGCGGAAGAAGGCTCGTAAGCGAAGTTCTCAGTTCCCAGTTCTCAGTTCTCAGTTGCAGCGCTGTATTGACAACTGAGAACCGGTTTTACTGAGAACTGACAACTGACAACTGACAACTGAGAACTGAGAACTGTTTCTTAATGTCTTTCCCGCGCGCCAGCGGAATTTTGCTTCACCCCACCTCGCTGCCCTCGCGCGGTGGGATCGGTGACTTTGGCCCGGCCGCCTACGCCTTTGCGGATTTTCTGGCGTCGGCGCGGCAGGGACTGTGGCAGGTGTTGCCCCTCGGGCCTCTTGGTTTCGGCTACTCTCCTTATTCCTCCACGTCCGCGTTTGCCGGCAATCCTCTGTTGATCAGCCTGGAACGGCTCGCCGAACGCGGCTGGGCCGCCCGCGCTCAAGTCGATTCTCTCCCGGACGGGCCTGGGCCGGTGGATTACGAACATATTTTCCACCGGAAGATGCCGCTTCTGTTTGAGGCGGCGCACACTTTCCTACAATCGGCGGCGCCCGGGGTCCGCGCCCGTTTCGAAAAATTCTGCCGGGATAATCGCTGGTGGCTCGACGACTTCGTCCTCTTCGATGGCTTGCGCTCGCGATTCCACCTGGAGAGCTGGAACCGCTGGCCCCGCGAACTGGCGCATCGCGATCCGGCCGCGCTCGACAAGGCCCGGGCTGAAATGAATGGCGACCTCGATCGGCGTCGCGCCGTGCAGTTCTTTTTCTTCGAGCAGTGGCAAGCCCTGCGCGCCTACTGCGCCCAGCGCTCAATTCGGATGGTGGGCGACATCGCGATCTTCGTGAATTTCGACAGTGCCGACGTCTGGACTCATCCCGATCTCTTCCGCCTCACCCCCGATCTCGAACCGGAAGTCGTCGCCGGCGTCCCTCCCGATTTCTTCAGCCAGAACGGTCAGCGCTGGGGCAGTCCTCTCTATCGCTGGGATGTGATGCAATCCCAGGGCTATTCCTGGTGGGTGGACCGCCTGCGCTGGGCGACGCACAACTGTGACTACATCCGCCTCGATCATTTCCGCGGATTCTCCCAGTTCTGGGAGATCCCCGCTCACGAGCCGACTGCGGTCCACGGCCGCTGGGTGGATGGCCCCAAGGATGACCTCTTCTCCAAACTGCGGGAGGCTCTGGGCGGACTGCCGTTTTTCGCCGAAGATCTCGGTTACATCACACCCGACGTCCACGCCCTCCGCGAACGCCTCAACATTCCGGGCATGGCCGTGTTGCAATTCGGGTTTGGCGACCCTGGCGCACATGCGCACCTGCCCCATATGTTGACGCGCGAGAAGGTCGTGTACACCGGCACTCACGACAATGACACGATCCTGGGATGGTGGGAATCGAGCGCCACCGAGCACGAGCGCCGTCACGTGCAATCCTATCTGGGCCGTTCCGAAGACGGCGTGAATTGGGCCATGATTCGCGCCGCGCTCAGTTCGGTCGCCAGCCTTTCGGTTGTGCCCCTGCAGGATGTCCTCGGCTTAGGCAGTGAAGCGCGCATGAACGTGCCCAGCCGGGGAACGGGCAACTGGCGGTGGCGCTTCCACGCCGGGATGCTGCTGCCGGAGCTCGCTGAGAAGCTGGCGACGCTCGCCGAAGTCGCCGACCGGCTTCCTCAGCCCATGCCCCCCGCCGCGCCAGAAGAGTGGGCCGCCTGAGTGGTGTATTCTCGCCCTCGAAGAAATTAGACGAACTGTTTGGAGCATGCTCGCGTGACCGAACCTATCATTCGCGCCCAGGCGGTCGAAAAGTTCTACCTCCAGCCGGATGGGAACCGCATTGAAGTCATCGCCCCCGTCGATCTCGACGTCGAACCGGGCAAGATCATCGCCCTGCTCGGGCCCTCCGGCTGCGGCAAGTCCACGCTGCTGCGCATTCTCACCGGACTCAGTATGCCCTCGTCAGGCCAGGTTCTGTGGCACGGCCAGCCGATTGCCAGCCAGAACCCCGGCGTGGCCATCGTCTTCCAGAGCTTTGCGCTGTTCCCCTGGCTGACCGTGCTCGACAACGTCGAAGCCCCGCTCGAAGCTCGCGGAGTGCCCGCCCTGGAGCGCCACAAACGCGCGTTGCGCATTCTCGATACCGTCGGTCTTGACGGTTTCGAGAGCGCTTACCCGAAAGAACTTTCCGGCGGCATGAAGCAGCGCGTCGGCGTCGCACGCGCGCTGGTGGTCGAGCCCGAAGTCCTATTCATGGACGAGCCCTTCTCCGCCCTCGACGTGCTTACCGCCGAGAACCTGCGCTCCGAGCTGTTGGAACTCTGGATCGGCAAGAAAATGCCGGCCAGTGCCATTTTCATCGTCACTCATAACATCGAGGAGGCCGTGCTGCTGGCCGATCGCGTCATCGTGCTGGGGAAAAACCCGGCGCGCGTCCGTTCCGACTTCCCCATCGCCCTGCCCCAGCTCCGTGACCGCAAGTCCCCGCGCTTTGTCGAACTCGTGGACTATATCTACCAGGTGATGACCAAGCCCGAGGTCGAGCACGTGCTGCCGGAGACCGCGGCCGCCGCGCAAAAGCCGGTTCGCAAGAAATACCAGATGATGCCGCATGCCCGCGTCGGCGGCATCGCCGGGCTGCTGGAACTGTTGCAGGACCGCGGCGGAAAAGAAGATCTCTATCGCCTGGCCGGGAACCTCCTCATGGACGCCGAAGACCTTTTCCCAATCGTCGAGGCTTCCGCGCTGCTCGGCTTCGCCAGGTTGCAGGAAGGCGACGTCGAGATCACTCCCGAAGGCCGCGGCTTCGTCGATGCCGACATCCTCTCGCGTAAGACCCTTTTCCGCGAGGCTGCGCTCCGCCACGTCAACATCCTGCAGCAGATCGATAGCATCCTACACGCAAAAACCGACCACTCTATCCCGGAAGAGTTTTTCTACGACATCCTCGACGAGCACTTCACCCAGGACGAAGTGCAGCGGCAGTTTGACACGGCCATGAACTGGGGCCGCTATGCCGAAATCTTCGACTTCGATCGTGCCTCCCACCGTTTGATTCTGGCCGAACCCGCGGGCGAGCCTCATCCCCCGGTCCCCAATCCGGTGCAGCCTTGAAGCGTCCGGCAAGAGTTCGTTTCCGGCCAACGTTCTTCACCTGGCCGGTATTGCCGCGCGTGGGGGCCGCGCACCTGCCCGACCTGATCATGTTCTCCGGCGGGCTGGCGCTGTTCTACGCCATCGTCGAAGTCGGGCGCACCTGGCTCGGTCCCTTCACTCCACAAGTGGCCATCAGCCGTAGTCTCGCCGCCCTCCCCGTTTACGCCGGATACTCCCTGCTGCGCATTGCCCTGGCCTATGTTCTCAGCCTGCTCTTTGCTCTGACCTACGGATACATCGCCGCCTACAATCCGCGGGCCGAGCGCTTCATGATTCCCCTGCTCGACGTTCTCCAATCCATTCCGGTGCTGAGCTTTCTCCCCGGTGTCATGCTGGCCATGGCGGCGCTGTTCCCCGGACGCCAGCTTGGCGTCGAGATGGGGGCTATCCTCCTCATTTTCACCGGGCAGGTCTGGAATATGGCTTTCAGCTTCTACGCCTCGCTGAAGAGCATTCCCCGCGAAATGCGGGAAGCCGCGACCATCTATCGCTTCAACTGGTGGCAGCGTTTTATCGAGATCGAACTCCCCTTCGCCACCATCGGCCTGGTCTGGAACTCGATGATGTCGGTCGCCGGCGCCTGGTTCTTTCTCATGGCCTGCGAGCAGTTTGGCAACTTCCGCCTGCCCGGCCTGGGCTCCTATCTCCAGTCTGCCGCCGACAACGGCGACACCCGTTCCATCCTGCTCGGCATCCTAACTATGGTCGCCGTCATCGTGCTCATCGACCAGTTCGTCTGGCGCCCCGTGATTGCCTGGGCGGAAAAATTCAAGTTCGAGCAGGTCGAGAGCACGAGCGCTCCAACTTCCTGGGTGCTCGATTTTCTCCGGCGCTCGCAAGGGGTCGCGTTCTTCCGCCGGCGGGCCGTTCGTCCCCTGCGCGAGCAACTGATCCACTATTTCTCGCGCCCGCCTGCCGCGCGCGCGGAATCGGAAGCCGGACATCGAGCAACTCTCTGGCTGTTTCGGATTCTGGGAATCGCGGTTCTGGCCGCGACCGGCTATGCCGTCGTGCGCGTGGTCATGATCTTGACCGGCCTTCACGCGTCGGAGTTTCACCAGCTGGGCCTCGGCCTCGGCGCCACCTTCCTGCGCGTCAATGCCACTCTCGTGCTCGGCGCCCTCTGGACCATTCCAGTTGGCGTTGCCATCGGATTCAGTCCTCGGCTGGCCCGCATCGCCCAACCTCTTGCCCAGATTGCCGCCTCCGTCCCGGCCACCGCGTTGTTTCCGGTCGTGCTGCTCGTGTTGATCCGCCTCGGCGGCGGCTTGGGATTTGGCTCCATCGTGCTGCTTCTCCTGGGCACGCAGTGGTACATCCTGTTCAACGTGATCGCGGGCGCCATCGCCATCCCCACCGATCTGAAGGAAGCGGCCAGCGTCTTCGGCATCCGCGGCTGGGAACGCTGGCGCAAACTCATCCTGCCGGGAATTTTCCCTTATCTCGTTACCGGACTGGTCACCGCCTCCGGCGGCGCCTGGAATGCCAGCATCGTCGCTGAGTACTTCCACTTCAAGGGCCAGATTTACTCGACCCTGGGCGTGGGCGCGATGATTTCCGCCGCCACCGACGCCAAGAATTTCGATCTGCTCCTGGCCGGCACCATCGCCCTGGCCGCCGTCGTGGTGACCACCAACCGCCTGGTCTGGCGCCGCCTCTATCGCTTGGCGGAAACTCGCTACAAACTAGAAGTGTAGCCTGCCGTCCGGACAGCCGCCGAGGCGGCGCCACTCTCCGCCTTTACTAATCCTGCCCGTCCATTCACAATGAAAGGTTCTCCTGGGAGTAGAGACGCAGCTTGCTGCGTCTCGGCTTGCTGCGCTCAGGGAACGCAAGGAGCTTTCATGCCCGCCACTGGAGAACTTATCCGCCTCATGAACTACGTTGATGACATCGCCGCCACGCTGCGCCGCATCGGCGCCAGCATCCCGACCATGACCGAAGAGGAACGCGCCCGCCTCGCCGACTACATCCGCAAATCGGATCCGAACTACGAGGGCGTGCTGAAGCAACTCGACGGCGGGAGCAAGTAGTGGCCGAACTTAAGACGATCGAAGTCAAAACCGTTGCCGTCATCGGGGCCGGAATCATGGGCCGCGGGATCGCCCATGCGGCGGCTCTCGGCGGCTATCGCACCATCCTCGAAGACCTTCTTCCGAACGCCCTGCGCAAGGCCGAAACCGAGATCCGCGCCAACCTCGACAAAGCCGTCGTACTCGGCAAAGTAAGCCACGGCGCCGCCGATGCCGCCTTCTCGCGCCTGGAATATGCCGACTCGGTCGATGAGGCCGCACGCCAAGCCGATCTCGTCATCGAGGCCGTTCCCGAGGAGATGGAATCGAAGATCGAGATCTTCACCCTGCTCGACAAAATCTGCCGTCCCACGACCATTCTCGCCTCGAACACTTCTTCGCTCAGCGTCACCGAGATCGCGAGCGTCACCTACCGCGCCAAGAAATGCGTTGGTATGCACTTCTTCAATCCCGTGCACAAAATGAAATTGCTGGAAGTCGTGCGCGCACTCGAAACCGACGCCGACACCCTCGCCGCCGCCGTCGAAGTCGGCAGGCGCATGGGGAAAGAAGTTGTGGTGATCAAAGAAGCGCCCGGCTTCGTCACCAGCCGTATCAACGCCATGATCGGCAACGAAGCGTTCTACATGCTGCAGGAGGGCATTGCCACCGCCGAGGATATCGACAAGGCGATCAAGCTCGGCCTCAACCATCCCATGGGCCCGTTTGAACTGGTCGATCTCGTCGGCCTCGACACCCGCCTCCACATCCTCGAATACCTGCACAAGAGCCTGGGAGAAAAGTTCCGCCCCTGCCCGCTGCTGGTGCAGTACGTGAAGGCCGGACGCCTGGGGCGGAAATCAGGGCACGGAGTCTTCGAATATCCCGAGCAGCAATCTCCCCCTTCAGGCTTGCCATCCTAAGCGAAGCGAAGGACCTGCTGCTTTGAAGGGCGACCAGGAAGCCCTCGGTGGGAAACTGCTCGGAACGGCTGGTGACTGCAGGAAAGTGAGCTGCCAGTTCGCTCTCGAACCCGCAGCCCATCTCGCCTAACGACTCGCTCCTCGCGACTCGCTACTAATTGATGTCCTGCTTCGCTTCCAGCCGCTTCACCAGTCCGTCGACGTAGCTCTTCTGGTTCTCCGGAGCCCCCGCCAGCGCCACCCTCATCTCCTTCGCCGCGTCGTCGAACTTGCCCTGCGAACAGTAGATTCGCGCCATGCCGGTGTGCGTAAACCACATGTCGGGATGTTTCTTGGCATTCTCGCGGAAGATGGCAAACGCCTCGTCGTTGCGCTTCTCGCCCTGCAACCCGCGAGCGTAAAAGTGGACCTGCAGCGGACTCGCTAAGTCCAGAGCTTTCTTGAGCGCCACGGCCGCGTCGTCCTTGCGGTTCAGCGCCGTCAGCACCTGCGACTTCGTATGCTCGTTGTCGTAGCGGTCTTCGTTTTCGATGGACTTGTTGGCATACGTTAGCGCGTCATCCAGGGCGATCTTCTCGGTGAGCAGATAGTTCGCCGCATCATCCCAACTCATCCAGGTGTACTGCGAGAGGTTGCGCAGCTGGTTCTTCAGGCTTGCCTGTACGACATTATGGACGTCCACTCCAACCTTGAACGGGACCGCGACCTTCTCCCAAGCCAGCGTCACCACCGCCGAATCCGGCTGCAGCTGATCGAAGTCGTAAGTCAACGCGGTGTGCACTTCTGTCGCCTGCGGTTTCACATTCACCCGCAACGCGTCCTCGGCCTCGTTGTAGGTGAACGCGCCCCAGGAAGTCGAGTTTTTCGAGAAGATGATCGTCCACTCGTCCGCGTTCGGAATCATGTGCAGCCCGTACGTTCCCTTGTCGAGCGCTTTGCCTTCGATGGTGACCGGATCGCTGAACGAGATCGTTGTGTTTTCATTGGCCCCCGCGCGCCACACCTTGCCGTAGGGAACCAGCCCATCCCAGACTTTGCGGTTATTCACCAGCGGACGGTGATAGGAAATCGTGATGTCGGTGATCCCAATCCGCTGCGAGATCTCCGCGTGTTGGCTCTGCCGCGGCAGGTCGAGCACGAATGATTGCGCCGGGCTGGTGCCCGACATTGCGGCCGCCAACAAGCAGAACAGTATCCCTCGTAACGCTCCTCGAAACATGGGAGTACGCCTCCTTTTCAGATTTGATCCTCAATTGGATTGGATCGGACCAACGACGCGTGGTCCCCCATCCCCATCGCGCTGTTAGACGTGCGCCGGACCCAGGTGTGAGCAGCCGGGTCATGCAAAAGTTTGCATGGTATCGAACGCTGCATGCAAATAGGTCAAGGAACCTCGCGCTGAGCGCGCAATTCTCCTTGGACATCGTCTGCCTTCATCGTATACTTCGCCTGTTCGGACTACGAGCCTCCAGGCTATAGGCAGTGACTTCCCCATTTTGCGCCCAGGTGGCGTGGTTTCTCTACTTCAATCTTAGTAGAAAGAATGGAGGAAAATTTGTGAGAAAGATTTTGATGTTTGTGTTCGTCTTGATACTTTGCAACTTGACCCTGTTCGCTCAGACCGAAAAAGGCCCTCGGATTGTGCACATCACGGAAAAGTCTGCGATCCACGTGCCGCCGCAGGAAGCCCCGGCAGGTTTGAAGAAAATCTACAGCAACCTGGGTAAGTCGAAGACCGACCTTTACAACGACATTAATGGCTGGATCGTTTCAGGACCAAATGCCGCCGGCACCGAATTCATCGCATTGCCCTTTACCCCGAAATCCAACTCCCATGTTTCGCAGGTGCAGGTTGCTGTGCAGTGGAACGGCTGGGGAGCGAACCAGGTGAATCTCAGCATCTATGGGGATTCGGGTGGCCTTCCGGGAACGCTGCTAGCGGGCCCGGTGACAGTAACCAATCTGCCGGACGCCGGAACCTGCTGCCTCCTCGCCGTCGCCAGCTTTACCCCAGTCGCAGTCACCGCTGGAACCCAGTACTGGGTCGTTGCGGATACGCCCCTCACGGGAACCGGCAGTGACTTCTATGACGTGTGGGACTTGACTGTCAAGCGGGTTATTCCGATGGCACTTAGCTACGGTTCTAGTTGGTACGGGTTCAACGCCGACGAGTTGGTCGCCGGCGCAGTGCTCGGCACAATCCCGTAGGCCTTCCGAGACCCTGACTCCTGAGTCGTCGCAAAATAAAGGCGCCAGTTCCCCGGTCTTTCCAGTCCCTCATGGAAGATCGGGGCGGGCGCTTCTTTACTTGCCTCGCCCCAAACTCGTCCCGCTCCAGGTTTGATCTGCGTCATTCTCAAGACCCTTCCGCAACCCAACGGTCATTCCCCGCGTCTAATTCGCTAGGCGTAGCCGCCCCCTTTTCCGGGAACCGCGGTCAGCCTTCCTTCGTATTAAAAAGCAGATACCGGGAGGAAGCGTCTGCTCTACGGTCTGGCGGCCCTCCCCCGAGATACCCATGCGGATGCTGATCGAGATCGTGCGCCAGTCGCTGGCCACCCTGTGGGCCCACAAGCTCCGCTCGTTTCTCACCATGTTCGGCATCGCCTGGGGCGTCGGATCGCTGCTCCTGCTGGTCGGTCTTGGCGAAGGCTTCCGCAGCGGCCAGAACAAGCAACTCGCCAACCTCGGCCAGGACATCATGTTCATCTTCCCCGGACGCGTCCCCGCCGTCGAAGGCAGCACCCAGTCCGGGCGTACCTACCATTTCACCTATCAGGACTACCTGGCGATCCGCAGTGAAGCCCACTCGCTCGGCCAGCTTTCCCCGGTCCTGAACCGCGAAGACATCCGCGCCGTGAGCGATTACGGCTCGACCAACGGCCAGGTTTTTGGAGTTGCCCCGGAGTACAACCAGATCCGCAATGTGCCGGTCGGCACCGGCCGCTGGTTCAACGACCAGGACAACGCCGAAACCCGCCGCGTCGCCGTCCTCGGTTGGGAACTCTTGAAAAACATGTTTCCCGGACGTCCCGCCGTGGGTTCCACCATCCTGCTCAACGGCGTCCGCTTTGACGTGATCGGAGTCGTCACCAAGGTCGGTCAGGACGGCAACAACGGCACCAACGCGCGCGTCTTCATCCCGATTGCCACCATGCGCGACCTGTTCCGTCTGAAAGACCAGAACAGTGAAGACGCCGTCTCCTTCCTGAATTACCGTCCGATTTCCCCAGCCGGGCATCTGGTGGCCAAGCAGGAAGTCCACGACATTATTGCCCGGCGCCACGGGTTTGATCCCAAACTGGAAGACGCTTTCGAAGATTGGGACACCATCGAGGACAACAAACGTGTCGGCAGGATATTTGACGCCATGGACTGGTTTCTCGGGGTGGTCGGCGTGGTTACGCTGGCCCTGGGAGCGATCGGCATCATCAACATCATGCTGGTCTCGGTCACCGAGCGCACCCGCGAGATCGGTTTGCGCAAAGCGCTGGGCGCCACCCATCGCGCCATCCTCACCCAGTTCTTCGTGGAAGGCGCCTTTCTGACCGCCTTGAGCGGCGGGATCGGTCTGGCCATTACCACTGCGCTGGTCACGCTTCTCGCCGCTCTGCCCGCGCCCGAAGGCTTCGACACGCCGCGCATCGTTCCGTCGTCGGCGATGATCGCCATTCTCTCGCTCGCCATTGCCGGCATCGCCGCCGGCCTGTATCCGGCGCGCCAGGCCGCCCTGCTGCCACCGGTGGAGGCCCTGCGCCAGGAGTAGTTATGGTCGTCGAACTCGCCCGCCAGGCCTACAACGCGCTGAAGCACAATCGCCGTCGCAGCGTTCTCACCATGCTCGGTATGGCTTGGGGCATTGCCACAGTGGTGCTGCTACTGGCTTATGGTAGCGGCTTCGAGAGCGCTCTCTGGATCGCTTTTCGCTCCTGGGGCACCAATCTGATCTTCATCTTCCCCGGCCGCACCTCCATGCAGGCCGGCGGCACCAAAGCGGGCAACGAAATCAAGCTCACCATCAACGATCTCGATTACCTCGCAGCCGAAGTTCCGCTGGTGAAGCGGATGTCTCCCCTGGCAGGCAAGCAAAGCACGGTCGCCTACGGCATCCGAAGCGCGAGTTACGGGGTCAGCGGAGTCTATCCCTACTACGCGCGCATGCGCCGCATGGACGTCGAGGACGGCACCTTCTTTACCGAACTCGACGAAAACACCCGCGCCCGCGTCGCCGTGCTCGGCGCCGACGTCAAGAAAAAGCTGTTCTCCGGACAGAACGCCCTGGGCGAGATGGTGCGACTCAACGGCATCTCCTATGAAGTGATTGGCGTCCTCAAGTTCGCCATCCAGAACGGCGACGAAAACATGAATGGCAAGGTGTTCGTGCCCTTCAGCGCCATGAGCGATCTGACCAACACCTACTACCTCGACACTATCTGCATGGAGTACGAGGGGGACCACCAGAAAGTCGCGGATGCTGTGCGTCGTTCCATGGCCTTCCATCACGGGTTCGATCCCAAGGACAAGCGCGCCGTTTTCGTGTTCGACGTCTTTGCCGACCTGCTCGACCTGCGCGTCATCACCACCGGCATCAAAATTATGCTCGGCTTCATCGGCCTGCTGACGCTCGGCATCGGCGGCGTCGGCCTGATGAACATCATGCTCGTCTCGGTCACCCAGCGCACCCGCGAAATCGGCGTCGAAAAAGCCCTCGGCGCCCGCGGCTGGCACATCCTCTTCCAGTTTCTGGCCGAGGCGCTGGTCATCACCCTCCTCGGTGGCCTCGCCGGCGTCGTGCTCGCCTACCTCGTCTCCTGGTCGGTCGGTTCCCTCACCCTCTGGAGTGCCTTCATCGAGAACGGCACCGAAGGCGACATCCACCTCACTATTGATTCCACCACCCTGCTCGCCTCCACCATGATCCTCGGATTCGTCGGCGTCGTCAGCGGCATGCTGCCCGCCATCAAGGCCGCCCGCCTCGATCCCATCGAAGCCCTGCGCTATGAATAGCCGGTGTGGCGCGGACCTGCCCTGAGCGTAGTCGAAGGGGCCCCCGCCCGCGAAGGTGTAGCGCGGACACTCTCGTCCACCAAAAGCTGGAAGCTAGAAGCCTTGAGCCAACAGCTAACAGCTAACAGCTAACAGCTGCCACCTGCTTCCCGCCACCTGCCCTCCGAGACCCACGCCTCCTGTGTTATAGTTCCCCGCAATCGGAGGATGTATGCGCCCACTTGCCGTCGGCTTGATCGGTATCTATCAGATTCTGCGCGGTATCTTCGGAGTGCTGTTCGGCCTGGGTATCCTGCTGTTCACCGGCCTGGCTGCCAAGGTGGCGTCCCTGGCCAGCGAAGGGAACTTTGTCGAGCGCATCCTGGGGGGCATGGGGCACATGCTCGGAATCGGAGTGCTCCTCTTCGCGCTGGCACATGTTCTGGCTGGTTTGGGCCTCTTCAGGATGCAGAATTGGGCCCGGCTTCTGACCCTTTTCCTTTCCGCTCTGGGGCTGGTCGGGGCGGTCGCTGCGCTGGGCCGTCCCAACCCATGGATCCTGGTTACCGGGATCATCAACGCGGTCAGCCTTCTCTATCTAGCCATGCCGCCGATCAAGCGCGCGTTTCATGCTCAGCGGACCGCTTTGCGGGCGGCGGCATAGACCGCGAGTCCTGCGATTATGCCGATGACGGCCTAACAGGCTGCTGAATTTTTTCCGCAGACCGCTAAGCCGGCGCGTTTTTGTGTGCCGCCCTCGATCATGTAGCGCCGGCTGTCCGGCGGGCATCCTGCCCGCCGCATTCTTCCGCATTGGGTAGAATGACCGGGTGTCCGACTCCGCAAAACTGGAACAGGTCCGCACCCACCTGCGGCTCTACGATCATCCCGTGCTGGCTTTCTCCGCGCGCGAAAATCACGGCGCCATCGAGATCCTGATCGACCTGAAGAACTCGACCGTCCCGGCGCATACCTACCAGTTTCAAGTCCATCCTCGCGACCTCGAGCACCCGCAATTCGCCTGGAACTTCCAGCGCCAGCTCTACGACGCACTGCATGACTACTTCATCGAAATGTTTATTCGCACCCCGCAGGACCGCGCTGTGCCTGGCGACGCGAAGCCCGCCACCGAGGAAAGCCGGGGAAGCTAGCCGATTGTCTCTCCGTGAACAAATCGAGCGCGAAATCCGCGAGCGCGGCCCCATCCCCTTCTCGCGCTACATGGAGATCTGTCTCTACGACCCCGTCGCAGGCTACTATTCGCACCACGCCGAGCAGTTCGGCAAGGCGGGAGACTTCTATACCTCGAGCGACGTTCACGCCGTCTTCGGCCGCCTCGTTGCCCGCCAGTTTGACGAGATGTGGCAAGCGCTCGACCGCCCTGCGCAACTTGAGATCCTCGAACTGGGCCCCGGCCGCGGCCTGTTTGCCCGCGACGTCCTCGACTGGTCCCGCAAGAAGTTCCCCGCCTTCTTCGCCGCCCTGCGCTACACCCTGCAGGAAGCCTCGCCCGCCCTGCGCGCGAAGCTCAGTGAGAACCTACGGGAACACATCGCCAACGGAAAAGCCACGCTCTCTCCGCAGCCACGGAACAATTCCGTAGAGACGCAGCTTGCTGCGTCTCCGATTGCACCCGATGCCCTAGCCCCGGAGGGGCGTGCCAATTTAGCCCACCGCTTTAGCGGTGGGTCTCGAGCGGCAAACGACCAAGTCCCGGAGGGACGGCCCAACGCCCTCAGCCGCACTCTTGACCCCGGCGCTCCGCTCATCGTCTTCGCCAACGAATTCTTCGACGCCCTCCCCGTCGAGATCCTCGGCGCGCCGGGCAAACTCCACCTCGCCCTCGATCACGACCGCCTGCATGAAACCTGGCTTCCCCCATCCGCGGAGGAGCTCGAATTCCTCGACCGCTACGGCGTCCATCCCGAACCCGGCGAGCGCATCGAGGTGCCGCTCGTCGCGCAGGAATGGATGCGGCAAGCCGCCCAATGCATCTCGCGCGGTTTCCTGCTCGTCATCGACTACGGCTACACCCGCGCTGAGCAGCTTGCCGGACGCCATCGTGGAACGCTCATGGCCTATCGCCACCACTCCGCCAGCGCCAATCCCTATGAGGCGCCCGGCGAGCAGGACATCACGGCCCACGTTAACTTCACCGCCCTCGCCGTCGCCGCCGAACAGGCCGGCATGCAGGTGCAGAAACTCGTCACGCAATCACAGTTCTTGATGGGCGTGGGCGAGATCAACCAGTTTGCCGATGCCTTCGAAGACTGCCGCCTGCCACAAGAGCGCGCCAAGGTCGCCCTCCAGCTCAAACACCTCGTCACTCCCGCCGGAATGGGAGAGAGCTTCCAGGTGCTGGTTGCCAGCCGCGGCGTAGATGGGGCAAGATGCAGGCTGATGCGGGACACGAGCTAATGAAGAAGACGATCGTTGCTCTGCTGGCGGCCGTGGTCGTAGCCTTCCCCGTGGGGTGGATTGTCGCTATGCTGCTCACACCCGTTTTTTGGCGGCTGGAGCCGATCCTGCACGTGGAACTCGCCGGGCACTCGGGGCCATCGGACTGGCTGATGCTCGTCATCATGGCCGTCACTGCCTGTGTGCTTTTCTTTCTGTTTCGTCGGGCCTTTCGCTCAACCCGCGGCTAGCGGCAGTCTGAGACTCTGAGAACCGAGAAACGGTCGCGAACGGCGAACAGCGAACGGCGAACAGCGAACGACGAACGACGAACAGCGAACGACCAACGACGAACGACCAACGACTGCCACCAACCACCGCCCTAGTCACCAGAAGGTCAACATCCGAAGTGCACAATTTTCGTTGCTGTTTAACACAACTGAAATATCTTCAAAGTAAACTGACGAAGAGAAGGTATGGCGACTCCTCGGATAACACGGTTTGCGCTGCCCCTGCAGGTTGCGGCTGTCTGCTACCGGCGGGTGAATTCGCACGCCGAATTCCTGCTGGTCAACACCAACGGCGGCGGCAAGTGGACCTTCCCCAAGGGATCGCCCGACGCGCGTCTCTCCCATAGCCAAGCCGCCGAACGTGAAGCCAAAGAGGAAGCCGGCGCCATCGGCGTCATCGAGCCTCGCCACTTTCACGTCTATATCCACTCCAAGGGCGTCTTCTGGCAGCCGGGTGGCGTGCAGGAATACGTCGTCAAATCCTTTCTGATGGATGTGCGCCTGACCCGCCGTCCGGAGGAAGACTTCCGCAATCCCACCTGGTTCGATCCTGAGGAAGCGCACCTGGTTCTCGCCAAGGGCCGCGAAGTGAAATACGCCCAGGAACTCCAGAACGTCGTTGACCGCGCCCTGGAACAAATCGGCTTGGGACGTCTGGCCCTCACCCGCTGAGCGAAGAACAGATTTGTCTCATGAATAGCTCGGTAGGGTGCGCCCGAAATAGGTGATGAATCGCCTGGTCACATCAACTATCCCCATCCGGTGTTTATAAAACCAGTTTTCGTCCAAGGCGGACTACTCTCGGTTTGCCCGTGATTCGGGCACAGCCGCAAGATTTGACAGGACGGGCCAAGTCTACGGTCAGCCGACTGAGGTCATGCCGAAAAGAAATAATTCCCGCGTCGGCGAGGGCTAAGTTGGAAGGCCGATGCGGCGCAACAGATCCTGGAAGCGCGGGTCGCTTCTCAGGGGATCGAGCCGCGGCTCCCACTTGCTGTACACGAGCCAGGTGGAGCGTTCAGCCACAGCCTTTGTCATCCACTCGAAGGCTGTGTCCTTTTTTCCCAGAGCGCTGTAGATCAGCGCGATGTCAAAAGGCGAGACGTAGGACTGTTTCGTTTGTTCAAGAAGTGCTTGCAGGATCTGCTCCGCGTCGCTTTTCCTGCCCGAAAGGGCGTAGGCGTGCCCGAGTCCGGCAAAAAGGAATGTGTACATCGGGCTTCCTTTACTGGTTAGCTCAACGGCTTTCTTGAATTCCGTAACAGCCTGCTCGGGCACACCTGTCTGTTCGTAGTTCCAGCCAAGAATCGCCATCTCAAAGATATCGTCCGGCTGCCTTCTCAGCATGTCGAGCGCCATCTTAATGGAGCCATCGTACTGATGGGCAGCGAAACGATGCCAACAGAGACAGTCGGTCAGCCCGTCGTCGACGGGGTCCAAATCAACCGCCCGCCTGCTTTCGGCGGCAGATTCATCCATGCGACCCATCGCCATGAGATAGTGAGCATAGTCGTGGCGAATGTCGGCGTCACTCGGATTTAATTCCAGGGCTCGTTTGAATTCTCGTTCCGCTCCCGCAAAATCCCAATCGTAATGCAATTTCGCCAGTGCCAGGGCCCCGTGACCTTCCGGCAGCCGATCATCCTTCGCGATCGCAAGCAAGGCTGCTTCCTTTACTTTGCCCCACGCTTGCTGGGGTGGAATTGCACTAAAGAAGCCGAGAAAAAAGTACGAGCGGGCCATGTGGGCATAGGCGGGTGCATAGTTCGGGTCGAGCTTAATAGACTGGCTGTAATAATCAATGCTCTTCTGCAAGTCGAACTGATCCAGGTAGTAATTCGCCTTTAAATAAGTTTCATAAGCTTCTGGGCTTATTGGCTGCGCCTTGGCAAGCGGCAGCGGCTGCGGACCACCCAGCCTGCTCTCAATCTGCTGAGCGATTGCGGAGGCGACATCATCCTGCAGAGCGAGAATGTCACGAAAATCCCGTTCGTACGTTTCAGCCCAGAGGTGTTTGTCCGTCGCTGCGCGGATCAGTTGTGCGGTTACTCGCACCCGATTGCCGGAGCGCTGCACCGAACCTTCCACGATTACGTCCGCGTGCAGTTCGCGGGCGATCACCGGCAGCGGTTTTTTTGCGCCTTTGTACTGCATCGTCGAACTACGCGAGATCACTTGCACACTTTCCATTCGCGCCAAATCAGTGGTCAGCGCCTCCGTCATGCCGTCGGCAAAATAATCCTGTCCGGCGTCGCCGGAAAGATTCACTAAGGGCAGCACGGCCAGCGACTGGATTTGACCGGCGCCCGTTCCTCGCTGCAGCAACCGATCTCGCAACCCACCCGCATTCAATCCAGCGAGAATCACCAATAGCGCGATTGTGGCCCCGATTCCTATAAGTCGCCAACGTTGACCCGGTGCACCCTGGCGCGGGACCACCTGTCCGGAGGTTCTGTCCCGCTTGAGCCGCTCCAGGTCGGCGCGGATATCCGCCGCATTCTGGTAGCGCACCTTGCGGTCCTTCTCCAGCGCCTTGCTGATGATCCGCTCGACTTCGGCTGGCACGTCGGGATTCAGCCGCACAGGAGCTACGGGAGTACGTTCCAGAACAGCGTTGAAGATCAACGCCGAAGTGTCGCCCCGGAATGGCAGCGTTCCGGTACACATCTCGTACAGCACTGCGCCGAAGGAGAACAGGTCGGTTCGGGCGTCCAGTTCCTTGCCCCGCACCTGTTCCGGCGACATATAGGCGACGGTGCCCAGAGTACTGCCGGGACTGGTGAGATGTTCCTCTGAGTCGATGGTCGCGGCGCTCATGGCAACGCTCTCCGTCTTAAGGGAGACCTTGGCCAGCCCGAAATCGAGAATCTTTGCCTGACCTCTATTCGTTACGAAGATGTTCGCTGGCTTGATGTCACGATGGACGATCCCCTTCGAATGTGCCGCATCCAACGCATCGCCAATCTGGATGCCTAGATCGAGCACCGCCTCGATCTCCAACGGCTTGCCAGCAATCCGGTGCCGCAGTGTCTGGCCTTCAAGCATCTCCATGGCGATGAAGGCCCGTCCGTTTACTTCGTCGACTTCGTAGACCGTGCAGATGTTCGGGTGGTTCAGGGAGGACGCAGCCTTGGCCTCCCGCTGAAAACGGCTGAGGGCCTGTGGGTCGTTGGCGAGTTCGTCGGGAAGGAACTTCAGGGCGACGTTGCGGCCGAGCTTCAGGTCTTCGGCCTCGTAAACCACACCCATGCCGCCGCCGCCGATCTTGCGGACTATGCGGTAATGGGAAATCGTCCGCCCGACGGGTTGGGAGGGCATGGCCACTGTCGGAAATGGTAGGCGTGCTTTGGAGTCGGGTCAATAGCTAGTGGCCCATCTTTGGCTGGGCGCTTTGCGCCAGTGGCCATACAACGGTACCGCATCGGACCACCAACCACTGCCTGCCCCGATCTCCGCCGTTTGTGTTTAGATAATTACACCCATGATCCAGCTTTCCTCCGCCGGCAAGCGCTACGGCCACAAGCTCCTGTTCGAAGACGCCGACTGGCTGATCACGCCCGAGTCGCGCATCGGCCTGGTCGGAGCGAACGGCACCGGCAAATCCACGATCATGAAGATCCTCGCCGGCCTCGAAACCCTTGACTATGGCTCCATCTCCCGCGCCAAGGGCATCTCCGCCGGATATCTTCCCCAGGACGGCCTCACCCTCACCGGCCGCTCCATCTTTGCCGAGTGCATGTCGGTCTTCGACGAGCTCCATGCCATCGAGAAAGAAATGGAGTCGCTGACCCGCAGCATGTCCGAGCTCGACCACACGGGCGCCGAATACTCCGGTGTGGCCGACCGCTACCAGCAGCTCGAGCACGAATTTCGCGCTGGCGATGGCTACACACTGGAAGCGGAAGTCGGCAAAGTGCTCACCGGCCTCGGCTTTCACCGCGACGACTGGACCCGCCAGACCGAAGAATTCTCCGGCGGCTGGCAAATGCGCATCGCGCTCGCCAAACTCCTGCTGCAGAAGCCGAACCTGTTGCTGCTTGACGAGCCCACCAACCATCTCGACCTCGAAGCCCGCAACTGGCTCGAAGACTATCTCGGCAGCTATCCCTACGCCTATGTCTTGATCTCGCACGACCGCTACTTCCTAGACGTCACCGTCAAGCGCATCATCGAAATCTGGAACAAGCGGCTGCACACCTACGCCGGCAACTACGACCAGTACCTCGCCGCCAAAACCCTGCGTAAGGAGCAGCTCGAATCCGCTTACAAAACACAGCGCGAACGCATCGAGCAGCTTGAAGTTTTCATCAACCGCTTCCGCTACACGGCCACCAAAGCCAAGCAGGTCCAGAGCCGGATCAAGGAACTCGCGAAGATGGAGCGGATCGAGATCCCCGAAGAAGAAAAGACCGTCCACTTCTCCTTCCCACAACCGAAGCCGAGCGGACGTATCGTGGCCGAATTCTCGAGTGTCGCCAAGAGTTATGGCGGCCGCGGAACTGATGAACACCCGGTCTTTGCCAACGTGAACTTCATGATCGAGCGCGGCGAGCGGGTGGCGCTGGTCGGCGTCAACGGAGCAGGGAAGTCCACGCTCATCAAGCTGCTCGCCGGCCAGGAGCCACTCACGGCCGGCGAGTTCAAGCTCGGACACAACGTAGAGCCCGACTACTTCGCCCAGGACCAGTACAAGGAACTCAATCCCGAAGCGCGCATTCTCGACGATCTGGGCGAGATGTCGCCCGCCTCGACGCAGACCCAACTCCGCAGCCTGCTCGGTTGTTTTCTTTTCTCCGGCGACGATGTCTTCAAGCGCATCGGCGTGCTCTCCGGCGGCGAGCGCAACCGCTACGCCCTGCTGCGCATGCTGCTCCATCCGGCGAACTTCCTGCTGCTCGACGAGCCCACCAACCACCTCGACCTGCGCGCCAAAGACGTCCTGCTCGAAGCCCTAATGAAGTACACCGGCACGGTCGTCTTCGTCTCGCACGACCGCTACTTCATCGACAAGCTGGCGACGCGCGTCTTCGAAATTGGCGATGGCAAGGTCGAAATCTATCCGGGGAATTACGAAGACTATCTGTGGCGTAAACAGTACCCAGTTGCCAGCAGCCAGTCGCCAGCGAGTTCTCAGTTCCCGGCTCTCAGTTCTCAGTTGGGACAAAATTCCAAGGCACAGATGCAGAGTAGAGATGCCGCTAGCCGCGTCTCCAAGGATGTGCAGAGTAGAGACGCAGCTTGCTGCGTCTCAAAGGACGCGGCAACAGCGGCGACCTCCCGAAATGGCGACCAGCCGACGGGCTCCATTGACGCCGAACCCAAACCGGAGGAGGCCAAATCCAAGCGCCTGAACCCGATCAAGCGCAGGCAAATGGAGGAACGCCTCCACGAAATCGAAGAAGAAATCACGCGCGCCGAAGCCGCGATTGCCCTGTGCGAAACCCAACTCCAGAGCTTCGTTAATGCAGAAGAAACCCAACAGCAAACGCAGGAACTGGCCAACCACAAAGCCGATCTGCAGAGCTTGATGAAGGAATGGGAAGAAATATCGGAAGCTCTTGAAACTGCGGGCTAGGACCACGTTCACCATTGACGTGCGGCCTCGGCGATTCTCACTCACCTTTCCTGGCGTACCAACGTCCGCGGCTTTCCATTCTTGCGGCTAAACGCGTCTGGAAGCGGCGCTGGTTCCTCCAGTCCGGCCCCGCAACCCGGATTCAGAGGCATGCCTTGCATTGGTCGGCAGCGGTTCTGCGGAAGTTGCGCAACAATTTGCACTTCCGCGAGAAATTCTTTTGAAAAGCGCCGATTTCCGCTTGACCGTGGTGGAGGAAGCCGCTAACCTCTGTCCCACTCCCCCTGGGCTGGGGCCTTTTGCTCCCCGGCGAAAATGCTGTGGCGAAGAGAATGAAAGGTAACCCTATGAAAACCTCCCGGAATTGTGCCCTCGTCCTGCTGACGCTGCTGTGTTCGCTGGCGGCCCTCGCAGACTCTCTCAAAGACCCTCAGATCATTATCAAAGGCGCGCAAGGTGGCGGTTATGCACGCTGCCCGCCGGAAGGGTGCACGCCGGTGGGAATGAAGTTCACGTTCACTTCGCCGGCGAAGGGCGAGGGGAAGGTGTTCTTCACCAATGCTTCGGGGAAGAACTGGACTTCGCTGCGGCTGATCGAAAGCGGAGTGCCCGCAGCCAACATCTCCTGCGCGCAGAGCCTGTTTCTAAGTTGCAAGATTGAGACGCTGAAAGACGGCAAGGTCGAAATCCTGCTGTCCGGAGTGCAACACAAAGGCGGGGATAACCCGCGCAACGGCATTCTGGCCGGTTCGAGCTTCTATATCGGTTTCGGCTGCGTCAAGGGCGTGTGCTGGCCCAAGGGTGGAGTGACCTTCGACGCGCAGGCGAACGTGGTCCCGGAGCCGGCGACGATAGCGTTAGTGGTGACGGGAGTGGGGCTGATCGGTTCGCGCCGCAAGCTGTGGAAGAACCGCTGGAACGCCTAGGGGTTCTTTTTCGAAAACTCTTTTACCAGTTGTGAGAATTGCGGGAGGCCTTGAAGCTTGGAGAGTTCCGGGTCGTTCGCGGCCTCCTGCGCCGAGTAGCCCTTCTCCAGCGCTTGCCGCAGTGGTTTCAGGGCGTCTTCCGGTCTTCCCACCAGCGTCTTCACCTGCACTTCCGAGTACATCAGCTGCACATCGCCCGAATCGATCGAGCGCGCCTGCTGAATATACTGCAGCGCGTTGCGGGCGTCGCCCTTCTTGGCATAGTAAAGGGCCAGATCGCCCATCGTGCCCGCCGAGCGCGGGTTCACCTGGAGCTGCTGGAAGGCGAGCGAGATGGCCTTGTCGTAGGCCGCGGCTGCTTGATCGGAGTGGCCCGACCAGCGGTAAGCATCGCCCAGATTTCCCACCAGCATCTCATCGTTGGGCGTCATCTCGACCGCTTTTTCGAACATCTTGACGGACTCGTCGTAGCGTTTCAGGAAGAAGTACGCGGTGCCCAGGTTGGAATAGGCGACGGCATCCGGAGCGAGGGCCAGCGCCTTTTGATAGTAAGGAATCGCTTCGCTCCACTTGCCCTCGCGATAATAGACCGAGCCGATGTTCGAGTAGCCGATCGGACTGTCGCTGGCCAGTTCGGCGACCTTCTGGTAGGCCTCGAGCGCCTTCTGCGTGTCGCCGCGCCCAAAGTAGGCTGTGCCCAGCGCGTTGTGATTCATCCAGAAATAGGGGTTCACGGCGACCGCGTTCTTGTAGGCCGCGATGGCTTCGTCGGTTCGGGCGCTGGCTCTGTAGGCGTCGCCTAAGCGGCGATAGGCTTCATCGGAGTTCGGCGCCAATGCCAGGGCGCGCTGCAGTTCGGTGATGGCCTGGGCGTTCCGCCCGGTGGCGGAATACACGCTGCCCAGAGAAAAATGTACTTCCGGCAGCGTGCTCGAGAGCCGCTCCGCCTGCTGCGCTGCCAGAGTCGCTTTTTGGGCCCAGATGCTCTCCTTGCTCTCGAAGTACATATGGAGGCTGGAGTCGGCCAGTCCGGCGTAGGCCAGGGCGAAGTTGGAATCCTTCCCGATCGCCTCTTCGAACAGCGAAACCGCCCGCCGTATATCCGTCGTGTTGCGACCGTTGCGCAGCACGTTTCGGCCCTGGAGGTAAAGATCGTAGGCCTTCAGGTTCTCGGTGGGATGCGCTCCGCTGCGCGCCAGTTCTTCATTGCTCGGCTTGAGCGCAAGGGCGCCGACCACGCTGCCATAGATCTGATCCTCCAAACTGAGCAGATCCTGCGGCATTCCCGAAAACTCCTGGCTCCAGACTCGCTTACCGGTGGTGGCATCGTCGAGGTTGAGGGTGACGCGCAGTTTGTCGCCATTGCCCTGCACCATGCCTCCGAGAACCAGGTTCACGCCGAGTTCCCGCGCCAGTTTCGACAGAGGCAGATCCTTGCTGGCCGCCTTCTCCACCGCCGCCGCCGACGCCAGGCGAACTTCCTTGAGCTGGAAGAACTTCGCCGCCAGGGCCTCCTCGATGCCTTCGGCGACGTACCCCAGGGCCTTCTCGTCCCCCGCCAACTTCATGGGCATGATCGCGAGATACTTGCCCTGGCTGAGAGCGGGTATGCCTTGCACGACCTCTTCGGCATGCGTCGGGGGGCGGCTCAGCAGAGTGCGTCCGACGAAAGCCGCCAGCAGGATGACCAGCACCGCGGCGCTGATCCACATCCACCGTTTCCCGGGGAGATCGAGATTGAACCGCGACACCCGCAGGATCGGATGCGGGATCATCTTCGAGAGCGCATCCGCGCTGATGTTAGGGTTGGCCTCCCACGCCTTCAGTTGCTGCAGCAGTTCGACCACCGAGTGGTAGCGATCCGCCGGTTCCCGCTCCAGACAACGGCTCACGATCGCGCTCAAAGATCTGGGAACCGAATTGTCCACGTCAGAGGCCGGTACCGCCGACTCCCGGGTGCGCTTCATCAGGCTGGCGATCGCGGTGTCCGCCTTAAAGGGCGCTTTGCCGGTCAGCAGTTCGTAGAGGATCAGGCCCACGCTGAAGATGTCGGAGCGCTGGTCGAGCGGCATGCCCAGCGCCTGCTCCGGCGACATGTACTCCATGGTGCCGACGATCGCCCCGGTCTGGGTCATGCCCGAGTCGCCCAGGGAACGCGCCAGGCCGAAGTCCATCACCACGATCCGGCCCTGCCGGTCGCGCATGATGTTCTGGGGCTTCAGGTCGCGATGGATCACGCCTTCGGTATGGGCCGCGTCGAGCGCCCGGCAAACCTGCTCGATCATGCCGATCGCCTGCTGCGGAGAAAACTTGTCGTGGCGGCGCAGCAGGGTGCGCAAGTCTTCGCCGTCCACGTACTCCATGGTGATGAAGCGGATGCCGCCGGCCTCGCCCAGGTCGTAAATGCGCACGACATTCTTGTGCGTGATGTTGCGCGCCAGAATCAGCTCCTGCTTGAAGCGGGCGAGGATCGCCGGGTCGGTGGCCAGTTCGGGACGAATCACCTTGAGCGCGATCATGCGGTCCAGTTCGCGATCCCGCGCCTGGTACACCGCTCCCATACCGCCCTGTCCGAGCACGCCGAGAATCTCGTAGCGCCCGCCGAAGACATAGCCGGGCTGCAGGGCCAGAAAGGCGGAGATGCTGCTGGCTGCGGCGGAAGAAGCAGAAGACGGAAATCCCGAAGGCGGAGCGCCCGCCACCGGGGTATTGCCATGCGGCAAGGTGAGTGCTTCCGAGGAGAGCGGAGGCGGGGTCTGCTCGGCGGCCGCCGCGCCACGGTTCGCGGCCAGGCTGGTTCCGGGCAGTGTGGGGCCGTCGGAATCGTGGCCCCGATGCTCGCGCTCATCCATTGGGAATCGCCTTGATACGGAGAGCCGACAGAGGAACGCCTCGGTCCTGCGCCACGAGACGGTGACCGCCGGAGGTTGTCGAGGGGGAATTCGAGAACCCAGCTCCCCGGATGCGCTAGTATACCCCCGATTCCAGCCCGGAAATGCGAAGAGAACACGCTGGATAACCGCTTCCGGTGGCTCCAGGAAACGCCGCCCGGGATATAATCCCCGAGTCCGACCTTCTCGCGTGGGGTGAGATATGGGACTGTACTCGCACTACGACGGCGCGCATAACCATCCCGTTAACCGCGCCCTGCACATGATCGCCATTCCGGTTGGGTTCGCGTCGATTATCGTGGTCTGGTGGCACTGGGTGATCGCGCTGCTGCTGATCCCGACCGCCTTTGCGCTAGCCTGGCTCGGCCACCTGATCGAGGGAAATAAGCCGGCGTTTCTCACCAATCCCGTGCACGTGTTCGTCGCGCCGCTGTGGCTGGCGCGAAAGATCCTTGGGATGGGAACGCGGTAGCGCGCACTGGCCGGCTCGAGGAACGGCGCTGGCGCGAGTGTCTGCCGTAACCAACCGGTCGGTACCAACATTTCATTCCTGCCCGCTCCTCATGATTAAATGGCAAGTTGGGCGCCAATTTCTGCGCCACCCCGCGCGCGGCTTCCAACCGTTCTTATTTGTCATCCCGAGCGACCCTGAGCGTAGGCGAAGGGGAGCCGAGGGACCTTGCGTCCCCGGAGGAACTCTTGGACTTCCAACTCAACGACGAACAACTGCAACTGAAAAAGAGCGTGCGCGAATTTGCCGAGCGCGAGATCGCACCTCACGTGATGAAGTGGGACGAAGCCAGCGAATTTCCCTTGGCGATCATCAAGGAACTGGGCAAGCTCGGCCTGGTGGGCGCGATCTTCCCGCCGGAATACGGCGGCGCTGGGATGGGCTACGTGGAATATGTCACCGCCGTCGAAGAACTCTCGCGGGTGGATGGCTCCGTGGGCATCATCGTGGCCGCGCATACGTCTCTGTGCTCGAACCATATCTTCGTCGCGGGAAACGAAGCACAGAAAAAGAAGTATCTGTCGAAGCTGGCGACCGGCGAGTTCATCGGCGCCTGGGGCCTGACCGAGCCTGCGTCGGGGTCGGATGCGGGCAGCGCCCGCATGTCGGCAACCAAGACCCAGGGCGGATGGGTACTCAACGGCACCAAGACGTTCTGCACCAACGGTCACTATGCGGACGTGCTGGTCGTGATCGCGGTGACCGACCGCGCGGCGCGCACGCACGGGCTCTCGGCGTTCATCGTGGAAAAAGACGCGAAGGGGTTCCGTCCGGGGAAAAAAGAAAACAAGCTGGGACTGCGCGCCAGCGACACCGCCGAACTCATCTTCGAAGATTGCTTTGTGCCGACCGAGAACCTGCTGGGCGGCGACGGCCACGGCTTCATTGACGCCATGCGCGTCCTCGACGGTGGACGGATCTCGATCGCGGCCCTCTCGCTCGGCATGGCCGAAGGCGCCTACGGAGCCGCGCTCAAGTACTCCAAAGAGCGCCAGCAGTTCGGCAAGCCGATTTCAGAATTTCAGGCGATCCAGTGGAAGCTGGCCGATATGGCGACGGAAATCGAAGCCGCGAAACTGTTGACCTTTCGCGCCGCCGCCATGAAAGACGCTGGGATGAAAACCACCCTCGAATCCTCCATGGCCAAGCTCTACGCCAGTGAAGTCGCCGTGCGTTGCGCCAATGAAGGCGTGCAGATCCACGGCGGGTACGGCTTCATCAAGGACTACCCGGCTGAGAAGTTTTACCGCGACGTGAAACTGTGCACGATAGGCGAAGGCACCAGCGAAATCCAGCGCCTGGTGATCGCCCGGCAGGTGCTGAAGGATTGAACTTCATTCACCTCGGATGAACGCGGATCGGCTCGGATTGGTTTGTGTTCCCGAGTTGTCATCCTGAGCGAAGCGAAGGACCTATGCACCTTGCGGCCGATGCCGTCCTTCGCGTTGGGCTCTGATCCTTAGGGCCCGTGCATTACACTATTCTGTTTGACTGCATCCACAATATCCCTTATCGACCGCCTTTGCTCCGGCGACGCCCGCGCCCTCGCCCGCGCCATCTCTACCGTCGAGAACCGCGCGCCCGGCTGGTCAGAGCTGCTGAAGGCACTGTTTCCCCACACCGGCAAGGCGCGCATCTTGGGCCTGACGGGCTCGCCGGGATCGGGCAAGAGCACGCTGGTTGACCAGCTCGCCAAGCATTACCGCCAAGACAACCAAACCGTCGGCATCATCGCCGTGGACCCGACCAGCCCTTACACGGGCGGAGCGATTCTGGGCGACCGCATCCGCATGCAAGACCACTTTAGCGATCCCGGCATTTACATCCGCAGCATGGCGACGCGCGGGTCGCTGGGCGGGCTGGCCCGGACCACGGCTGATGTCGCCACCGTGCTCGATGCCTCTGGCCGAGACCGCATCCTGATCGAAACCGTCGGCGTAGGGCAAGACGAAGTCGATATCGTCCGGCTGGCCGACGTCACCATCGTGATTCTCGTCCCCGGCATGGGCGACGATGTGCAAACCATCAAGGCTGGCATCATGGAGATCGCCGACATCTTCGTCATCAACAAAAGCGACCACGAAGGCGCCGAGCGCGTGGAGCGCGAGATTCGCGCCATGCAGTCGCTCGACGTGCGCAAGGACGGCTGGACGCCTCCGATCGTCAAGACCGTGGCCAGCCAGGGCGTCGGGACGGAAGAACTGGCGGCGGCCATCGCGGACTTCGAAGCGCATCTGAAGAAAGAAAACCTGGCCTTCCGGAAGAACGTCGAGAACTGGCAGGAGCGGCTGGTCGAGATGCTGCGCGATGCCATGCTGGAAAAAGCGCGGGCGCAGATGGATGGCCACGCCCTTGAGCGTTACGCCGCCGAGATCGCCGAGCACAAGCGGGACCCGTATTCGCTGGTGGAGGAGATCGTGCGCGGCGCAGGCCATCCTAAGTAGCTCGAGGGTGGGCGCGGGCGTCCTCGCCCATCGAATCTGGAGCCGGGGCTAAAGCCCCTCGGTTTTCGGGGTGGCCGTACGGCGCGGCTGAAGCCTCCACCCCATCAAGCCAGAACCGGGCTCGCTGGGGACCCCGGCCGCGCCCCTTCAAAGCCGACGTTCAGGTCGAGACAGTCTTCTCGATTTGAAAGGGCACGCCTTCAGGCGTGCCGAAAGCAGGACACTTGATTAGGGGCTTTAGCCCCCGAGGTTTCCCATGTTCCAGATCGATCATCTCGGCATCGCCGTGAAGTCGCTGGCGGCAGCGAAGGACACGTACGAAAAACTAGGCTTCAAGGTAGTGGCCGAAGAGACAATCGCGACGGAGAAGGTCCGCGTGGCAATGCTACCCTGCGGCGAGAGCCGTTTGGAATTGCTGGAAGCGACTTCGGACGATTCCGCCATTTCCCGCTTCATCGCCAAGCGCGGCGAAGGATTGCATCACCTCTCGATCCGCGTTCCGGATCTGGCGGCGGCGGTCGCGAAACTGAAGGCCGAGGGTGTGCGCCTGGTCTCCGAAGAGATCAAGACTGGAGCCGGCGGGCATCGCTATGTGTTTGTGCATCCGCAGAGCACGGGGGGCGTACTGCTGGAGCTGGTCGAGGGCAGGCATTGACCATCGCGCTGTGGCCCTCCCCTGTGTCCTCCGTGGTTAGAAATTGTTTTGCTCTGTTGACATCCTCGATGGGCGGAAGGCAGTGGGTCCCGGAGGGACCGCTGAAAATAGCCCGCCAGTTCACTGGCGGGATGGCGAACGCTAGAAAGACCAAAGTGCCGTAGGCACGACTGAATAGCGCCGCCAATGGGCTTCAGTCGTCCCTGCGGGACTGGGAAATCGGTGCGATTCTGAGGATGTCAACAGAGCCACCTGGTTTCAAAAAACGGTTCCAGCGATCCGTGCAGTCTCGACATCATGCTTCTGCTAGCGACCGACACCTCCGGTAAGAACGGCAGCATCGCTCTGGCGCGTGTCACGCCAGGCCGCATCGAGGTGGAAGTCATCGAAGTCGTCCCTCTCGCAGGGGGCACCTTCTCGGCGCAGCTGGTGCCGCAGATCGCGGCGCTGCTGGAAAAACACGGATATCGCAAGACCGATCTCGCCGGATTTGCCGTGGCCTCCGGCCCAGGCTCGTTCACCGGGCTGCGGGTCGGTCTGGCGGCGATCAAGGCTCTGGCCGAAGTCCTACACAAACCCATCGCCGCGATTTCCTTGCTGGAAGCGGTTGCTCGAAGCGGCCGGGCGCATGCCCGCGTTTTCGCTGTGCTCGACGCGGGCCGCGGCGAGGTTTACGCCGGAGACTACGATCTCGAGCCCCAGGTCCACATGCGCAGCGAGCGCCTGCTCAGCCGGGAAGCGTTTCTTGTCGAGGCCCGGGAGCGGGCAGTGGTCACGCCCGATGCAGATCTGGCCGAAGCCGCCCGCGCGGCGGGAGCCACGGTGGAACAGATCGATCCTCCGCGCAGCGACGCGATCGCCCGCCTCGGCTGGGAGCGCATCCGGCGCGGGGAGACCGTCCGGCCCGAAGAACTCGAGGCCAATTACATTCGCCGTTCCGAGGCCGAGATTTTCTCCAAGCCGAGACCGTGAAACCGCAATGTCCGTGATCCTCCGATCCGCCACGCTGGATAACCTGCCCGCGATGATTGCCATCGAGCAGCGGGCGCCCACCGCCGCCCACTGGACCGCCGGGCAGTACGAACGGCTGCTGGAAAACGGATTCGTCTGGGTCGCCGAACAGGAGGGTGAGATTTGCGGATTCGTTTGCGCGAAGGTGGTGGCCGGCGAGTGGGAGATCGAGAACGTCGTAGTGGCTCAAGAGTTCCAGCGCCGCGGCGTGGCGGACCGGCTCATGGGTGCGTTGATCCGTGAAGCTCAAAAGGAGGCTGGGACAAAGATCCTTCTCGAAGTTCGGGAGTCGAACCTGCCCGCCCGGCGCCTCTATGAGAAACGCGGTTTCGCCAAGGTAGGACGGCGGAGGAGCTACTATCAGCATCCGGTTGAGGATGCCGTGCTGTATGAGCTTCGTATGAAGTAGCGAGTGGCGAACTACGAAATCCAAAAGCCGAGAGCCTAGAGCCCAGAGCCGAAAAGCCCGTCCTTGCACAATTCTCGGTGCAGATTCGGTATTCCGTGCCGACATACCAAAAATGGGAGGTCCCTCTGAAAATCCGTTGAACCGGGTTTGCCCCTGTGCTACCTTTTAACGGCATAGTCACGACACAGGAGGTCTAGCAGGATGCTGACTCCGAGAGACCAACTCCTGGCCGGTCATGAAGAATTCCGGCGACTGGTTCAGGAGCATTCGCAATACTCCCAAAGGCTGGAATCCCTCACCCAAAAGCGGTACCTCACCGAAGACGAAAAAGTGGAGGAAGTCAGGCTGAAGAAGCTGAAACTGCGCCTGAAAGACCAGATGTTGCACCTGGAGATGCAGTTCCAGCAGCGGTCCGCCCAAAATCAGGTAGCCTGAGCCATCGGGCCAGAACTTTCACGGCAGCGCAAGGGCAGAGGCTTGGTATGTATTGATACGAGGCGCATCTAAGCGCCTTTTTTTATTGCAGTTATACAGAATGGAGCGCCGGCACCTTATAATCGGACAGGCCCCGAGTTCCCCATGGTGCGTGACGGCTATTTCTACGGCGCGGGCTGCCTGCTGGCGGCGATCCTGCTCGCTTGGCTTGCGGCGTGGCCCTACGCCGTTCCGGCGCTGCTGCTGGCGGCCTTCTTTCTGTGGTTCTTTCGCGATCCCGAGCGCCAGATTCCCGCCACCGCCGGCGCCGTGGTCTCTCCGGGTGACGGCAAGGTGACGGACGTCTCTACCGTGAGCCTAGGGGGAGTTCCCCTCCGCCGGATCAGCATTTTTCTCAGCGTTTTCGACGTGCACGTCAACCGCTCGCCGATTGCCGGTGTCATCCGCGAGGTGCGCTACCAGCGCGGCAAGTTCCTCAACGCCATGGGGGCGAACTCCGCCGCCGAGAACGAGCAGAACATCGTGACCGTCCAAGGGGACGAGCACACGGTGGTCTTTAAGCAGATCGCCGGCCTGCTCGCGCGCCGCATCGTCTTCACCCCGAAGGTGGGAGACCGGGTCGCGCGGGGTGAGCGCATCGGCCTGATCAAGTTCGGCTCGCGGGTGGATATCCTGCTGGATCCAGACGCCGCGATCCAGGTCAAGCCCGGCGACCGGGTCAAGGGTGGGGCGTCTGTAGTTGCCCTGCTGGCGGTCGCACCGCCGCTCGAAACCAGCCTGGCCGGAGAGCGGGAGGCGCGCTGACAGTGGAGGAACTCACTCCCAAACGCCGCGAAAACGACCGTCCTCGCGGACGATTGCGCAAGGGCATGTATCTGCTGCCCTCGCTGTTCACCACCGCCAACATCGCGGCCGGCTACTACGCCATCCTCCAGGTCACGCACGCCAGCGTGACCGAGCCCTGGCACCTGGACTTGGCCGCCAAGGCCATCGGCTTCGCCGTGCTATTCGACGGCTTCGACGGCCGCATCGCGCGCCTGACCCGTACCGAGAGCGAGTTCGGCAGGGAACTCGACTCTTTGGCCGACGTGATCGCTTTCGGCGTCGCCCCCGCGCTGCTCGCCTGGATGTGGGGCTTCCATCTGCTGCCCATGGTCATTGCGCCCGGCCTGCGCCTGAAGATTACTGAACTCGGCGCGATTGCCTGCTTCCTCTTTCTTCTGATGGGTGCCAGTCGTCTCGCCCGTTTCAATATCACTACCAACCCGCAGCCTTCCAACCCAGGCCGCCCGGGCAAGAAGTACTTCGTCGGCCTGCCCATTCCCGCTGGCGCCGGCGTCATCGCTGCGGTCGTTCATTTTTCCGCCGGAGTTCCCATCGCTTCCTGGTGGACAGCGGCAACCTGGCTCATGATGGTGGGCGTGATCAGTTACCTGATGGTCAGCACCTGGCGTTTTTACAGCTTCAAGGATATTGATTTCCGCTCCCGCCATCCCTTCCGCCTGATCATCCTGATCGGGGTGATGATCGCGCTGATCTGGCAATTCTCTCGGCCGGTGCTCTTTGGCATCTCCATTCTCTACATGGCCTCGGGAGTGCTCTGGCGGCTGCAGTGGATTGTCCGCCGCAAGAATCCTCCCGCACCTCCGGCCTACCGGGAGGCATCGCAGACCCCATGACCCCGGTTTCGAAACCCGCCGCTTCGCCGGCTGATCTGCGCAGCGCGAATCTGTATCGCGTGGCCATCGTCGGCGCCGCCAGCCTGAAAGGGAAAGAGATCGCCGAGCTCCTGCAAGCCCGGAACTTTCCCGCGGCCGATGTCCGCCTGCTCGACGATGACGAGTCCCTGGGCCAGCTCGAGGCCCTGGGCGACGAGATGAGTTTCATCCAAAGCGTGCGGGCCGAGCAGTTCGAACGCGTGGACTTCACCTTCTTTGCCTCCGACCAGCGCTGCACCCGCAACAACTGGAAGCAGGCGCGCGATCTGGGCTCGACCATCGTGGACCTTTCCTTCGCGCTGGAAGACGAGGCCGGGGCCTCCATCCGCTCGCCCTGGATCGAGCGCCAGTCGGGCCAGCCCATTCGACCGGAACTTCAGCCCGGTCCGCTGGTGGTGGCCCACCCCGCGGCTACGGTTTTGGCCCTGCTGGTTCTGCGCGCCGCGCAAGTCGCCCCGCTCGAACGCCTGGTGGCCACCGTATTTGAGCCGGCATCGGAACACGGTCAGAAGGGAATGGACGAGCTGCACGAGCAGACCGTGAACCTGCTCTCCTTTCAGGAGCTCCCCAAGAATGTGTTCGGCACGCAGCTCGCCTTCAACCTGGTGACGCGTTATGGGCCGCGCTCGAAACCGCCGCTGGACGCCACTTCGCAACGAATCCTGAAGCACTATCGGCAGATTGCGCCGGGCGTGGCCGAACCCGCGCTGCTGCTGGTGCAGGCGCCGGTCTTTCATGGCCACGCTTTCGCCGTGTACCTGGAGGTGAACCATCCCGTGGCCCTCGGAGATTTCTCCCAGGCTTTGGCGGGAGAACACGTCGTCGTGACCAGCAGCCCGGAGGACACGCCGAGTAACGTGAGCGCCGCCGGGCAGGCGGACATCCAGGTTTCGGTTGCCCGCGACGGCCAGCATGAGAACGGCGTCTGGTTGTGGGCCACCTCGGACAACCTGCGTATTGCGGCTCTGACCGCGGTCGAGTGTGCGGAGGCCACCAGCGCCTCCCGCCCCAGGGGGCAGATTCAGTGATGGCAGATTCAATGGTGGCAGATTCAATGACACGCGGGGCCGCTACCGTCGCGCTCGCTCTCACCCTGGCCGCCAGCGGCTGCGGCTACCACACCGCCGGGCACGCGGTCGTGCTGCCCCAGAACGTTCGCACCATCGCGATTCCGAGCTTTGTCAGCCGGACCCAGAACTTCCGCATTGAGCAGGTGCTGACCGCGGCCGTGGTGCGCGAATTCAACACCCGGACGCAGTACCGGGTGGTCCACGACGCGCCCGCCGGTGCCGACGCGGTCCTGAAAGGGACGGTTCTGTCGGCTTCGGCCAGCCCGCTGGCCTACGACTCCCAAACCGGACGCGCCGCCAGCGCCTTAATTACGGTCAGCATGCAGGTGACGCTCACCGATCGCCAGGGCAAAGTGCTCTTCCAGAACCCTTCCTATCTGTTCCACGAGGAGTACGAGCTGTCGCGTGATCTCTCCAGTTTCTTCGAGGAAGATTCACCCGCCGTGGACCGGCTGTCGCGCGATTTTGCGCGCACCCTGGTGGCCAACATTTTGGAGGCCTACTGATGCGCGGCTTCACCGGGGCCGACCGTTTTCTGTCCGAACTCGAATCGCGCAAGCTGAAGGCGGCGTATGTCTTCGTCGGCGACGAAGCATTTTTCCGCAAGCGCTGCCGTGACGCCATCCTCGAGCACCTGGTCGCGCCCGACTCGCGGGATTTCAGCGTATTCGAGTACGACTTGGGCGAAACCTCGCTCTCCGAGGTTCTGGACCGCGCCCGCACTCCCTCGCTGATGGCGCCCTTTCAAGTGTTCTTCGTGCGCGGGGTCAAGACTCTGTTCGGGCGCGGGTCGAACGAAGAGAAGATCGCCGCCATCGAGGCGTACTGCAAGAACCCCAATCCCGATGCGCTGCTGGTGTTTGTCGCCGACCACATCAGTATTCCCGCCGACATCCGCCGCATGGAGCTGACCGACAAGGACCGCTACCAGAGAATCCGCGACGCCATGGGTCGGTTCTGCGGCATCGTGGAACTGGCGCGGGTCGAAGAGGGCGAAGCCGTGCGCTGGATCGGGGAATACTGCGCCACGCGCGGCGTCAAGATCGACAGCGATGGCGCCCGCGAGCTGGTGGATGCGCTCGGCGGCGACATGATGATGGTCTCCAATGAGCTCGAGAAGCTGATTCTTTACGCCGGAGAAAAGAAGAGAGTTACGCTCGGTGACGTCGAGACCATGGTGCTCGCTGCCAAGCAGCGGTCGCTGTACGAATTGACCGACGCCATCTCCGCCAAAGACCGCGTGCGCTCCCTGGAAGTTCTTGAGGCCCTGCTTTCCTCCGGCGACGGCGAAGACGCCGCCATTGGCCATCTCTACATGCTGGCCAAAACCTTCCGCCAGATGCTGGTCATCCTGGAGCGCAACGTGCGCGACCAGCGCATGCTCTGGGCCGCCTTGTGGCAGGGCTTCCGCGTCCCGCCCTTCGCCGCCGACGACTTGATCCGGCAAGCCCGCCGCTACAAGTCGAAGCGGGAGCTGACGCGCGCCATCCGCCTGGTGGCCAAGGCCGACCTGGCGCTGCGTTCCAATCCGCCGGGCAAACGCCTGATCCTCGAAAAACTGGTCCTCGATCTCTGTGCCGAGGCCAAGCTCGAAACCTCCGGCGGATGGCTGCAGGAAGAGTTGCCGGTGTAGGTTTCTCACTTCTGGACTAGTCATAATGCTGTGTTCAGGCGACATCGTCTCTTATCTGGAAATGTGTGGTCCGTTTGGGGTGAATCTCCAGCGCGGTATGAACTTCCGAATACGAGATGGGGAGAGCTTGATCCTGATGAGCCGAAGGCCCGGCGCCCCATATGAAGACAAGGTCGAACAGGGTGGGAGCGTCATCATCTATGAAGGCCACGATGTTCCTCGTATGGGCGGCATCAGGGACCCCAAGAGACTCGATCAACCGGAATTTAAACCGAACGGGAAACCCACACAAAATGGTTTGTTTGCTGCGGCAGCGAGGAGGCTCAAGAGCGGAGCAAGCACACCCGAACGAGTGAGGGTCTTCGAAAAGATTCGAAATGGAATTTGGGTGTACAACGGGCTCTTTGAATTGATTGATGCTTGGCAGGAAATATCCGGCAAAAGGAAGGTTTTCAAGTTTAGGTTGCAGATAGTTGACGATCTTCCACTAATAGAACAATCCAAGACCTTCCTGGAACATGATCGGGTGATTCCGACTCAAGTGAAGCTGGAAGTCTGGAAAAGGGACAGAGGGCGGTGTGTGAAATGTGGGAATTCCGAAAACTTGCACTTCGATCACATAATCCCATATTCGCTCGGTGGTTCTTCGAAAGACGGAAAGAACATCCAGGTCCTGTGCGCCCGCCACAATCTTGAAAAACGAGATGCTATTGAGTGACGCCGGTTTGAGGGTGCAAGCCTATTTGGAACGCATCGGCTACGCAGGTTCGACTGCCCCGACACGCGAGACTCTTCGCGCCATCCATCGCGCCCACCTCCTCGCCGTCCCCTTCGAAAACCTTGACATCGGCTTGGGCTGCAAGATCGTCTGCGACGAAGGCCGCTTTCTTCACAAGATTGTCAATGAACGGCGCGGCGGCTTCTGCTACGAACTGAACGGCGCCTTCGCGGCGTTGCTCCGCGCTTTGGGATTTCAGGTAACGCTGCTTTCCGCCCGCGTTGTCTGCGACGATGGCAGCGATGGCCCTGAATTTGATCACCTCACGCTCCGCGTTGATCTCGAGAAGCCGTGGTTGGCCGACGTCGGCTTTGGAGATTCCTTTGTTGAGCCATTACGCCTGGAACCCGGATTGGAGCAAGAACAGTTCGGACGTCTGTATCGCCTTACCCTGACCGAAGGGGTGTTCCGCTACGAAGTTGAAGCTGACGGCCGGTGGAAGAAGGAATACGCCTTCACGCTCGAACCCCGGCGGCTCCCCGAGTTTGCCGCCATGTGCCACTATCACCAGACCTCGCCCGAATCCCCCTTCACCCGGAAGCGGGTGTGCTCGCGGGCTACTCCGGAGGGACGCATCACGTTGTCGGATGGAAAGCTGCTTACAACCCGGCACGGAGTCCGGGAAGAGCGCATGCTGGGAGATGAGGAGTGGCGGGCTAGCCTGCGCGAGCTGTTCGGAGTCGTGCTGCCGGGGTGAGCTAGCGCCCGGCCCGGGGCCAGCAGCCTCTCTAGCCCTTGATCTGGCCCAGCGTCCGCCTCAGATCGTCGGCTTCCGGCGAGCCGGGTTTGATCTTCACCACGCGATCCAGTTGCTGCCGCGCTAGTCCCGCCTGTCCGTTCTTCGCATAAGCCATTCCGAGGTGATAGACGAACAGCGCGTTGTCCGGTTCCTTCTTGACCGCTTCCTTAAACAGGCCGATGGCGGAGGTGTAAACCCCCTTGTGGTAGTAGGCCCAACCCAGGGTATCGGCAGAGTTGGGATTGTCAGGAAGCTGACGCCGCGCGGTCTGGGCCATGGCCAGGGCTACATCCACGTTGCCGCCCTGCTGCAACATCACGTAGGCCAGGTTGTTGGAGGCCAGCGCATTCTCCGGGTCCAGCTCCAGCACCTTCTGGTACGTCTGTTTCGCCTGGTCCCAGCTTTGCTTAGTCTCGTAAAGGCCCCCGGCCAGCAGCAGGAAAGTAACGTCTTTCGGATTGGCCTTCGCCGCGTTGAGAAAGGTCTCGAGCGCCTGGTCGATGGCCCCGCGCTCGTTCTCGGCCATGCCCAGCTGGATCAGCGCTTCCGTGTTGTTCTTGTCGAGTTGGGCGGCGCGCTTGAATTCGGTTTCTGCGCCCGCGAAATCGTCCTTCTGCTCGGCCAACAAACGGCCCAGGATGACGTGAAACTGGCTGTTGTTGGGGTACTTCGCGAGCTGCGCGTTGGCTGCCGCGAAGGCTTTGTCCACCTGCTTCTGCATCAGGTACCCGTTGAGCACCCCGCCCAATGCGTCCGGGGAATTCGGATCGAGATCGAGGGCCTGCTGGTAGGCTTTCTGGGCGGCGGCGGGCTGGTTTTGCGCCATGCGCAAATTGCCCACCTGCACATAGGCGGCGGCATTGTTGGGCGCCTTGGCCAGCGACTGCTTGAGGAAGTCATCCGCCTTCGCATACTGCTTGCGATCAATCTCGGCGACGGCGCGCAGCAGGTACCCGTCGGGAGAGTCGGGCTGATAGTTGATGATCTGGTCGGCTTCCTGCGCCAGAATGTTGGCGTCGCCGCGGTGGATGGCCACGCCCGCCAGGGCGCGATGCGCTTGCACGATCTCGGGACGCAGGCGGACGGCTTCGCGCCACTCCGCCTCGGCCCGGTTGACATTGGACAGCCGGTCGAAAGCCAGGCCGAGCTGATAGTGCGCCACCGCGTTGTCGGGATCGTTCTTCAGGACGCCTTGCAGGATATTAACCGCTGCGCCGGCTTGGCCGCTCTGTATCTCGATCTGCCCTTTATCGATTTGCGCGTCGAGGTCGTCCGGCGTGGACTTCAGCACCTCGTCTGTCAACTTGCGCGCTTCCTCGATCCGGTCCTTCTGAATCAGGAGCTCGATATAGGTCTTCTTCAACAGCACGTCGTTGGGATGCTCTTTATAGACAGAGCCATACTCGGCCACGGCTTTGTCGAGCTGGTTGCTGGCGACATAGAAATCGCCCAGCATGCGGTATCCCAGGGGATTGTCCGGGAAGTCCTTTTTGGCCTGTTTGAGGAACTCTTCCGCCTGGGCTGGCTTGTTCTCGGCCATGTAAAGCCGGGCCAGAGAACCCCGGGGTTCGGGATCGTTGGGCGCGTTGGCAATGGCGCGGCGGAACTGCTGCTCGGCTTCGGGGAAGCGCCCGCGAGACTGGTAGAAGTTGCCCAGCGAAACCAGGGCGTTGCCGGATTTGGGGTTGAGATCGACGGCTTTATTGAAGCTGGCCTCGGCCGCATCCCACTGCCCGGCGTTCATCTGCAGCACCGCCATGTTCAGATACGATTCCTGGCGGTTGGGATCGATCTGCAGCGCCTTCTGCATCGCCGCCAGCGCGGCCCCCATATTTTTATTGGCGGCGTTGTAGTTGGCCACCGCGACATACACTTCCGCATTGTTGGGCTGCTTCTCCGTCAGCAGATCCAGGTGTTCCTTGGCCGCGTCGAGCTGGTGATAGCCAATCAGCAGGTTGGCAATGTCCAGGTGCGCGGCGTAATTGTCGGGCCGGATCTCGATCGTGCGCTCCAGCTCTCGAAAGGCGCCGTCCGGCTGCTGCAGCCTCATATCCGTCAGCGCGAGCCGATAGTGAGCTTCGGCAAAGCGCCCGTCCACTTGGATGGCGTTCTGAAACTGAATGGCGGCTTCCCGGTACCTGCCCTTGTCGAAATAGCGCTGGCCGCTCTCCAGATACTTCTGCTTGCGCACGTTCGGATCCCGCGAGCAGCCGGTGAACACCGCCGCCAGCAAGCAAACCACGAGAACCAAAGGCATGACCCTAGAACATCTTTTCATGACCAAATCTCCCCAGCCCTGAACCCACGCAACCTCCGCTCTATCAATGCCCTACAAGACAAAAGTACCCGCTCCCCGGCCCCTGAGAGAAGTTACCTAGGTGATTATCGCAGACCCGAAGCCTGCACAGAAGGTAATCACGCAGAAACCTGTACCCGCGACCCCGTACAGGCGCTTTGGTAATCTGCCCGGCAGGGCTCCGCGATGGCATAGTTGACTGGCTATGACCCACTTCCCCCAACCCCTCCCCAACCGGCGTGCCCCTCGAATCCAACTGAATGGATCGGTGGCCGCGGCCATCCAGATTGAAGGTGGCCAGAAGGCGCGCGCGAAACTCCAATCCATTTCCATCACCGGCGGGCTGCTGCAGCTGGGCCAGGAGCTTTCCACCGGCGACTTTGTGGAGATTGCCTTCCATACCCACTCCGGTGCGGTCCGCGGCATGGCCGAAATACTGCCGCCAGTGCGCAAGTTCCAGAGCGCCTGCTTGCAGCCGTTTCGCTTCATTGCCCTGGGCGACGACGATCACCGCAAGCTGCGCATGGCGCTGGACTCGGCGCTGGACAAGAGCTTCCTGGATGCCCTTTCGGACGAGCTCAAAACACCGACCGGACTTTGAGCGGCCGGCGGTGTGGCAGATCGTGGGGTAGGACTGGTTTCAAGAATCAGTTTTGGGAAGGGCATAGCTTCAGAGGCCGCGGAAAATCTGCAAAATCCCAGGGTGCTTTGAAGGGGCGCGGCTTCAGCCCCGCCGCCAAGTCCCTTATTTCTGTCATTCCGGGCCGTCCGTAGCCGCGCTTCCGCGGTGAGGACGAGCGAGGAATTTGCATTTCGCGACTTTTTCCGCAGCCTGTTCAGCCGTGCCGCTCAGCCGCAAGAAAAATGCGGCGTCCCCAGCAGAGTCGGGTTTAAGGCACGCTGCCTCACAACCAACTGAGCCCCTACCCGGATCGTGCCCTCGCTATACTGATGTTTCCGCCGAGGTTTCCGGAGGATGACCCGCCAGACCCTAACCCGCTCCGCCGACGAGACTGTAGCTTTCGGGCGCGCGCTCGCCGCCGAGTGGTCGCCGCCGCTCGTGGTCCTGTTGCGGGGCGATTTGGGCGCGGGTAAGACCACTCTGGTCAAGGGCATCGCCGAAGGCTTCCAGGCTGCTGCCGCCGAGGACGTCACCAGCCCTACCTTTACCTTGGTCCACGAATATCGCGGGCCCCGCGCCACCCTCTACCACATTGACCTTTACCGGGTCGATACCGAGCGCGAGTTGGAGACGCTCGGGCTCGATGACCTGCTTGCGCCCGACAGCATCCTCTTGATCGAGTGGGGAGAGAAATTCCCGCGATTCCTGCGCGATCGCGACCTCGAGATCGTTCTCGATCGAGTGGGGGAAACAGAACGCAGAATCCAACTGACCAGCTCTTGAATCGGATCCTCTACCTTGAGTCGGCCCGCGCGGTCATTTCTGGACGCGGGCAGGCGGCGGGCGCGCTCCATTCCCGAACCATCGAGAACAGCATCGCGGCCGCAAAAACAGTGAAGATCAACGCACGTTGGCGCTTGGTTCTCTTATTGTAGCGCTCCGGCGGCTGTCGCATTCCGCACCAGCGCGAGGGTCGTCACGTCGTTGTGGGTGGGAGGAGCCTGCGTGAAACTCTGAACGGCGTGCAGCAGGTCCAGGCACATCCCGTGGGCGCTGCGCGCGGTCGCATGCTGAAGGGTTTGCATAGTCCTCTCCAGCCCGAATTCTTCTCCGTTGTGCTCCGCTTCGACGATTCCGCGCGAGACTGCTAGAAGAACCGCGCCCGGCGCCAGGGCGCAAGTCGACACGTTTTGCACCGTGTGTGAGAAGAGGCCAAGCGGCAATCCGGTTGCTTCGAGCAGCGTGACGCCTGTTCCGTCCCACAGCATCGCAGGCGTGTGACCGGCGTTGGAGTAGCAGACCGTGCCCAGGTCTTCGTTGTAGCAACCGATGAACCCCGGACAACTGCGAACGCCTCGACTAAGAACTGTGCTGTTCATCCGGTAGCAGAGCTTCATCATGGCGGTGGCTTCGTTGAAGTCTTCCCCAGCAAAAAGCTTGGGCGCCAGAGTTCGGAAAGTGGTCTGCGCGGCGATCAACGTTTCGCGCGTGTCCGCGCGCCGGCCGGCCATGTCGAGCAGTGCGAACAGCATGCGCGACCGGCCCACCCGCAGGAACTCGTAGAAATCACCGGCCATGCGGTGGTCGTAGTACACCGCAGCAATTTCGGCATCGCGCAGCGCGGGGACGTCGCAATGGAGCGGGTCAACGGGACGCGGCGAAGCTTTGCTCGGCAACCTGAACCTCCATAGTGGAATATGCACCAGGCAGAGTCATCGGCAGAAGTGCCCTGATGTTTCCGTTCAACAAAAGCTACCCTGGTCTCGCGGGATGTAGCTGAGAGCGACTGCCCGTCTCAGAACCCCATGATGTTGTACCCGCAATCCACGTATATGATCTCGCCGGTGATGCCGGAACTGGCATCGGAGGCGAGGAACACGCCCGTGCTGCCCACCTCGCCGACCTCGACATTGCGCTGCAGAGGGGCGCGCTCGGCATGCCCTTTCAGCATGTCTCCCAATCCCGCGATGCCCCGCGCCGCCAGGGTCTTGAGCGGGCCGGCCGAGATGGCGTTGACCCGGATTTTCCGGCGGCCCAGGTCGTGGGCCAGATAGCGCACCGCGCACTCCAGGGCGGCCTTGGCCACGCCCATCACGTTGTAGTTCGGCACAACTTTCTCGGCGCCGTAATAGGTCAGGGTCATGATGCTGCCGCCGTCTTCCATCAAGGGAGCGGCGGCGCGCGCGACCGCGATCAGCGAGTACACGCTGACGTCGTGCGCGATGCGGAAGCCCTCGCGCGTGGTGTTGACGAAATCGCCTTTCAGTTCTTCCGGCGGGGCGAAGGCCACGCTGTGCACCAGAACATGCAGTTTCCCGTAGCGCTCCTTGAGCTTGTCGAACAGCCGCGTGATTTCTTCGTCCTTCGAGACATCGCACATGAAAGCCTCGGCGCCCGGCAACGACGGAATCAGGTCCCTGGCCTCCTGTTCCAGCCGCTCGTTCTGGTAAGTGATGGCCAGGCTGGCGCCGGCCGCGTGCAGTCCTTGCGCGATCGCCCAGGCGATCGAGCGCTTGTTGGCGACTCCGAAGACGACGGCCGTCCGGCCTTTCAAGTCCTCGAACATGGAGCTCCTTGGGAAGTCAGAAGTAAGAAGTCAGAATGCAGAAGTATAACGGCTCCGAGCTACGAGCGGCGAGCCACGAACACAAGCCACGAACACAAGCCACGAACACAAGCCACGAACTTCCACTTGCTCGCAGCTCGTAGAGGAACTAGTCAAGACCTGTGGATTGGCGTGCTACGATCAGGTGGCAAGATCAGGTGCAGGAGGGGGACGAAGTTGTCGGAGCGATCAGGAACCCTCGCTGACGACCCGTTCAGTGGTCGGCACCCAACCAGTCACGAACAGCTGTCGGGACTGCCCTGGGATGCGTCGTACCACGACGGCCCTGCGCCTTGGGATACTGGCCAGCCGCAGCCCGCAATAGTGCGTTTGGCATCCGAAGGCGGATTCGCCGGAGCGGTGCTCGATGCGGGCTGCGGGACCGGCGAGAACGCTCTTCACGTCGCCTCGCTGGGATTGTCGGTTCTGGGCGTTGACGTGGCTGAGACGGCACTGGCCATCGCCCGAGAGAAGGCCGACGACCGTGGGATCGAGGCTGAGTTCGCTGTGGCCGACGCGTTCCAGCTGGAGCGCTTGGGGCGCAGGTTTGAGACGGTGCTGGACTGCGGACTGTTCCACACCTTCGACGGCGCCGAGCGACCAGGATACGTGGCGAGTCTGGCATCGGTGACCGAGCACGATGGAACCCTGTATGTGTTGTGCTTCAGTGACGATGGTCCCGATACTGGCCCGCACCCCATCAGTCAGGAAGATCTGAGAGCGGCGTTCAACCCCAGCAATGGATGGAATGTCGCCGCCATCGAACCGGACCGGATTCAGACGAGATACCACGACGACGGCGCACCGGCTTGGTTCGCGACAATCAAACGGATCTAGACTGCGGGACTGGTCGCCCCGGTGAGCGATCCCGTGCCGTCACTCATGACTCATTGGCCACTTCTTCAATTTGACCTCTGACTTTTGACTTTCCTCTGTGACCCTGTGGTGAACCATAACTTCGCTTCTAGTCGGCTACCGACGCCACGGCCTGCGGCGTCTTCACCGGCCAGCAGGCGCAGCCAAACGCCAGCGCATAGACCCCGGCAATCACGCCGAATCCGGCGGCCAGGGAGATCCGGGAAGCCACCCAACCCACCGTCAGCCCGAGCACGACCTGGAGCAGCGTTCCGAAAAAATAGAACGTGTTCTGGACGCGCCCCATGACCTGCGGCGGCACTTGTTCCATCAAGCTCGTGTTCATGGCCACACCGGTCACCCCGCGCCCCGATCCCATGGCCGCATAGAGCAGGACGGCCATCGCCAGCCAGGGAGAATACGGCGGGAGCGCCATGCTCACCGTCACCACCGCCATGGAGACGGCGATGGCGGCGCGCGCACCCATCCGCGTAATCAGGGCCGGAGTGTAGAGCGCGCTCAGGAATGCGCCCACTCCCCAGCCCGCATTCAGCCAGCCATAGCCGGTCGCGCCGGCATGGAAGATGCGGTCGCTGAGCGGCGCCGTGACCACCACCCCGGTCAGCATGGCGCCCAGGAACAGGGACCAGCTGGCGCCCAGGAACATCACGCGGCGATGCTCGCGCAGGAAGACCACGCCTTCGCGCATCTCGCGCAGGAAGCGCCCGACGGCGGTTTCCGCGGCCTCCAGATCGTGCTTCAGTTCTCCGGCGCGGGGCACGACGTGCCGGCCCTGGCGGACGGCGAAGTAGCACAGAAATGAAAGCACGTAGGTGCTCACGTCAATCAGCAGCACGCCGCCCAGCCCGATGTGCTCGTAGGTAAACCCAACCAGCGCGCCGGCGATCAGCCAGCCCCCTTGAACGCCCGCGAGCAACAAGGTGTTGGAGTGCACGAACTGGCCTTTGGGCGTGAGTTCCTGGATGAGCGCCGTAATGGTCGGCCAGAACATCCAGAAGCCCGCCGCCACCAGGGTGTTCATCAGATAGAGCTGCCAGACCTGAACCCGGCCGAGGAAGGCCAGGATCGCTACGGTGACGATGATGACCGCGCGCCCCGCGTCCAGCATCATGACCAGCCGCCGGCGGTCCTCGCGATCGATAATGACGCCCATGAACGGCAGCATCAGCATGGCGGGAATGGTTTGCAGGACGGCCAACGTGCCCAGCGCCATTTCAGAGTGTGTCTTCTGCAGAATCGTCCAGGCCACAGCGGCGGAGTTCATACCGCTGCCCAGCATGGAGATGAGGTTCGCCGCGAACACGAATCGCAGCGGCCGCTTCTGCAACATGAGACGCATCGTCCGAATCTAACATGTCGGGCGCGGGGCTTTCGGATCTCGGCAAACTGTGTAGTGCCCCAAATTCATCAACCACAAAGAACACGAAGTCACACAAAGGCGTGAATCCACAGAGGATTTCCTTGGTGCTTCTTTGTGTCCTCCGTGGTTAATGGTTTCTCTTCCATAGCCCATAGCGATAGGAAACGCGCTAGGAGGCGATTACAGCGACGACAGTCTTCCGGATGATGTTTCCCCTGTCCCGAGGGGCGATCGTCGATCTGCAAGCTTTCTTGGGGCTGTTACGGGCATTCTAGACAGCGGCCTGACTCGGTAATGGCGGGTGTTAGGAGACTGTCCGAGGCGATTAACCTCCATATCCTATTGATATAGTCTATAAGTTGTTGATTGTTCGTTCGCCATAGTGAGAGGACGACGGGGTCGAGGCGGAGCCAAGAAAACACCCCGTAGATACGTCACTCTGCATGTCCGATTGAACGCTCACGGAAATCCCACTTGTAGAGACGCAGCTTGCTGCGTCTCTGTCGGCAAGGGTGCACAGGCTCGGGGAGGGAAGACGCAGCAAGCTGCGTCTCTACGGAGGATGTTCGGGCAAGCCGAGAGCCGAGAGCCGAAAGCCCAGAGCCCAGAGCCCAGAGCCTAATTCTCACTCTCCACCGGCGCCGCTTTTGGCGCCGGCAGGCTCTTCGCCGGTTTCGCGGGTTTGCCCGGCGCTGCCGGAGCTGCCGGGGCTGCTGGAGGGGCGACCGCCACCGTTCCCCTGCGGATTTCGATAGTCCCATTTTCGCCGTTGATCACCAGCCGGGGGCCGTTGGTTCCGATCGAACCGCTGGCGCTCGCCTGCCGGTCGCCACCTTCGATTTTCAACTCGTTGAAGTCGCTCTGGATCTCTCCGCGGCGGGTGCGGGCCTCAACTTTCACGGCGGTGTTCGGCGGAATCGAAACCTGGATGTCGCCCTTGCGGTTTTCGATTTGGATATTGCCGGGCTTGTACAGCCCAACCTCGACGGTCCCGTTGCTGTCCTCCAGCCGCAGGTCTCCTGAAAGGCCGGTAAGACTGATGTCCTTCGAGCGGGTGGTCAGGTGCATGGGGCCGACGAGCGAGTCGGCGCGCAGATCGCCGGAGTCCAAATCCAGCCTGCCATCCAGGCGGGAGAACTCCATATCCGTGCGCGACGAGTGGAAGCTCACCGTCTTGGTCACACGCGCCAGACGGACGCTATCCCAGAACTCGCCATTCAGGTGGGCGGCGCCGTCCACGTCTTCCACGGCAACTTCATTCGCCCGGCCCTGGATGGTGACGTCGCCCTTCACGCGTTCCAACCGGGCGGAACTGCGCTCCAAGGTGAGCGATGCGTTGCCGGTGTGATCGCTGATGTTGACCTCGCCCCGCTGGTGATTGACCTCCACCGTGCCGCTCATGCCGGTGATGGTCACGGCGCCCCGCCGCGAAACGATGACCAGATCTGTGTTGCGCGGCACGTAAACATCCAGATCGGCGCTCACGCCCTTGGCGCCCGCCCCCTGCGTGTTAGCGTTCAGGGTGACGATCTTGTCGGCGACCGTAATCTGGGGCTTGGTTCCGGTGTTGTAGGTATCGGCATCCGCCTGCTTTTCGGCGCGGACTTTCTTGCGCACCGAGACCTTCAGGAGCTTGTCGTCGGACACATTGACGGTAACGGTGCCCCGATCGTCGTTGATGTGCAGGCTGCTTCCGGCGGGAATTTCCTGGCTGAGTTCGTCACTGTAGTCGAAGGTGCTGCCGCCGAAAAGGCTGTCAAAGTCCTGGTCGTCGATCTGCATGTGGTCCCGGAGATTCTGCCAGTCCACCCGCGAGACCCCGGTGGCAATCAACCCGGCCATGATCAGGAAGAGCATCAGGAAAACGCCGCCGACGCCGATGCCCCGGCCCGGCAGACCAGCACGTTTCGCCTGCTCGTGCTCGATTAGCTTGATGACGCCCCACAGGATGAGCAAGGCCGGCCAGTAGCGAGCAAACAGCATGCCCAGAGAGTAGCGGTCGAGCACCCCCATCGTCCCCAGCAGGAACAGCAGGCCCAGCAGGATCAGAACGATGGGGCCGGCAATCGACCGATGCGGGCGCGGAGTCGGAGTTATCCCAGGGCTAGCCATTTCTCACCTCACTCGCTGGCGAAACCGGAGGAGCCGGAGGAACCGGAGGAGCCGGAGGTGCCGGAGGAACCGGGCCTCCCGAAATTGTCGAGTTCGCGCTCACCACGGCTGACGGAACGTGTCCCGCTTGCGATGCTCCTCCCTGCAGCAACCTGACTCCGCCAACCACCAGCAGGATGACCGGCCAGGTGCGGCCAAAGCTCGCCACATGCAGAGTTTCCAGCAGAAACAAGACGCCGATGGTGAGCAGCATCGCGGGGCCCATCAGCCTCCGCGCGCGGCAGCGCGCACATCCGCAACCCGTGCAACACACACCCATCAGGCCCCAGTTGCGGGCGAACAACCATGCGCCGAGTACGATCAAAATCAACGGCCAGAAGCGGTCGAGGCCGAACTCCGCCAGCCCCATGGTGTGCAGCAGGAAGAGCCCGCCCACCAAAATGAGCACGATCGCGCCCATCGGGATCTTGCTGGTCTCGATTCTTGCCCCACCACCAAAAGTTGCCGCCAGACCGTAAGGGTCCGGCGCGGGCTGGCCGGCTTGAATGGCGCGCGCCGAGCGCACCGAATCAATGATCTGGTAGACGTAGAAGAACGCGAGGCCCAATCCGCAGACCACCCCCAGCGCAGTGCTGCCGCTATTGTCGGCCGCATTACATCCGGCGACCAGCAATCCGAAAATGGCAAGGTGGGCTAGTCCCTTGGCATACTGCCCGTTGTAAACCGCGCCCACGCCGAAGGGGAAGAAGCCGGCGAGAATTCCGGCCACGGTCGGGTTGGGTCCAGTGCCGCTTCCCGGAGCAGGGGGCGGGGGGACCGGTCCAGGTCCCGGCGCAACGGTGCCGGAAACGAATCCGGCGGCGGTGGGCCTGCCTTCCATCCGCGCTCCCAGGCAGTCTTCGCAGTAGATCACGCCTCGGACCGGGCGCGTACAGTTCGCGCACAGTGCTTTTCCGCAAGTGCGGCAATAGGCCACGGCTGACGCATCAGCATGATTGGCGCAGTTCATACAAACCTCCTGTTCGTGGTCACCGTCACGGCAGGTGGTGCATCCCTCAGCGCGGCTAACACCGGCTGGTTTTCTTCCCGGGAGTAGTTACGATCCTGTCTCTGGTCTGGTTGTCCACTGGTATTGTTTTTGCGATTTTGTTTCTGTTCTTCGGGTGCGGGCTCGGCCGGTGTGGTGGCCCGCTTGAACTCGCGCACCCGCGATTCGATCTCGTACACGAACCGGATATTGTCGTAGTACTTCACGACTCGGATCTGCGCGTCGTTGTAGGCATGGCGCAATGCCGCCGGTCGCAGGTCGATCCTGGCCATGTCCGCCGGCTTCACCCCGGCCGCGCTCAACGCCAGCGAGAAGGAGAAGAAGATCATCCCAAACGACATGACGAAGCGCGGCTGGCGCACGAAAGCGGTTACCGGGGCGAAGAAAGAATCCCACGACTCGCGCCAGCGCTCGCTGAGCGGAGTCCGGCGGACTTCGGGCGTTGCCGCCCCCAGCCGGGAGCTCTCGATTCCAGTGGTCGCAGCCAGAATGTTGTGAACCAGATGCGCCGGAGGCTCGACTGCCTCGAGTGACCTGAGCCATCGCTGGCCCGCCTGAACCTCGGCGAGCAGCGGACCGCAGACTGGGCAGACGCGCGAGTGCGCCTCGAAGCTCTCTTGGCGAGCGCCGCTCAGATGCCCGTCCAGGGCTTCGCTGAGCAGGATTTCGAATTCGGTGCACTCGATCTGGGGTCCCCGAATGGTCCGGCTTTGGCCGGGAGGGGTGGGGGTCCCGTGTTTGGTTTCGTCTGCCATCAGATCACCTGCCTATATGTACGTTGTAGCAGGCGCGCAAGTTCCGCGCGCCCGCGGTTAATTCTGGACTTGACAGTGCCTTCCGGGACCTTCAGGGAGGCGGCAATTTCCCGGTAGTCCATGTCCTGCAAGTCCCGTAGAATGACCGCCTCCCGCAGCTCTGGGGAGAGCTTCTGCAGGGCCCGGTGCACGGTTTCCCGGGTTTCCCGGCTCTGGACATGGGCGTCGGGCGGCAGTCCCCGGTCGGCGATCTGTTCGCTCCGAGGCTGCGCGTCCTCGTGTTCGGAAGGGACCGAATCCAGGGAATCGGTGAGCCGGTCCGTCTTGGTCTTGCGGAAGTGGTCCACCAGGAGATTGCGCGTGATGGTGGTTACCCAGGTCATGAACGCGCCCTTGTCCACGTCATAGGTGCTGAGGGTGCGGTACATCTTGATAAACACTTCCTGGGTGAGGTCCTGGGCGTCGTCGGACGCTCCAGCAAAGCGGTAGCAGATGTTGTAGATGCGCCGGTGATAGCGTTGCACGATCTCTTCCCAGGCCGCGGCATCCCCGTCCACGCAGCGACGGACCAGCAATCCGACGACCTGGGTTTCTTCCAAACCGCACTCTCCGGAACTCCCGCTCGACTACCTGTCCGTGTTCAGCCGCCGTGAAGGCGCAGGCTTAACAGCACAGAATAGATACGTCTGTGTAGGAAGGGAAGTTCCCTTGAATCATGGAGCTAGCGATTGTAGCAGGGCAGGTCTCAGGTCTTAGGTCTCAGGTCCCAGGAAAAGCGGAGGTGTCGACTCAGGTGTCGGACTTGAAGTTGCCTAGTGTTCCGGCAGGAGACTCGGCAAGCCGCGTCTCTGCACAATCTTGTTGACCTGGCATGCACTCAAGACTTGCGTTTCCTGAGACCTGAGACCTGAGACCTGAGACCTGCCCTACGCAAACCTGACCTTTACCTCCACAGTTTTATCCAGGTGGATACTGTCGATGAATCTCACCTTGCCGGAGCGCAAGGTGAGGATGACCGACGAGGTGCGCGTGCCCTCGCCGAAGAAGCGCACGCCTTTCAGCAGGGCGCCGTCGGTTACGCCGGTGGCGGCAAAGATCAGCTGTTTGCCGGGAGCCAACTCTTCCGCCTCGTAAACTTTGTTCTTGTCCTTGATCCCCATTCTGGCGATGCGCTGTTCAAGTTCGGGCTTGTCGATGACGAGCCGCCCCTGCATATATCCATTCAGGCACCGGATGGCGGCCGCCGTGATCACGCCTTCCGGGGCTCCGCCCGATCCCATGACCGCATGGACACCGGTGCCGATCACGGCCGAGGCGATTCCAGCGGAAAGATCGCCGTCGCCGATCAGCTTGATGCGCGCCCCGGCCTTGCGGATATCGTTGATCAGCTTCTCGTGTCGCGGGCGGTCGAGCACCATCACGACTAGGTCTTCCACATCGCGATTCAGGCGGTTGGCGATGCTCTTCAGGTTGTTCTCGGCTGGAGCGTCGAGTTCGACCGCATGTTTGCATGATGGCCCGACGACGATCTTGTCCATGTAGCAGTCGGGAGCGTGCAGCAATCCGCCTTTTTCCGAAGCCGCCAGCACGGTAATAGCTCCGGGTGCGCCGGTGGCGCACAGGTTGGTGCCTTCGAGCGGGTCCACGGCGATGTCCACATGCGGAACTTCCCGTCCATCGGGAAAAGTCCCGCCCACGCGCTCGCCGATGAAGAGCATCGGGGCTTCGTCTCGCTCGCCCTCGCCGATCACGATGGTGCCGTGCATCGGAACCGTATCCATGGTTTCGCGCATCGCTTCGGTGGCGACCTGGTCAGAAAACCTGCGCTCGCCTTGACCCATGGTGTGGGCGGAGGCGATGGCTGCTTTCTCGACGACGCGCAGGAATTCCATCGCCAGATCGGTTTCGATGTTTTCTCCGAAACTCCTGGCATGGGGCTCGGGACGAGCTTGGGTTGGCATAAAAGCCTCCGTTGGACGGTTGGGCCCGCGAAGCGGGCCCGGAAAACTGCGGGAGCGACTATACCCCAAGCGGGAGGCAGTCGGAAAGGTCTAAGGTCTTAAGTCCTAGTTTGCAGCCGCAGCGACGCCCAGCGGATAAAACACAAAGCTGCAACCCGTATAGCTGCTGCAGGACAGAATGCCTTTTCGCAGCAGATACGCCGTAGAATCCAGTGGGAACGGGACCTTGAAAGGCGCCTTGGCCAGGTCGTCTCCCGCAAAACGAAGGGACTCAGCGCCGCGGATGAAACTGGTCCCTTTTACCTTCGCACCGGGCCCGATTAGCACGTAGAAGTCGGCGCTGGCGGTGCCATTCACGAGTTTCGGGAGCTTGACCGTACGCATGCGGCTCAGTTCTTCGCCGGCGCTCATTGCTGTCCTGGGCAGCGGAACATGCGCCAGCTTCCGCATGCGCCCAGGAGTCTCCTCCAAACGAGGATTGGCCTCCAGCGCCAGACTGTAAATGTGAAGAGCGGAGGTCAGTTTCTGTTCCTTTTCATAGACCTGGCCGAGATGATCACCGACCAATCCATCTTGCCGCAGTTGCCAGGCTGCATCCAGGTAGCTTTCGGCTTTTGGATGGTCGCCCATCTTGAAGTAGATCCAGCCGAGAGTGTCCCAATAGGCGCTGATGCTCAGAGGCCGTTGCAGATCCTCCTTCTGGACGTTATCCAGATCCACCTTCTGGGAGAGTTCTTCCAGTTGTTTAATCGAGCGCTGCGAGTAACCGAGAGCTTCGGAAAGGCTGGTGCCGGCTTCGGCCATTTCATAGGCCACGTTGTTGAGCATCTCTGCCCCAGAGTCGATCTCCAACGCCTTGTGCAGAGCGGCAAGACCCTGCGTGCTGTTCTCGGAATGCAACAGCGCCAACCCAAGGTTCATTTGTGCATATGCGTTGTAGGGGTTTGCCTTGGCGAAGGCCTCAAAAAGCGCCGCCGCTTCCTTGTAGCGCTTCGCGGCCATATAGAGACCACCGAGATTCGGGGCGACGTCGCGATCATCGGGAGCGAGGGTTTGCAGTTTCTGCCAAGTGGCAATCGCTTGCGCGCGGTCCTTGGCATCAGCGTAAGCGAAGGCGAGGATTTTGTACGGCAGAACCTGCTTTGGATCGGCGGCGACAGCTTTCTGAAACACCTCCAAGCTGGTCGTCTTTTGCTGCGTGCCAACGCAGATAACCCCCAATTCAATCCAGGCGCGTGTGAATTTCGGATCGAGGTCGACAGCATGCTTCATTTCGCCAATGGCCGAGGGAAGGTCTCCTGCCCGCATCGATTCCCGGCCACTACTCTCCGCCTGAAGAGCATCAGCATTGGTGCTGTTAGGCAATTCACTGAACGCCTTGCGCAAGAAATCGGCGCCGCGCACGATCGGAGTCGCCGCTGCGGAAGCAACGTCGGTTGGAGTTGTGAGAGGAATGTAGGTGAACTCGTCATCCGAGATTGCCTTCTGAAAGGCCTTGTATCCCTTGAGTTGAGCCGGACTGACTTCGCGACTCTTCAGAACAAGGTGCCGTTTTGTCACCAGCACGCCTTCGTGCATTTCGGAACTGCTTTCGAATTCGGCATAGTCCTCTTTCAGTTTTAGCGGCGGTGGCAGTTGAGGGGAGTATCCCTTGGGAAGCTCGATGCGCGATTCCTGCTGCCACTCGCCCGGACTTCCCAGCCACAACGGCGTTTTCCCGCCGAGTTGCTCGTCATTTACCGTGGGTAGGCCGAGGGGTGGAAGGGCAGCCAGAATACGGTGGTTCTCCCAGTCGGCAAAATCTTTCCGGTTGTAGCTGTAGGTCAGCTGGAAAGGCGTTTCCGTATTCTCGGGCGAACTGGTCTCAACGTTGCTGACCGTACCCGCGAATCCGCTGCCAAGAGAGATTCTCTGGACTAGATCCTTCCATTGCGCTTGCGGGACGCGACGGAATGCGAGTCGGACCATGAACTCGGAGTCGCCTCGCAGTTCCCATCGAGCGTGGCCGTCGAGCGTGCCGTCGGAACTCAACGTGCTCGCTATCTTGAATTCTTCCTTGAGGCCGAACGGAGGGGTTGCAGACGTGGTTTGAAATGCGACCGTCTCGGGCATAATCACCAGCGCCGGCTTGTCGCGCAGCGGCACCAGGAGATAGCCCAAGGGAGCGACTTCGGAAGTAGTGTCCATCCAAGCTAACTGGTCTCCCCGGTTGATTACGCTGATGACGTGGTCGAACTGCCCGGGCGACGGCACGTCTGCATCCACGGCATGACTGCTGTTAATCAAAGCCGGGTAGGCTCGAATTCCGGCAGCACCCAAGAGCGCGGCCAGCAGTGTGTGCTTGTCTTTGCAGTCCCCGTACTGGTTGTCCAGAATTTCCGCGGCGGAGTGCGGTTGGTAACGCCCGATGCCAAAGGCGATTCCAATATAGCGGTAGCGCAGGCTGACGTAGTTGTAGATGGCTCGTAGCTTGGCATCGTCGTCCGGGAGACCCTTGGTCAATTCTTCGGACCGGGCCCGGACTTCGGGGGACGGCTGAACCTTGTCGTTTTGAAGGCTGCCGTACCAGCGTCCTACTTCATCCCAACTGCGGAAACTGCTGATCAATACGGCTGGTGGCGGCAGCAGGCCACGCGCAGCTTCATAACTCCGCTCTTCCTTTTCCTCGTCTTTACTCTTGCTATCAAGGTGAGAAGTCTTCCAGGTGAAAATGCGACGGCCATCTTCTTCGCGAATTGCCGGCTGAACCTGCTGGCTCTTGACCTTGACGTCGCGCTCACGAGGAACACTGATCTCCAGTTGCTCATCCAGAATGACGGTGCTCTTCATGAATTCGTAGCTGAACCAGAAATTCCCTGGAGCAAGAGACTTCTCCGTCAGCCAGGTCACAGCAAATTCGAGAATGTCTCCCGGCCCGAGTCCTTTGACCGCCGCGTGCTTTTCACGCAAGTCGCTGTAAAACGGCGCCGCGCGTGAGACCTCCGAGGTCATGTCCTGATGGAGTCTGGAGGTGTGGCAATTACGGCACCGTCGGACTTCCGAACCCGCACGTAATCGATCTCAACGCGTTCCACGGAACCCTGATAAGGGAAGGCGAGTAGGCCGTACTGTTGCACGCCGGCGTCCGATTGCACGCGGACTCTGGTTTGCTGCTGTCGCTTCGATGTTCCATCGGAATTGAAGACGACGCGAGTCACGGACTGCTCGATGACCACTCCTTCTTTGGAGAAGTCGGGTTTCGAGTCGTCTTTTTTCTTGTCAGAAGTCTGAGCCAGAGCCAGATGGCATAGGATGGCGACTAACAAAAACAGTGCTCGGGAGTCTAACTTACACATGGGCCATTATCCGCGCTCGGTTGACAAATGTGCAATGTTTGGAGAGGGATTCACTGCTGGGGTTGCGCATCGGGGTGTACAATCTGTCGGGCTCCGTATCCAGGAGAAACCCGTCGAAGCGGCTACGGCCTCCTGTGAGGTTCCGGGGTGCAGGATGACTGCGGGTCCGCGGCGGCAGTGCCCGTGTCGTGTGGAACGTATTCAAGTACCGAAATCGCAGGTTCGTTCTCGGAATGATCGCCGACTCAGCAAATTTCCTCACAAAAGGTCTTCTCGAAGGAGGCTCGATGTCTTCTATTAGAAAGCTGTTGCTCGTCATCATCAGCATTACCTGCTTCGCGGCAGCCCAGGACATGCAAGAGGGCCGCTTGCTGCGTTTCCCCGATGTTTATAAGGACAAAGTTGCATTCATGTATGGAGGCGATCTCTGGCTGGTCTCGAGCGCCGGCGGCGCCGCCCGGCGGATTACTACCCATCCCGGCCGGGAATTGTTTCCCAAGTTTTCCCCGGATGGAAAGTGGCTGGCCTTCACCGGCCAGTACGACGGCAATTTCAACGTTTATGTCATGCCCTCCGAAGGCGGCCAGCCCCGGCAGCTGACTTTCTACCAGGGATCGGCGCAGCCGCTCAGCGACCGCATGGGCATCCACAACGAAGTGATTGCCTGGACCCCCGACAGCAAGCGGATTGTTTTCCTGTCACGCCGGGACGCTTCCAACGGGTGGACCAAGCGGCCCTTCACGATTGGGCTGGACGGCGGATTGCCACAACCCCTGCCGATGGACGAAGGCGGGCTGCTTTCTTTTTCGGCCGATGGAACGAAGGTCGCCTACAACCGCATCTTCCGCAATTTTCGCCAGTGGAAGCGCTACACCGGCGGCCTGGCGCAGGACATCACCATCTACGACATCAAGAACAATGCGGTTGATGCGGTGATTCCGCACACCGACTACACCGACAGTTTCCCCATGTGGCATGGGAACACAATCTATTTCACCTCCGATCGCGGACCCGAGCACCGGCTGAACCTCTACAGCTATGACCTGGGCAGCAAGCAAGTCGAAGCCTTGACCAAGTTCGACGAATTCGACGTGATGTGGCCCAGCCTCGGTCCCGATGCGATCGTCTTTGAGAATGGCGGATACCTGTACAGGTTCGACCTCGGAACGAAGCAGGCGAAAAAACTGGCGGTGTATGTTCCCGGCGACCGCGGTCAAGCCATGAAGCACTGGGCGAATGCGAGCCGCCACATTACCGAATCCGACATCGCGCCCGACGGGAAGCGCGCGGTGTTCGCGGCACGCGGCGATGTCTTTACGGTTCCGGCGAAGGATGGGAGCATTCGCAATCTGACGCAATCGCCGGGGGTGCGCGAGAAAAATGTCGCGTGGTCGCCGAACGGAGGATGGATCGCCTACGTCTCAGACCGCACGGGCGAGGATGAGATCTACATCGCTCCGCAAGACGGATTGGGGCCGGAGGAGCCGATCACCAGCGGACACAAGGGTTTCATGTTCCAGCCCGTGTGGTCGCCGGACAGCACAAAAATTGCCTGGGCCGACAAGGACCTGAAACTCTGGTATGTCGATATCAAAGAGAAGAAGCCGGTCGAAGTGGACCGCGCCAAGTTCTTCGAGATCCACAATTACAGCTGGTCGCCCGACAGCAAATGGCTGGCCTACGACAAGCCGCAGGAATCGGGCTACGCGGTGGTTTATCTATACAGTTTAGCGGACCGCAAGATCACGGCGGTGACTTCGACGATGAACAACAGTTATGCCGCGGTATTCGACCCGGACAAGCGATATCTCTATTTTCTTTCCGACCGCGACTACAACGAAGTCCTGGGCAACATTGATTTTGAGTTTGCCAATCCGAAAACGACTCGGGTTTACGTGGTGACCCTGACGGCGGACGAACCCTCCCCGTTGCAGGCCCTGAGCGATGAAGTCAAACCGAAGACCGAGGAGCCGGCGGCGACTGAAAAGACGCCCGCCAAGAACGCCAAGCCAACCCCGGCGAAGGACGAGAAGACCGTCGACAAAACCGAGAAGGCGGAGACGAAAGAGCCTCCGAAAGTGTTTCGTATCGATCTGGAAGGTATCGAGAATCGCATCGTGGCTTTAGCGATTCCGCCCGCCGTGATTCACGGCATCGATGCTTCGAAAGACGCGATCTACTATTCGAGCTCACCGATCGGCGGCTTGTCGGGCCCGCTGCCGGGCGAGAATCCGGCGATCCATGCCTACGATCTGAAGGAGCGAAAAGACAAGGTGCTGGTGGAGGGCGCGGACCATTTCTCGCTTTCGGCGGACGGATCGAAACTGCTCTACCACGGTGATGGCCCTGGCGGCGGTGGCGGCGCGCCCGCTTACGGAATCGTCGATGCCAAGCCTCCGGATACGCCGCACAAGGTGGGCGATGGCGCTCTCAACCTCGGCAGCATGCAAGTGGAAGCCGATCCGGCCCAGGAGTGGAAGGAAATCTTCAACGAAGTCTGGCGGCAGGAACGGGACTACTTCTTTGAGGCCTCGATGAACGGAGTGGACTGGCAGAAGATTCACGACAAGTACGCCCAACTGCTGCCCTTCGTGGCCGACCGGTACTCGCTGACCTACGTCATGGCCGAGATGATCGGCGAGCTCTCGAACTCGCATACTTATGTCGGCGGGGGTGATTTTCCGGACTTGCACCCGGTGAATGTCGGGCTGCTGGGAACGGACTTTGAAGTGGACGCGGCCAGCGGCCTGTATCGCATCAAGAAAATCTATCGCGGCGAAAACTGGGATGCGCACGCGCGGTCTCCTTTAACCGAGCCGGGAGTGAATGTGAAGGAAGGCGATTACTTGATCGCCATCAACGGCCACGCCTTGCACGTTCCCCGGACCCCGGACGAACTGATGGTCAACACCGCAAACGAAGTGGTGACGCTGACGGTCAACTCAAAGCCTTCCGCCGACGGGGCGCGCAAGGTGACGGTCAAGCCGATTGCCGACGAGTTCAGCCTGCGCGAATTGAACATGATCGAGACCAACCGCAGGAAGGTGGACGCAGCCAGCGGGGGCCGCATCGGCTATGTCTATCTGCCCGACATGGGCGGCGACGGACTGAATGAGTTCGTCAAGCAATACTTTCCGCAGATCCGCAAGCAGGGCATCATCTTCGATGTCCGCTACAACGGTGGCGGCTTCGTGGACCAGATCATTTTCGAGCGCTTGCGGCGCGTGCTGGCGGGCATGACAGCGGCCCGGAACTTTGAATCCGGCACCCTTCCCGACAACGTGTTCCACGGCTACATGGCGTGCGTGACCAACCACTACGCCGCCTCCGACGGCGATTTCTTCAGCTACTTCTTCAAGCAGTACAAGCTGGGGCCGCTCATCGGCGAGCGCACCTGGGGCGGGGTACGGGGGATTCGCGGCAACATCCCGCTGCTCGACGGCGGCTATATCACGCGGCCCGAGTTCGCGCTTTACGGGCTCGACAGCAAGTGGGTGATCGAGAACCGCGGCGTGCAGCCCGATGTGGTGGTGGATAACCCGCCGGACCTGGTCGTGAAAGGACAGGATCCGCAGCTCGAAAAGGCGATCGAGATGCTCATGGAGCAGATCAAGGCGAATCCCAAGAAGCTGCCGGCGCGGCCTCCGGATTTGCCCGCGTACCCGGAGGGCCCGGGGCTGTAATCAGGCTGTGAGCGGGGCGTGGGCGTTCCCGCCCGCGTCGCGCATCATTTTTGTAGCGCCGGCAACTTGCCGGCTGTCGCGAGGGCATCTTGCCCTCGCCGGTGGGGGCGGGGACGCCCCCACGCCGCCGCCGGGGCGTCGGCGCTACATTTCTCTGTTACCCTGTGCGCATGACCGAGCGCAAAGAGCCGACCTACATTTATTCCGACAAGCAGGCCGCCGAGAAGAGCGCCATCGCCCGCCGCTTCCTCGACGCTCGCACCCGCCTGAACGAGAACGTTGACAAGGCCGACAACTTTCTGGTCAAGCGCTTCTACAACCTCGACCACAATGCCTATCTGGAAGGCGCGCTGCCCGCGAAGTACAAAGAGCTGATGGGCCTGGCGGCCTCGGCCTGCCTGCGCTGCGACGACTGCATCAACTACCACATCATCCAGGGGTACCGGCTGGGCGTGACCCGCGCCGAGCAGGAAGAGGCGATCAACGTGGCGCTGGTGGTCGGAGGCACCATCGTGATTCCGCACCTGCGGCGCGCGTATGAGCTGCTGGGAGAGCTGTACGGGTGAGTGTGTGGGGCGGGCGCCCTCGCCCGCCCGGCTTCTTTAGTTAGATTTCAATAAAGACTTCCGGCGAAACGTGAAAGCGGCGGCTGAGCCGGCGGATGTGCTCGGTGGTGAGGTGGCGCTTGCCGTGGAGAACCTCGGAGACGATGCTCGGCGTGCCGAAAATATCGAGCAGGTCTTTCTGCTTCAGATTGTTCGCCAGCATGAGTTCGTTCAGGGTATCCACGGGACTGGCTGCCTTGAGCGCATAATGCTTCTCCTCGAAGTCTTCGATCAACAGGGTGAGAAGCTCGGCCATGCGCCGCTCGGCGGCGCTCATGCGGCTGCCCTTGCGGTCCAGTTCTTCAAGCCGACGGATGCAGCGCTCGTTCTCCGCCTCGCTGCGAATGACTGCAGGCAGAGCGCTGGAGAGCAGAGCGGCATATTCAGATCGGACTGCGGTCGCACTCATTGTTTCCAACCTCCCCTGTCATACTCGGCATGCGTTAAAACATGGCGGATGTAGATACGGCCGCCAGCATAGTTGATCTCGGTGATCAGCCGGCACTGATTGCCCTTGATGTTGAAGACCGTCCACTTGTCCACCGCATCCGCGCTCGAAAAAGTCTTCCGGACGTCAGCCAGACTCCCCCACAGAGCTTTCTTCGCGATGCGAAACCACGCGTCGAGCGGGCCTTCCAGGTCAGCGTGCCTCGCGGCCGCTTCCTTCAGCTTCTTGCGGCTAATGACATGCATGCCGCTCCCTGTAGGTTCGCAATCTGCGAACATTGTACTTCGCAAAATGCGAAGATGTCAAGAACCTCTTAAATCAAGGAAAAAGCACCTAGAACGCGTCAATCCCCGTCACATTCGCCCCAATAATCAGGGTGTGGATATCGTGCGTGCCTTCGTAGGTTTTTACGCTTTCGAGGTTCATCAGATGCCGCATGATGGGGTAGTCGTCGGCGATGCCGTTGGCGCCGAGAATGTCGCGGGACATGCGGGCGCACTCGAGGGCCATCCAGACGTTATTTCGCTTCGCCATCGAGATGTGTTGGTGTTCTACTTTGCCGGCATCTTTCAGGCGTCCGACCTGCAGCACGAGCAACTGCGCCTTGGTGATCTCGTTGATCATCCAGGCGAGTTTTTCCTGCACCAGCTGGTGCGAGGCGATGGGCTGGTCGCGGAACTGTTTGCGCAGCCGCGCATACTGCAGCGCGCAGTCATAGCACGCCATGGCCGCGCCCACCGCGCCCCAGGCTATCCCGTAGCGCGCCTGGTTCAGGCACATCAGCGGAGACTTCAGTCCACCCGTTCCCGGCAGCAGGTTCGACCCGGGGATGCGCACGTCCTGCAAAGAAAGTCCCGAAGTCACTGACGCGCGCAGCGACCACTTGCCGTGAATGTCGTTGGCCTTGAAGCCGGGGCGGTCGGTTTCGACGAGGAAACCGCGAATCTTGTCGTCTTCGTCTTCGACCTTCGCCCAGATCACGGCGACGTCGGCGATGGAGCCGGAGGTGATCCACATCTTCTCGCCGTTCAGGACGTACTCTTTCCCGGCTTTGCGGGCCCGCATGCGCATGCCGCCCGGGTTCGATCCGAAGTCCGGTTCGGTCAAGCCGAAGCAGCCGAGTTTCTCGCCTTTCTGCAGGGCGGGCAGCCAGGTGTTTTTCTGTTCGTCGGAGCCGAAGGTGAAGATCGGATACATGACCAGCGCCGAGTGCACGCTGACGAATGAGCGCAGACCAGAGTCACCGCGCTCCAATTCCTGCATGACCAGCCCGTACTCGACGTTCGACATGCCGGCGCAGCCGTATCCCTGGAGCGAAGCGCCGAGGAAGCCCAGGTCGGCCATGGGCTTCACGAGTTCGCGCGGGAAGCGGGCGGCGCGGTTGCACTCCTCGATGATGGGAATGAGATTGTCCTCGATGAACTTGCGGGCGGTGTCGCGCACCAGAAGCTCGTCGCCCGTGAGCAGCGAGTCGAACCCGATAAAGTCCACGCCGCGGAACTTAATAGCCGGCATCGCGTCTCACCATTTCTGTTTCACTCCAGAGTCAGCGAACGGGCAGTGGCAAACTAATCAAACTAGCAGAGAGCAGGCTCTGGGCGCTAGGCTTTAGGTTCTAGGCGATTCTGCGGGAGGCCGTTTGCCACCTAGGAAATCCTCGAAGCGGCAGGCGGACAGCGAAAAGCGAACAGCGAGCAGCGAAATCCCAAACCTAGAACCTAGAGCCTAACGCCTAACGCCTTGAGCCCAGAGATGTCTCGGACAACATCCCTACAATCGTGTAAAATTCTCTTGGCGAGTACAGACGCACCGCTTCCGCGTGTGCCATCCTGCCGGGCTCAAGGTCTGGGCTCGGGCCGGCATTCCGTGATACTCCCCAATTACCAGGTAGAACCCCGGCCTCCGGGCTGGTGGCACATTCCTGTCAGGAGAACCTGAATGAAAGTCGCAAAGACAGCCGACCGCAAGAAGGTCATGGACACTGCGAAATCCACCGCCTGCCCAAAGTGTGGCAAGGATACCCGCATCGTCAAGCGGGTGAAAGACCGCGAGCGCGGCGTGCCGGGCGGAATCTACATTTCGTGCTCGGCGTGCGAGTTCTTTGAGAAGCTGTAAGAACCAGTTCTCAGTTCTCGGTTAAAGGGAAAAGGGCACGGCTTCATCGTCGCACCCTTGGTTTTTCTGAGAACTGAGAACCGAGAACTGAGAACTCATTAACTGATCTGCCCCAGGATTGCCCGGGCTTCGGCGTCCGGGTCGGGGGCTCCGGTGATGGGGCGGCCGACTACGATGTAGGTGGCTCCGGCGGCAATGGCCTCCGAAGGAGTAGCCACCCGAACCTGGTCTCCGCGGCCGCTGCCCGCCGGGCGCACGCCGGGGGTTACGATGACGAAGTCCTGGCCAAGTTCCTCGCGCAGCGCCGATGCCTCCCGAGCCGCCGCCACGATGCCTTTGCAGCCGTTGGCGAGCGCCAGCGCCGCCAGACGCAGCACCTGGCCCTCCACGTTGCCCCGAATGCCAAGCTTGTTCAGATCGCCATCGTCGAGGCTGGTCAAGACCGTTACCGCCAGAACCAGCGGGGAAGCGGGCTGGTCGGCCGCGGCTTGGACGGCCGTACGCAGCATCGTGCCTCCGCCGGCGGCATGCACGGTCAGCATGCTGACTCGGAGTTGGGCCGCCTCGCGTACCGCCGCGCCGACCGTGCTCGGAATGTCGTGAAACTTCAGGTCCAGAAAAACGCGCCGCCCGGAGGCGACCAGCTCGCGAACCACGCCTGGGCCTTCGGCGGTGTAGAGCTGCATTCCGACTTTGTAGGTGAAGGCGGAATCGCCCACGGCCGCCACGATGGTGCGGGCGACCGCGGCCGAGGACACATCCAAGGCAACGATCAGGCGGTGGCGCGAATCCTGCATCGCTGGCAAGTCTATCGGGTTTAGTCGAGGCTGGCTACCGGTTGCAGCAGGGCCACGGTCGTGGGCTGGATCAGGTCCAGGCGGACCTTCTGCAAGCCGCGCTCTTTGAAGCCCAGGGCGCGGGCGGCGTTGTAGGAAACATCAATGATGCGGCCGTCGACCACCGGGCCACGATCGTTGATTCGTACCACCACTGTCTTACCATTGCGCAAGTTCGTAACCTTCACGAACGTCCCCAACGGTAGCGAGAGGTGGGCGGCCGTGAAGTCGCGCATATCGAAGAGTTCGCCGCTGGCTGTTTCTTTTCCCTGGAACTGCTCTCCGTACCAGGACGCGGTTCCCACTTGGTAAGGCCTGGACTTCAGGCGGCTTTTGGTGTGTTGCTGACCGCGAGTCCTGACGACCTGCGGTTTTGTGACCTTGGCGGCTTCCGAGCTGTTTGGCCCGGATGCGGCTCCGGCCCCCAGACTGGCGACCGATAAAAGCACCGCCAGGCCTTCGGCTAAACGTCGTCGCATTCAGTTACCTCGCATCTCTTAAAGTCGTTCTATGGTCGTACTCCCCCTTCCAGTGGTGAATTGTCAGATGCTATCGGGCCTTCCGAGGGCTGTCAACGACAAAATTTGTCGCAATAATTTACTATATGGTAATTAATCAATGACTTAACACTGTGAAAAACTTGGCTTTATAGCTCTATGTGATTGAAACTCAACGTTGGTTAATGGTTACTCTGAAGTATATATCAATCGAAGGTACATGACCTAATGCCGATAAGTTGTTGTAGAATGTTAACCTTATGCGACAATTCAACCTATATACCTTAGTTTCAGCACCTTACATGACGAGATAGTTACTATATAGTATATATCACACAGGCCGTCGTTGACCTCGGAGTACCGTCAGCGCTGGTTTCCCGACTTTCCATGCCTCTGCGGACATCCGATCAGCTGAAGGACAACGGCGGCGGACAGGAACGTCCGCCCCACACGATTCCCAACGACCAGGGATGTCAACCATGACTTTTTGGGTTTAGAGTGGGGCCTGATGACTCCTCCGGTGGTGCTGACCATAGGCGGTTTTGATCCCTCCTCCGGCGCCGGGATCACGGCCGACATCAAGACCATAGCAGCGCATGAATGCTATGGCATCTCCTGCATTACGGCTTTGACCGTGCAGTCCACCACGGGGGTGCGCCGAGTGGAACCGGTTGCCCCCCAGACGATTACCGAGACTCTGCAGGAACTCGTTTTGGATCTAGAGGTTGCGGCCGTTCACATCGGGATGCTGGGGAGCCACGGGGGGGCACAGGCAGTGGCGGAGTTCCTGGCAGAGGCGCGGCTGCCCCATGTGGTGTTGGATCCCATCCTCAAATCGTCTTCAGGCGCTGCTTTGCTGGACGCCCCCGGAACCGGGTTGCTCATCGAGAAGTTGATCCCGCTATCGCAGGTGATCACTCCCAACCTGGACGAAGCCAGCGCCCTGACGGGGTTGACGGTTACAGACGTTGGTCAGATGAGGCTGGCGGCAGCCCGGCTGCATTCCATGGGCGCGGTCAATGTGGTGGTGACGGGGGGGCACCTCGAGAAGGCGATTGACCTGCTGAGCTTTACTACCCCGCGCGGGATCGAGCAGGAGACATTTAAGGCTGATCGTCAGAAGTCAAGTTCCACCCACGGCACCGGTTGCGCTTTTGCCACCGCACTGGCCTGCCATCTAGCCCACGGCCGGAGTCTGCCGGAGGCGGTTTTGCTGTCCAAGGCATTTGTCGGAGCTGCCATCGCCAACGCGCATCGGCTGGGCCGGGGGGTGGGACCGGTGGATCACTTGTACCGCATGCGACGGCCGCGGCGCCCGAGTGTGGCTCCTGCGGAGAAAGAGACGGCCACCTCCAGGAACTGACGCTCTCGCCGTCGCGACCAGGACATTCGCGGGGCGGGGAATTATCGCACCGGTCTCAGCAGACAGCCGGCTACGAAAGCCGCGACTGCGCCTAGCAGCAATTCCATTCGCCACAGTTGTACCGCCTGCCAGTCCAGCACCGTCCGGGCGCTGTAGACAAACCCGATGGCCGCCGCCCCGATCATGCAGGCAATCCCGAACAGAAAAGCGATGAATGCCCCCGTGGAGAGCTCAAGCCGCTTGCCCAGGCTAGCAAGTCGAAAAATGATAGTTCGTTGCTGAAACCGGATGGCTTCGCTTGATTCGGGCCGGGTGGCGCCGCAGTTATAGCAAAACCGCGAGCCGATGATGAATTCCGTACCGCATCGATCACAGGCTTCCGCGAGATCCTGCTGGGCGGCAGCCTCGGAAGTTGCCTTCGGTGGGCGCCAGAAATTGTGTTTCGCATCTTGAGCTACTTCAGCCATGTGAAATCCTTCCCCGGATTTTGTACCGCAAGCCGACCGCCAAAGTAAGTCGTTGCAAGAAAAAGGGTTATCGCCGAATGCTCAGGTTCAGAGCGGCGGCGGAGGGCAAGAATTACCAGGGCGCCGCCGTGAAATTTCCATACTGGAGGAGCCGGAGAATCCGAACTTCCCCGACTTGTCTCAACTCCGGCTCCGGGGCATTCCTGATATCGGATAAACTGAATGGTCCGTGACCCGCTTCCGATTCTGGCTTCGCTCGGCCCTTTCTGCCACTGTCCCGCTGGTTCTGGCCGTGGTTTGCGCGGCCGCGGACCCTCCCCTCCAAATCACCTTCCGGCCCGCCGATCCCCTGAACCAGGTGGCATTCGAGCGGCTGTACAACCTCGACTACGACGCTTCGATCCAGGACTTCGAGAAAGTTCTGGCGCGCCATCCGAACGATCCGTTTGCCGTCAATCACCTGCTCTCGGCGGTTCTGGTGCGGGAGCTGTATCGCATCGGCGCCATGAACACCGGCGAGTACGCGAATGACAGCTTCATCGGCCAGGCGCACCGTCCCGCCGATCCCGCGCAGAAGGAACGCATCAAGCAACTGGTACACCAGGCGCAGAAGCTGGAAGACGCCGAACTGGCGCGCAATCCCAACAACGTGGACATGCTCTATGCCCGGGGTGTAACCCGCGGCCAGTTTGCGCTCTACACGGCGCTCATCGAGCGGGCGTGGTTCTCTTCGCTGCGCAATGCCGTGGGCGCGCGCCACGATCACGAGCGGGTCCTCGAGCTTTCCCCGCAGTCCTCCGATGCCAAGCTGGTGGTGGGAACGCATAACTACGTCATGGGAAGCCTGCCCCTGGCCGTAAAGGTGGCGGTGGCGCTGGTCGGGCTGAGCGGCAACAAAGAAAAGGGAATTCAGTATCTTTATGACGACGTCCGTGGCAACGGCGAAACCAGCGTGGATGCCGCCATCGTGCTTCTGGTTTTCCTGCGCCGCGAACATCGCTACGCTGAGGCGCTGCCCATCGCCGGCAACCTCAGTCCCCGCTTTCCCCACAACTATCTCGTCGCCCTTGAGGAAGCCAACCTTTTGCGTGCCTCGGGCAAGTACGGCGAGGCGGAGGAACAGTATCGCCGGGTGTGGCAGAACGGGCGGGAAGGGAAGTACGGCAATCTTCATTACGAAATGGCGGCGCTCGGACTGGGCGATCTGCTGCGCAGCGAAAAGAACTACCAGGGGGCGGCGGCGGCCTATGAACTGGTGAGTGAGATTGCGGCGCCCGATCCGGACGTGCTTCAGAAAGCCGACCTCGGAGCCGGCGAGATGTATGACCAGCTGCAGAAGCGGGATTTGGCGGTGAAAAAGTATCAAGCCGTGGTGGCGACGAACTCGGGCAACGACGAGGCGGAAAAAGCGCGGAAGAGGATGAAAGAGGCATATCGGGAAGCCAGTAGCCAGTAGTCAGGAGTTGATGTGGAGGGCAAGGGCGAAAGTGGGTTCCATGCTGATAAATCAGTGCCTTAGTTCCGACCCGAACCCGCACGGAAGGGCTTTCAAGAGGTATTAAAGAGGCGCACTCTAGCGCATACTGCCCTCCGAAGCGTAAGGCACATTTATGGCACACTTAGCACGGGGTAAAATAAGGCCATGAGTCCAGAGATTTCCGATCTGCTAAAACGCGCGCTCGCCCTCTCTGTTGACGAGCGCGCGGCGTTAGCCAACACACTGCTCGACAGTCTTGAGACTACGAATGAGTCTGTGCAAGAGGCTTGGGACAAGGAAGTGGCGCGTCGAATGGAAGACCTGAAGGCGGGCAAAGCAGTGACCGTTCCTTGGGAAGAACTGCATCGCGAGCTGTTGGCCATGGTGAATGAGCGCTAAGCGTGTTGAGTACCACCAGGGAGCGATCGTAGATGTTAAGAGCGCAGTCGTTTGGTATCAGAAGCGCAGCGCCAAAGCCGCTTTGGACTTCATCGAAGAACTGGATCGAGCTGCCGAGACAATCCGCGAAACCCCGGAACGCTGGCCAATCGGAAAGAACAACACCAGGCGCTTCCTGCTTTGGCGATTTCCGTTTGCCGTGATCTGTTCCGAACGAGAGTCTGTAGTCACAATCTGGGCGGTCGCCCACGGGAGCAGACGACCAGAGTATTGGGCACACCGCGTCTGATGGGACCAGACACAAGTAGTCAGGAGTCAGTACCCTGTACCCAGTACCGAGGCGCCAGAGGCGAAGCCCCAAAGCCGAAAGCCGAGAGCCGAAAGCCTACAACGAAACATTTTGCCCGCAGTCGTCGTATCCTAAGTAGAGGAGGCCGACCATGTACTGCAACTCCTGCGGCAAAGCCATTCCCGACGAGGCCCGATTCTGCTCCTACTGCGCCACCGTGGTGGGGAACCATCCGCCGATGCGGAAGAAGCTGATGCGGTCTCGCACTGACCGCAAGATCGGCGGCGTCTGCGCCGGACTGGCGGAGCATCTGGATCTCGACGCGACCTTGGTGCGCCTGCTCTGGCTTTTTGTCGCCATCATGTCCGGAGTCTTCCCCGGACTCGTGGTTTACCTGCTGGCCTGGATCGTCATGCCGGAAGAACCCGCAGCCGCGCCGGTGGCGGCGACGGGTCAGGTGGTGACGAGCCCGTAGCGAGCGGCGAGTCGCGAGTCTCGAGTTTCTACTCGTGATTTCACCAGCCCTTATGCGCTGAGAGCTGACAGCCTGCACCTTATACTTCCCCTCATGGAACGCCTGCATAGTGATGACGCCGAAATCGTCTATGAAGTGATGGGCGAGGGGCCGCCCGTTGTCCTGCTCCATCCTTTTCCCGCGCATCATGAATTCTGGAATCCGGTGACGGCGGCGCTGGGCGCGCGCTATCGCCTGATCCTGCCTGATCTTCGTGGGCATGGCGATTCGGAAATCGGCGAAGGGCCGGCGCTCATGCAAAAGCACGCCAGCGATATTGCCCGTGTGCTGGATGCGGCTGGTGTCGGCAAGGCTGTGTTGATCGGATGCTCCATCGGCGGATACATCCTATTTGAATTCTGGCGCCGTTTTCGCGGGCGGGTGACCGCGCTCGCGATTTGTGACGCGCGGCCTCAGGCCGATACGGTAGAGGCGCGGACGAATCGGTTGAAGACGGCGGCCGATGTCCTGGAGCAGGGAACCGAGCCGTTCATCGAGAGCATGATTCCGAAGCTGATGGGGCGCACGACGGCGAGTACGCGTCCGGATTTGGTCGAGGGAGCGCGTGCCATGATGCGCAAGATGTCGGCCGAGGACATCAGCCTGGTGCAGCGCGGGATGGCGGAGCGGCCCGATTCCGTCGCGGATTTGAAGACCATCAACGTGCCCACGCTAATCGCGATCGGAGAGGAAGACGTCTTGTGCACGGTGGCCGACGGCGAACTCATGCGCCAGCACATCGCCGGGAGCCAGTTGAAGGTGGTTCCGAAGGCGGGACATTATTCGCCGTGGGAGCAGCCGGAAGCGGTGGGTCTTTTGCTGCGCCAATTCCTGGACGGGGCAAGGACCGAGAGCTGAGGTCTAGGAGCTAGTAGCTGAGACCTTGTCTCCTTTCACTGAGTTTCCCTCTCTGGTCTGGTAGAATCCACCCGTCATGATGGAAGCCTTCCTCGTTCCCGAAAAAACGGTCGTCAATGCCAAAGGGGATGGGTCGGCGCTCGATGTGAGCCGAGCGCCAGGCCGTGTTTTCCTGCTGACCCTGGCCATCACCGGCATCATCGAACAGGAATCACTCGATGTCAGCATCTTCGGATCAGCGGACGGCACGACGTGGGCTCCCAAGCCGGTGGCGGCTTTCCCGCAGAAGTTTTACCGCGAGGAGGCGCCGTTGTTGCTCGATCTGACGGCGACGCCCGACGTAAAGTTCGTCCGCGCGCATTGGGAAGTGGCCCGCTGGGGGCGCGGCTCGGAGACGCCCATGTTCGAATTCCATGTCACGCTGCGAGAAGTCCCGCAGGAAATCCTCGCCGAAGCCGCCGGGCGAGTGCGCACGCAGTAGGCGGTCTCGTTCTGGGTTGCTTGATTTCATTATGGTGTCGCCCCTGCAACGATGCGGACCACCCTTTCACCACTGACCCCTCGGCTCTGAAATCTCCGCTATATTAAATTCATGCCCGATGGTTCGAAGCTTGATGGTTCGACAGTCATCGTTCGCCCTGCGCGCGGGGTGCGCGGGCTGGTGCGTATTCCTGGGGACAAATCCATCTCGCACCGCTACGCCATGCTGGCCGCCATCGCCGAGGGCACGAGCAGGTTCCAGAATTTTTCCGCGGCGCGCGACTGCGCCAGCACGCTCGGCTGCCTCGACTCGCTGGGATCCAAGTGGAAGCGGGCGGAAGACGGAGCGATCGAAGTGCAGGGCGTCGGCCCTCGGCTCAGTGCCCCCAAGGAGCCACTGGACTGCGGCAATTCCGGTTCGACCATGCGCATGCTGAGCGGGATTCTTGCTGCCCAGCCGTTTACCAGCGAGTTGTTCGGGGACGAGTCGCTCTCGCGCCGGCCGATGGCGCGCATCATCGCGCCGCTCACCGCGATGGGGGCGAAGATCGAATCGCGCGAGGCCGGCCGGCCTCCGCTCAAGATTCACGGAGGCTCGCTCCAGGCGATTCATTACCGGCCGGAAGTGGCCAGCGCTCAAGTGAAAACGTGCGTGCTGTTTGCCGGGCTGTTCGCCGACGGCGAGACATCGGTCGAAGAACCGATCCGCACCCGCGACCACGGTGAAGTGGCGCTGCGGGCCTTCGGCGCCGAAGTCGGGCGCATCGGAAATATTGCCCGGATCCGAGGCGGACAGAAGCTCCGCGCCATCGAAGCGCGCGTGCCCGGCGATCTCTCGAGCGCGGCATTTTTTCTGTGTGCGGCCGCCCTGTTTCCTGGCTCTGAGCTTACGCTCCCCGGAATTCTGATGAATCCCACGCGGGCCCGGCTGCTCGATATCCTGATCCAGATGGGCTTGAAGATTTCGGTCGCGCAATTGGAAGAGGGGCACGGCGAGCTGGCCGGCACAGTGGAGGCGCGCGGAGCGGCGTGGAAGGGAGCAACAGTCGCAGGCGCCGATGCTGCGGCCTTGATTGACGAGATTCCGGTGCTGGCCGCGGTTGCTCCCTACACCGAAAACGGCGTCGAGGTGCGCGACGCCAAAGAGCTGCGCGTGAAAGAGTCGGACCGCATCGCCGCGGTCGCTGCCAATCTGAGGAAGATGGGCGCGGACGTGGACGAGCGGCCCGACGGGCTGCGCATTCCCGGCGGCCAGCGTCTGCATGGTGCGGAACTCGATTCCTTCGGCGATCACCGCATCGCAATGGCCTTTGCGGTAGCCGCTTTGCGCGCCGAGGGCGAGACGACGATTCACGGTGCGGATGCGGCGGGAGTGTCGTATCCGACGTTTTTTGCGGATATGGAAACAGTCGCTGGTCGCTAGTCGCTGGTCGTTGG
>JBAVUO010000014.1:0-18681 GCA_049696815.1 Terriglobales bacterium | reverse complement strand
ACGGCAGAAACGCGGAGTAGAATTGCTCCGACATGAGTCTAGTTGCAACGACTTCGACAGCCGCAAGTCCCGTGTTCATCGTGACGATCATCGTCGGTGTGATGGCGGCGTGCGCGTTCTTCGGTTGGATGTCGTGGCGGGCCTGCCAGGATGCGGATCGCGCCCAGCGAGACCCACGTTTTAGACGCCGTCTCCTGCTTCGGGGGGCACTGCTTTACGCTTTCTGTGCAGTCTTGAGCATAGCGAGAGTTGTTACCGGAGAACTGCCCGCACAATACCTCTTTGGTCTAATTGTCCCTGCAGCATTGATCTGGTTTTTCATCAGGTCCGCGAGTCGCGTGAAGGTCCCTCCTGCGTAGAGGCGTTTGTGGTAATGTCTTTTGCCCGCAAACACATCACTCCACTTTTTCTTGCCCGCCGCCTGGAGTATTCTTTCCCAACCCATGAACTTCACCGTCCTGGACTGGTCGGCGATTGCCGGCTACCTCCTCATCACGCTCGTCCTCGGACTCTATTTTCGCCGCCGCTCGGGGAAGAGCGTGGACGATTACTTCGTCTCCGGCCGCAGCGTGAGTTGGTGGCTGGCCGGCACTTCCATGGTTGCGACCACGTTTGCCGCCGACACGCCCCTGGTCGTTACCGGGCTCGTCTATTCCCAGGGCATTGCCGGGAACTGGTTGTGGTGGGCATTCCTCTTGTCGGGGATGGTGACGGTCTTCCTGTTCGCGCGCTTGTGGCGGCGCTCGGGACTGCTCACCGACGTGCAGTTTGCGGAAATGCGCTACTCCGGCAAGCCGGCGGCGTTCCTGCGCGGATTTCGCGCGGTCTATCTCGGCCTGCTGATGAACTGCCTGATCCTCGGCTGGGTGACCAAGGCCATGACCAGCATCGTGGCCGCGACTTTGGGGCTCAGCGATCGCGGCGCGCTTGCGGTCTGCGTTTTCTTTCTGATCCCGTTTACTGGGCTGTACGTTGCGCTCGGCGGGCTCTGGGGAGTGCTGTGGACCGACCTGTTTCAGTTCGTTCTGAAGATGAGCATCGTGATCGGCGTCGCGTATTACGGCGTGCGGGCTTGCGGCGGCATGAGCAGCCTGCTGGCTCGACTCGCCGCCATGCGCGCCGCCGCCGGGCCGGCCGCGGGCGATGCCACCTCGTTCTTCCCGGACTTCTCGCGTCCTCTGAGTTCGGAGGCGATCTGGACCCTGCCCGCGCTTACTTTCCTGGTGAACCTCGGCGTGCAGTGGTGGGCCTTCTGGTATCCCGGTGCGGAGCCGGGCGGCGGCGGCTACATCGCGCAGCGCATCTTCAGCGCCAAGGACGAGCGGCACGGCCTGCTGTCGGTGCTCTGGTTCAACATCGCGCATTATGCTGTGCGGCCCTGGCCCTGGATCTTGACCGCGCTGTCGGTGATCGTGCTCTATCCCAAGCTCGAGCATCCGGAAACCGGCTACATGATGGTCGTGACGCAGCATGTGCCACCGGCGTTGCGCGGCATCGTGGTGGCCGGATTCATGGCTGCGTTCATGTCTACGTTCGCGACCCAGTTGAACTGGGGAGCGTCGTATCTGGTAGCCGACTTCTACCGCCGTTTTCTAAAGAAAGACGGCAGCGAGGCACATTACGTGACCATGTCGCGCGTGGCGACCGTTCTGCTGGTGATCGTGTCGGCATGGGTGTCGGCGCAACTGGCATCGATCCGTTCCGGGTGGGAGTTTGTGCTGGAGGTCGGCGCGGGAACCGGCGGCGTCTATCTGCTGCGCTGGTACTGGTGGCGGATCAACGCCTGGAGTGAGATTTCGGCGATGGCGACGGCTCTGGTCTCTACCGTCGCGCTCCGTTGGTGGGCGCCATTCTCCGGGAACCAGCCTGTAGTTTTCGCCAAGACTGCGCTCACGACTACGGCCATCACCACGCTGGTCTGGGTGGTGGTCACGGTATTGACTGCTCCCGAGGGCGAAGCGGTGTTGGTAAGTTTCTACCGGAAAGTGCGTCCTCACGTCACCGGATGGGCGCCCGTCGCCCGCCTGGCACCAGAGATTGTGGGCACGCGCGACCTGGGCCGCAACCTCCTCTGTTGGATCCTGGGCTGCGCCATGGTATATGCGGGATTGTTCGGCGGTGGCTGGCTGATCCTGGGACCGAGAGGGAAGGGCATACTGTTCCTGGCGATCGCAATCGCGTGTGGGTGGATGTTGTATGCGGAGATATCCCGGCAGAGCTTTGCGCGAATCAGCGAGAGTGGAAGCAACGATTAACCAGCCGCATGGCGGCGGAGGTGAGTGGAACTAATCTCATGAATGGTGGTCAATGGGTGTAATCGCGATTCATCAACAACTGACAGACGGGCCGAAAGATTTGATCTAGTATGTTCTCGTCATGGCCAAACTTGTCATCGAGATACTAATCGCCCTGCCCGTGTTCTTGCTCTGGCTGACAGTCGTTTCGGTTCTTGTGCGACCGTTCGGAATCCAGTTGCCGCTAGCACCATTCAGCTTGGCCAACCGCAGGTCCGCCTTTCAAGCTCTCACCTTCCCACAGTATCTGATAGTCGGCGGAGTCCTGTACTTCGGTTGCGGGATGCTAATCATGTCAACCTTGTCGCGTTATCTCGAAGGGAGGTACTGGCATGGCTCAGCGCTCACTAGCGAAAACTTGGTTCGCGAAGTCTTGAGTTCCCTCCTGGCGGGCGTTCTCTTTGTATTGATCAGTTGGTTGAGCCTCGGCGGGAATAGAGCTAAGTGATTCGTGTGTTGGCTCAATTTCTGTTAACAGGCGATAGCACTCAAAACCCCCGTCGCTGGGCAATGAGGGCGCTACAGTCCAGCAAGCACCCGACGGCTTCCCGATCACTCACTCCACGCTAACTTCGAAATCCCGCTCTTCCCACCGCCCGGCATTCTTCCAGAAGAAAGTGAACACGACCCGGCGGCCGGTGGCGAGAGTTTCAGTCGGCAGATCGGCGTAATACACATTCCATCCACTATCCTTTGAATCGCTGTCGTGGGCCGTCTGCCATCCGTCAGTACTCCAATGGACCAACGCCGGATCCATCGTGAGCAAGCGCAGTTTCTTCCCGCAGGGCAGAGTGCGCGGCTTGTTGTTATAACGCCAGTTGAAGTACTCGGCGCTTTTCTTCTCGACCAGATAGCGTTGCACGGTTTGTGGAGGCTGGTCGAAAATCTTGCCGTCGGCGAGCGACCGCCGCAGCTTGATGTATTCGGAATGCGCCCACACCAACGGGCAAGCCGAACCGGAGCCTTTTCCAAGAAACAGCTCCCGTTCCGGAATGTCGTGCGCGTCCCAGACCTGCTCCGGAATCAAGCGGCTGTCGCCGGTGGAGTACTCCATCACGCGCAGCAGAGCGTCCGCCGATGCCGGACGCCCGGCGGCCAGTTCGTAGTGGGCTCTTTCTCCCGCGAGCAACGGCCAGACGCGGCCAACGCCAGTGCCGTCGAAGGGAGAGCCGTCCTCATGCTCCCCGTATCCGTCGCCGTTATAGCGGTACCAGCCCGGACCCTGAGGCAGCTTCACGCGCAGCAAGGCATCGATGACCTTAATCGTGTTGACCATTCGCGGATCGTCAGGCGCGCGCAGGCCGAAGCGGACCAGGGCGAGCGCATCGGGGCTCACGATCTCTACCGCCCGCGCACTCGACGCGCCAGGAACCCGATTCTTGATGGGAACGAATCCTTGTAACGGAGAGGCGGCGCCATCCGTATCGGGCGGCGTGATGCGCACGTAGTAGCCTTCCACTCCGATCTGACGCGCCAGATCTGTGTTGAGCGCGTAGGTCCAGCGCTCGATGTTGTCGTTCCAGGTGTCGGCCACCTGGCGCAGAAATTCGGCGGGGCCCGCTTGGCCCATCGCCTGCGCGAGATCGGCCGCCACCAGCAGGGCAGAGATTTCGCCCGCGAGCGTGAACGGCGAATAGCCGCCGTCCTCTTCCCAGCGGTCCTGTTGCGTAACCGGGCCGTTGGCCACAATAAAAGCGGCCGCTTTGCGCACCATCGGCCACCAGCGACGGCTGTCGCCAAAGCACCGGGAAGATTCGCGGCGCAGCAGATCGACCAGCAAAATCGGAAAGGCTGTCTCATCCATCTGCAGGCCGTTCCAGTACGGACGCCCATCCAGCCACATGTTCTGCGCCCAATGCCCGTCGGCTTCCTGCGTTGCTTCAAGGTAATACAGCACGCGCAGAGCATCGTCGTGAGCTCCAGCGGCCAGTAATCCACCGGCGTTCTCGACCAGGTCGCGCGGCCAGACCAGGTGGTAGCCGCCCAGATCCTCGTCGCCTTTGTTGAACCCCCAAGGAATGGAGAGGCTGGCAATGATGCCGCCAAGAAAGTCCTTGGACTCGTGAGCGCGCAGAACCGCCGCGCTGGCCCGGAACAAATCCCTTTCCCGCGGCTTCTCATCCAGCTTTTTCAGAGTGTTCTGCCAGTTCCGCCAATGAAAAACGTAATTCTTGCGGATGTCTTCGTACGCAGGGAGCAGGGAAGAAACGGCCTGCTGGCCGGCTTCCGCCCAGTTTCCGCCAAAGCCGAGTGCAAGGACGATCTCGCCGTTCGAGGCGGCCAGATCAATTTCCGCGGCGAGAGCGACGTTTCCGTTTTCCGCACGGTCGTACTCCCAGGTCATCTGGAAATGGCGCGACAGATCCTGCCAGCTGTCCGATACGCCCGCAAATCCGACCGAGCGCTTGAGCCAAGGCGCCGAGCAGGCGAGGGCGAGGGCAGAGGAATCGCGCTCCGCAAAGAGCATGGGAGTGCCTTTATAGTCGCCGGCCCAGGCGGTGTTTCCGTATCCGAAATTGGCCAGGTGCGAAGCCAGCAGGGCATACAGGCGATAGTCGCCGAGGCCGCCCTTCAGGGGGACGAAGCGAATCTTCTGCAGCACCACGTTGCGCCACGGATCGGACAGCACTTCCTTTTCCATCCGGTAGCGGCCACGGAGGCAGGTATTGGTCAATTTGTAGGCGGGGACTCCGGGTTCGAGTGGAAGATTTTCGAAGCTGCAGTGGCGCTTCTCTTCCGAGAAAAATTCGCGGCCGTCGGTGACGATCAGGCCGAAGTCGCGGGTGCAGGCCTGGTCCACCCGAGGGAAATAGATTTCATTGAGAATGCCGTGACTAAGCGTGAACCAGACCCGGCTGTGCAGATTCAAGGCCGTGCCCACGCCGGTTTTTGCGCTGGAGGTCCAGCGCGGCTCAATCCCGGGCCACCCGGGAGCGTATCGGATGTTGTCACTCAAGGTCCCACCCTCAGGTTAAGCAGTTTGTAAGAATATTACAGTCTTGTGACAAACCAGCCCGGCGTTGGCATCTAGGATGAATAGTAGATTATGCGCCCGCGTGCTCCAGTTCGGATTCGGCGAGGCATCACGGTCGATGCACTCCGCATGATCATTGCTGTCCTTTTGGCCCTGGGAGCGGCGCAGGCAGCGGCAGTCGAACCTTCGGCGGGCCTCGACCGCGGGTTCCGGCGGCTCTACGATCTGGATTTTCCCGGGGCCCAGCGCGAGTTCGAGTCCTGGGAACGATTGAACGAACAGAATCCCATGGGCCCGGTGAGCGAAGCGGCGGGCACCCTGTTCTCCGAGTTCAACCGCTTGGGCGTGCTGGAAGCCCAGTTCTACGAGAATGACTCGATTTTCGCCGCGCGAAAGAAGTATCAAGCCGACCCGGAACAACGCGCGCGTTTTGAAGAGCGGCTCAACCGTGCCGAGGCGTTGGGGAGGTCCAGGCTCAGCCGAGATCCGCAGGACCGGGATGCGCTGCTCGCCATGACGCTGGCCTCGGGCCTGCGCTCCGACTACGCTGCGCTCATCGAGAAGCGCAACATGGCTTCGCTGCACTACACCAGGGAGTCGTCGGCGTGGGCCGGGCAACTGCTGGTTGCGGATCCCAATTGCTACGATGCCCATCTGGCCGGCGGCATCACCCGCTACATTGTCGGTTCGATGGCGGCGCCCTTGCGTTGGATGCTGCGTTTGGGCGGGGTCCCCGGCGACAAGGCGGGCGGCATCGCAGAACTTCGGACCACCGCCGCCCATGGCCGGTTGCTGGCGCCGTTCGCGCGCATCTTGCTGGCCATCGCTTACGTGCGCGAAAAGGACGTGCCGCAGGCTCGCGGCGTTCTGGTCTCGCTGCAAACCGATTTTCCCGACAACCCGCTCTTCGGCCGCGAACTGGCCCGTCTCGACAACCCACCCCCCGCTAAGTAGTTGGAAAGTTAAGCCGGTTCATCAGAAATTCACCGCTCTGTAACCTTCCTTTAATACAAGCCCACTAAAACCAACTTGGTACCCCAAACTTCAAGGAGGACTAATCGCGTGACTCGTCGCATCGCGCTGTGCTTGTTGTGCCTGGCTCTGGCGCTGCCGGCTCTGGGGCAGACCACGCAGTTGAACGGAGCGGGCGCCACTTTTCCCTATCCCATCTATTCCAAGTGGTTCAGCGAATACAACAAGATCCATTCCAATGTGCAGATCAACTATCAGTCCATCGGCAGCGGCGGTGGCATCAACCAACTCAAAGCCGGCACGGTGGATTTCGGCGCCAGCGATATGCCTCTCAAGGACGATAAGGTAAAGGAAATCCCCGTGCCCTTCGTGCAACTGCCGACCGTGCTGGGTTCGGTGGTGCCGTCGTACAACATCCCGGGGGTCACGGCCGAATTGAAGTTCACGCCGTCGGCGCTGGCGGGAATCTATCTTGGCAAGATCACCAAGTGGAATGACCCGGCGATCGCAAAAGCCAATCCGGGCGTGAAGCTTCCCGACAAGGGAATCGTGGTGATCCATCGTTCTGACGGCAGCGGTACCACGTTCGTGTGGACCGATTACCTTTCCAAGGTGAGCCCGGAGTGGAAGTCGAGCGTCGGCAGCAACACTTCCGTCAGTTGGCCGGTGGGGCTCGGTGGCAAGGGCAATGAAGGGGTGACGGGCATGGTCCGCCAGACGGACGGCGCCATCGGCTATGTGGAGCTAATCTACGCCCTGCAAAACAACGTTCCGTATGGCGTTGTGGAGAACGCAGCCGGAAACTTCGTGAAGGCGAGCCTGGAATCCACCACCGCAGCCGCCGCGGCGGCCAAGTTCACGCCGGGCGATTTCCGTGTCTCCATCACCAATGCTCCCGGCAAGGAAGCCTATCCCATCGCCACTTTCACTTATCTGCTGGTTCCAACCCATTGGAAGGATGCGGGCAAGCAGAAGATCATGGTGGATTTTCTCCACTGGATGCTCAAAGACGGCCAGCAAATGGTGGAAAAACTGGACTATGCCAAGCTGCCCCAGAACTTGGTTCAGATGGAAGAGGCGACGATTCAAAAGATCCAATAACCGGCCCAGAGTTTTCGAGCTTGAAGTTCTATGTTTCGGATCCCTGGCTGTTGATTCCGGTAGCGTCCGAAGAACGGATCCTCCGACAAGAGGCGGGCGCCCGGATCTCCGCCTGGGTTGCGAGCTCCTGCGTCGCTTTGAAATCACCCCCGGCCTCAAACACGACCAGCTCTTCCTGACGACGGTGTCGCCGGTTCCACCTGACCCTTTCTTCTCCGTGGATTTGCGAACCTGAACGTGTGACTTCGATCACAGCGACGGTTGCATATCAAGCCGAAACTGGCTCTGAGAATTATCTACACGGGGCTTCCCACGGAGGCGAGAATGAGGATATCGGCTTTGCTTCCTTGTCTTCTAATCCTTGTTGCTGCGGCATCGGCCCACCCCAAGGCAAAGAGTTACCAGACGGGAACAATCCTTTCGGTTCGCGCGCGGGAAGCAAATGGCGTTTCCTATAGAGTGCCCACGAGGGCCCCAGTGCGAGATACCGTATTTACGCACGATGTTTCAGTCCGCGTGGGCGACACAGTCGTGGTTGGACGTTATAACAGCTGGACCGACTATTTGCCCAGCACCTGGACTGAAGGCAACTCAGTGGAGGTTAGGATCGGCAAACACAACATGTACTTGAAGGGACCCTCGGCCGACGATTTCCAATTGCGCATTGTCAGTCGTCGTCCCCTGCACGAGGGGAAATAGAGCGGCCGAGATCCGATATTGTACTTCCGCACCGAACGCCACACTCCTTACTTGCGTCTCGTGCCCAGAAGGCAGGGCGGAGAAGCACCTCTCAAGCAGGTTCGCTACGTCGCCGATTAGCACACTTTGGCGTTCCTGGTTTCCCCCGTTGCCCTTTGGTGCCGGCATGGGGACAAGTTGTTTCGGCGGATCGGAGAGGGCGGCGCCTGGCAGGGCAAGGGTTGCACCCTACAACTTAGTCTAGGGACATTGTAGTATTTCGGCAGAACGAACGGCGCCCCCGTGACGGCGGGCATAAAACCCTGTGACCACGAACCTTGCGGGGCACATGACGGTATGTAACAAGGAAAACTGCGAAGCAACTGCGGTCACAGGAGGGATCAATAGGCCCGGGACCGCAGTTTTGGCAAAAGGAGACAAAATGAAATTGGTCTTCAGACTGAGTGTCGTCTTGCTATTGGCCTCCTCGCTCCTAGCGCAGACTCCCACGACAGCCAAGAAGGCGCCCCGCAGGCCCGCCGTGAACGCGGAGTTGCAGGCGCTGAAAGATGCCGTGGCAGCCCAGCAGCAGCAGATCCAAGCCCTGCAGCAACAATTGCAGCAAACCAACCAGCTACTGCAACAGAACTCGCAGCAGTTCCAGCAAACGCAGCAGCAACTGCAACAGGCGCAGCAGGCGGCGGCCGATGCCCAGCAGAAGGCGGCGGTGGAATCGACGGCTGCCTCCAGGGACGCGGTGAACAGCCTCAGTTCCAGGTTCGCCGATGTTCAGACCATGTTGACCAATAACGCGGTCTCCGCCCAGGACGAGGAGAAACGGGTCTCGGCACTGGAGAGCACTCTGGGCCGCTTCCGCTGGACCGGCGACATGCGGGTTCGCGGTGAGAGCTACTTCCAGAAGTACAGCGGATGTACGCTCTGCAATGACCGCAACCGGGCTCGTATCCGCGTTCGTTTCGGATTCGAGGGCAAGCTCAGCGAGGACTTCATCGCGGGCGTTGCGCTGGCGTCGGGGACGCTCGGGGACCCCACCACCACAAACGAGACCCTGACCAACAACTTCGACCGGAAGACAATCGCGCTGGATCGCGGCTTCATCACCTACAATCCGGTCGCTCACAGATGGCTTTCGCTGACGGGCGGTAAGTTCGCCTACACCTGGCAGCGCACCTCGATGACCTTCGACCCGGATATCAATCCCGAAGGGTTCGTGGCCAAGTTCTCGAAGGATGTTTCGAATGTGCCGGCGGTGAAAAACGTCAATATCCAGTTCATGCAGCTGCTCTACAACGAAGTTGCCGGCAACAGCAAAACGGCGTTAGGGATATCCGGCAATGGCCATGATTCGTTTGCGGTTGGCGGACAGGTCGGCGGGCGTTTGCAACCTCTGAGCTTCTGGACTCTGACGCCCTCTTTCACCATCCTGAACTTCCGCAATCCGGATGCGCTCCTGAATTCGAGTGCGTTCGCGGTGGGGGCAACGAATGCGGGCGGCTCGATTACCATCGGCGGAACCACGTACCCGATCGTTGTAACGGCTCCTGGAGAAGGACCCGGTTGCGCAAAAATTGCCGGTGGAAATACTGCGCCCCAGCCAGCCAGCAACTCGCTCGTGGGTGGTTGCGCCTTTGCGGCCAATGGCGTGACCAACTCAACCTATCTCGATGCCAACGGCAACGCGCACTTCCTGTCGGGCTTCCTCTATGCCGACCTGATCCTGAACAACCAGTTCAAGACGCCGCTGAAGCGGTTTCCGTTCAATCTGCTGCTGGAATACGAAGACAACCTGAACGCTTCCGACCATCCCTTCGATTTCACGGTCAAGGGCGCCGTCCCGAATCCAAGCGCCGTCGAGGCCGCCAAACTCGGCAAACAGTCGCATGCTTATCTGACCGATTTCAGCCTCGGCCAATTGAAGAACCGCGGTGACATCCAGGTCGGATACGCGTTCGAAAGGTCAGAGCAAGACGCGATCATCGCCTCCTGGGGAGAAAGCGATCAGCGCGCGCCAACGAACATCCTGCAGCACCGCTTCTACGCCCTGTGGCGCGTGGCTCCAAACACCACCGCTTCCTTCACCTGGTGGCACGGCCGCACTCTGAATCCGTTCCTGCAAAACGCGGTTCTCGCTAACGGATTGACGGTTAACACCACTCCGGGCGTGGGCGTGCTTACTCCGGGGAAGTCCGGGCAGGAAGAGCCTTGGCTCAACCGCCTGCAGTTTGACTTGATCTACACCTTCTGATCGCAGTTCGACGGAGGGCGGAGGTCCAATTGCTCGGGGCGCCGGTGATCAGCCGGCGCCTTTTTTCTGGCTTGCTATACTGGTGGCGGTCGTATGCGCCGCGGGTTCCTGGTCGCGCTATTGCTTCTATTGGTTCCCGGCACAGGCTTGTTGGCAGTCGAGAACGGCCGTCAGTCGTTTACCATCGTTCGCGCCGAGCAGAAGACCCGCGATCGTGTTGTGTATTGGGTAGTCGATACTCCCATCTACCACGAAGACCCGTATTTCGAAGTGGAGGTACGCGCGGCCGGTACCATCCTGGTGGGGGAATACGAGCCGCGACATGCGGGAGAAATGCTGCCTGCGACCTGGAGACCTGGCGCCCTGGTGCAGGGCCGGGTGGGAAAGCGGCATCTGTTCTTGAGACGTCCGGACGGCACCGACCTGAGTTTTGTGATTACCCGGCGCGCCGCCGCGCCCCGCGAGAAACCGTAACAGCCATCCTATGGTCCGCCTAGCCCTCGACAGTCCCGGCTGCTTCATCAATCGTGAAGGGTCGTGGCTGAACTTCAACTGGCGCGTGCTCGAAGAGGCACAGGATACGCGCAATCCTCTGCTCGAACGGGTAAAGTTCCTCGCCATCACGGCCAGCAACCTCGACGAATTCTTCGAAGTCCGCGTCGGCGGCCTGCTCCAGCAACTGGAGGATGGCCACAACGCCACCACGCCCGACGGCCTCACCATGGTCGAGGAAAAGGAACTGATCAACCGGGAGACCCACCAGTTCGTCGAGGAGCAGTATGCCTGCTGGAATGAGCGGCTGCGGCCGGAACTGGCGGAGCAGGGCATTCGGGTTCTGGGAATGGATCAGCTGGACGACGAAGTCAAGGCGTTTGTGGACGACTACTGCGAACGCGAGCTTGATCCGCTGCTGACGCCGGTGACCGTCGATCCCGCGCATCCTTTCCCGCGGGTGATCAACAAGGCGCTGTGCGTGGCCTTGCTGCTGCGACGCCGGCGCCGCTCGTCGCTCACCTACACCGGGGTGGTGACGGTGCCGCGGTCGCTGCCACGCCTGGTCCGGTTACCATCCGAGGGCACGGTGGATTTCATTTTTCTCGCCGACCTGGTGGCTTACCATGCCGTCCGCATGTACCAGGGCTACGACATCGTCTCTTCCGCTGCCTTCCGCGTGACCCGCAACAGCAACCTGTACCTGCAGGAGGAAGAGTCGCGCAACCTGCTGGAATCGGTGCGCGCCGAGTTGCACAACCGGCGCAAGGGAGACGCGGTGCGGATGGAGGTCGAGTCCGACGCCGATCCGGAAATCATCGAGCGGCTGCGGACGGTTTTTGAACTGGAGCGCTGGCAGGTCTTTCCGGTCAACGGCCCGGTCAACCTGTCGCGCTTGTTCAATGTCTATGACCAGACGGCGCGGCCGGAGTTGAAGTTCCGCAACTTCGCGCCCCGCGAGCTCCGCCTGACGGCGAAATCCCGCGATTTGTTCGAAGAGCTGCGGCGGCACGACATCCTGCTTCATCACCCCTACGATTCCTACGACGCGGTGGTGTCCTTCATCCAGTCGGCCGCCGAGGATGACCGGGTGCTTTCCATCAAGCAGACGCTTTACCGCACCAGCGAACATTCGCTGGTCGTACCCGCGCTGATTTCCGCCGCCGCCCGCAAGGAAGTGACCGCGGTGGTGGAACTGAAAGCGCGATTTGACGAGGCTTCGAACATCCGCTGGGCCCGCGACCTGGAGGACGCCGGAGTGCAGGTGTTCCACGGGCTGGTTGGCCTCAAAACCCACTGCAAGCTGTCTCTGCTGGTGCGCCGCGATCCCGACGGTGTCGCCCGCAGCTACGCCCACCTGGGCACGGGAAACTACAACGCCGCGACCGCGCGTACCTATACTGACCTGAGTTTATTGACGGCGGATCCAGAGATCACCCGCGCCGTCCACGACGTATTCAGCTTTCTGACCGCCTACGCGGAACATCCCAATTACAAGCCGTTGCTGGTGGCTCCCCTGGACTTGGCCGAACAATGCATTGCGCTGATCGAGCGGGAGGCCGACCATGCCCGGCAGGGGCGTCCCGCGCGCATCATCGCCAAGATGAATTCGCTTCTCGATAGGAATGTCGTCCGGGCGTTGTATCGGGCCTCGCAGGCGGGGGTGGAAATCGATCTCATCGTCCGCGGGATCTGCTCGCTGCGCCCGGGGATTCGCGGCATCAGCGACCGCATCCGTGTTCGCAGCATTGTGGGACGCTTTCTGGAACATAGCCGCATCTATTGCTTCGAGAACGGGGGCGAACCGGAGGTTTACCTGGGCAGCGCCGATTGGATGCCGCGCAACCTTCATGAACGGGTGGAGGTTCTGTTCCCCCTGAAAAATCCGCTGCTGCGCGACCGGGTGAGGCACGAAATCCTGGCCGTGTATTTGGCGGACAACGTCAAGTCAAGATTCCTGCAAAAGGACGGCCGCTACCTGCGTCCCTGGCAGTCGGCCAGGGGCCGAAGCGGCCGACCGCCGCGCGGCCATGCCGCCTTTAACGCCCAGGAGTTTCTCATCAGCCTGGCCGAAGGCAAGGAAACGCCAGAGGCGGTTCCCGCCCCCATCCGGCGGCGCGCTTCGCGAGTTCTGATCGGAAAGGAATAGAATCCCGGAAATGTTTCTCTATTTTTTGCGGCACGCCAGCGCCGGCCAGCAGCTCAGCAGCGCCAAGAAGGACGAGAAGCGCGGCTTGGACAAGGACGGCATCGAACAGTGCGGCTACATTGGCCGGGCGCTCGCCGCCTTGGGCGTGCAGGTTGACATCATCCTTTCCAGCCCGCTCAAGCGTTCCTCGCAAACCGCTGCCCTGGTGGGAAACGAGATGGGCCACGAAGGCAAACTGGCGCTGGAGGCGGCGCTAAGTCCAGACGGGACGTTTGCCGACTTCCAGAAATTGCTCGCAAAGTATGCCCGCCAGGACTCCCTGTTGCTCGTGGGGCACAATCCCAACTTGCGCGAATTCCTCGGCCGGGTGATCAGCGACAGTGGTTGCGAAGCGACCATTGAGCTCAAGAAAGGCGCGGTCGCTAAAGTGGAAATGCGGCGCAGTTCCGGGTCGCTAAGCTGGTGCATCACGCCCCGCATCCTGCGGACGCTTCACGCCGCCGCAGCCGAGAGCGTCCGGCCGAAAACCTCGCGGAAATAGTTGCGCTGCTTCTCGATCGCCCACAGCTCCAAGTCCACGCTCGCCCGGTTGCGCGGGACCAGCTTGATGGAAATGTTTCCACTGCGCGCCGAGACGGAGACTCGCGACACCGACCGGCTCCTTCCCAGATGCATGGCCCGCGCCAGGCGAAGCAGCACGGAAGCCTTGGTGGTATGCGCCCGTTCTTCGGGCGTCAAAGCACCCATCGGACCATCGCCGGGAGCCGGCCGCGATTTTCCCAAGTAGCGCGCGATGGCGGCAATGATCCGGCGTTGCTGCGGCGTGTAGCCCAGGATCTCGGAGTTGGCGATGATGTAGTACGTGTGCCGGTGGTGACCGTTGCGGTTCACATAGTCGCCGACTTCATACAGCATGGCCGCCGCCGAAAGCCACTCCCGATATTCCGGAGGCAGCTGGTGCACCCTTTTTAGAGAAGAAAACAGCAGCAGTGCCGACTCGCGGACCTCCAAGGCATGATGGAGGTCCACCCGGTAGTGTTCTGCCGCGCGCTGGACCGACGCCCAGCGCTCCGATTCGACCTGGCGGCCGGGCCGGGTGCCGCGGTCGTATTCCGCCGCCATCTGGGCCAGGAGGCCGTCGCGCAACCCCAAAGCGGAATAGCGGAATCCCCGCAGATGGCAGCGCTCCATCAGTTCGGCATAGACGACCGCCCCGGCCGAGATGATTTCAGCGCGGCGCGGACCGATTCCTGGAACGCGGCGCCGCTGCTCGAGCGAAAGCCGGGTAATCTGCTTGACGATGCGCCGCAGCATCTCCCGTGTAACGGCAGTACCGGAACGCTGCTGCTTGAACCGGGCCAGGTGGCGGGAGACTCCCACCAGGGCCGCGGCCGTACCGGACGTGGCAATCACCGTCCCGATTCGCGCCGACCGGATCCGGTCCTGAATGCGCCCGACCTCCCGAGCAATAAATCCGCGCATGCGCTCCAACTCACCCTTGCGCGGCGGATCGTGACGCAGGAATTCATTGGTCAGCCGGACCGCGCCTAGGGGCAGGCTCACCGTGTCGCGGATCTGGCCTTTACGCGAGAGCGTAAGTTCACAACTGCCGCCACCCAGGTCGACCAGCAGGACGGTATTCTTTCCCAGCCGCGCCCGGGAACTGAGGCCGAGGTGAATCAGCCGGGCTTCTTCCAGTCCGGAAATGATTTCGACCGTCCAGCCCGTGGCCGACCTCACCCATTCGAGAAAGGCGCGCGCATTGCGGGCGTCGCGCAGCGCGGCCGTCGCGACCACCCGCACCGAATCGGTCCCGCAGGCCTGGATGGCGCGATGAAAGCGGCGCAGCACACGGACGGTCTCCGACATCGCATCCGGCGAGAGCAGGCCACCGCCAAAGGCCCCTTCGCCCAGCCGGGTGACCGCGCGGTCCTCGCGAACTTCTTTCCACCGGCGGCCTTGCAGCCGGGCAATCTTCAGCCGGACCGAGTTGGACCCGATATCAACCGCGGCAAACGTAGGCATAGGGATCTGGTGTTCAGTGATCTCACAACCAGCCGGGGTTGCGCAACCGGTCGCTGGTCGTCAGTCGTTGGTCGTTCGCTGTTCATGCCATCAGCCGCATCCCTCCAAACTCGCCCACAGCCGCCCGCTGAATCCCGCGAACGACTGTCGACCACCGACTATCGACCACCCCGCTTTTTAACCGATTTGTAACAACCGCCTGCTAGTCTCGAAGGGAATGTCCCACCAAGCCCTGCCGCGGCCACGCTTCACCCCGCCCGAACCGGAGCGGGCTTCGAAGGCCGCCCTGAAACTCGAAACCAAGCACGCACCCCTGCTGCAAGGCAAGGTCAGTGAAATCCCCGACGTAGCCTTCGGCTGGATCATGCGACTTTGCGGGGTTGCCGTGGTTTGCCTGCTGGGCTTGATCGTTTACGAACTGATTGTGGGGTCGCACCTTTCCTGGCACGCCTTTGGCTGGAAGTTCTTTGGGCAATCGGACTGGAACCCGGTCGAGGACCAGTACGGCGCCCTGCCGTTCATCTACGGCACGCTGGTTTCCTCGCTCCTTTCCCTGGTGATCGCGGTGCCCCTCTCGGTGGGCGTGGCGGTGTTCATCACCGAGATGTGCCCGGTCTGGCTGCGCGGCGCTCTGTCGTTCACTACCGAATTGCTGGCCGCCATCCCCAGCGTGATCTACGGGCTGTGGGCGATTTTCATGCTCGTGCCCCTGGTCCGCAATTACGTCGAGCCTTTCCTGGCACAGACGTTGGGCTGGACCGGCCTTTTCAGCGGGCCGCCCTACGGCATCGGCATGCTGGCGGCGGGTATCATCCTGGCCATCATGATCATCCCAATCATTTCTTCCATCACGCGCGAGGTGCTCACGGTAGTGCCGCAGCACCAGCGCGAGGGCGTTTTGGCGCTCGGAGCCACGCGCTGGGAGATGATCCGGATGGGAGTTTTGCGGAATGCGAGGGCTGGCATCGTAGGCGCCATCATTCTTGGCCTGGGCCGCGCCCTGGGCGAAACCATGGCGGTCACCATGGTGATCGGTAACCGTGCGGCTATTGCCAAGTCGCTATTTGCTCCCGGATACACCATGGCCAGCGTTCTGGCCAATGAGTTCAGCGAAGCCACCGGGGACCTGTATCTTTCTGCGTTGATTGAGATTGGCTTGGCGCTGTTCCTGGTCACAGTAGTCGTGAATGCACTGGCACGCCTATTGGTGTGGAGTGTTACGCAAGGCCAGCCCTCGAGAAGCGTTGCCTGATACGAACTCCAATTCGGCCTTGGTCATTCCACCGATCAGTCTCTGGCGGCGAGGCATGGACCACCTGATGACCGGCGTCGCGGTGTTGACCGTCATCCTGGTGCTGTTGCCGCTGGGCGCGATCTTTGCTTATTTGATCTACAAGGGAATCGGCTCGATCAATTGGGCTTTCCTGACCCAGACCCCGAAGCCGGTGGGAGAGCCCGGCGGAGGCATGGCCAATGCCATCGTGGGATCGGCGACCATCCTGGCCATCGCCAGCCTGATGGGTGTGCCCCTGGGAATCGGCGCCGGCATTTATCTCGCTGAGTACGGCCGCAATCGGTACGGTGATATCGTGCGTTTTGTCGCGGATGTGCTGAATGGTGTGCCCTCGATCGTGATCGGGATCGTGGCCTATGCCATCGTGGTGGTGCGGCAGAAACACTTCTCGGCGCTGGCCGGCGGAGTGGCCCTGGCCATCATGATGGTGCCCACCATCGCGCGCACCACCGAGCAGATGCTGCTGCTGGTTCCGCAGGCCATTCGCGAGGCCGCTTACGGGCTCGGGGTTTCCCGTTGGCGCACCACGCTTTCGATTACCTTGCGTACGGCGACCTCGGGTGTGATCACGGGCGTGATGCTGGCTTTTGCCCGCGTCGCCGGAGAAACTGCACCCCTGCTGTTTACGGCGTTCGGAAACCAGTTCTGGAGTTGGAAGCTGGACCAACCGACTGCGGCTCTGTCGCTGCAGATTTACACGTATGCCCTCTCGCCCTTTGACGATTGGCACCGGCAGGCATGGGCGGGCTCATTGGTTCTGATTGTCCTGATTGTGGGCGCAGTTTCGGCGGTCCGCATTGCAGTACGGCGCGGGACTCTGGCGGGAGCTTAGCGAGTTATGGGTGTCGGAATCACGGTCGAACATCTGAACGCCTACTACGGCAAGACCCAGGCGTTGTTCGACATCAACATCGGCGTTCTGGCGAACCATGCCACGGCCCTCATCGGTCCCTCGGGCTGCGGCAAATCCACGTTCATCCGCTGCCTGAACCGCATGCACGAGACTATTCCAGAAGCCCGCGTCGAGGGCTCCGTGCGCATCGGCGACTTCAGCGTATACAACGGGACCTCGGCCACCCAGTTGCGCCGGCGCGTCGGCATGGTGTTTCAGAAGGCGAATCCTTTCCCCACGATGTCCATCTACGACAACGTGGCGGCCGGGCTCAAACTGAACGGTTTCCGCAACCGCAAGCAATTGAATGAGATCGTGGAGAAGTCCCTGAGCCGGGCCGCTCTGTGGGACGAGGTGAAAGACTCGCTGCACAAAAAGTCTGGCGCCGGCCTGTCGGGAGGTCAGCAGCAGCGCCTCTGCATCGCTCGCGCCCTCGCCGTCCAGCCCGAAGTTCTGCTCATGGACGAGCCCTGCTCGGCGCTCGACCCCATCTCCACCGGCAAGATTGAAGAGCTGATTTTCCAGTTGAAAGAGCAGTACACGATCGTTATCGTCACTCATAATATGCAGCAGGCCGCCCGTGTGGCCGAGTTCACCGGGTTCTTCCTGCTCGGGAAGATGATCGAGTTTGACAAGACCGAAAAGGTTTTTACCAACCCGTCGGACAAGCGGACGGAAGACTACGTGACAGGCAGATTCGGATAAAGAGGTTCGGATAATGCGCACGCGCTTTCAACAGGAGATGGATGTACTCCGGGAAAAACTGCTTCGCATGGGAGGCTTGGCGGAGCAGGCAGTGGATCGCGCCTGCCAGGCCTATACCGAACGCGATCTCGCCCGCTGCCAGATGGTGCTCGAAAACGAGAGCCTCATTAACGCGGCCGAACGCGAAATCGATGAGCTGGCCTTTGACATCCTAGCCACCCAGCAACCGGCGGCGGTTGACCTGCGCTTCATCCTGGCGGTCACCAAGATCAACTCCGATCTCGAACGGGTCGGCGACCAGGCGGTCAACATCGCCGAGCGGGTCATGGACCTGATCGAGCTACCGGTCGTCGAGCTGCCGGTGGACATCCCCCGTATGGCGGGGGCCGTAGGCGCCATGGTGCGCCGCTCTCTGGAGTCGTTTGTGGAAGCGAAGGCCGAACTGGCCCAGGCCGTCCTTGAAATGGACCACGTCGTGGACCGGATGCGTGACGAGGCGTTCATCATGCTCGTGCGAAAGATGAACGAACAGCCGCAAGTGACTCAACAGGCGCTGGATGCGCTTCTGGTAGCACGCAATCTTGAGCGCGTGGCGGACCACGCGACCAACATCGCGGAAGACGTCATCTTCTGGGTTCGCGGGTTCGATGTCCGCCACCATGCCCAGGCCATCGGTGCGGCCCAGGGGCCACCACACCCAGAGCAGTAGCATCCCTCAATCTAAAGTCGTTCGTTCGCCGGCTGCGCTACACTATTCCGGGCCGGGGTGGGGTCCAAATCGTAGCGCCGGCACCTTGCCGGCTGTCCCGAGGGCGTCTCGCCCTCGGACGCGGCGGGCG
>JBAVUO010000013.1:0-179372 GCA_049696815.1 Terriglobales bacterium | reverse complement strand
CTGTCCCGAGGGCGTCTCGCCCTCGGACGCGGCGGGCGAGGGCCCGCCGGACGGCCGCCGGGGCGGCGGCGCTACTTTCGCGGCGCGGGGCATCGGCGGCCAGTGGTCACATCCCGCGCGGTAACGGTCACGAGAAACGAACACTAGCAACTAGCTCCTAGACCAGCATGAGCCAGAGATTTCGCGTTTTTTCGACCTGCGACATCGGGGATGCCCTGAACATTCTGCGCGCCCGGGGATACGACCTCGAGGTCTATCCCAAACCGGAAGCTCCGCCGAAGAGTTTGATCGTCGAGAGGGTGAAAACCGGCATTGATGGTCTGATCACTACGTTGCGCGATCCCATTGACGCCGAGATTTTTTCGGCTGGAAATGGCACGCTCAAAGTGGTGGCGCAATTTGCGGTCGGGTTCGACAACATCAATCGCGCGGACGCGAACCGCCACCGGGTCCCCTTTACGCACACCGCCGACGTTCTCACCGAAGCGACCGCCGAGTTCGCCTTCTTCCTGCTCGGCGCCTTGGCGCGGAAGTTGTGGCCGGCCGAGCACCTGACCCGCGAACACCAGTGGGGCTACTGGCATCCCTACCTGCCGTTCCTGGGCGACGAGATTACTGGCAAGACGATCGCAGTCATCGGAACCGGACGCATCGGCCTGGCCATGATCAAGAAATGCACCGGGTTCGACATGAACATCCTGTGCTACGATCCCGCCTTCGAGAACCGCGATTACATCCGCGCTATCCAGGAGCTCAAGGACTTGCGCCACCTGCGAGGCATCTGCCACGAGAAGACTACGATCCGTTACACCACCTTGCACGAAGCGCTCAGCACGGCCGATTTCATCAGCCTGCATGTTCCGCTGCTGCGCGAAGGGGAGAGCACGACGCCGACCTATCACCTGATCAACGAAACCACGCTGCGCATGATGAAGCCGACCGCCATGCTCGTCAACACTTCACGCGGGCCGGTCATTGACGAAAAGGCTTTAGCCCGGGCTCTGAAAGAAAACTGGATTGCCGGCGCCGGCTTGGATGTCTACGAAACCGAACCGTTGCCCGCCGACTCACCGCTGCGCGATCCGGCCATCGCCGACCGCTGCCGCCTCATGCCCCACTTCGCCAGTGCAGCGCGGATCACCCGCCTGTCCTCCGACCCCGACAAAGGCATGGCCGGACGCTGCGTGCAGGGCCTCCGGGATGTGCTGGAAGGGAATTACGGCGGCGACATCACCAAGATGCCCTACGTGGTGAACAAAGAGGCATTCGCCAAGTGAGCCGATGTGGGAGCGGCGCTCACCGTGATAAGATTATGGTCGAGCGGCACCGAGGCCCATGTTCTCTGTCCCACCCTCCTGAGTAGGAGTGAAGAGTGCTTGGGGGTTTTGTGGCACGGCGCGTAAAACGCCTGGAATGAGTGTGGCGTAGTTTTGGCGCTCTCCTGTAAGATATTGAAATCGAAGTAGTTGTTACCGTGCGGAAGTGGTGGAACTGGCAGACACACCATCTTGAGGGGGTGGCGCCGAAAGGCGTGGGGGTTCAAATCCCCCCTTCCGCACCAAGTATTGTTTCTCCCGAAAGATCGCATTCGATTCGGGCCGCGGCCCAGTGGAGTTCTTGGTTGTCATGACAATTCTGATTACAGTGATTCACATTCTCGTTTGTTTGTTCTTGATCGCGGTGGTGCTGCTGCAGAGCGGCAAAAGCGGCGACATTGCGGCGGCCTTCGGCGGCCAGGGCAGCCAGACGGCTTTCGGCCCGCGCGGCGCTGCCTCGGCCCTTTCCCGGGCCACCACCTGGTCGGCCATCATCTTCATGGTGACCTCAATCACTCTCTCGATCTACGCTTCGCGCAAGACGGGACCCTCGTCGGTGCTATCCGGAACGAAGACCTCGCAGTCACAGCCCGCGAAGCCGGCGGCGCCTCCGGCAGGTCCGACGCAGAAGTAAGACTCAAGGTCACAGGTCACAGGGGCACGTCGCAGGGAAAACTTGGCCTGCTTAGCGTAGTCGCGCTGGGACCGGGCTGTGCACGGATGGCCGGGAACGAAAAATCAACGACTTACACGCAATAACATGCAGTTATAGAGATCTGGCGCGCTTGAGTGGCCTGCCCAGCCTCCGGCGGCGGTCTGACCATCGCGTAGAATGCCCGCTAAGCACGCTAGAAAGCCCGTAGGCGCATTTCCTCGCCCCGGATGGTCCCGAAGGTCACCCGAGACGCTATCGCGCCCCAGAATCGCCTCCTAGGTGGTTTCGTATGCCTGTCAGCTAATCAACTTTCATGCCCGAATGTGAGACTGTACATACAGAGATATACATACATTAACCGTAATTAGCTCTGCAGAAAGGGGTTATCCTCCCGCTCCTCCCCAATGGTTGTTTTCGGGCCGTGGCCGGGGATGACCACGGTCTCGTCGGGCAGCGCCAGCACGCGCCGGTGAAGGGATCGCATGATCTTCTCGAACGAGCCGCCAGGAAGGTCGGTGCGCCCGATGCTGCCGGCGAACAGCGTGTCGCCGGCGATGAGCAACTTTTCGGCAGGGAAGTAGAGGCAGACGCTGCCTTCGGTGTGGCCCGGCGTGTGGATGACGCTGGCAGCGTGACTCCCCGCACGCAGCGACTCGTCGTGTCCGATACTGGCTTCGATCTCGACCTTGCCGGGCGCAGCCATGCCAGTCCAGGCAGCTTGCACATCGAGCAGCTTCAGCAGGGCATAGTCGTTCTGATTGAGCAGGATGGGCGCGCCGGTCAGGGCCCGCAGTTTCATGGCGCCGCCCACGTGATCAATGTGAGCGTGGGTAATGACGATCTGCTTCACTTGCAGCTTGTGCTTGCGGACGATCGCGACAATCTCTTCGATCTCGTCGCCCGGGTCAATGACCATGGCTTCGCGCGTGGCCTCATCGCCGATGATGGAACAGTTGCATTGCAGCGGACCGACGGGAAGGATCTCGTGAATCATCGGCTCTATTGTAGCGGGAAGTCAGGAGGCAGAAGGCAGATTGCAGAAGTAAACCGATCTCATCCGCCGGCAAAGTGTGGACGCTGACGGGTCGCAGCATTCGTCCGCCAGCGCATGGCTTGGCAAGACTCGCTTCCGCAAGTTCAGGGGCGGGGGACCAAGGCTCTTGGTTCGATGTCCAGCCGGTGTTGCCGATGAGGGCCGGAATCGAAGGCCTCAACTTCAGCGCTGTGGACCTGCCGCAGCGCGCGCCTCGGAAGCCCGCGGTGTGCTGTTCGTTTCGCCTTTCAGTAGCGGCTCTGCCAAAGGAACCTCGCTCTTGACCAGATCAGTCTTCACTTCTACCTTCTGTCTGGGCAGGGGATTGATGTCGGTCTGAAAGGTCGCATACCCGGGAAGGGCGATCCGGATATGGTGTGACCCCGGAACCACCTGCATGGCCCGCCCCAAACCTCCAAACTCACCCACGTGGCCCACGAAACGGCCGTCCACAAATACTGCGGCCCGGGAAGGGTTCACGTTGATCTTGATGGTGGCCAGGTCAGCGTCAGGGGGCATGGGCCCGGTAGCGGCCTTGTCCATGGTCACACGAACGAGTTGCGTTTGCCCCGGCTGGAGAACAACTCTCTGGGTAAAGTCCTGGTACCCATTTTGACGCACCGAAATTGTGTGCTCACCGGGCAGAAGCAGGACTTTCTTCGATGCCTTGAGTTCGTTCAGATACCCGACGTACTGCCCGTCCACCCAAACGCCGGAGGTTTTCTCGACGTTCGTCATTCCTTCAAACTGAACTTCTCCCAGCACGTCACTGCTTTGGGCGCTGACCCTGCCGGGAAGGAACGAACCAAACGCCAAAACCAGAATCCACACCCACAAGTACGGTATCCCCTGTACACATTTCATGGCTGCTCCTCACCTATCCGAGAAGAGTGGAGCAGCGCTCTTGCCAAAGTCCTTAAGTCCTTGCTAAGAGGACACCTTGCGAACCAAGCTGAATCTCTAGACAGGAAGAATTTTCGTCTTCCGGAAGGAAATACCGGGTGGGGTTCTTGGGAGGCGCCGGCAAGGAACTCGTGGATCATCGGCGCTAATTTTGGACGATGGAAAACTTCTGAGTGCGCCGAGCTCAGAAGTTCTCCATCATCCGCAGAGCGCCGAAACGTTTCCGAAGGGCTGGAACCGCCAAATCTGAACTGGTCCGTGTATGACCGACCTCGCAGGAACCGGTCGCATCGAGAAAGCCGCAGTCCCACACTCCAGCGGCTTTCGGGGTTGGGCAATCAGGCCGCAGCGACCTCCGCTGGCCGTTCCGCCTCCGGAACTTCAACCAGTCTGCCTGACTTCACATCGTAAACGTAGCCGTAAATTGCTATTTCCTTTGGGACCAGGGGATGCTCCCGAATTCGCTGCACATCGTCGCGCACGCTCTGCTCCTGATCGCGGATGGTGAGCCACTCGATGAACTCTCCGGCACGCGATCCCGGGCCTCTCCCAACATCCTGAAATCCTTTTTCCGTGAGGGCGGCGGTTTCCAAGCTGTTGGCCAGCAATCCGCGGATCACTTCGTTGGTAAAGAACTCCATGCCGCAATTGGTGTGGTGAATGACGAACCACTCCCGCGTGCCCAGCAGCTTGTACGAAATAACGAGCGAACGAATGGCATCGTCGCTGGCGCGTCCGCCGGCGTTGCGGATGACGTGGGCGTCGCCTTCGGCTAGCCCGGCGAACTTGGCAGGATCGAGCCGCGCATCCATGCAAGTGAGAACGGCAAAATGCCGCGCCGGCGGCATGGCGAGCTTTGCTTTGTCGCCAAAATCGGCGGCGTACTTCTGGTTGGCTGCAAGTACTTCTTGAAGAATGTTGCTCATAAACGCTCCTTGGTTGAACGGTTGATGAACGGTTTGTACCATCGAAGGCGCGAGACCGGCACCCGCGATGGCACGGTTTGGGATCGGAGTTTTACAGGATCAGCCGCCAACGCGGAGTTCGCGTTTAGCGGCAACTACAGGAGCAACAGAATCGGAGGCAGGAACTCATACTGTCTTGGGGGAAGATAATAGTCTGGTGGCGGAGCGGCAGTCAAGTCGCGCCAGCTCAGAAAAGCGCCGCTCGGGGCCTGAAGCCCGCATTTTTAGCGGCTCGTGGCGGCACGGCTGGAGCCATGCCCTACCCAAAACCGATCTTTAAAGCCACTTCTACTGACTTGCTACGACGCCATCGCAATCTGGCCCGCCCGATTCTGATCGGCGCGGAAGCGTAGCAGGGCGGCGATGTTACCGGCGCGATCCAGTTCGGCATGGTCCTTGAGGTAGAACAGTTCAATGTCGCGCCGGATGGCGAGTGGAATGATGGCATCGGTAACGTCCGCCAGCTCGCGCGTCGGGCTTCCACAAGCTACGCAGGATGGGACCACGTGGGCGTCGAGGTGGCCGCAGTTGGCGCACTCGATGGCGCGGGCTGAGTAGTTTTCCGTCAGGAACAAGGTCTGCACTTCTCCGGTCTCGAGCGCTTGCAGCACGCGGCGCAGGCCGGCAACACCGCGCCCGTTGGACTTAGCGAAAGACAGGGCTTCCTCTGCTTTCAGGCGGCCGCGCTCTTCGGTCCAGCTCTTGACGATGGCATTGGCACGATCGCGAATTTCCTCGCTGCCGACGCTGGCCACGTCCGCGGAAAAACGCCCAATCACGCGCTGGCGGACGTTAGGATGCAGGTGCGACTCGAATTCCGGCCAGTTCGAGTCCTGGCAGCCGACGATCAGCCTTTCCCAGAGGCCTTTCTCGCGGCCGGAGCGCAGGCGCTCGGCAACGGCCTTGAAGTGCTGCAACGCTTCGTCTGAGATCCGGCGTTCGGCATGACCGGCATCATACCCGTTGTAGCCATAGTTGGCGGCGCTGCGCGAGAGCATGTGAACGATCGCATCGCGCTCGTGCAGTTCATCGAGCCGCAGATCGAAAAAGCGCGCTCGCTGCCGATCCACGATGGCCACACGCAACGTGGGCTGCGCTCCCAGCAAGGCCGCCAGGGGCTTCAGCTGAAATCGAGATTGAATAAAGATCCCTGTGGCCGCCAGGCGCGGCGGTAAGTCGAATTCTTTCCAGAAGTTCTGGGCCGAACAGGCGAACACCGCCCGCCCGCGGGCATGTCCACGCAAGCGGCCGGCCACTTCCAAAATGCGGTCGAGGTCGGCGTGGAGCCCGCCGTTCCTGCCTTTGCCTTCTGCTTCCTTGAGGGCGTGCTTGACCAGGTCTTTGGCCAGAATGGCCTCGCTGCGGTGGGAACGGTCCTGGGGCGTGTCAGGCTGAAAGTAGAAGCTCAGGGCGCAAGCTCCGGTTTTTTCGTCAGCGGAAAAAGTAGCTAATTCACGGATTTCATCCCGGGTGATCATCCCTATTTCTCCTGAATTGAGATGTTAGGTACGAGTTTTCGTAATGAGTTCTTTGTGAAACTCGCCGGCCACGGAAGGTGAGCTGCGTACCCGCTCGCGGGCCCGCTGAATGGACTCGCGCACGGCCTCCGGGTGGCGGCCGGTGATGGCCGCAATTTCGGGCAGGGAAAAGCCCTCCATGCCATAAAGGAGAAAGGCTTCGCGATCGCTGCGGTCGGCGCCCCGTAAGGCCGTTTCGATCAGCCCGCTCATCTCGTCGGAATAGGCGTTTTGCTCGGGACTAACGACGCGGCGGTCGGCAATGCTGCTTTCCCGCGTCCACCCCTCGTCGGGCTGGTGGAATTGCAGGGCCGGCTCGTCGCTGGCACGGACATTCTGCGGACGCCGGCCCTCTTGCAGATGGATCGAAGACTGCTGTTCACTCGAGCTGGCGCTCATTTCGTCCATGGCCTGCATGGCCAGGCGATAAAGCCAGGGTTCGAGGGTCAGTTTTTCCGGGCGGTCGCCGTCGCCGAGGGCGCGCGCGACCACTTCGTCCACCACCTCGGCGGTCGAAACGTCGTCTTCGGCAAGATCCTGCGCGGCGCGCCGGAAGTAGAGTTCCCGGTCCACGAAGCGTTCCAGGCGGGAGAGATTGACATCCACATAAGAGCGCACGTCATCGGCTGAAATGATTGGCGGCAGGACCGCGGCTACGGTTTGCTCAAAGGGGACGCCCGGTTCGGGAGACTCCTTTGCGCCCCCGCGCCAGCGCCTCCACTTGTGGCTGGAGCGCAGCAGCTCCTTGTGGCGGTTGATCTGCTGCATCAGGTCGTCAAAGGCGCTTTTCACTGCCGAGGTGGGGTTGGATGCCTTCTTTTCCGCCGCCAGCTGGCCCGAGGGCAGACGCAGGTTCAACGACACCAGGGTTCCCTCGCGAGCGGAATTCTGCTCTACAACGGCTTTCAGATGCACCAGTTCGGGCCGGAAGACCTGCAGGCGTTTCCTGACTTTTTCGATCTGGTGGCTGATTTCCTTTTCAATGTCTGGGGTTTTGGGGACCTTGTAGCTGACATGAACGTTCATTTTCAAGCCTCGAACGCGGGAAGCAGATCCCGTGAAGCTTCTGGTCCTATATACCAATAATTGTACACCCCATGGGAAGAGCGGAAAGGAGACCGCCCTCACCCGTTCGGGCACGCATCGCATCCCGAAGGGAAGAGGATGGGCGAGAGATTCCGGCCAGAGTCCTCGTCGCCCGCCACGCCGAGGGCGAGACGCCCTCGGGACAGCCGGCAAGCTGCCGGCGCTACACTTTGGGAAGCTCCGGTACCGGCGGAAAGTCCTCAGAGGCCCCCTTGAACAAGGTTACGGTCTTCTCGGCCCGCTTGGTGCCGTCATGGATCGCGATTTTGTGTGGTTTGCCAGGAGCGTAGCCCTCCCAGAGCGAGACCCCGGCGTAGGCGCCGTCCTTGCGGAGGATGTAGTAGGTCATGTCCACGAATTTCAGCTTCTTCATATCGCCGTTGTAGTTGCGTACGATACGTCGGAGCGCATCCATGCCGGCCTCCTGCGGCGACATGCCGCGGCGCATGTTCTCAACGATGGTGTGGGCGCCGGCGACCTTGATGTTTTCCTCGCCGCTGCCGGTGGCGCCCGCGGAACCGACGTCCTGGTCAGTGTAGCAGCCCGCGCCGATGATGGGAGAATCGCCGCAGCGTCCGGGAAGCTTGAAGGCCAGACCGCTGGTTGTGGTGCAGCCTGACATTTCACCTTTTGCGTTCAGTGCCGAACAGTGAATGGTGCCGGTGGGCGGGAACAGCACGCTCCGGATCGCGGCCATGCGGAATTCGGGTTCGATTCCGATTCTCGCGGCTTGCTCTTCCATCAGGTGCAGGCGCTCTTCCCAGAGGTCCGATTGCGGAGACAGGTCGGGAGCCTTCCACTCCGGAGAGGCCAATCCCGGTCCCCACCAGTCGCTGTTGGAATGATTTTCCTTCCACAGCAACCAGATTTTTCGGGAGCGATCGGTGAGCAGGTTCTCGCGCGGGAAACCCATGGCGACGGCGAACCGCTCCGCACCTTCGCCCACGAGCATGACATGCCCGGTGTGCTCCATGACCGCCTTCGAGACCAGGGATACATTCTTGATATTGCGCACGCCACCAACCGACCCGGCACGGCGCGTGGGGCCGTGCATGCAGCAGGCATCGAGTTCCACCACGCCCTCTTCGTTGGGCAGGCCGCCGAGCCCGACACTGCTGTCGTTGGGATCGTCTTCCGGGCCTTTGACCACACGCAATGCGGCATCGAGCGTGTCGCCGCCATTCTTCAGGAACGTGAAAGCGTCGTCGAGATAGTTATACCCATTGAAGGCACAGATGATGATCGACTTCCGCATGTTTGGCGAAGTCTCGGTACGGCTCTCATCTTTGTTCTGACGAAGAGTCGCCGCCACAGAAGCAGCGACAGCCGAGCCTAAGAATCCGCGACGCGAGATAGACATAAATGCGCTCCTCCAGAAAATGGCGATCAGGATAACAGGTTCGAGGTTGGGGCGAATAGCAAATGAACCTTGGTCTGTTGGCTCTAGGGCTTAGGCGGTTCTCACACTCATCTCAAAGGCGAGGCGCGTGGTGCCGTTGACCTCTGAGGACGCAGTTGGGTGGGAGGCGGCCGGATCGAGTCTGTTCCGGCCGCCTGCGTTCTCATGCGCTCACGGCCGGCTTCTTACTGTTTCGTTGCCGTTCCGGTATTAACCGCCCCTGTAATCCCACAGGTGTTGCAGGCGGTCACCATCAACTGAGCGCCCTTGGCGACCGACGTTGTCGGGTTCGCCGAATTGAGCACGAACGCTATCGTGAACGAGTTGTTGTACTGGTCCGTCACGGTGACGGAACCACTTCCATACGGGTTCACGGAATAGGTTCCAGCCCAGTTAGAGCTTTGGATTCCACTTCCGGATACGTCCGTGCCCGTACCCTTCACCTTGCTTACGCCATCGAACGTCAGTCTGCCCAAGCTGCAGGCGGCGGTCGAGTTCTGGCTGGACGTCCATTTCGTCAACATCCATTCGAAGTTGCCTTTCAAACTGGCGCTGCTGAACGACGACGCGCCCATCTTGACCGCCGTGTAGCTGTAAACGCTCGTGTCGCAGCCGGTGCACGAGGTAGTGAGTCCCTGAAAACCCTTGCCTGCGGCGTCAAGTACGATGATCTGCGTGGCGTGACCGCCGTTGGAATCTGTCCAGCTGATGCTTCCCGTACCGTCCTTGGCTACCGAATAGGTTCCAGTGCCGGTGGCGGTGATCACGGTGCCGTTGTTGTTATCAGTCAGGGCGGCGGTCGCGTTCCCCAATCCGTCAAAGTTCATGATGCCAAGTATGGCGTGCGGCGTCTGCGAATCGGGGTCGGTCAGCCACTTGTTCGTCAGGAAACTGTAGGAACCTTTCAGGCTGCCGTTGGAGTACACAGCTGGACGGACCTCCGCGGAGGCCAACAAAGCTACCAAGAACAAACATATCAAGACCGTGAACAGAAAATGTGCTGTTTGGGCTTTCCGCATCTGGATTCTCCTTTCCCCGGCCGCCTTTCCCGTCTGAGACGCAGGCCGACAGAGAACCGCTTGAACGAAATCATTCCACGAGACCCCAAGGAAAAGGCTTTGCCGGGGCGTTGGGTTCGGCCTGCGAAAGGAGCCTGGGAACGTCCTTGGGGGGAGTTCGTAACCCGTTTGCCATTGTCCGGCCAAGCGGTGGAGGAGTCAAGGAATCTTAGGAGGCAGGCGGTTCTCGTGGAATTTCCCGTTTTGGGAGGGCATTGAGATGGCGATTCCTTGCGCTCATTCGACAATGGGAGGATCGCTTTCAAGATTGCTGCCTTGCCGTCGCTAGAAGAAGCTCAACCTGCGACGACCTGCAGCAGCCGCTCCACGCCTTCGCGAAAATCGGCGGGTTCGGTGATCAGGCTCAAAACGAGGTGCCCTTCCGTGGGGAAGTCGTAGAAGTGGCCCGGATGCACAATAACCCCCATCTTGCGCACGACGTCAATGGCCAGTTCCTCATCGCTCTGAACCACAGGCACGCGCAGCACGGCGTACCATCCGCCTTCGACCTGGAATCGCGTGCATGAGGGATGCAGGACCAGCTGCCGATCCAGTTCGCCGAGATTTACGCGCAAGCGATCGAGCAGAATGGGCTGGACTTCCTTGCGCTGATCCAGCAGCACGGGCGCGGCGAGTTGCACTGGGGCATTCAGTGAGAGATAGGTATCGGCGATCACCTCGAGCCGGGCCAGGGCCGCGGTCGCCATGTCTTCCGGGCCGTCAACCACCAGCCAGGCCAGTTTCATCTGCGGCAGCGCGGAGATTTTCGATACCCCGCTCAGGGTGAAGGTGAGCGCCTCGGGATTGTTGACGAAAGAGTTGCGCGACACACCGTCGAGGGCGTAATCCAGGAAAACTTCGTCCACAATCAAGCCGGCTTCGTAGTCGCGACAGAATTCGTTGAGCGCCAGAGCCTCGTCGGCCCGGACATACGATCCAGTCGGATTGTTGGGATGGACGGCAATGACTGCCCGAGCTCGCGGGGTGGCCGCCTTGTATAGAGAATCAAAATCGATTTGCCAGCCGTGGTCGTAAATCAGGGGGTAGGGCACCGGCTTCACGTCCGCCAGATCGGCGAGAAACTCGAACAGCGGATAGCTGGGCTTGGGCACCAGGATTTCGTCTCCCGGATTCGCGAGAAGCCGGAAGATGTAGGTGTAGGCCTCGCTGGTGCTGGTGGTCAGGAAAAGGCGCTCCGGGTCGAGCCCAAAGATGCCGTGGGTCTCATGGTAGTAGCGGCACACGGCCTGGCGCGCCGCCAGCATGCCTCGGGGCTGGGGGTCGTATTTGAGTGACTCAGGAGTGCAAAGAGCCGCCAGCACCGCCTCCCCATCGGGCTCGATTCCTGCCTCGGTGGGGTTGGACAGGGTGAGATCGAGAATCTCCTGGCCGGAGGCACGCACCTCCGCGATCGCGGCGGTGAAGGCGTTGGGCGTGAGCTTCCAGTTTGTGCGCTGCGAGAACATGAACTAGGGAGCGCCGAAGAACCATCCATGATAACGGAGAACAGTCGAATCGGTGACCTCGGCGGCTAAAGCCGCTGATGAAAACAAAGTCCTGATCGCAGCGCTAAAGCCCTCCACCCCATCACGCCAAAGGCGGGCGTGCTGGGGACCCCGGCGCTGCGCCACCCAGAACCAGACTTTCTCCGGCAACCTGTGAAGCCGTGCCCTTCCCAAAACCGATTCTTGGAACCACTTCTAAGTCGAGAGCACCATTTATCGCGGCAATTCTAGAAGTGTAGAGCCACTCTTGTTGATTTTGTCTACAGGCGTGAGGCCTGATTATAGAATTTCACCTCACTTTAATGCTTGTATTTCTCCGCGCGTTCTCCGAGACTTTTTGTCAAGTTCGAGAAGGGATGCTATCTGCCATGACTTCCCATGCGTTGGTGATCCGAATTGCGGTTGCGGTGCTGGCGGTGCAGGCGACCGCCCAGCAGATGGTCTGCGGCCCAGCCGAGTACACGGCCTTGCTGCGGAAATCCCCGCCGTCGGCCGAGTGGCTGCGTTACCCGATTCCCCCCGGCGCACGAATCGACATGCAGAACACGCTTGCGCAGGGATGGCCCCAGCGGTCTTTTTTGCAAACCATCGTGTACAACTTCCCGCCCGGCACGAAGGTCACCGACATCGAGCGCTTTTTCGTGCAGGCCGGAGTCTACAAGGCGTCTCCGTCTGGCGCCCTCTACACCGATGTCAACCCCGACCGGGAACCCGGGGACAGCATGCGAAAAGTAACCGACGATAACGGCGTCGTCACGTTCAGCATCTTCCGCAAAACCAAGCCCTCGGAGGGCACGCCGTTCGGCGATGTCGCCTGGACCGCAAAGCAGCTCCGCGATCACCCGCCCACCGCCATCGACCTGACCGTTTCGCTTTATCCCGGCGCCGTTCTCGACATCGACCAGTCCACCGCCCTGATCATGACCAGCCCGGACCCTTACATCTACTACATAACCCCGGACAGCCCCCAAACCGTGAGGGCGTTCTACGGGATGGCTCCCGACCAGGTCACCCGCGAGCTTAGCCGCTTCGACAGCGTCACGGTAGAACAAAACAGGACCGGCACTCCGCGAAACGGGACGCAGATCAGAATCCGACTGAGCTACAAACACACCGCCGGCGGGCGGGCCGTCGAAGCCCCCGCCGCCCATCTGACCGGTCCAGGACCCGCCGTCCCCGGCCCGCCGCCCGGCTGGAAGCCGCGCCAGTGGAAAGGCGGTTGCGAACGAGGGCCAGTCGCGCCCATCGTCATCATGCCGTAATTGGATGCGCAATATGGAGATCTGTCCTACGAGCCCAGGCGCAGCAGGGAATCGCGCAGCCGGCCGTGATTTTGCAGGAGGTGGAGGTAGAGCATCTCGTCCGGCTTGGACTTGGCCCGGATGATGCGCACGATGAGCTGTTTCTCGTCCCGCGTCCACGAAGAGAGACCGGGAATCAGAGCCAGCACAAGCGCAAAATTCTCCAGGCTGGCCTGCTCTGAAGCGGTCAACGACGATGTCTCCACGCCCAACGCGCGCGCGATAGAACGGGCTGAGGCGGCGCGAATGCGGCGGCTGTCTCCTCCGAACTCGCGGGCCATTCGCCGGTTCACTCGCAGGCCGAGGCTACGGGTGGAAAAATTATCCCACGCTGCAACCTCACTTCCCGGCAGCTCATAAAACACGTGTCCGGCGGCGAGGCGTCGCAGCGTTCTGGCCGGCGTTCGGTATTTTGGATCGGCGGCGATTCTGCGTTCTTCGCGCTCGACAAGTCTTTGCAGATCCGGACGGCCCGGCCGGAAGCCCAGCTTGCGGTAGAACCAGAAGGCGCCCGATTCGATGGCCTCCTCGTTGTCATGGCCCAGTTGGTAGGGATACACGGAGACGCACGTCGTTCCCATGAGGTGACAGAGGCAGCGCAGTACCTGCGCGTAGATCCATCCGACTTCGCCGCCGCGGAAGGTGTAGAAGGTGTTGAAGCCGACCTCCATCCACTCGCCGAGCGCGATCGCTTCGATGTAGTTGATGGGCACGCCGTTCTTCAGGGTGAATCCCGCCGCATAGGCGCGCAGTGGCAGGCGGCGATCCGGGGGCAGGTTCCAGAGGAAGATCGAAACTCCGCGGCCGAGGTCGGCGCGGACGACTGAGGCCGGATCTCCCAGCGTGGTGCCGTAGAGTTCGCGGTAGCGGACCAGCATGACCTCGCGGACCATGTCCATGACTGCTTCGCCCCGCCTGCGCGAGAGCTTGGTGAGTGTTGGCGGTCGGTTCGCTAATTCGCGAGCGAGAGAGACATCGCTGCGGCTGATCAGCGGGCCGGCGTGATAGAAGACGCTGCTTACCGGCTTCCAGTTGCGCGTGCGCGTGAGACGGGAGTTCCCGAGATTCCAACGCAGGGGCACACGCAGGGATTCGTAGAGTTCGGCTTTCTGTTGGACCGGCAGCGGCAACCGTTCCAAGCGTTGCATCAGCCATGCCGGACTGGCGCTTTTCCTGCCCGCGGCGGTTTCGAGCCACCGGCGCCACGGAGTGTCGGCCTCGACAAAGGCGTCGTCCTCGAGCAAGGGGATGAAGCGCGGGCCGGTGGTGCCTAACTCTCGCCCTGGTTCGTAGTGGTCCCAGGCGACTTCGACTTTGTCAGGCATGCGCTGAATGAGCCAGCTGGCTACGTCGAAGCTAAGCGTATCTTCCATCTGCGTGCCAGCTATGCCGGAGACTTCGAGCGGGCCGAAGGCGCTCATGTCGGCGCCGGACTTGCGGAGCGCTTCGACTTTCTTGTGGAAACGATTGAGGATGCGGCCGGCGAGGCGCACCACCGCCGGCCCTTGAGGAAACGCTCTCAGGAAGAGCAAGGCTTCGTGGAAGCGGATCAGCGAGGACGGGTCAGGGAAGCGCGCGGCGTCGAGTGCTTTCAGCAGCTTTACTACGCGGACGGCTTCGTGGCGACCGAAAAGGTAGCGGCAGGCTTCGAGTTGGGTGAGTCGGCGATCGAGGGAGTTCGCGGGCATGAGAGATTCTCGACAAGGGTACCTCATGCCCGTTCTCGGCGGTACCTGGCTGATGAGCCTGCATGGCTTTCTCGGCTCAGGCAGCCGTTTTGGCCCCGCCCCCATGCTATAATTTTGACTTCGCTCGAACTGTTTACGTCGAGGCTATCCTGTGATCTCCTCCGCGGGCGATCTCTTAGTCCATAGGATCAGCGCAATTCCGGTTCTTTAGATACGAGGTATTCCTATGTCCGGCCATTCAAAATGGGCGACAATCAAACACAAGAAGGGCGCGCTGGACGCCAAGCGCGGCAAGATCTTCACCCGTCTCATCAAGGAAATCGCAATGGCTGCCAAGTCGGGTGGCGATCCCGACATGAACCCGCGCCTGCGGACGGCCATCCTGGCGGCGAAGTCCGAGAACATGCCCGCCGACAACATCAAGCGCGCCATCCAGCGCGGCACCGGGGAACTGCCGGGCTTGATGTACGAAGAATTCGTTCTCGAAGGCTACGGGCCGGGCGGGGTGGCTCTGCTGGCGGAAATTTCAACCGATAACCGCAACCGCACGGTGAGTGAAATTCGGCACGTCTTCGGCAAGAACAACGGCAACATGGCCGAAGCGGGTGCGGTCTCGTGGATGTTTCACAAGAAGGGCGACATCGTGATTCCCAAGTCCGCGGCCAAGGAGGATGACCTGATGAATATCGTCCTGGAGGCGGGCGGAGAAGACCTGAAGGATGACGGCGATCACTGGGAGGTCATCACCGCGCCTGCCGCCTATGAAGCCGTCCTGGAAGCCGTGAAAAAGGCGGGAATCACCCCGGTATCTTCCAGCATCACCATGATTCCACAGAACTACATCAAGCTGGAAGGCCAGCAGGCGACGCAGATGATCCGGCTGATGGAAGCGCTCGAAGATTGCGACGACGTGCAGAACGTGCATGCCAACTTCGATATCGACCAGAAGCTGCTCGAAGAGGTCGCCGGATAAGTTTTCAGGCAGTGAGTTCCGCAAATTTGTTTTGGAAGCCGCCCACACGGGCGGCTTTTTTGTCACCTTTTTCCGGTCGGCGCGCACGATTGTATGAGCAGAGTTCAAGAAACGGTGCATTCGGACAGACTTTTCAACACAGCCGTGCAAAACTTTGTGGAAAATCGGGGACTTATTCCTGTAACCTCCTGTTAACGGAAGCGGTTTTACATTCTGCACCGCATCAAGGGCGGGCCGCATCGCGCGGCGACTTCATGACTCTGGGACAGTGAAGACACGTCTCGACAAACTGCTGGTAGAGCGCGGTCTAACTATTTCGCGGGAGCGGGCGCAGGCGCTGATTCTCGCCGGCAAAGTTCTGGTCAACGAGCAGAAAATCGAAAAGGCCGGCGCCGCGGTCGAGCATGATGCCGCCTTACGGTTGCTGGGCGAGGATCTGCGCTACGTCAGCCGCGGTGGAGTGAAGCTGGAAAAGGCGCTCGATCACTGGCCGATCGATCTCACCGGCAAAGTCTGCCTCGACATCGGCGCCTCCACCGGTGGATTCAGCGATTGCATGCTGCAACACGGCGCCGCCCGTGTGATCGCCGTGGATACCGGCTACGGCCAGATGGACTTCCGGCTGCGCACCGACCCTCGCATCCGGCTTCTTGAGAAAACGAATGCCCGCTATCTCACCTCGGACGATCTCAGCGAAGCCATTGCCTTCATCGCCATGGATGTTTCCTTCATCTCGGCCACCCTGGTACTGCCGGCGGTAATCCGCGCGGCGTTTTCTGATCGGGAGCAGCCTGGAGTGCGGCAAATCGTGGTGCTGGTGAAACCGCAATTCGAAGTTGGCCGCAAACTGGTCGGGAAAGGCGGAATCGTGCGCGATGAATCGGCGCAACAATCTGCCGTGATGAAAGTGGAGGCCAGCCTGCGCAGCCTGAACTGCGCCGGTATGGAATGGATCGAGTCTCCCATCCTGGGCGCCGAAGGCAACCGGGAGTTCCTGCTCTACGCCGAGTTCCCGCCGCGAGCGGACGAGTGATTGTACAATCGGGAGTTCAATGCCCGGCGATCTGCAGCCCCTAACTCGACTCAAGACCGTTGCCATCATTTCGAAACCTGGGCGTGCGGAATTGTCCAATGTGTTGCCCGGGGTCTATCAATGGCTGCGACAGCGCGGCGCCGCGGTGGTCGTGGATCGGGAGAGCACGAAGTATAGTCCGTGGGATAACGTCGCGGAGCGCGGCGACTTGGGATCGCACCATCCGGATCTTGCCTTGGTCTTCGGAGGCGACGGCACTCTGCTTTCTGCGGCGCGTGCCGTCTCGCAGGCTGGGACGCTGATTCTAGGGGTGAATTTGGGCACGCTCGGTTTTCTCACCGAGTTTCCTCTCGCCGATCTTTATCCCGCCCTGGAATCGATTGAGAAAGGCCGATACCTGGAGGATTGGCGCTCCATGTTGAGTTGTTCACTGGTCCGGGGCGACAAAGCCGTCGCCACTCACCTGGCCTTGAACGACGTGGTGGTGAGCAAGAGCGCGATCTCGCGCCTGAACCACTTCGAGCTATTTGTCGACAAGGAATTCGTCTCTAGCTACAAGGCCGATGGCCTGATCATCGCGACACCGACGGGTTCGACTGCCTACTCGTTGGGGGCGGGCGGCCCGATTCTCAAGCCGGACGTGGGCGCCTTTGTCGTCACTCCGGTATCTCCGCACGGGCTGACCCACCGGCCGGTGGTGGTGCGCGATACGGTGGAAATCGAAGTCCAGGTGAAAACCGGGCAAGAAGAGGCCTACCTGAGTCTGGATGGGCAGGTTGGCATGCCGGTGCGCGACGGCGATACCGTGCGTTGCGTCAAGGCCGAACACGCCGCCAAGCTCTTGCGCTTCCAGAAGACGTTCTTCGAAGTTCTCCGCACCAAGTTGAAGTGGGGAGAGCGGTGATCGTGCGGGAGGCATCCGTAGAGACTCGGCTTGCCGCGTCTCGGATCCCGTAGCGAGGAGACGCAGCAAGCTGCGTCTCTACGACTACTCCGCCAGAGGTGGAAAACCATGAACCAGCGATTTCTACAGGTGGCCATTGCCGTTGCCGGTAGCGTTGCATTTGTCGCCGCCCAAACCAAACCTGCCGCCGATCTCATCATCCGAAATGCCAAGGTCTGGACGGTGGATCGCTCCCGCCCCGAGGCCGAAGCGGTCGCCATCTTGGGAGAGCGCATCGTCGCCGTCGGTTCCAATCAGGAAGTGGACGCCTGGCGCGGAGCGCAGACCCGCGTGCTGGACGCTTCCGGAAAGCGCCTTCTCCCCGGGTTCGACGACGCCCACGTGCACTTTATGTCCGGCGGTTCCCAGCTCGACAACGTGCAATTGAATGACGCGACCAGCCCGCAGGAATTTGTGCGGCGCATTGGCCAGCGTGCGGCGATCACCGCGAAAGGGGAGTGGCTCCAGGGCGGCGACTGGGACGAAACCAAGTGGAATCCGGCGCAACTTCCCAGCAGGGAATTGATTGATCCGGTGACCGGGCAGACTCCGGTGGCCGTGGGTCGCTATGACGGCCATATGATTCTGGCCAACTCTCTGGCACTGAAGCTGGCGGGCATCACGGCGCAAACTCCCGATCCAGCAGGTGGGGTGATCGTCCGCGATGACCAAGGCAATCCCACGGGAGCTCTGAAAGACGCCGCGGCAGACCTGGTTTACAAAGTGATTCCTGCGCCCACGCATGACCAGCGGCGCCACGCCATTGAACGCGCCCTCGGGCATGCAGCTTCGCTTGGCGTCACCAGCGTGCAGGACATGGACCCCGACTACGCCGATATCGCGATCTACTCCGAGCTGCTCGGGGAAGGGAAGCTGACCACGCGCATCTATGCCGCGCCTCTGATTCCCCAGGTGGACGACCAGGTAAAGATTGGCATTCGCCACGCCTTCGGCGGTCCTTACCTGCGCCTCGGTGCCGTGAAGTCTTTTGCCGACGGCTCTCTCGGCTCGGCCACGGCCTATTTCTTCGAGCCTTTTGCCGATCAGCCCGGAAACCGGGGCTTGCTCGCGGATGGAATGCACCCCATCTCGCTCATGCGCGATCGCATGATGAAGGCCGACGCCGCTGGACTGCAGCTCTGCACCCACGCCATCGGCGATGCTGGAATTTCCGCCATCCTGGATATCTACGCCGAAATTGAGAAAGCCCACGGGCCTGCCGACCGCCGCTGGCGGATCGAGCACGCGCAGCACATGGCAGCGAAGGACTTCGACCGCTTCGCCCAGCTTCATGTCATTGCTTCGGTGCAGCCCTATCACGCCATTGACGACGGGCGCTGGGCTGAGGGCCGCATCGGACACGATCGCGCGAGCCGCACGTATGCCTTCCGGACATTTCTGGGTCATAAGGTGCGTTTGGCTTTGGGGACGGATTGGAACGTCGCTCCTCTGAATCCGATGCTGACGCTGTACGCCGCGGTGACCCGTGCGACATTGGACGGGAAGAATCCGCAGGGCTGGTTTCCGGAGCAGAAGCTGACCGTGAAGGAAGCGATCGAGGCCTATACCATGGGATCGGCCTACGCCGAATTCCAGGAGAACGAAAAAGGCTCGATTACTCCCGGCAAACTGGCCGACATGGTGCTGTTGAGCGACGATGTAATCAACATCGATCCGGTGAAGATCCGCGACGTCAGGGTGCTCAAGACCTGGGTTGGCGGCAAGGTGACGTACGACACCGGCAACGCGAGACGGTGACGAGTGTGAACGAGGGCCATCCGGGGATTGTCGAGCGGACATTCGACGCGGGCGAGGTTCGCGTGAGCTATGCCGAGGGCCCGGCCAATGGGCCGCCGCTCGTGCTGTTGCACGGACTGGGACGGCGATGGCAGGTGTTCCTGCCGCTGATTCCGGCGCTGAGCATGCGTTGGCACATTTTCGCGCCCGATTTTCGCGGACACGGCAAGTCGGCGCATGTCGCTCGCGGCTACCGCGGCACCGAGTACTCGGAGGACGTCGCTCGTTTTCTGTGCGAACGCGTTGCCGGGCCTGCCGTCCTCTTCGGGCATTCCCTTGGCGGCATGGTGGGTATGTGGGTGGCCAGCCATCATCCCGAACTGGTGCGCGCCCTCATCCTCGGCGACAACATGATTATCGCCGGGCGGGTTCCCAGCCCGATGTACACAAAGCTGTTTTCCGGACTGCGCGATCTTGCGCGCAAAAACGGGACGGTGGAAGAGATCGCGGCCGGCATCGGCAGGATCGAAGTTCAAGTCGCGGGATCGGGCGCCCCCATCACGATCAGCAAACTTCCCGGAAATGACGAAGCGTATCTGCTGGCCTGGGCGCGTTGCGTAAAGCAGAACGATCCCGACGTTTACGAGATGGCGATTGATGGCTCGGCGCTGGAAGGCTGGGACGGCGAGGCTGTGTTGCGCGGAATTTCCTGCCCAACGCTGCTTTTGCAAGCCAGCCGGGAACTGGGAGGGCTGATGTCTGACGTGGATGTCGCGCTGGCCACGCGGGTGCTGCCCCACCATACCCATGTACGGTTTCGCACCATTGGGCACGCTTTATTCATCCAGCAGCCGGAGCCGGTGCTGCGGGCGGTGACTAATTTTCTGGAGGCGCTGTAAGCCAAGCCTTGCGTCGAAGACGAGCGGCTCTAATTCTCCGGGGGCCATTCGTAGGGAAACATTTTCCCCGCATCTTCGGCACTCAGTTTGACTCCGAGTGTTTCGGCGGCGTGTGCCAGAACTGGATCGCGTCCGCTGGCCAAATCACCAGCGGCGGGCACGGCGCGCTCGTGCGGCACTACACCGCTGTGTTCGAGACTCTTACCGTCGGTCATGATCAAATCTGCGTCCGTGTTGGACGCCCCGTAGAAGACGACGGTATCCGTGCCCATCTTCTCGTCGTAGTGCTGAGATTCCATTACACTGCCAGATGAGGGGTCGCCCACGACAACTCCTCGCTTCTCGAGCTGCACCACGCGCGCGAATACTTCTGAAGCCGAAGCGGAACGGCTATCCACAAGCACGACTAACTTTCCCGTGAATGGGTTGTGCCTAGGCTTGGCGACCATCGGCTTGTTCTCCTTTCTACCGACACGGTCGCAGACTTTCACTTCTTTCTCGAAAACGCCGCTTACCAGGGATTTAAGCGTTTCCACGCTGCCACCTGGGTTTCCACGCAGGTCAACAATCAGAGCCTTGTGCTTGCGCGCCTTGTCGATCATCCTGTCGACGTCAGAGGAACCGAATAGCGGCAATCTGAGAATCATCAACTCGTCACCCATCTCTACGGCGTGAGCTTTCAGGCGATGCTCCTCCGCCTCTTCCTCGCGGACCAGATCCCAGATGTCGTTCCCTGCGTTGCCGCCGGTGAGATCCGTTATTTTCTTGTGCTCGCGAATCTTGGCCAAGACGTCCAGCTGACGCTCGCCGCCGGCTGGTGTCTTAATATTCAACCGGAGCGCGGCTTGGGGTCGCAAGATCGTGAACACATAGTGCATCTTCCAAAGGTTATCGCGGTTGGGCGAGTATCCATTGATAGCCAGTATCTCGTCGCCGGCCTTTAAGCCCTTTGCCTCGGCATCGCTTTTTGGTCGCACTCGGATTATGTAACAATGGCCCCCGATCATCTGATACTGCCAGCCATAGTCGTGCTGGTATGCGTGTTGGGGCGGAAGGAAAAATGTGTGCGAATCGTCGAGGGTGTCAAGCAAGGCGGCGATATGGGACATGGCCATATTGAACGACTGAGTGCTGTCGATTCTCTTTTTTGCTTCGTCCACCTTGGCATCCCAGTCCAGGCCATGCAACTTCGGATCGTAATAGTGTTTGCGCACGTCGCTGGCGATGACCTGTAGTATGACCTGAGCACGACCGCGGTCGAAACTCGTCATCTGCTGGGGCCAGGCGAAACTGGCAAGAAGCACGCAAAGACCCGCACTTGCAAACTGACGACCTATTGTCTGGGGTTCCATTGTTACTCCGAAGACCACAGATGCATTTGTTTGTTGCCGGGAACTTAGAGCCGGACGTCGGGTACGTCCAGGCCCAAGAACAAAGGCATTCTACGCCAAGATATGGCTTTAGGTAAGTGAGCCGCGACGGCTTAGGCCTTTCTCTAATCGCAGTTGATCGCGCAAGCTGTCCCGCTGTCGGACCAGTCGCGCCGTCGTTCCTTCCACCAAGACTTCCGCTGGTTTGCCGCGGGTGTTGTAGTTCGATCCCAGCGCGGCGGCGTAGGCCCCCGCGTCCAGAATCGCCAGCAAATCGCCTTCGCTTGCGAATGGCAGTTCGCGGTCGCGCGCAAAGAAGTCGCCGGTCTCGCAGATTGGGCCGACGACATCGGTAATCTCGGTTTCGCGCGAGTTGCGAGTCACTGGCACAATTTCGTGATAGGCACCGTACAGAGACGGCCGCAGCAGGTCATTCATCGCCGCATCTACGATCAGGAAGCGTTTGCCGTTATTCGTTTTCCGGTAGATCACGCGGGTCAGGAGCACGCCCGCCGGACCCACGATGGACCGTCCCGGCTCCAGCAGCAGATGCGCGTTCAACCGGCGCAAGGGTTTGAGCACAGCTCGAGCGTAAGCGGAGATCCGCTGGGTGAAGTTTTCCGCGGCGCCTTCATAGGAAATTCCGAGGCCGCCGCCCGCATCCACATAGCGGATATCGTGCCCCTGTGCCCGAAGGGCGCGCACCAGGTCGGCAACTCGCTCCAGCGCGTCGGCGAAAGAGCTGACGTCCGTAATCTGCGATCCGATATGGACGCTCACCCCGGCCACCTTCAGATACGACCGCTTTGCGGCCTTCGCGTAAAGAGTTTCGGCCTCGGAAATCGGCACGCCGAACTTGTGCTCGTGCAATCCGGTCGAAATATAGGGATGGGTCTTCGCCGAAACGTCGGGGTTCACGCGCACCGCGATGGCAGCTTGCTTTTTCACGCGTGCGGCGACCTCGGCCAGCGTCTCCAGTTCCGAGGCGCTCTCAATGTTAAACAGGAGGATTCCGGCGCGGAGGGCGAGTTCCATCTCCGGCACCGTTTTGCCGACGCCGGAAAACACGACGCGTTTGGCCGCGCGGCGATCTTGATCTACGCGCAGAACTCGTTCGAGCTCTCCGCCGGAGACCACATCAAACCCTGCGCCCTCGCGCGCGATTAAGCGCAGGATGGCCAACGAGGAGTTGGCCTTCACGGAATAACAAAGCGTGTGCGGGACAGAACGGAAAGCGCGCGCGAATGCGCTTAGCCGCGCGCGGATCGCCGCCGCCGAGTACACGTAGAGCGGCGTTGCATGTCTTGCCGCCAGGCGTTCGAGGGAGACCGATTCACAAAACAAGGCCGGGTGCGCTCCGCCGCGGGCCGGGCCCTGGTAGGCGAAGGCGGGAGGCCGGACGAGTTCAGGTTTGGCGGTGCGCTTCACTTGCGTTTGCCCGGACCGCCCTTAACCTTGATGGCCACCACCGTCTGATCGTCAAACGGGTCCACGCCCGCGGCATGTTCGGAAACGGCCTTGAAAATGTTGTTGACCACGCAATCGGCGGACTTGGTGGAACAAGCGGCAACGATTTCTTCCACGCGCGCATGTCCGAAAGGTTGCCCATGACGGTTAGGGGCGTCGAGAATACCGTCGCTGAAGAAGACGAACAAGTCTCCGGGCTTAGCGCGGAAACTGAATTCGTCGTACTCCGCCTCGTCGAACAATCCCAGGGGCAGACCGGTGGCATCGACAATCTCGATCTTCCCATCATGGCAGTAGATGGGACGCGGCAATCCTGAATTCGCCACCTGCAGCGTGCGTTGCTGGTCATCCCACACAGCGTAGATGATGGAAACAAACTGCCCGTCGATGCGCCGCTCTCCCAGCGAAAGATTCACCGCCGAAAGCATCTCCGCCGGGCCGGGCTCGATGGGTGCGTGGGAGCGCAAAATACCGCTGACCAGCGCGGCATAGATGGCGGCCGGCGCGCCCTTGCCGCTCACGTCGCCAATCACGATGCCCAGGCGCGACAGCGAGTAGGGAACGAAGTCATAGAGGTCGCCGCCAATCGCGCGCGCCGGAACGAACTTAGCGTGGACCGCGAGATTCGCCAGCTTGGGGTCCGATGGCGGCAGCAGCCGGACTTGCAGCTCGCGGGCCAGCGACAGGTCACGTTCCAGGCGCTGTTCCTGTCTTGCGATCTCCTCGTACAGACGCGCGTTTGCGATGGCAATGGCGATCTGGGCTGCCAGCGTGGTCAGGGTGCGCTTGTGGTCCTCGGTGAAATAGCCGCGGCGGGTATGCTCCAGGTCGATGACGCCAATCACTTTTCCCTGGTAGATCAGCGGAACCGCCAGTTCGGACCGCGTTTCCGGATTGACCGGGATGTAACGCGAATCCTTGCTGACGTCAGGCACCAGTACGGCGTCTTTTGCCTGGGCGGCGTAGCCGACCACTCCCCGGCCCAGCGCTATGTCGTGCTTCAGATGAAGCCGTTCCTGGAAGCGTTGCGCAAAGCGGTGTTGCAGCTTCTCCCCGGCCTCATCCAGCAGAAGAATGCTGAATATCTGGTAATCGATCAGCCGCTTGAGCAGTTCGGCAATACGCTTGAGCAACTCGTCGAGGTTGAGAATCGAGGTCAACTCGCGGGCAATCTCGTTGAGCAGCAGCAGGGTACGCGCCTGGCGTGTGGTCCGGGTATGCAGACGGGCGTTTTCGATGCCCACGGCCATGCGCGACGCGATCAGGGTCAGCAATCGCTTGTGCTCCTCGGTGAAGTAACCCTTTTCGCGGGCTTCGATATCGATCACGCCGATCAGCCGGTTCTTGACGATCAGAGGAACAGCTAATTCTGAATGGACGTTGGGCAAGGCCGCGATGTAGGAATCTTCCTGGGCCGCGTCGGCGACCAGCACGGCCTGCCGCAGTTGCGCCGCCTGCCCCGTGATGCCCTGGCCCACTTTGACGCGGAGGCGGTCGGCGACTTCCGGCGGATATCCGACCTGAAAGCGGACATACAACTCCTGCCGCTGCTCGCTGAGCAAGAGGATGGCAAAGATTTCGTAATCAATGACTTTGCGCACCAGTTCGGCCACGCGCCGCAGCGTGGTTTCCAGGTCGAGCGTGGTATTGACCACGTCGGTCACTTCCAGCAGAAGGGGCTCGACCTGGGAGGACGGTGCTGTTGTTGAGGCAGTTCGGCTCACCCCTTTCATCATAGCAGCCGGGTTTTCTACTGCAGTGGTTAGCGGTTGGTGGATAGTGGTTAGGTATTCACTAGAACTGGCTTCAAAAGTCCTTTTGAGGGTTCAGAAGGCCGACCCTGAGGGGCTAAAGCCCGCATTCATGGCGGGTCTCGGCGGCACGGCTGAAGCCGTGCCCTGCCCAAAACCGAATTTTGAAACCAGTTCTAGCCACTAACCACTAACCACAGCGTTACGGGTTTTCGAGAACGCAGATGTCGGGCAGATTGCGGTACTTCTCCGCATAGTCTAGCCCATAGCCGACGACGTAGGCATCGGGAATGGTGAACCCGATGTAATGCGCCTGGATCGGCTGCTTGCGCCGCGAGGGCTTATCGAGCAGGGCGGCGATGCGCACCTGGCGGGGCTGATGTGCCTGCACCAGTTTCTGGATGTAATTGATGGTCAGTCCGGTGTCGAGGATGTCCTCGACGAGAATGACATTGCGATCGGCCAGAGACTGGTCCAGGTCCTTGGTGACGCGCACTTGGCCGCTCGAGTCCCAAGCGGCGTGTCCGGCCGGATCCTCTTTCGCTGTGGGCCGGTTTCCGTAGCTCGAGACACCGATAAAGTCGAAGGTGGCGTCGAGCGGAACATGACGGGCAAGGTCGCTCAGGAAAATGGCTGCGCCTTTGAGTACGCCGACGAAAATGATGGACTGGCCGCGAAAATCGCGGGCAATCTCCGCTCCCATTTCCACCACGCGCTGGGCAATTTGCTCCCGCGATAACAGCACTTTGAGGTCGGGCACGCCAACATCTTACACAGGATGGCAAGCGGACAGAGTTTCTGGTTTGTCGTCTTGCTTGCTGGCCTCTCGGGAACGAGGATGGTCTCGCTCACGGGGAACCGACCACCCGGGACCGCCGGCAGGCTGTTAGAATGCTAATTTTGCAGGAGGTACCTCTCCCTTGCCGATGCCCGAACTGATGCAACTGGTTAACGAAGCCAGGCTGGAAATCGAAGAGATTTACCCTGCCGACCTTAAACGCATGCAGCAATCCGGCGAAGACTTCGTCTTGCTGGATGTCCGCGAACCCGATGAGGTCGCGAAGGGCGCCATTGCCGGTTCCATCGCGATCCCTCGCGGGATGGTGGAAGTGTCGATCGACAAGGTGACGACCGACAAGAACCGCAAGCTGGTGCTGTACTGTTCCGGCGGCCTGCGCTCCACGCTCACGGGCTGGATGCTCACAAAGATGGGATTCCACAACGTGCATTCGCTCGCCGGTGGTTACGACGGATGGATCAAAGGGTAGCGGCGAGGGGCGAGCTGCCAACTCCGACGGTGCGGCTGCCAGCTTTGCTCGCAGACAGAGGCTATCTCGTAATGAACCAAAGCGGTGGACCGAATCTTCCCTCAGGGGCTAAAGCCCCGATGTTTAGCAGCGTCTGACGGCGCGGCTGAAGCCGCGCCCCTTCAAAACGGATTTATGAGATGGCTTCTAGTCGGCGTTCCTGAGACCAGAGACCTGACAACTGAGACCTACCATGAACCTCAAAGGCATCAAGCTCACCTGGCTCGGCCACTCCACCTTTCGCATCGAAACGCCGGAAGGGAAGACCCTTTACCTTGATCCCTGGATCGCGGGCAACCCGATGTGTCCGGAGAGCGAGAAAAATGTCCGGAAAGCGGACGTGCTTCTCTGCACGCACGGCCACGGCGATCACATCGGGGATGCGGTCGAAGTGGGCAAGAAGCACAACCCGATTGCCGTCGGCATCTATGAGCTTTGCTTGTGGTTGGAGAAGAAGGGCGTCAAGCAAATCTCCCCCATGAACAAGGGCGGCACGCAGACGGTTGCTGGAGTGAAGGTGACCATGGTGCACGCGGTGCACTCCTGCGGTATTCAGGACGGCGACCAGATCGTCTATGGCGGCGAGGCCTGCGGCTATGTGCTGGAATTCTCCAACGGGGCGAAGCTTTACCACGCCGGCGATACGAACGTGTTCAGCGATATGGCCATCATTCGCGACCTGTACGCGCCGAAGATCGTGATGCTGCCGATCGGCGACCACTTCACCATGTCACCGCGGGAGGCCGCCTACGCCTGCAAGCTGCTGCAGCCGGAGACGGTCATTCCCATGCACTTCGGAACTTTCCCGATGCTGACGGGTAAGCCCAGCGAGTTGCAGAAGCTGGCTCCCGCGGTGAAGGTGCTGGAGATGAAGCCGGGGCAGACAATTTCGTAGTTAGCTACGAGCACCTATCGCGGCGGCTCGTCGCGGGATAGTACGCCGATCTTCCTGTGGATTTTGATTCGTGACGCATTAGCTGCGAGTGTCCTGGTTGCTCGCAGCTCGTGGCTCGAAGCTCGTAACCGAAAGGAAAGTATGCCTGACCAGAACACAAATGCCCACTGGCGCATGGGTGGAATCACGGTGGAAGCGGTGGAAGACTATCTGTACTCGATGCTGCCGCCGCGCGACGAAGTTCTGGCCGAGATGGAAGCCGAGGCAGCCAAGAATCACGTTCCGATCGTTGGCCCGGCCGTGGCCCGCATCCTCTATCAATTGGCCGTGATCGCTGGGGCCCGGAAGGTTTTCGAGATGGGCTCGGCCATTGGCTACTCCACCATCTGGTGGGCTCGGGCGGTGGGCGAGGACGGACGCGTGATCTACACCGACGGCGACGCCAAGAATGCCAGCCAAGCTCGGCGCTACTTCGAGCGGGCGGGCGTCAGCCAGCGCATCGCTGTCCGCGTGGGAGACGCGCTCGAACTGCTCTCCGAAGAAAAAGAGCCGTACGACATTATCTTCAACGATGTGGACAAAACCGACTATCCGCGCGTCTTCCGTCTGGCACTGCCCCACCTGAAAAGTGGCGGCCTCTTCGTGACCGATAACGTCCTGTGGGGCGGCAAAGTGGCGCAGCCAAACCCGGACGCCGAAACGGCGGCCATCCTAGAGTTCAACAAATTGATTTATGGGTCGAAAGACCTGTTTACCACCATCCTGCCCATCCGGGACGGGGTCGCGGTCTGTGTGAAGAAGTGAGATAGCGTACCCGGCGTCTTCGCAACTCCCGCGACAGGTGGGAGGTTCCCCCCGGTGCTAGAATCATCTGTTTTTTGTTACCCCAAATAAAGGCTCTATACCCTTGCCCGTAGAACAGATCCCGGAAACGCTGCCGCGCACGCAGTCCCATACCCGGCCTGACTCCTGGGTCGACCTCCTGGTAGTCGGTGCGGGGCCCACCGGCTTGGCTTGCGCCATCGAGGCGCAGAAGGCCGGATTCAAAGCGCTCATCGTCGACAAAGGCTGCCTGGTTAACTCCATCTACCACTACCCGACCAACATGGTGTTTTTCACCACTGCGGAACTGCTGGAGATCGGAGACATCCCGTTCACCACCGCGCTGGCGAAGCCGACTCGTCAGGAAGCGCTGGAATACTACCGCCACGTCGCCGAGCATTACGAGTTGCACGTATGCCAATACCACTGGGTGAAAACCATCACTGGCAGGGACGGCGACTTTCGCGTCACGGCCACCGACCGCCATGACCACATCCACGACTACCGTGCGCGAAAGATCGTGGTCGCGACCGGCTACTACGATCTGCCCAACCAGATGGACATTCCTGGGGAAGAACTTCCCAAGGTGTTCCACTACTACCGCGAGCCGCATCCCTACTACGACACCGACGTGGTGGTGATAGGAGGCAAGAATTCCGCTGCCGAAGCCGCTCTCGACCTCTGGCGTCACGGGGCTCGCGTGAGCCTGGTCTATCGCGGGCCACACATCCACCCCCACGTCAAGTATTGGGTTCGCCCCGACTTGGAGAACCGCATCAAGGCCGGAGAAATCGCCGCCCACTTCCACAGCACGGTCCGTGAAATCGGGACCGATCACGTCGTGCTCCAGACCCCGGGCGGGCCGCTTCACTTGAAGAACGACTTCGTCTTCGCGCTGACCGGATACCACCCGGATTATGATTTCCTGCGCAGCATCGGCATCGAGCTTTCGTCTGAACAGTACCGTCCCGTCTGCGATCCCGAGACGCTGGAAAGCAATGTCCGCGGAATCTACGTGGCTGGGGTGATCGTTGCGGGGTCGCGCACCAATGAAATCTTCATCGAAAACGGCCGCTTCCACGGCAAGCAGATCGCCGCGCATCTGCGGCAAAAGCTGGGCCACGGAAGAAACGGGTCGTAGCCTGCATTATTTATGAAGTGCTTTGAAAGGACGCGACTTTCAGCCGTGCCGCCAGGGCTCGCTCGAAAACGGGGGATTCAGCCCCTGAGGTCGGCAGTAAGGCTCCGTTCTTAACACCACAGGACGTTTCCAGCGGCTCACCCCAACGGCTAAAGCCGGGCTTCTTTTTGCTCCGCATCGGCGCGGCTGAAAGCCGCGCCCCTTCAAAACCGCGCCAATACTCCTGAATAAACCGGGCTAGTTCATCTCTCGTCCACCCCCTTGCCGGGCGCCGATTCCCAAGGGTTCGCGTGGGTCTGAAGTTTTCCGGCAGATTTCCCTTGACACGGCGACATATGTAACCCTATAGTTACGCATCATGCGAAACCGTTCGGTTACATATTCGGCGGAGGCTACCTTTCACGCCCTGGCCGATCCTACCCGGCGCGCCGTCCTCGACCTGCTCCGCCACGGCGCCCAGCCCGCGGGCCAGATCGCCGGAGCGTTCCCGGTTTCGCGCCCGGCAATTTCCCGCCACCTGCGCCAGTTGCGGCGGGCGCGCCTGGTGGTCGAGCAGCGCCGCGGACGGCATCGCTATTACCAGCTCACCGCCGCGCCGCTGAAGGCGGTAGACTCGTGGCTCGAACACTACCGGGTTTTCTGGCAAGCCAATCTGGCCAATCTGAAAGCATTTGTCGAACAGGAGTATGCCCGCGAATCGGGCAGGGTCCCAGGCAAGATCAAATCAACCTCTGGAGAGAATCGATGAAACTTCATCGCAAAGCAATGACCATCGCCGTTGTCCTGTGCGCGACCTTCACGCTGGCGCAGTCCGGCGCGCAGAAATCCTTTGACCTGCTGAAGACGCTTGAAGGCAACTGGGAAAGGAAGAACTCCCAGGGCCAGATGATCCAGGTCTCCTTCCGCTCGACCGCCGGCGGCTCAGCGCTCATGAGCGAGATCCACGGCGAGGGCCCGGAGGACATGATCACGATGTTCCACATGGACGGCGACCGCCTCCTGATGACCCACTATTGCGGTGCCGGCAACCAGCCGCGCATGAAGGCCACGCTTTCGCCCGACGGCAAGAGCGTCATATTTGATTTCATCGACGCCACCAATCTGGCCAGTCCCGACGCCGGACATATGCATCACGTCGTCTTCAGCGTGCCCGACGCCAACCACCACAGCGAAGAGTGGACCTTCCTCGACCACGGCAAGGAGATGAAGGAAGTGTTCGCCCTGCAGCGCGCGAAATAAAGCACTGTCTAAAACAGCGAGCCGGAGCCTGCCATGATTTCCATGCCTCAAACCATCGTCACCGCTGACAAGGACGCCGTGATCAGCGAGGTGCAGATCGCGGCGCCTCCGGAGCGCATTTTCCAGGCCCTTACCTCCAGCGATCTGCTCATGCGCTGGTGGAATGGGGAGGGTGGACCCTGCCGGGTGAAGCTGTGGGAGTTCGAAGCGCGGGTCGGCGGCCGTTGGCGATGCGCGGTCGAGGATCCGAGCCAGAAGATGCTCCCCGGTGGCGGGGGTACGACGGCCGGCGAGATCGTGGAGTTTGATCCTCCCCGCACCCTCGCGTACACGTGGTTGGCAAGCTTCCACTCCAAGCCCGAGGTCGTCACGCTCGTGCGATGGACGCTCGTCCCCAACCGGGATGGCACGCTGGTCAAGATGACGCACAGCGGTCTGAAGCCTTTGCCCGAGGGCGCGGGTTACGCCGAGGGATGGCCGGGTGTCATGAATGAGCTTAAGAGTTTCGCCGAGACTCAGTAACAAGCTGCGGAAAAAGTCGGTTCTGTACCCTCAGCCCCTAAAGGGGCCGCTGAAACAAGGCAGGTTGCGGCATCGCTGAAGCGATGCCATGATACGAAACGTGAGTTCTTCATCAGCCCCCTAGGAGATGCCATGCCCCAGGCCGTAGTCAGTCCCGACCGCGACGCCCTCATTACGGAGATCGACATCACCGCGCCGGCGGAGCGCGTCTTCAGTGCGCTGATCGATCCCAAGCAACTCGCGCTCTGGTTCACCGATCCGAGTTGTCCGGTGAAGACTTGGCACATGGACGCCCGCCGGGGCGGCAGTTACGGTTACGCCACCGGGAAAGGAAGCCACGTCGTCAACGGGGTCAGCGAGTTCGAGTGCCACGGCGAGATCCTCGAATTCGATCCTCCCCGCCTCTTGGTCTATACCTGGGTCGCCAACTGGCATCTCGACAAACAGCGGAAGACGGTGGTGCGCTGGGAACTGACGCCTGCCGGCGCGGGCACGCATGTGAAGGTGACCCACAGCGGCCTGGCCCAGGAATCGGTTGCGCGCGAGGATTACCGCGGTGGCTGGCCCGGAGTGGTCGAGAAACTGAAAGACTTCGTGGAGAAATGAACGCAGGATATTTTCAGCGATACGAATCAAGGAGACCCTATGGCAACGGCCGCAATCACTCCCGATCAGAATGTAGTAGTGGCAGAGATTTTCATCGCGGCGCCTCCGGCACGAGTGTTCGAGGCGATTACCGACCCCAACCAGACGCCCAAGTGGTGGGGTCAGCAGGGCATGTATCGCATCACCGAGTGGAAAGGGGATCTTCGCCCAGGCGGCAAATGGTCGAGCGTTGGCGTCAGCACCGATGGCAAATCATTTGTGGTGGAAGGCGAGTATTTGGAGGTGGATCCGCCTCGCCTGCTCGTCCATACCTGGATCGCCAGTTGGAGCGGTTCGCTCAAGACCGTGGTGCGATGGGAACTTGAGCCGACAGATGTGCACGGATTGCACCCCGGCGGTCCACGGAAGGCCGGTACGGGCACGCTGGTGAAAATCCGTCATGAGGGATTTGCCGGTGCTCCTGCGGCCGCGGCCGGCCACGCCGAGGGATGGAAGCGCGTCCTCGGGTGGTTGGACGGTTTCTTGGAGAAGGGCGAGACGGTAGCGACGCGGCCAGCGGTCTCCCCGCAAGGACCAACAAAACAACTGAGTTGAGAGAAGGACTTCACCACAGAGACACAGAGAAAATCGGCAAATGGTTTCTCTGTGTCTCTGCCGTGGTTTGTGCCCCGAACACGAAATGGAAATAGGGGAGTGGTTGTTTCTGCAATCTGACCTCTGACCTCTGCAATCGGTCCTGGGGTTGCGGCCTGCTTTATACTGAGAGGGATGCAGGGGCCCTCGGACAAGACCTTCTACCTCGAAACCTTCGGCTGCCAGATGAACGCGCACGACTCCGAGAAGGTGGTCGGCACGCTCATCCAGGAGGGCTATCGCCAGGTCCCAACCGTCGAGGAAGCTGGGCTGATCCTTTACAACACCTGCTCGATTCGCGACAAAGCCGAGCAGAAGGTGTTCCATCGTCTGACCGATTACCGCAAGCTGCAGGCGCAGGGCAAGAAGTTCGGTGTTCTCGGCTGTGTGGCCCAGCAGGAAGGCGACAAGATTTTCGAGCGCGCCCCGCACGTGTCGATGGTGTGTGGGTCGGCTTCGTATCGAAACCTCCCCCAGATGCTGGTTCAGATCGAGGCAGGGAACCGGACGACCGGGCTCGATGACCGCCAAACCGACAAGTGCTTTGAGACCGAATACACCGCCCGCACCAACCCGCACCGGGGTTACATCACCATCATCGAGGGTTGCGACAAGTTCTGCGCTTATTGCGTTGTCCCGTTCACTCGCGGTAAGGAACGCAGCAGGACGTCTTCTTCCGTTCTGGCTGAAGCGCGGCAGCTTGCCGATCTTGGATATAGCGAGATTCAACTCCTCGGGCAGAACGTGAACTCTTACCGTGATCCCGAAGGAAATAAGAGCTTTGCCGAGTTGCTGGCTGCGGTTGGCGAGGTCTGCGGAATCAAGCGGGTGCGTTTCACCACCTCCCATCCGCGCGACTTCGGACGCGATATTGTGGAAGCGATGGACGCGGTGCCCACACTGTGCGATCACGTGCACCTACCCGTCCAGAGCGGGGCGACCCGCGTGCTCGACGCCATGCAGCGCCTCTACACTCGCGACGAGTATCTGGAGCGCATCTCCTGGATTCGCTCCGCCCGGCGCGACATTTCGATTACCACCGACCTGATCGTCGGTTTTCCAGGGGAGAGCGAGCGGGAATTCGAAGAGACGCTTTCGCTTTTGGACGTGGTCGGCTACGACAGCGCCTTCACTTTCAAGTACTCCCCGCGCCCGAACACGCCGGCGCTACGGCTCGAAGACGCGATTCCCGATGGCGAGAAGGCGCGACGACTGGCAGTGGTGAATGAGAAACAGAAACAGATTTCGACGCATCGTAATAAAAGACACCTGGGGCAGACGATCGAAGTCATGGTAGAAGGAAAGAACCCGGCCCGCGGACAGTGGATCGGCCGGACGTCGCAGATCAAGGTGATGAACTTTACCGTGCCCGAAGGTCTGGAATTGAAGAACGGAAGCTACGTCAACGTCCGCGTGACTGCGAGCTTTCCGAACAGTTTGGTGGGGGAGATGGTTGAAAACAGTGCTTAGTGGCTAGTGGTTGGTGATTGGTCAGATGGGGATGGCCAGCACAGCATACGAACCACCAACCACTAATCACAAGCCACTGTTCTTCGAGGTTCTCAATGGAAGTCGAAATGAAAATTCGCGGGCTGATGATGGATCCGGTCACCAACATGCCGATTGTGATCCTCAAAGATGTCGGCAGCGACACCGTGCTTCCCATCTGGGTGGGGGTTTACGAGGCGAATGCCATCGCGCTCGAAATCGAGAAGGTGGCTACCCCGCGTCCCATGACCCACGACCTCATCAAGAACGTGTTGACCGGGCTGGAGGCGCTGGTTCACAAAGTGGTCGTGACCGAACTGAAAGAAGACACGTTCTACGCCGTCATATGGCTGGAAAGGGAAGGGCGCGTGGTCAGCGTCGATTCCCGTCCCTCGGACGCGCTCGCCCTCGCGCTGCGCATGGATTGCCCGATCTTCGTCGAGGAGCAGGTGCTGAAAAACTCGAAACAGGCGGCCAACCTTTCCGACCGCGTCAGCAGCGACGAACTGCGCAAGTGGCTGGAAGGCCTGGGCGACGACGATCTCGGCAAGTACAAGATGTAGGAAGTCAGCTGTCAGCTGTTAGCTGTCAGCTCTCAGTTTTGATCTGGCTTGGCGGGAGATGTAGGCACCAGATGAGATCGTTCTCAACTGCTTTGGTCGCGCTCCTCGTCTTCGCTGGATTATCTGCTGGGTCGGCGGTTGCGCAAATCAATTCGGCCCCGCCACACCAAAATGCCGCGCGACCCGTTCCTGCTTCCATCATTGCTCTCCGCGAATCCAGCCGGATGAACCTCACCTCGGAGATGGGCGGGGCCTTCATGAATCCATCCAAATGCGATGCCGACGGCAATCTTTACATCCGCAAGTACGCCATGGACCGCCCGCTCCTTGGCCCAGTCGTAAAGATCGATCCAGCAGGGAAGCGCACCGCGTTGTTTGACCCTGTTGCCTTCTCCCAGTTGAAGCTTGACCGTGCCGATGCGTTCTCGCCTGCTTCCGATGGCGGGCTTTACCAGATTGCTTCAGCCGGGGTCCTGAAGCCGCAGATCTACGTGATTCAATTTTCCTCCGACGGAACTCCGTCGTCGCCGATTCGGCTCGACGCCGATTTCGAGCCCTACCAGTTCGCGCCTTTTCTCAGCGGCAACCTGCTGGTCTCCGGCATGCAGCGGGACCTGGGGAACAGAGCGGATGCCAGCCGGCCTTTCACCGCCGTCTTCTCCGCCGACGGCCGCCTGCAGGCGCAGCTGTCTTTCGAGCCAGCGGCCGGACCCGCGGGTACTTCCGGCAAGCCGGCCGCGAAAGCGGCGGGGGCGGACGCGGAGAAATCCGCGCCTGGTCTCGATCTCTCCGATGCTGAGGTCGGCGCCGACGGCAACATTTACGCCTTGCGGCGTTCTTCACCCGCGCTGGTCTATGTGATTTCACCGGCGGGGAAGATTCTTCGCACCCTGAAGGTAAGCGCTCCGGTTGCCGGCGTCATGCCCGATGCGTTTCACGTCTCCAAGAATCGGATGGCCATCTCCTTCTGGAATGACGACGACCAGAGCCGCGTGCTGGTGGTCAGCGATGCGCAGACCGGGCAAAGGATCGCCGCCTATTCCGGCTCCACCGAACTGGGCCAGTCGTTCGCCTGCTATTCCGCCGACGATGCCGTGTTCACCTTCCTGTACCTGGGAGAAAAGAAAGAACTGGAAGTGATCCGCGCAGAAGCACGCTAGGAGATTTGGTAATCGGGTAATTTTGTAATTTGGTAATTTGGTAATTTCGGCGAGTAGGCAGGAACTTCCGTTCGCGGCTCGAAGTAAGGCTTTCAAATTACAAAACGAGATTATATACTTGACTCAATGTTGCCCTTCTGCTAGAGTTTCCCTAGATGGTTCACTTGACCGACTTCCGAGGCTCTTTAGGCGTATTCAGCCGCTCGACATGCGCCTTTGCCGCCTTTAACACTTTGGGATGGAACACGTGTTTTGCGAGTTCCTCGCTGGTCATGTCTTTCGGATGTTTTTTCTTCGCCATGATGGTGACTCTATGAAAACCGCCCTCAACCTCTGCACTCTAATTGAGAAGTATAACGACGATGAGAAGTGCCGCGAAACCATAAAGCATCTGCGCTGGCCCGCTGGCGTGAGCTGCCCGCGCTGCGGTTCGGACAATGTGTCGCCTGGGCCGATCTCAGATCGCAAGGTGTTCGTGTGCTACTCATGCCGCTACCAGTTCTCCGCAACTGTGGGAACGATCTTCCACGATTCCCACTTGCCTCTGACCACATGGTTTTTTGTGACGTATCTGATGACGGAATCGCGCAAAGGGATCAGCGCGAACCAAATCAAGAGAATGCTTGGGATCAGCTACAAGACCGCCTGGTATCTGTGTCACAGAATCCGGGCTGCTATGGTCGAGGCTGACCCCGAGAAGTTGGACGGTACGGTCGAAGTGGACGAAACCTATGTCGGCGGAAAGCCCCGCCGTGGCGTTAGTCGCAAGCGCGGGCGCGGTACCCCCAAGGAAATCGTGATCGGCATCCGCAAGCGCAATGGTGATCTGCGGTTCTTCCATGCTGACGACGTGAGGTCTGGCACTCTTGCAAACTACATTCGCCAGAACGTCAGTGAGGACGTTGACGTGGTTATGACGGACGACTTTACCGCATACCCTAAGGCCATCGCAAAGGCTGGCGTTCTTGGAGAGCATCAGGCCATCAATCACAGCAAGGGCGTGTATGTCATTGGCGATTTGCACACGAACACAGTGGAATCCGCTTTCAGCTTGCTCAAGCGCGGCATCATGGGAACATGGCATAAAATCAGTGCGAAACATCTTCCGGCCTACCTCGACGAAATGACCTTCCGATTCAACAATCGTGACAACCGCTTCCTGTTCCGCGACACGCTCCTGAAACTTATTGAATCCAGCAACCTCGAATACAAGGAACTCACGAAGGCAGCTTAATTTGTACGTTCGGTACGTGGAACCGGTGTAACAAATATTGACTTTGATTCGGAGTCAAACACTAATCGCGTCAGTTCTGTTTGTGTCACTTCGTCCGTATCCCTGTATAGAATTTCTAGGTCCCACCACGTTATGGACGTGTCCTCCTCATTATCCTCCAAGAACGCACAGAGCATTCTTTGGTCTTGGACATTAGGGCCAATGCAAAACTCGATTGGCACCTCCTGGCTAGACTGCAATGCCGGGATACTACCGAAGGTAATTTCGTAGTTTTTCTTATTGGATTTAACCGAGTTTATCCGTACAAATCTAGCGGGGCGCAATCCAACATTTGTGAGGCTGAAGATGTCCTGACCTGTAGGGTTAGAAGTCTTCCACGTGGGCTGGGTTAACACCTTCAGAATAAGTATCGGCCTTCCGTCGTATAGCCGTTTCTCAGCAGCGTCTGCGCGCAGACGCTGATCGTCGAGTTGCTTTAGTAATTGGCTTTCTGCCAGATTGCGCAGTTCCAATTCTTGATTGTATTGATTGGTATGTAGTTCTAGTTCTTTATTGTGCTCCTCGGTTCGATCTCGATGAAAGCGCCACGGCGCCCTGACAAGAATGACGACCACAAATATAGTTAGAAGGACCGCATAGACCCATAATGTGAATATGAAAGTCTTTGGTTCAGGGATGATTCCATATATAAGCAAAGCAAGAAGCGTGGGGATGAGAGGAATAAAGCATGCGAGCATTAGATTGTCCCTCGCCCACTTGAGGTCGTCCTTGTCGATGGATTGCTTGACGCTTTTGTAGTACGCCCAAAAACTATGAGGCGCGTTAGCCATACATTGGCACTCCGCTCGCAAATGCTGGTATCCTTGGAAGCGTAATCCTTGGCCCAAGGTTGAGTCAAGGTGATAATCCCGTTACAAAATTCAAGATTACAAAATTACCAAATCCCTAATGGATACCGCCGAACAACTGCAGCGCATCTACCTTGGCGGCTTCGAACTCCAGACCTTCGACCGCTATCCCAAGTGCATTGGCGTGATCCGAGACAACTGCATCGCGCTGCTCGTCCCGGGCGTGGACGGCCTGCAGATTCTCGGCACTCCCGGCTGGCGCATGGGGGAAGTCATGGGCGTGCTTACGGAAAGGGAGGGCCGGCAAGTGTTTCAGGCCAAGACAGAGATCGTGGAGGCCACGCCGGAGAGGCTGGTGAGCTTGCAGAAGTTCGACCAGGACCTCAGGAACCTGTTGAAAAGTCAGTGATGCCTGTGCGTGTCGAATAGCATCACGCTGTCATTGTGATGCTACTGACGTGCCATTGACATCACATAATACCGTGTGACATCATAATCAGCATGCGGACAACGCTCAGTCTCGATGATGATGTTTTTCAACTGGTCAAGACGTACGCCGAAAACCGCTCGGTGGCGATGGGGAAGGCGCTCTCGGAACTGGTGCGTCGCGGCCTCAGCGCACCTCCAAAGACGCGGGTGGTTAACGGCCTCGTGGTCTTTGACGTTCCCGAAGACAGTGAGCCGGTTACGACCGAACTAGTAAAGCGGTTGGAGGCCGAAGATCGGTGAACTGCTTCTTGCTGGATGTGAACGTGCTCATTGCGCTCCTCTGGCCTCCGCACGAGGCGCATGCTCGGGCGCAGCGCTGGTTCGCGCACAATGCCGATCAAGGCTGGGCGAGCTGCGCGATGACGCAGGCCGGCTTTGTCCGGATTGTCTCCAACCCCGCCTTCTCGCGGCGCGCGGTGTCTCCTCGGGACGCCCTCGAGGTGCTCAGCGGCAGCCTTCAGCATCCGGCGCATCACTTCTGGACAGAAGATATTGGAGTCAACGAAGCCCTGGCTCACTTTGGCAGGCGACTCCTCGGCCACCAGCAAGTCACCGACGCCTACTTGCTCGGACTCGCTATCCACAAGAAGGGAAGACTGGCTACTCTGGACGCCAGCCTTTCGTCTCTCCTTTCCGAGCAGAGTGCCGCAAGGAGCCGGCTCGTGCTTCTCTAAGCCCGCAGCCCTTATCAGGAGCGGCCTGCTTGCGGAGGAGGATGAGTAGGTGCAATCGACAGTTCACATAATACCTGTTATCGGACACTCTCGATATCACCGCCCCACTCCTCAACCTTCGAGCACGTACACCGCCCAAGGCGCGATCTCCAGTTCACTGACCCACGCGTACGGTTCGTCTCCCTTTGCCAGCGGCTCGTATTTCCCCACCATGCGCAGCCGGGCTTCTTTGAAGGATTCGCGGTAGGCTTCATCGGTCCAGAGGATGTCCTCGACCGGACGCGGATCGGCGTGATCGGTCACAATGATTCGCACTTTGTCGCCCGACTTCGCCAGCTGGTTCTCGGGAAAAGCTTTCGTCGTAAACGATGCCCACTCGTGGGTGTAAATTTCCGGTCTGGAGACGATCTGCACAATCTTTCCGTCCCGGTTGAGGAGGCGGCCCAGGTCCCGCAGGATGCGCACCTTGCTGTCCCGTCCCGCGATGTTGTCGAACGTGAAGGAAGCAAGCACCAGATCGTAAGCCCCGGGTTCGAGCGAGCGCAGGTCGTCCCCGGTGTCGTCCTCGGGAACCACGCGGTAGTCGCCGGAAGGATCCAGTTCCCGCGCCTTGCGGATCATATCCTCGGAAATATCAATTCCCGCCACCGCGAAGCCGAGTTGGCGCAGGAACCGCGTGGAGCGTCCCGTGCCGCAACCGAAGTCCACACTCTTGCGGCCGTGAACATGCTCGCCGAGGATGGCAGGGATGTCCCGATACGCCAGGTGGTAGGTGTTCTTGAACTCCAACGTGGCGTAGGCTTCGGCGCGGGCGCCATCTTCGTAGCAGTTGGCGAAGGTCAAGGGTTTCCCTTTCCGGCAGGGACTCAACTGGCCCTCCTGCGCCGAGGATATCTGCCCATCGTGCTCCGCGTCTGTGACGCGCGGTCCGGGCCGTGTGGCAACTACGGGGAGTTGTTCTCTGCGGAAAACACGATCCCCGGATGGAACAGCGTTCCGGCGATGCGAGTGGCGATGGCGATCAGGTCGCGTTGGCCGTAGAAGACCTTTACCTGCGGAGCGCGCGACATTTCCGGCAGGTTTACAGCGCGGCCGTGGCGGATGAGTGCGGCGCACTCGTCGCTGGCGGTCACGCCGGGGAACTGCGGCAGCAGTTTCCGCGGATGCACAAACAAGTCTTCAGTGCTAGCACTTCCCTGCTGAGCCGCCAGTTGCAGTTCGTCCAGGGTGTGGGCTTCCTCCATCCCAAACTCGGCAACGGCAGTCCGCCGAAGCGCAGCCAGGTGCGCGCCACAGCCCAGCTGCTGACCCAGGTCGTGAGCCACCGACCGGAGATAGGTGCCGGAGGCCACACGGGCGCGGAAGCGAGCGCTCGCGTTCTCGCACGTGAGAATCTCGAACTCCTTGATCTCCACCCGCACTGGCTTAAGATCAACCGGCTGCTTCTTGCGCGCCAGTTTGTAGGCAGGAACGCCGCCGATTTTCTTAGCGGAGAACGGCGGCGGCATCTGTTCAATCACACCCCGGAACGCCGCTGCCAGCCGCCCGATCTCTTCTGGATCAAGGATGACGTCGCAGACCGGCGTGGTCGGCTCGCCCTCCGCGTCATAGGTGTCGGTGGCAAAGCCGAAACGAATCACGCCCTCGTAGGTCTTCTCCCCATGGGTATAGAACTGCGCCAACCGCGTCAGGCCGCCGGTGACGATGGGCAGAACTCCGGTAGCGGAGGGGTCCAAGGTGCCCAGGTGCCCGACCGCCTTTTGACCGAGAATCCGCCGCACACGATTCACCACGTCGTGCGATGTCAGCCCCTGCGGCTTGTCGATCACCAGGACACCGTTCATGAGAATTTGTAATCTGGTAATTTGTAATCGGTAATTTCGAAGAGAACCAATCGTTGCCGCACGAGTGGGCGCTCTTAAATTACCATTTACAAATTACCAGATTACAAATTGAATGATTCCTCTGCGCGACGACCAGCCCACGTTCTCCACGCCGTTCATCAACTATTTCCTGATTGTTTTGAACCTGCTGGTCTTTGCTTGGGAAGTTGCGGTGGGCATGCAAAGTCACCGCGCCATCAGCGGTATGCTGGTCGAATTCGGATTGGTCCCGCACCACAGCGTCGCCGTGCTCACCGGGCACTCCTACGACAGCCTGGCGACGGGACTTCTGCCGTTCTTCACCTCCATGTTTCTGCACGATCCGTTTTCCGTACTCCACGTGGGCGGAAACATGCTGTTCCTGTGGATCTTCGGGGACAACGTGGAAGACTATCTTGGACACTTCCGCTACCTCGTGTTCTATCTGGGCAGCGGTATTGCGGGAAATGTAACCCATGTCCTGCTGAACGCCAGTTCCAATGCGCCGAGCATTGGCGCCAGCGGAGCGATTGCCGGCGTGATGGGCGCCTATTTCATCCTTTACCCACGAGCGCGTGTGCTGACCTGGTTCCCACCCATCTTTCTCTTCCATGTGCCCGCCTGGCTGATGCTGGGCTACTGGTTCCTGGTGCAGTTCCTGCGAGGAAGCGTCACTGCCATTGCTACCGTGAGTCAGGGTGGTGGCACTGCCTTCTGGGCGCACGTGGGAGGATTTGTGGCGGGCGTGCTCGTGATTCAAGTACTACCTCAACGACCGCATCGATATCGTTACGGGGCGTGGTGAGTAGCCATCAGCCATCAGCCGTCAGCCATCAGGTAAGTCCGATACGACCAGCCGCTCGAATCGCGCTGAGCGTTTCTCTCACACGCCAGTGGGATGAGAACCGCCGAGGAACAATCGCTGCCGCCCTGATGGCTGACGGCTACTCTACCGGCGCGGTTCGGGCGCCGGGCCGGGAGGCAGGATTTCCGGTTCTCCGGGACTCATGCGCTGGCGGGTCACGAACCAGACTGCCGCCGTCCAGGTGGGAAACAGATCCAGTCCGGGAACTAATTCGGCCGCTAACGTCGGCAGAAACGCCCAGTGCCATCCCAGCAACCGGATCAGGACGAACGCCACCAACAGATCGAGCACGGAATCAGCCGGGGAGATCGCTCCTTCGATAAACAAAGGGAGGCCCACGATCTGGATGGCGTCCGCCGCCACCGCCACTACCCATGCCAGGCGCTGTTCCGGCGACTTCAGCGACTTAAAGTAATCCATGAAGGACATTTTCACGACTCGGGCCGTGGGCTACGACACAATTGAGATTTGTAATTGGTAATTTGTAATTTGTGATTTCAAGCCCGTCGATCGGCGGCTTCACAGATTGCCAATTACCAATTACAAATTACCAAATTACAAATTCACAGAGCTCCGCCCGTCGGCATCATCACGATCTTCTCGAGCGTGCTGTCCGCCGGGAGCAGCAGCGCGTTCACCACCGTCTGCGCCACCGTCTCCGCGGACATCATCTTGCGCCGAGGCGCCTTCGGCCACAGGGTTTCCCAGATTGCCGTATCGGTGGCCCCCGGCATCAGCGCAATTACGCGGATGCCCTTGGGGCGCAGCTCTTCTCGCAGGGTGTCGGTGAACCCGCGGGCGCCATGTTTGGAGGCATTGTAGGCAGCCGACCCGGGAAAGACCCGTTCCGCCGCGACGGATAGGTTGTTAACGATCGTACTTCCCTGCTTCATGACGGCCAGCGCCGCCTGCGTCACCAGGAACATACCGTTCAGGTTGGTATCGATCACGCTGCACCAGGTGGGATAAGGCAGGTCGCTGACGTTGAGGTTGGGATGCGCGATGCCCGCATTGTTGATCAGAAAATCCAGCGGCCGGCGCAAGCCGCGCACCAGGGTGAACAGATAGTCCACCGAGTGCGGATCGCGCACGTCGCAAATCTGGGCGACCACCTCGATCCCCAGTTTCTCCAGTTCCCTGCCCGCTTGTTCGAGCGCCTTGCGGTCCCGCCCGGTGATGACTAGGTCGCAGCCCTGACGGGCCAGCGCCTGCGCGATGGCCCGTCCGATGCCGCGATTGGCGCCGGTAATCAGAGCCAGCTTGCCGCGAAGAACCTCGGGCGGCTTCGGTTTCGAGCGGGAAGACATGATTGAGAGCGGCGGAGAATTGTGTAATTTTGCAATCGGGTAATTTGGTAATTTGAAACCAACCGTAGAGACGCGGCTTGCCGCGTCTCCCGGCGCTGAAAGTACCAGATTACCCGATTACAAAATTACAAAATGGCTATACCCCGTTCGACCGCTGCCGGATCAGTGCCAGGAACTCCGCCCTGGTCTCCTCCTCGCCGCGGAATGAGCCCAGCATCGATGAGGTCACGGCCTCCGAATGCTGTTTTTCGACCCCGCGCATCATCATGCACAGATGGCGGGCTTCGATGACCACGCCCACGCCCTGGGGTTCGATGGTGTTCTGGATGGTCTCGGCAATCTGCGTCGTCAATCGCTCCTGGATCTGCAGGCGCCGTGAGAACAGCTCGACGAGTCGAGGGATTTTGCTCAACCCAATCACCTTGCCGTTGGGAATGTAGGCCACGTGCACCTTGCCGAAAAAGGGCAGCATATGGTGCTCGCAAAGGCTGAACATCTCGATGTCTTTCACGATCACCATTTCGTCGTAGCTGACGGTGAACAGCGCTTCGCGCAACAACGCCTCGGGATCTTCGTGATATCCCCGGGTTAGAAACTCGTACGCCTTGTGGACGCGCTCGGGCGTGCGGGTCAGCCCCTCACGGTCAGGGTCCTCGCCCAGGCGGATGAGGATTTCGCGCATCAGTTCTTCATAACTGGCGCTGGTAAGAGTAGTCGGCTGAGTGGTTGATTTCATAGGTTTCTTGGTCGGCGGTCGATAGTCGTTGGTCGTTGGCGAAAAACCAGCCCGCGAACGACCAACGACGAACGACTAACGACCGTTTTCTCCCGTGTATTCGAACGCATTCATCATCGTCTCTTCGATGCGTACCTTTTCTAGATGAGCCTGGCGAAAGCCGCGCTGCACAATTTTGTAGATGGCGATGCACAGGTTCTCGGTCGTAGGAACCGTCCGCGCGAATTCCGGCAGCAGGTTCAGATTCTGGTGATCGTACCGATCCAGGATCTCCGCGCGCAAAAAGCCATCCAGGTCCGCCAGGTTTGAGACCATGCCGGTTTGCTCGTCCACCGGCCCGCTCAGCGTGACCGCGACCGTGTAGTTGTGCCCGTGCCCGTGCGGATTGTTGCACTTGCCATAGGTAGCGCGGTTTTCCTCCGCCGACATGTCATCGCTGTGCAGCCGGTGTGAAGCCGAAAACATGCACCGCCGGGTCAGGTGGACCTTCATATTTCTCCGTAGAAGTCGGCGAACAGATCGGGCGTTTCATATACCCGCACGCGATGCAGTTGCGCCGCAGTCAACTTAGGCGCCAGCCGCTGCCAGATCGCGATGGCCAGATTCTCGGTGGTCGGAACTCGGGTCATGAACTCGGGCACTTCTTTGTTGAGGAAGCGATGGTCGAGCGCGTCCAGCACTTCCTGGTTCATGATGTCCTTGAGCAACTTCAGGTTCACGACGAAGCCCGACTTCGGATCGACCGCTCCCTTCACCGTGACTTCGAGTGTGTAATTGTGACCGTGCCCGTTCGGATTATTGCACTTGCCGAAGATACGCTGGTTCTCTTCCGTGCTGAATTCGGGGTTGTGGTAGTAGTGCGATGCCGAGAATTCAGCCTTGCGCGTCAGGTAAATCATCCCTCGCCTCGGTACGCTCAGTATATTATCCGACAGAGCTCATCGTCCGGGTTTGCATGGATGATGCGCCAGTGACGACAGAGAATTCGCGGCCGCTGGATCAAGGTGGCCTGGACCCGCCCCCGGTCACCTTTTCGATTGAATCGCACCGGAGCCTCCCTCCACCTCTCGCCGGAACACCTTTCTCTTACGCTGATGATAGGTAGAAAAAACCACGTCCTTTGGCCCAATCAATCGCAAAGAGGTATACCGCTGTGGTCGAAGGCGTCGCGGGTTCCTCAACCAAGTAAAGTTGAAACCCCGCTTCATGAACCCTCTCCAGGTCGATATTCCCCTCAAGCACTGCGGGCCACCACGACTTCCCCGGCGTTGGCACGTGCCTTACTGCAGGGGGCAGTGACCCCACCGCCTTGAGGGATTTTCGAAACTGTTCCGAATCCGCAGGAAGGAACTCGAACGCGCACCAGACCCTTGATGGTGAGAGGTCGCCAATGTCGTGGATGTTGCGAGAACTCCTCGGCAGGAAGTCCGGTATCCAATGACGCGTAATTGCGCCGTCCCTCTCCGCTTCAGGCAGAGAAGGATAGAACGACTCACTGCGGGTATCATGGCACCCAGCAAGGACGCAAGTTAAGGAAATACAGAGTGCGACTGACATGAGTCGTGATAGTGGCTCGGCAGGTCGCCCTGCCGTGGTTTTACTTGTCGACACGTTGCCAACTCCTTTGTCTCATCTGAGCCTCACAAAGTCTTCGAGTTCACGCAAGAACATTCTTCCCACAACCGGAGCGTCAAACCGGCGAACAAACGAGCGCCCTGCGTTGCCCAGCGACTCGCGCAAGAGCGGCTCCCGATAGAGTCGTTCGATCGCGCTGGCCAGCTCCTGGTCGTTGTCTGGCTTCACCAGTAAGCCGTGCTGGACCACTTCAGGTGCTGCGCCCGCCCGCGCCGCCACGACCGGCTTACCGTTTGCCATGGCTTCCAGAAAGACGATGCCGAATCCTTCCTGCACACTTGGCAGGCAGAAGAGATGGCATTGGCTGTACTCGCGGGCCAGTTCCGCCCCAGAGATGTTGCGGCGCCAGACCACAACCTCCTGCAGATTTCTTTCCCGGCAGATGGCCCGCAGACGGTTTTCCTCCGGCCCTCCGCCCACGATGCGAACTTCGAGTCCGGGAATCCGCGAGCGCAAGCGATCCGCGGCGGCGAGCAGGGCCGGCAGTCTTTTCCTGGGGTAGAAGCGGCAAACTGTGAGCACGATGAACTTGTCCGCTGGGGGTGGCGTGTTGTTCTGGGCCATCGCCTCCCATGCCGCCAGATCAATCGGTTCCGGGACAATGCGCGGGGGCTGGGACACGCCGTAAAGTTTGCGGATCTGCCCGGCCGCATAGGCGCTCGTGGTGATCACGAAGTCAGCCCGCCGAACGTGCTCAGCTTCGCACGCTGCCTGCAACCGCATGGTCATTTTCGTCAGGCCCGACTCAAACCGCATCTCGTCGGCGATCACTCCCTTAATCGAAGCAACATGAACCTTCGGGCCGGCCCCGGCGCTTGCGTGCCCGGCGTTTGTCTGGCCGGCGATGGCGTAGCCGTCCATATCAAAGCCCACGGTCACGTCATAGCCGTTCCGGCGCCGGAATCTCAACGATTGATTGAACAACAGGCGTTGCACCGTAAATATGGGGAACCGAAGGCGGGGCGTGACGATGTCGACCTGAACGCCAAGCGCTTGAAGCGACCGCGCCAGGGTTTCGATCCCGACGTAGGTCCCACTTCCCTGGAGAACATTCATAGGAGTGGAAGAGATGAAGCGGATGCGCATACGCGAGTGAGTGGCTCTCAGCTCTCAGTTGTCAGCTCTCAGCGGAATCTTGCTCCGTCAATTGCGGGCTAACAGATCTTGCCCATCATCGGAGAGCGTAAAAACATCGAAATTTCCGCTATTATAGCGGTGTGATACGTACGCTCGTCGTTATTGGATTGCTCTTTGCCCTGATCGGATGCTATAGCGGCACCCGTCCACCGCGTATTGGTTCAAACGCGCCCGACTTTACCATCCAAGATTCCGACCACAAGGTCACGCTCAGCCAGTTCCGGGGCCAGGTGGTGGTGCTGAATTTCTGGGCGACTTGGTGCCCGCCCTGCGTCGAAGAAATGCCCTCGCTGGTCGAGATGCAGAAGCGCCTCAAGGCCAAGGGAATCACCGTGCTCGCCGTGAGCATCGATGTGGACGCTGACGCCTACCACAAGTTTCTGAAGGACTATGGCGCCGACTTCGTCGCGGTTCGCGACGAGGCGCAGAAGAGCCCGGAGCTCTACGGCACCCACGGCTGGCCCGAGACCTACATTATTGACCGCACCGGCATCGTCCGGCGCAAGTTCATCGGACCGGTGCAATGGACCAGCCCGGAAATCACGGATTACCTCACGAAGCTGTAGCTGGAACTCACCACAGAGCCACAGAGGCACAGAAACGAGCTCAATTCTCTCTCTGTGTCTCTGTGACTCTGTGGTGAAAAGTCAGAGTCGGATACTTCGCAGCCGCAGCGAGTTCGTGATCACCGACACTGAACTGAAGCTCATCGCAGCCGCCGCCAGAATCGGGCTTAGGAGCAATCCGAAGAACGGATACAGAACACCTGCTGCAATCGGCACGCCAATCGAGTTGTAGAGAAACGCGAAGAACAGGTTCTGCCGGATGTTGCGCATGGTCGCCTGACTCAGTTTGCGCGCCCGCAGAATTCCTTCAAGGTCTCCTTTAAGCAGGGTGACCCCGCCGCTTTCCATGGCGACATCGGTGCCCGTTCCCATGGCGATTCCGACATGGGCCTGCGCCAGCGCCGGCGCATCGTTGATGCCGTCGCCCGCCATGGCCACGATGCGGCCTTTTTTCTGCAGATCGCGGATGATTTCGGTCTTCCGCGCCGGAAGAACCTCGGCCCGAAACTCATCGATCCCCAACTTGCCGGCAATCTCCTGCGCGGTCTGCGCGTTGTCGCCGGTGAGCATGACGATCCGGACGCCCTGAGCCTTCAACTGGCGCACTGCCTCTGCCGCGCTGGCTTTGATCGGATCGGCGATGGCGACATGCCCGCCGTACTGGCCGTCGATCGCAACATAAACCTGGGTCGCGCCGGGCGCGGTCACGACCAAAACGGCGTTCCTGCGGCCAGATCCGAAAACACCGAGCTCGGTCATGAGAGCGGTGTTCCCGGCCGCGACCCTCTTCCCCTCGACGACGCCCTTTACCCCCTTGCCGGCCACATACTCAAAGCCGGAAACCTCAGAGAGATGCAAACTCTGTTGGCTCGCCGCTGCCACAACGGCTGCCGCCAGCGGATGCTCACTGGCGCGTTCCACGCTGGCGGCGAGGCGAAGCACCTCGAGATCACTGTATGCGGTGACCTTGGGCTTGCCCTCGGTCAGCGTTCCGGTTTTGTCGAAGACGATGGTGTCCACCTTTTCCAGCGTCTCCAGCGCCTCGGCGTTCTTGATCAACACTCCGGCATGCGCCCCGCGGCCGGTGCCGACCATGATCGCCATCGGCGTCGCCAGCCCCAGCGCGCACGGGCAAGCAATGATCAGCACCGCCACCGCGTTCACGATGGCATGGGCAAAACGCGGCTGCGGCCCCAGCGCGGCCCAGGCCAAGAATGTGACAACCGAACACGCAATCACCGCTGGGACAAACCATCCCGCGACCTTGTCGGCCAGCCGCTGAACCGGAGCCCGGGTGCGCTGCGCCTGGCCGACCAGCCGCACGATTTGGGCCAGCATGGTCTCGCTGCCGACGCGCTCGGCGCGCATCACCAGCGACCCAGTAGCGTTCACGGTCGCGCCAATCACCCGCGCGCCACTTCCCTTCTCCACCGGAATCGACTCGCCCGTGATCATCGACTCGTCCACCGCGCTTGCGCCCTCGAGCACCACACCGTCCACCGGAACTTTTTCACCCGGACGCACCCGCAAGCGGTCTCCCGGCTTCACCTGCTCGAGCGGAATATCGCGCTCCGACCCGTCTGCTGCGATCACACGCGCCATCTTCGGACTCAGATCCAGCAGCGCGCGAATCGCGCTCGAAGTCCGGCTGCGCGCCCGCAGTTCCAGCACCTGGCCCAGCAGCACGAGCGTGACAATGGCTGCCGAGGCTTCGAAGTACACATCCGGCCGGTCGCCCATGCTGCGAAACGATGCCGGGAAAATCTGCGGGAACAACGTTGCCACCACGCTGTGGGCGTACGCCACGCCCGTGCCGATCGCGATCAGCGTGAACATGTTCGTGCTGCGATTCACCACCGATGCCCATCCGCGTTCAAAGAACGGCCAACCTCCCCACAGCACGACGGGCGTGGCCAAGGCAAGCTCCAGCCAGGGCAGCCCCCAGTTCCACCGCGCCCCCATGAACGTGTGTGGCCTGAACATGCTGCCCATGGCGATCGCCAGCAGCGGCGCAGTCAGCGCCAGGCTGATCCAGAACCGCCGCGCCATGTCGCGTAACTCGGGATTTTCTTCCTCTACCGTCACCGTCCGCGGCTCGAGCGCCATGCCGCAAATCGGACAACTCCCTGGTCCCGGCCTGACGATCTCGGGATGCATCGGGCAGGTGTACTCGGTCTTGGTCGCCGACAAAGCAGGCGACTCGGGTTCGAGCGCCATGCCGCACTTGGGGCAGGGCCCCGGACCGGCCTGCTTCACCTCCGGACACATGGGGCAGATGTAAGCGCGCGTGTCATGCTTGACCGCGCTCGGGGCAGCGGCGGGTTTCGCTGGCGCCATCGCTGGCTTCGTCGTCGGCGCCATTCCCAACGAGACAAGCCCTGAGCCCATGGGCTTGGGCGGAGAGGAAAGAAATTTCTCCGGATCCGCCTTGAACTTCTCCCGGCACCCGCCACAGCAGAAAAAATATGCTTTCCCCTTGTGCTGGTGCGAGAACTTCGCGGTCGCCGGATCGACTTTCATCCCGCAGACGGGATCCACTGCCAAACCTGTCGCGGCCTTCACGGGGTCGTTGTGGTCCATAGTCTCCGGCGCTGGGCCGCGCTTGGCGGAATCCAGCTCTTGTTAGATACTCAAAGGGTAAACCGCGAAGCAATCATTTGGGGAGATGACATGACCTATCTCGAAGTCGTGTACCGCTACCAGACTCCGCCGGGGGAGAAAGAGCTGCGGGCGATCGATAGCGTGCGGGAAGTCTACGGCATCCAGCGCATCCAATTCAACGAGACCGAGCGCACCGTGCGCGTGCTCTTCGACGCCTCCCGCCTCAGAGAGGACGCCGTGGCCAGGCTGCTGCGCCAAGCCGGCCTCGACCTGCAGGAAAAACTGGTTCTGGCCTGAATCGGTACACAGCCGCGGATATTTCACGAGGGGGAGACGCCGTTCCCGGCGCACTCCGCCCTCCTCCTTCAGTCTTGCTTAGGGAGGTTCGGGGGAAGGCTGTCAGGAGGCGCAGCGGAGTGTCGTCGATGGACGGAAGGGCTATGCAAAGGGGCACCAAGGAAACACCTCTGGCCGAAGTATTTTCCAAAGTGCCCCGTTGCGCGCCACTTCGTCTGCTGCAAAGAGTTGCATTTCGTGTGCCATGTTCTAAAGCCTTGCCAGCGTGTACGGATCGAACGCGAAGGCTGTAGGATTTGCTTCTCGCGGGCAACTTTTACGCTTCTTTACACAGCGCAGCTCGGAACCCACCACGGAACCCACTCAGATATCGACCGTTAGAATTCGTGTTGCGGCTGCCCGCCCGCTCAATTCCTGGCGATTCGGTTCAATAATTTTGACGCTGGCCGGCGGCTCGGCTCGCCGAAACGTTTTCGCTTCCGCTATAATCTGTTGAGTATCCCCGCCATCGCGAGCGCCCTTAGCTCAGTTGGATAGAGCGTCTGGCTACGAACCAGAAGGTCGGGAGTTCGAATCTCTCAGGGCGCGCCATTCTTCGCTGGGCCTCCTTAAACAGTTACTTACTTTTCCGGGGCCTGGGGCGCGCGGTTTCCACGTACTCGGTCTCGCTCGGCGACAGCAAGGTTGAGTCAGGTACAATTGCTCGCTCGTCTCCAGAGGGCGATGGGGTAAGGGTTTACCGGCCAATGCGGCCGATTCGGTCCGGCCACCGTTCCCGCCTCTCACCCAGGAGCAAGAGCGTTTAGCGGAGGCCCCATGAAGCGTTGGCTGTGGATGCTAGTCTGCCTTGCGTTGTGTTCGATTGCCCGAGCCCAGGACGGCCGTGTGCCCGAGGAAAAGAACCGCCTCTTTTCTCCCCGCGACATGATCTGGGGTTACGGGGAATTCGATGTCGCACCTCAGCACAACGAGCCGGACCCCAACATCTGCGCCGCCAACGCGCGCGATTTCGGAGGCAAAGACGCTCCCTGCAATGCCTTTGCCCGTTATCTGCTCTCGGGTCACGTGGAAATCCATCCGTTTGCCCGCACTCCTTTGCGGCGGCTCATGTTCTTCGGCGACCCCACCTTTGCTTTCGGCAGGAACGTGCCCCAGGCGCTCTATACCTGGTCGTTTGACGGGATCGGGTGGGAACGGTCCTGGGGAGCGGCAATTGAAGCCGGGCGGGGGTTCCAGCTGCGCGTCACGCAGCACTACCTCTTCCAGCGGTTCGGAGCGCGCGACCGGTACCTGGGACCCGCCGACCTCGGATCCAATGGCCCCTGGGGCCGCTATACCGTGATCGGAGTAAGAAAATACTTCGGACACCACCCAGCCGAATAGACGATCAAGCCTGGGAAGCCCGGGGTGGCGGGCTCGGAGTATTTGGCCGGCCGGGGAAGAGAAACCGGGCCGCAGCTAGCCCTGCTTCAACTTCAACTTGTCCTTGTTCTCTGCGAGGAAGTTCTTAAGGTCGGGCACCACCTCCAGCAGGCGAGTCCATTGTTCGTAGTAGAGCGTCACGGGAAAGCGCCCCAGTCCGTACACGCTGACGCCCCCTTTTTCGCTGACCCGGAACTCCAGGTTGCCGCTTCGTTTCTTTGACTCCGCCTGCTTTTCCAGTTCCGCCAAGCGGGCTTTCAGTTCTTCATAGCTCGGTTCGCTCATGCGCAACCTCAGTCTTCCCTTCCATCATAGGATCAGGAACGTGTGTCCGTCGACCCCTGCGACTCCTGCGGCGTGTGCTCAAACGGCAGCTTGGCATAGCGCGCCTTGTCCACTTCGATAATCAGCGCGATTCTTCCCTCCGGGTTGCGGAAAGGAAAGGGCTTGCCCGTGTACTTGATCGAGATCGGGTCCATGTTCGTCAGTAGGGGATCAGGCCGCCGCTCCACCACCCGGCCGCGCAATTGGCACTCCTCGTAGGGATTCTTGAAGGAAATGATGGAGAGTGAAACCCGCGGATCGCGCAGCGTGTTTCGCGCCTTTAACGAGCTCTCTCCCGTGCAGACCGTGAGCCGCTCGCCCTCGCGACCCACCCAGACCGGAACCGACTGCGGAGAGCCATCCGGCATCAGGGTCGCGAGGTGTGCAAAGTTAGGTCCATCCACGAGCGCTTTCGCTTCGACAGGAATCGCAGCCATCGTTATCCCCTGAGTTCTTTGCTTTCCAGGAGCCGCCCATGGCGGTCCTGCGAACTCCGTAGTATAGGCGCACCCGGCGTCCCCGTTTTCGGGCGCCCATGCTTCAGAAGAACCTTCCCGCCTGGAAATAAAACTTCCGGTGTCCTCGATCGCCGAAGCTGCCTCCGAGAAAAACCGGGCCAAACACGGTCTGCATCAACAGGCCCAGGGTTCCGTCCTGAGGCAACCGGGAAACACCCGGCGGCTGATAGTAAGCCTTGCCGATTTCATACCCGGACAAAAGATACAGGTTTTGGCCCAGTAAGGGTGAGAGCACTTTCAGCCGGTGCAGGTAGGACGCCTGCAACAGAAAATACTGGCTGGTCAAAAGTTCGTTGGTGCCGTAGCCCCCCAGCCGCAGCGGTCCTCCCAGGCTGAATGGCGGGAAGCCCACATGGCGGGTGCCGAACGTCGTTCCTCCCGAGGCATTGAAGAGCACCGACGACCGCTCTCCGGTGGGCCGGGCCACGCCAAAACGAACCTCCTCGGACGGGACCACGTCGGTCGCGCCAGGATTCGCGTCGTAAAACTTGAAGGTGGACTCCAGTCGCACGCCGCGCCGTGGAACCACCGGGTTGTCGTAGCCGTCCAGCCGGTAACGCAAGGAAGTGATCCCGAACCGGCCGTTGATGGTGGGCAGTAACGGCGCACCCAATTCCTGGCTCAGTTTTTGATAGCCGACCGTGTATCCCAGCCGCAGTTCCGCGTTCTTGCCGAATCCGTAGCCAATATCAGCGCCTACGCCCGCTCGACGGTTGCGATACTCCGCCAGAATCCGGTCGGTTTGATAAATGTTAAACGGCGCGCTGTCCGCGAAAGCCTGCGTCGCGGCAAACCAGTGGGTATAAGGCGTAAACGGATGGTAGTACTCCGTGGAAAGTCCGTACTCGGAGCCCGCGATGAAGTCGTTGCGCCACTCCGAGCCGTAGCCGCCCAGATCGAGAAAAGTGATCCGGGCTCCCACCCGGAACAGCACATTTCTGAAATTCGAACCGTCGATGAACAGCAGCGGATGCACGGTCGGCGGCGCATATTCCTTTTCGTCGGCCTGGATCTCAAGCCCAGGACGCCCGTTGCGTTCGACCATGCGATAACCGGCTCGCGAAAAACGTCCCAGGCCCGTAATGGACGTCATTTCCCGATCCAGCTTGTCGGTGTCGATCGGCTGGCCGACCACACCTTCCAGTTTGTGCTCGAGCCCCTTTGCGATGTATTCGCTGGTTCCTTTGATCTCGACAAACTCCGGCACGGGCACTTGCCGCCGTCTCAGGGCGCGGGCGGCCAGGATCTGCTGCCACTCCTCCTCGCTGACCCGCAGGCGCGAGAGAACGGCTTTTTTCTCCTGCGCCGCCTGGTACCCCGCTGCTTCGATCTCGCTGAAGCTTTCGAAGTCGGTGGAGGTGTAGTTTTCCAGGTTGGCGGTCAGGAGGATGTCCGCTTTCTCCATGCCGCGCAATTCGTTGACCGCGATGGTCACACTGATGGCCCGGTGCAGCACCCCGACCGATGACAGCGATTCCCCCGGACTGAGCGGTTTCGTTCTCAGGTGTACTGCAATCACGATCTCGGCGCCCATCTGCCGCGCCACGTCCGCCGGCAGGTTGTCGAGTAGGCCTCCATCCACATAGGTGTGGTCGCCGTCTCGTACCGGGCTGAAGAACGCTGGCAGTGACATGGTCGAACGCAACGCCCGGCCCAGTGACCCGCGCTCGAAAACATGCGCCGTCTGCGACACCAGATCGGTGGCCACGCAGCGGAAGGGGATAGGCAGATCGTCAAAACTCTTCAGGTCCGAATAGGGCAGGGTCACCTCATCCACAATCAAGCCCACCTGATGGCCGGAGTTAAATCCGCTGGGAAACTGTACCCCGTGTCGTAGCCCGAATTCGAAGGTATTGAGATAATCGCGCCGGTCTTCTTTGCGCCGAAACGACAAGTCCGGGTACGGAATCACTCCGCCCAGCACTTCGTTCCAGTGAATGTTGTGGATCATCTCCTTGAGCTCGGCTGGCGACTTTCCGGTTGCATAAAACCCCCCCACCAGCCCGCCCATGCTGGTTCCGGCAATTACGTCCACTGGGATGCGGTTCTCTTCCAGCCACTCGATTACTCCAACATGCGCAAACCCGAGCGCGCTACCGCCTTCCAGCACCAGCCCGATCCGGGGCCGGTGTTTGCCCGCCTCCACATTCCCCGCCGTGGGCGCGGCGGGAGCAGCCTGCTGTGCGAACAGTCTCGATACCAGCAGCATGAAGACGGCGAACCGGGAAGTTTTCATGTGAAATCTCCAAGCGCGAAACAGAGAAGTTTAAGATGCGGCACGCCGTTTGGAGCTAGAAAAGACCGGGCGGCGGGGAAACTCCGGCAACCTCGGTCCTTGCCCCCGCCTTGAGCTGCTGTCCGGGGCAGGAAGCATGGCCCCGGCCCCGCGCTCATGCCAGCAAGCGCGCTTCCGCTTTGGTGAAAAACTATGCACATCCGGCTCGATTCCGCCCGCTTTCGATGCTAATCATTTTGTTTTCATTAACTTGGAGAGCTGATTTCCGGGCGGGGATGGGCACTCTCATGCTAAACTGATATCCAGAAAAGCTTGTAGGGGGTCGTAATGCCACGAATCAAGAAATCTCTTCTCGAAACCATTCCGATGCTGATCATACTGGGACTACTCGCCGGCGCTCTTGGCGGCGTAGGCGTCGGCCTGATCCAGTACAGGACGCTTACTTCTACCGCATCTGCCTCACCCAAGTAACCCCCAACCTACATCATTTTGGGGGTGGCCCGGCCCTGGACCTTCCGGCGCGCCAAACGGGTGCGTTTCCCCTAGTCTTTCCTCCGTCGGTCTCGGCCGTGCTCTGATCGTCTTTATTCCTATCGGGTCATTTCGACGCCCACAGTCAAAACACACCTTTCCAGAAGAACCACCGGCTGATTCTTGGCTGGCCTAACAGTGACGTCCTCTATCTCGAGAAATCTAGCAACCCATCGCTGGCAACGGCACGCTACTGAACAGTGAATGCATTGTCCAGAGAATAGGAGCGGCTAGACGGATTTGTGACGGTAATCTGAACCGAGCCCGAAGCGCCGCTCGGCACAATCATTTGCAACGTATTCGGGTCCACGAAGGTCGCTGTGGCCGCTGAACCGTTGGCGGTGACGCTGGTCGTCTGCCGAAATCCGCTGCCATGAATCGTCGTGTTTGTGCCCACAGGGCCTGCGGATGGTGTCAGATGTCCAATGGCTAGCGGCGCGTTGCCGAGTTGTACGACCGTCAACCCAGCGTTCGTGATCAGGTAAATGTTTTGGCCGTACGAATCGATCGCCATAGCATCGGTCACCTGCTGGACCTGCTCTTTCAGGGTGAGACGGTGCAACAGCGCTCCGTGATTGACATCAAAAATGTCGATGGAATTGGGATATGCCACATAGACCAGGCTGCCGCCATCGGGAACCTTCTCCAAAGGTAGCGAAAAGCCAAGCGTGGATTCAAAGACATCTTGCCGCGCCAGATAGCCCAGGACATCCGCGGCAGGGCTAACGATCCCGCTCCCCGTGGCGAGAACTGAGCCGTCTGCGGATATTGCTGCATTACCGCCGAAGGCTTCCGGGACGGAGTGATTTGCTGACCAGGAATTGCTCGCCACATCGTAGGCCGCAATATTCTGAGGTCCCAGGTCTGTTGTCGTCGCCAACACCCTTGATCCATCCCCCGAAGCGGCCAAAGCAAAACCTTCGTCCTGAATGCAAAAGCCATCCACGAGGTAGTTCAGCGCTGTGACCTGTAACGTGGAAAGATCAAGTTCGTATACATTGCCGCCACATCCTACCACCTGCAGTGCCTTGGCCTCGATGAACGCCTTGCCAGCGTTAGTCGTTGCGACATTTTCCGCGCCGGGATTGCCAAACGTCCCCGGAGAAATGACTTGGACTGCAGTCGCTGCACTGGGCTTGTCCGGATTGATCAACGCAACCGACCCATCTGGAAAATTCGCCGCCAGCAACTCCGAGCCATCGGGTGTCAGGGCCATGCCATGAAACTCCTTTTGACCATTGAGAGCCGGTGGCGCGATCGGAGAAAGAAACTGGAGCGTGGTGAGTGAAAACACATCGATGTGATCGCCCGCCGACAAATAAAGTTGGTTCCGCTTGCGATCCAGCAAAATCGCATGGAATACATCTGCGGAACCATAATCGGCCACGCTCTGAGCATAGTGGATGGCTTTCGCGAGAGTGGCGGTACCGGCGGAGGTAAAGACCTGCACGTCTTGGTCGCCGCTTCCCGGCGGCAGAGTGACTTTCACATCGACCGCCGGATACGGATATGAGAACGGAAAGCTGGGATTTTGAAAGTCGGCAATCGTAGCGCTCACAACGGCGGCATTCTTGCCGCCGACCGTCACCTGGACCTGGCTCGGATCGGCCGGAAGGCCAATACCAACGATGTCAGATGTTGCACCACCAGCGGGCGTTGCGATGTCACCATTCACAAACATTAAATATGGGGCATAGCTGAATGCGAGAGGGTCAAAGATAGGAGTCCCATCGGGTCCCATGACCTTGACATTAACCGGCCCGGACTGCGCAGATGGCGGAGCAGTGACCGTCAGGATGCCACCTGAGCCAAGGGCAGCTTGTGTGCCACGAACTTCCCCAAACCAAACATCCGGAATAGCACCAAAACCCTGACCTTGGGGGAAACTCACTGGGGTGGCGGTATTCACTGGGCCATAGTCGGGCGTGACCGTCTTGGCAAATTCTGGGGTCGCATTGAAACCAAGAAGATAGTTGACCGGGTAGGCCGAGTCGTTAAAAGCGATGCCATGCTCTGCCGAACTAAAGACGAGACCTGTGGTATCGGCAGCAAAAGGAACTCCCACGAATGGGGAAGGGTAGATCTGTGCTCCGGGCGGGATCGTTCCGACTGCTGGAGCTGTACTGATAAAAGCCGCAGTGCTCCCATCGGACACGAAAATGATCGGAACACCATACGCACCCGCGACATAGATGCGCGACCCGTCGGGGCTGAAAATGAATCCGCTGATATATCCTGCGGCAGGCACGTAGGCCAATCGCTGGAATTGGTTGTTGTATAGCGAAATCCCGGATACATCGTTAAATATGATGAACCGCGAACCATCCCGGTTTGCTGCAACGCCATAAACGTAGCCCGTAAAGCCAACAGTTGCGGTGAATGCCTTTGTCGCTGCGTCGTATATCGCAGCACCGCTGGGAGAGACGCAACTTGCAACAATTAGCGTTGCGCCGTCGGCCGTTCCCGAGACGAAGCACGGGTCATTCGCGAGCTGAGCTGGCAAGGTGACGACCGATATCGCGTTCTTCGTCGGGTCCCAAATCGCTAGCTGCGGCGAATTGCTATTTGCGTCAACTAGTTGGATCGCTACCGTCCCATCGGGCAGGGCGTACAAGTTCTGTGGTTCATGGCTATCCCCGGAAATACGCGGTAGCTTCCACTGGTTTACGACCTGCAACGTTGCGGTGCTGACAGCAACAATCTGTTGAGCGTCGCTGCCCACTAAAACTTCGCCACCGTCCAGCGTCAGAGCTAGTCCGCGCGGGCTCATCACGGGAATGCTCTTGACGATCTGCTTCGTGGTCGGCGAGACCGCGTCAACCCGATTCAGATAGAAACTGCTGGAAAAAATCAGCTGATGCGCGGAGTCGTAAACGATCGACTGGGGCGCGTCGTCGGTCCTTACGTAGTCGCTCCGGCTACTCGGCAAATTTCCCGGAGGCGGAGCCAATTCCAGAACCATAGTGACGGTCTGGGCGGGCACCGAGGCCGTAGGTGTGGCGACCACATCGAACGGTACGTTCTGGAGCCACTGGCCGTTCGTTGGCCCCGTCAGGGTCAGCGTGGTCGAAGTGCCCGGAGTGCCCGGGTTCACCGGATTGGGTGAAAAACTCGCCGTGACACCCGACGGCAACCCCTGAGCCGAGAAACTCAGCAAATAGCTCGACGGCCCAGATACTTGAAACTGGGCTGAGGTCATCGAACCAAAGGTCACGAGAACCTCGATTACGGTCGGCGGGAATAGTGTGAAGCCCTGCAATGGGCCAACTCCCACATTCACCTTCGTCGACTCGTTCAAACTCCCGCTTGTGCCGTTAAACGTAAAGCCGTAGGTGCCGTCTGCCAAGGAGTTGCTAGCGGTCATCGTTACTGTCTGAGCCGCATTTTGTAACGTGAAGGAAGCTGGAGTGACGCTCAGGCCCGACGGCAGTCCAGAGGTAGTCACTGAGACGGCTCCGCTAAATCCGTTCTGCGGGGTCAAGGAGACCTGTAGCGTAGAGGACGTTCCTGGCGCGATTCCGGGCGCCGGAGGCGCTACCGAAATGGTGAATGACGGCGGAGGCGGCGGTGGTGGCGGTGGTTGGCTCGACGATCCGCCACCGCAGGCACTGAGGGCCAAAGAAAGCGAGAACACTGAGCCGAGCTGCATTCCTGTAAGTCGCCGCCACTTATGGCCTTGCCGTTTCACTTCCATTCTCCGGGACGGGTTGGATTCCCGTCGATCCCGAACTGAGGAATCAACGGTGAGAAATTGAGACCTTGCAAGGATTCTCATGAGACGGCGTCCACGTGGATCGGTCTGCGAACACCACGCGCGTCACCTGCAATTCAAGCGCCTCAACTTCAGCTATCTCATTCAGATCTAACTCCCCGGCAGGACGCCGGAAAACAGCTGTCTGCTCGACCTTCGGGTGAAGAGTTAGTCTCGCGGCGTAGCGGGCGATAACCGCCGGTTCATTCTGGCCCACTTGCAGCCCTTTCAGGGTAAAGTCGACTGCCTGCACCGCTCGATTGCCTGAGTTGTAGTAGCGAATCGAGACACTTTTTCCACTCGGATCCACAGAGGCGTGACGCGGCAGAACCGGGCATTGAGCGGCAGCATCCCCCTCAAAGCCTAGAATCAAGATTCCCAAAAAAAACAACCGCACAGCAACCTCCAGTTGACTCATAGCGGCCGCATCCCGTGTATACGATGACTAGCAATTCTCCTCTGCCACTTAGTGGTGGTCAAGACAAACAGAGTGAATTTTCATAGATTTTGCGGTATGCGCACCCATCGTGAACTCTCGAGAAAACTCGCAAGTTATTGAAATGAGTGGAGCGGGAGCCCGGAATCCGAACTGGCGACATCCTTGGGCAGCCGGCGCCAGCTTCCCGGTCAAACGCGAAATCGAGCAGATAGAGTAGGTCATTTTCGCTCTCCCCGCCAAGGGCACGGATTTCATACACTACACTTAGAAGGCGCTGGCAAGGGTTCAACAGCACCTGCGCCAGCACTGCCGGCGACCCCTGGGTGACTTTTCAGGCAGAGCGGAAGGGACATTTGCAAACGAACCGAGCGCACAAAGGGCAGCGCAGTCGCGCGGAGACGTTTGAAGTCACGGTCCAGGGCCATCGGCTTGAAGTGCAGCGCATCCCTGGCAACGAGCCCCATGCCACTGAGCTTGTATTCCTCCACGAGGGACTGGGCTCAATCTCTCACTGGAAGAGTTTCCCGGCGCGGGTCGCAGCGGCCACTAGGTTCCCGGCGGTGGTCTACTCCCGTTACGGTTCCGGCAACTCCGACTTGCTCGAAGAACCTCGCCCCGTCAGCTTCATGCACGACGAAGCCCTCAAAGCTCTCCCCGAACTCCTCGCCAAGCTCGACGTTGAAGCGCCGATTCTCATCGGCCACAGCGACGGCGCCTCGATCGCATTGATTTATGCGGGGGTTCACAACCGCGTGCGCGGCCTTGTGCTGCTTGCTCCTCACGTCTTCGTCGAGGACCTCAGCGTCAAAAGCATCGCCGAGGCCAAGGTGGCGTTCGAAACCACGAATCTCCCCGAAAAGCTCGCCCGCCATCACCGCGATGCAGCCCGGACCTTCTGGGGATGGAACAATGTCTGGCTCCATCCCGATTTTCGCCGCTGGAACATCGAAGAATATCTGCCGCGCATTACCTGCCCCATTCTCGTCATTCAGGGTCTCGACGATCAGTACGGGACCATGGCCCAGCCCGAAGCGATCGCCCGCCAATCCCGCGGCCCAGTCGAGGTCCTCCGCCTGGCCGATTGTGGCCACTCCGCTCATCGCGATCAGCCCGACGCGGTGCTTGAGCGGATCGCACAGTTCGTCTCCGTCTATGGGTGAAGTGGTGGGGCGCGGACATTCCTGTCCAGGCATGCGCCCGATTCCTGCATTGGTGGCACCCGCCGAAGGGCGGCCGTCGTCGGAAACGGGGAACAAAAAGGGCGGGACCAGAAGTCCCGCCCGCTGATTCAGCATTCGAAGTCAGACTATTTGCCAGTTCCGGAAAGAGACACGTTTTGCGGACTGTCGGGGGCATTGTCGGTAATCGTCACGGCTCCCGTACGGAGTCCTTTCTGGGTCGGCGTGAAGGTCACCTTGATCACGCAACTTTTCCCCGCCGCCAGCGTGCTGCCGCAGACTTTCTTTGGGGGAACCGGGGCCAGGGCGAAGTCGCCGCTGGGCACGATGCTGCTGATGTTCAGGGTGGCATTGCCCGTGTTGGTCAAAGTGACTTTCTTCGGTCCCTTCGTCACGCCCACGAGTATCTTGCCCCACTTCAGCGAGGTCGGTGCGAGAGTGACCTGTGGGCCGCCACCGCTGCCGCAACCCGGGAAGGCGAACGACGCAAGGCGCGTGCTCCAATTGTAGGTTCCGCTGACTTGTTCGTACTCGTTGACATACCAGAAGGTGCAGTCATCGCTCGGGTCAACTTGCATCGCGGTGTAGTCACCCCAGCGGTTGGAATATGAACCGCCTTGCTGCGACCCTAAGCCTTCGATGATGCTGGCTTCGCTCTCCAACGTGCCCGCGGGATCGGACGGCACGCGTCCGGTGAAGCGAATGGCGGGATAGACGCTGCTACTGGAAGCGCTGTATCCAACGCCGATATTGCCATTCTGATCTTCGGCCATGCTGCCCATCCAGCGATAGGTAGTATCCGGTGCGAAGGTGCCTTGCTGGTTCAAAGTTACGGTTCCCGCCGGATCGTAAAGCTCATACCAGCGGAAGGCCACCTGGCTGCCATTCTGGACGGCATGGCTGACCACCGCACGATCATGGTCCGGAAAATGACGAACGGCGAAGCGATACATCAAGCGATCGCCGAGCGTGTCGAGTTTCTGCGCAGTTCCAGGCTGCGGAACGCAAGTCCCAAAGCCACTGCCGCACGACAGATTATCGTTGGCGACATTGATGGTTGTTGGGTTGGAAAGAGTGGCAGTGCCGGAGGCGAAGTTTAGAGTCAGCTTGCGGAGGTAAAGCTGGCCCGGGTTGTTGTTCTGCCACGTCAGGAAGAGCCCAGGAGTGCCGTCTACTGGAGGAGCCGAGCCGTCCATGTCGGAGGGAAGATAGCTACCTTCCGTAGACGGGGTCTGCTGGCAAAGCATCGCAGCTTTGGCGTTACCCACCAACATCTTGGTGCGGTCGAAGCCGCAGAGATCCGCGCTGCCGGACCCGGTCGGTGGGAAGAGGTTGTAAGTAACGAGGTACGCGCTATTGCTGGCGGTGGCCCAAACGCTCAGTTTGTCATAATCGTTCAGGGTGCTGCCAAAGCTGTAAGAATAGAGAGAGTAGGATCCGGTCGGATCGTTGGTCGTAGAGACGGCAATGCATTCCGAATAGCTGCCTGCGTAATCGAGGCCGATACCGGCAACCACCCAGCGGTCAGCTGGGCGGTCATAGAGCACAATCGGATCGACGATGTACGCGGTACCACAAAGGCCACCGATTGGGGCGAATAAGGTCGGCAGGTTTGTGGGACCGGAAAGTAGTGTGCCGTTCTTGCTGTACACCGCCAGGTACGTGTTGACGGTTTCAGCAATGTGGTTGGGACCGACGGCAAGGTTGTTATCCGGAGGAATCCAACCGTTCGATCCCATGCCATCAAAACTCACGCCCTGGGTGGCGCCCACTTGCGGCAACGCCTCCTTCTGCAGTACGGGGTCGAGTTGCCAAGGGCCGCGATAGCCGTGGTATGCCAGAGGACTTGGCCGAGGTTCCGGCATTTCGCGGCTAGGGAAAAGCGACAGATCAATCGGCAGGTCCGACAGGCGTTCAGAAACGGCGTAGGCCGAGGGGTAGGTGACGATCGTCTTGGTCTTGACCGTTTTAGCGGAGGCTAGCGCGGTCAGCGCGAGGCCACAGAGAATAAGAGCGCGGACAAACAATCCTGGGCGAACCATAGATTTTCTCCTTGTTAAAGTCCTGAGAGATGGGGCCGGAGGGGGGTAACCGACCAATTTTCCTTCCTTCGGAGAGGCTCTTGAGCAGCTTCGCAGAGCGGACACCGCTCGGGACACAGACCAGAAGGCGGCGCCAGTATACTACTCCGGCTCGGGTGTACCAACCCGAAAAACTGGGGGTGCCCAATAGTTGCGCATTCTGTGCGTAAGCGTAGAGGGCTGGCAAACGAAACAGGAAACCCTGACGCGGGAGGAGATAGAGGCGACCGTTCACCTGGGTGATAGGTGATTGGAAAGATGGAGCGGGAGACCGGGATCGAACCGGCGACATCCAGCTTGGGAAGCTGCAGCCAACCTTCCGGCCAACGCAAAATCAAGCATTTGGAACGGGTCTACAGGGGCCAAGTGTGGCACTGTTGGCGCGTATTGAACACAATTCTGAACACAAGCTCCCAGCTGGTGCCCTGCCAACCCCGCCGACACCAGCAATTCTCAATGAGTGTAAACGCCCTGTTCTCGACCTTCGTGGCCACCATCGCCCGCCGGCTCTCGCTCAGGTGCCGTCGCTGCAGGTTCAGCGAGATAAGGAACCCCAGCGGGTCCTTCCTCGCGGTAGGCGCGGGCAAGTTATGGCGCAATTCTGTCGCTCAGGAGATCCGTTGCTCTCGAGCGGATTTGTGCTTCGCGTCCAAGGCCCGCAGACGCTGCGCATCCATCGCTACCAGAATCTGAGAAAGTGTGGCCCCCAGCGTGAAGCACTAGACCGCCTGACTCCCACGATTGCCGAGTTGACGCAGGCCATCGAGCACAAAGTGGAGCTGTTTCCGGCAATCTCGATGCTGGGATCTCAAGGACTGAGACGTGATTCCAACTAACATGTTGAAATTATGGCACTCCATCAACCGTGGCTTCTCGCCGGGCTTGTAGGAGAATCGGCAGGTTCCTGTCGGCTTCCCTCCAGAGCTTGAAGAACTGCTGATAAGCGCTCTGGCTGTCCTTCTTTTTGCCCATCACGGCGTACGCTCGCGCCACACCGAGCTGAGAGAGGGGATACAACGTACTCACTGCGTCCACGCTGCGGTGGTCGATTAACTTTTGGAACTCTCGCTCAGCTTGGTCTGCGGAGTGAACTTCGAGATAGGATGTTCCGCGCACGTAGATCGGCAACATATCCGCCTCAAATCCCAATTCGTAAGGAAGGGCCGGCTCCATAAGACTTGTAACTTCTGACGCGGAACTCTTCGGGGACACTGTCATCATGGTCCGGACCATGGGGGAAAAGACCCCCAGGTTAAAGGTTGAAAGAGGGTAGTCGTGTTCGAGCTCGCCGAGAAACTCGTGCGCCCTCCGCAGGTCGTGAGCCCGGGCCGCGATGACCCCTCCCAAACCCAGCACAATCTCATTCTCCCCGAGCCTACGTGCTTCCTCAGATTTTTTCTGAGCGATTGCCGTCCAACCGACTTCCGAATTGATCTCCGCCGACGCAGCCAAACAGTTGGCTGCGGATTCCAGGTCGCCGGCGGCGACATCGAGTTTGGCTGCCTGCTCAAACATCCTTGTGCTCTCGTTGATCTTGCCCACGGCGGCCGCGGCTTGAGCGCGGGCGTAAACCATGTCGCCATTGTCCGGATGCTTTTGCGCCCACTCGATTTCGCGTTCCAACGACTGTTGATCCTGTCGAAGAAAGGCAATTGCAAACAGGTCGAGATGAATAAACGAGTTGTCGTGCCCTTGCGCCATCAGCTGATCGCAGATTTTCTTCGCCTCGTCGAGGCGATTCAGTGCGATGAGCCCGGCAATGAGATTGGAATATCCAAAGTCCTGATTGGGTCCGAGGAGAACCGACTGTTGAGCTGCCTGGATCACTGTTTCGTACCGCCCCAACAGGTAAGCATCGTTCGCAACCGCGTTGTATGGGCGCCATTCGTTCGGATACAGTTCCGTCCACAACTTGTATGTCTCGGCTCCTTTTTCCGTTTCGCCCGTAACAATGTCGAAGTATCGTCCGGTGATGTAGAGCCGCTCGGGTTCAGTGGCACGCGCTCGAAGTTCAAACGCTTTTTGAAAATACTTCTTCGCTTCCGCCGTATTTCCAAGGTTGGAATAGGAGGAGCCGAGCTGCGCATAGGCGATGGCGAAATTTGGGTCCAGGGTAATTGCCATTTTGAAAGCCGGCCTAGCCTCCAGGTTTTTCAAGTGGGCGCGAAGATCTAATCCCAACTGGTAGGCTTTCAGGGCGTCGAGTGAACTGGTTGTCGCTTGTTCAACCGGAACGTCGAACTTCTGCAGAGATTCGCGGGACTCGCCCAGCCGGCGGCGAAAATCATCCACCAAGGCGCCCAAGCGAGGCAGCACTTGCTGTTGACTAGGCACAGAAAGCGTTTCGTGCGCCAAGGAATTGCCATCCGCACAGCGTTCGGCTTCCATGGAGAGCAGGTAAGATCCGGCTGATGCCTGAATCGAACCTGTGATCGAGGCCGAGGCGCGACCCCGCAGACAGACGTCCCGCGCCAGGGCCGGGGTCAATCGCTCTTCCGGGGAGCGCCCCAGATCCTGAAGGATTTCTCCCAGCCTTCCATCGGCGAGAACATTCAAATAGGGAGATTGTGCGAACTGAATCACGACCGCGCGGCGAAGCGAGCCGTCAAACACGGGGTTGCCCGTGCTATTGGAAAATTCGCCAACTACCACGGATGCCCGCTCCGGCAGACGGCTGCGCGTTTGCTCCCACCATAGCCAACCTGCAAGCACGAGGGCAATCCCCACCGCGACTACTGCGGTCACCATCGCCGTGCGCAAATGAACCGCGCTGTGCCCTCGCGCTGATGGTACTCGCTCGGTTGTCCGCCCCGGACTTGCCACGGGCTCTTCGATATGCACGGGAGCAATGAAACGGTATCCACGACGAGGTACCGTTTCGACGTACCGCGGGGCTTCCGCATCATCGCCGAGAGAATCTCGAACCTTGCGGATGGCAACGCCCAGGCTGTTGTCGAACTCGACGAAGGTATTGTCCGGCCATAACCGTTGTCGCACCTCTTCGCGGGTAACGATCTCGCCGGCTCGCTCAATCAGCATGACGAGCAAACGGCAGGGCAAGTCCTGCAGTTTCACTCGATTGCCGCTTCGAGACAAGACGCCCTCGCCGGTCTCGAGCTTGAACGAGCCAAAACGATAGCAGTGTTTGTCAGGGGGCACGCCAGGCCATCCTTCGCGGCGCCAATCTTAGCACGCCCCACGGCGCAATCGAAGACAGTTAAGGGGCGCCTCCAATCAGTTGAATAAAAAAGGTTTGCCAGTTAATGCACACTTAAAACCGAGTTTCATTGACCAGGCAAGGTTTTTGATCCAAATTCACGCTCGTCGGTGGGCCAGCTCGCGTGGGGTCGAGCCGATCTCGCAACAGTTGAGCCAGATACTCCAGGAAATGCTGAAACTTAAAAAGGAGGATGTATGCCTCGCCATTCCACCCAGCGATCGAAGGAACCAGTTCGTCACCTCACACTCTGCCTGATCGGATTATTTCTGTTGATCTTTGCCCTGCGCGCCCACGGCCAGCAGCTTCACCAACTCTCTTACAACGGTTCCAGCTGGATGGATCAGAACCTCAATGGGGTCCTGGCGGCCCCGTACACGGGAATAGCCGGGTTCCTGACGACGCCCAACGATCAAACCCATGTCTATTACGTGGACAACACCGACAACTACCACGTGCACCAGCTATTTTTCAACGGCGTGAGCTGGGCCGATCAGGACCTGACCGTTGTATCCGGAGCCTCGGAGGGCGCTTATGGCGCCTGTCAGGTAGCCGGCTTTTCCGTCGGAAATTACCAATACGTCTACTACTTCGGAAACGACGCTCACGTGCACCAAATGCTCTACAACAACATTGGATGGTCCGATGTTGACCTGACCGCAATGACGGGAGGCCCAAGGGCTAATCCCCTGCCCCTGGTTGCCTTCACCACTTCGCCCACCCTGCACGTTTATTACACCGACTGGAACGATCACATCCGTCAGCTTTTCTCCGACAATGGCACGAGTTGGCAGGACCAGGACTTAACCAGCATAACCGGCGGCACCACGACTGAAACCAACCCGAGCCGGATGGCAGGATTCAACATTGATAACTTTCAATACCTTTACTTCGTCGCCAGTACTGGCCATATTCACCAGTTTCTGTACAACAACCTCGATTGGTCCGATGAAGATTTGACGACGCTCAGCAAGAGCACGCCGGCCAATGCCAAAAGTGGAGTGCAGGCCTTGGTGATTCCCGGCACGAAGAAACTGCTCGTTTTTTTTATATCCACTGACAACCACATCGTGCAGTTAGCTGCCACCGACAACAAGAAGTGGGTCAAAACCGATTTGTCGAAAAAGTCATTTGCTCCAGGACCACAGAGCCTTCATGTTGCGGCGTTCACGACCCCTCCCCATAACCAGCTCCATGTGTTCTATGTCGGTTACACAGACAATTTCCATGTGCTTCAGATTTATAAGCCGAAAGCGAAACCGTGGACCTACCAGGACATGACAGCTCTGACGAACGGTGGGATTCCGGAAGACTATTATGCCGACATAGCCGGATTCTCCCTCCAGAACAATCAGTACGTCTTTTACGTCGCACAGTGATGTTCTTCGGTCTTCCAGCGACCGCGAGGGCGCCAGATCCTGTGCTTCGCGTGCCGCCTGGCGGAAGAACTCCGGCGAAGTGTTCGTGTGAGGAGAAGAAGGTCACTGCAACAACAGTTCGAAGGGAATGTAAACGTCATGCTGAAGAACAAACTATTTGTTGCCTTTTTGTTTCTGGGTTTGCTCGGAATCGGGTTGCTCGCCGTCTCCGGTCAGAGCCAACCCCAAGCGCCCCGAAGAGCGTCCGGGCTTGGACTTCGCGGCCACGCTGCTTTGTTCTCGCAACCGGCACACCGACACCCACAAAAACAGCGGGTGCAGCAACCGGCCGCCGTAAGCCTCAGCTACGGCTTGATCGATTTTCCCCGTTCGACCGCCAGCACGACCTACGGCATAAATAAAAAAGGAGACATCGTGGGCGGCTATGGCCCAATCCCCCCACCCCTATATTTTGAAACCACTGGGTATTCGCTGAAAGGAAACACCTATCGTACGCTCGCCTATCCCGGCGCAGCTTATTCGGCTCCCTACGGTATCAACGACAAGAGAGTGATCGTCGGGTTCTACGATTTTTTTGGAGACCAGAACTTCCGCGGCTACCAGTACAAAGGATCGGAATTTACAAACATCGATTACCCAGGTGCACCAGTTACTGGACCGTTAGCGATCAACAATTCAGACGAGATCATCGGCATTTACTTCGACAGCACCGACACTCAGCACGGCTTCACGCTCAAGAATGGACTCTACACATCGATAGACGTACCGAACTCGTATGACACCGAGCCGCGGGGCATCAACTCCAAAGGTGTGATTGTCGGTGATTACTACGATTTCAACAACATCCAACATGGCTTCATTTACCAGAGCGGCCAATTCACAACAGTGGACTATCCCGGCACCACCAACACCGTACTCAGCGGAATCAACGATGCAGGCCAGATCGTGGGCACGTACGGAGACGACACCTTCGTTGCCGGCATCGAGTGGGGAACAACCAACATCTTTCTTCTCGATCAGGGAACGTTCACGCCGCTGGCGTTGCCCTTGGGCGACATTCAAGTCACGTGGTCGTACACGATGAACGGCAACCAGTTCGTCGGATTCTACGTCGACAGCCTGGGAAACCTGTTTGGCTACGAGGCGCAGATTGCAAACGGCGCAGTGAGTCAGATTTCGGGGAGCCAACAATGAAAGCCACCACAACGCATTTTTCCCGCAACAGTTGCTTGTGGGTGATCTGGGCAGCTTATCTGGTCTGCCTGAGCGCGACCTGTGTCGTGAGATCTGCGGTGGCCTCCTCCCCATCAAAATTAGCTCCGAAGGTTCGCACATACTACGTCGCCGCCGACGAGGTTGATTGGGACTACGCGCCGGACGGCGTCAACAAAATGATGGGAATGAAATTCGATGGCTACGCCGCGACGTTCATGCAGCGCGGACCGCACAGCATCGGCAAGGTCTATCGGAAGGCGATCTATCGCGAGTACACGGATGCAACCTTCACCAGACTTAAACCGCGCGTAGCCGAATGGGAGCACTTGGGAATTCTCGGTCCGGTGCTGCGTGCCGAAGTTGGAGACACCATCCGGGTCGTGTTCAAAAACAACGCCACCGAGCCGTACAGCATGCATCCCCACGGTGTGTTTTATGAGAAGGCCTCAGAAGGCGCGGTTTACGACGATGGGTCTTCGGCCGCCGACAAGGCCAACAGCGTGGCCCCTCCAGGAGAAACGCATACCTACAACTGGCTGGTTTCGGAACGTGCCGGGCCGGGACCAGCTGATGGCAGCTCAGTGGTGTGGCTCTATCATTCTCACGTCAACGAGCAACGTGACGTCGCGAGTGGGCTGATCGGACCCATCATCATTACGGCTCGGGGCATGTCCGGTCCTGATGGCCGCCCTAAAGACGTCGATCGGGAGTTCGTGTCCCTGTTCATGATTTTCGATGAGAATGCAAGTTGGTATCTCGACCACAATATCCAGACCTACACGCAAGACCCCAAGGGTGTGAACAAGCTCGAAGGTAAGCCCGTGGACAGTGACGGTGTGTTCTCGTTCTTTGGGTCCGGTTTCACCTCTGAGAATTTTCGATCGAGCATCAACGGCTATATGTATGGCAACGGACCCATGATGACGATGAAAAAGGGCGAACGCGTACGCTGGTACCTAGTGTCCTTGGGCGGACTCATCCAGGGGCATACTCCCCACTGGCACGGAAACGTAGTTCTCTCTCAAGGACACCGCACCGACGTCCTCAGCATCTCGCAGGCGGAGATGCTCACCGCCGACATGGTTCCAGACAACCCCGGCACCTGGATGTACCACTGTCACGTTGACGAACACATGGTGACCGGCATGGCGACTCTGTACAAGGTTGAGCCGTGAATAAGGTGGATCTCGCGGCACAGAAGAATTTGACGCAGCGCAGACACAAAACTAGGCGCTGGATAATTCGGGCATAAAGTCTGCGACTGCTCTGCTCTCCGCTTATCCGCGCTGACGGCCTGCGCGTAAACATCCAGCGTAATTCGGCAGGAGGAATGGCAGCGTGCCGAGGCCGAACAGAGGGTCCGTGTTTTGTAGTCGCCCGGAGCGATAATTAGACTGGTGAACTTGAGTCACCGACACTCACATAAAACCACAATAACCGGTACCCGACGTGCGGGTTCAGTGAGGTCTACCGCTTCCTTGGAGACGGGATCACTCGCTAGCGCCACGAAGGCGCAGCCGAAGCCGAACACGTTGACCCTTGAGTGGTTCACGCACGAAAGATTCTTGCCGATGCGCCAGGCGCAGTGGGCAGCCTCCACGCGGGAAACGAATCTCTATAGCCTGGAACGTCACATCTTGCCGAAACTCGGGGGTAAGGCGCTCTGCGAGATCGAGAAGTTCCATTGCCAAGTCTTTCTGAATGGCCTGGCGGAAAAGGGCTTCTCGTTCACGGTGGTTGACCACTGCCGCACCATGCTCAAGGCGATCCTCGAGGAAGCCCTAGATGCGGACCTGATTGGTAAGAACCCCGCTCGTAAGCTGGTCAACCCCGAGACGAAGGAATCAGAGAAACACGTGCTACCGAAGGCAGATTCAAGACTGCTCATTGATTCTCTGCCCTTCCGCGACCGACTCATCGCAATGATCGCGGCCTTCTGTGCGATGCGGCCGGGAGAGATTTTCGGCCTCCGCTGGTCTTCTTGGCGAGGCGACCACATTTCACATCGAGGGGACGGCCTGGCGTGGCAGGTTGCGTCCTGGTAAAGCGAAGACGAGGGGCAGCAAGGCTCCGGTCGCCATTCCCGACATCCTGACGCCGTTGCTGAGGGCGTGGCGGCAGGAGAACCGGAACATCCAGGACGATGTGCTGATCTTCCCAAGCGAGAAAGGCACACCCATGCGCCCTGAGAACTGGCTCCGCCGGCGCATAAAGCCGATCGCCTCGGTTCTTGGGATCGCTGGGCCCGTAAACTTTCAGGTGCTACGGCGAACGTTTGCGACGAACGCTCAGGGCCACGGCAACGCGAAAGACGTGCAGACCCACTTACGCCACACCGACATTGCAACGACGCTGGGGGTCTATACCCAGCCGATCGACGCGAATGTTCGCAGGCTGGTCAATGCAGTCGCGGACGACGTAATGAGCAGCGGAGGGAAGGCCGGGCCGCAGCTCGTGCCACCCCGAGTCCAGTGAAAGCTAGGAATGTTTTGAACACAACTGAACACACAGCCCGGATGTCCACTCCTCTAAGTGATTGGAAAGATGGAGCGGGAGACCGGGATCGAACCGGCGACATCCAGCTTGGGAAGCTGGCGTTCTACCGCTGAACTACTCCCGCCCAGTGACGGCGTCAGACTACCATTCCCGGCTCCGCGAAAGCAACGTGTGAACCGCATTCTCTTCCCGCGCCTCAGCGAGTATCCTAGCCAGTCGTTTCTAATGCGAGAGGAGACCGCCGCATGAACCGACGCGATTGGTTGAAAACCGCCGCCCTGAGCGGCGCCGCCCTGGCGCTTCCCTTCTCCGATGTCCCCGCATCCGCCGCATCCGGCCCGGCGCAGCTCGAAACCGAGATCAAGCGGCTGAAGCTTCGCCACACCTGGACCACCACCATGTCGTCTAGTGATTTCCGCGACACGCTCCACCTGCGCTACACCCGCGATGGGGTCACCGGCTACGGCGAAGGCGCTCCCATCGTTCGCTACCACGAAAACGCCGTCGATGCGCAGAAGGCGGTCGAGTCCGTCCGCGATTTCTTGCTCCAGGTAGACCCATGGCAGTTTCGCAAGAACAATTTCGAACTCTTCCGGCGGATCGACGGCCAATTCGCCGCCAAGGCCGCCGTCGACATTGCCTGGATGGATTGGATCGGCAAGAAACTCGGCATCCCGCTTTACCGCTACATGGGGCTCGATCGCAAGGACACTCCCCTCACCACCTTTTCCATCGGCATCGATACGCCCGAGATCACGCAGCAGAAAACCCGTGAAGCCGATGAATTCCCTATCCTGAAAATCAAGGTTGGACTCGCCACCGACGAGCCCACCATCGAAGCCGTGCGCTCCGTCACCAAGAAGCCGCTGCGCGTCGACGCCAACGAAGGTTGGACGGACAAAGAAGAGGCCGTCCGCAAGATCAACTGGCTCGCGACGCAGGGCGTGGAGTTCATCGAGCAGCCCATGCCCGCGGCGATGATCGAGGAGACGCGCTGGGTGCGCAGCCGCGTCCACTTGCCTATCATCGCCGACGAAGCCTGCCTCAACGCCGCCGCCGTTCCCAAACTCGCCGAAGCCTACGATGGGGTCAACGTCAAGCTCGACAAGACGGGCGGCATTCAGGAGGCCCTGCGCACCATTCTCGTGGCCCGCGCTTTCGGCATGAAGACCATGATCGGCTGCATGATATCGAGTTCGGTCAGCGTCACCGCGGCCGCGCATCTTTCTCCGCTCGTGGACTACGCCGACCTCGACGGCAACTTGCTCATCGCCAACGATCCCTTCACCGGAGTGAAGGTGGAAAAAGGAAAACTCATTCTGCCCGATGGCCCGGGCCTGGGTATTACGGCCGTTTAATCAAGACTTGTCATCCCGAGCGAACCGGGGGGCGAAGGACCTCCGCATTTCGCCTGCGGCGCTCGATTGCGGTCCTGCCTGATCCTCTCGTAAGATGCAAACCTGCACTCCTCCAGGAGCCTTTATGCCGAAAGATCGTCCCGCACCCAATTCGCGCCGCGGCTTCCTCCGCGCCGGCCTGGCTACCACTGTCGCTGGAGCCGTCTACCCTGCGCTCGGCGCCGCCCGCGTTGTCGAACAAGCGGCGGCCGGCTCGCCCTCCACACCTAAGGACTTCGAGCTCGACGAGATGACCGTCGACACCCTGCAAGCGGCGATCGAGTCCGGTCAGTATTCTTCCCACGCTCTGACCGAGAAGTACCTCGCCCGCATTCAGGAGACCGACAAGGGCGGCCCCATGATCAACAGCGTCATCGAGGTCAACCCCGAGGCGCTCGAGATCGCCGACACGCTCGACCAGGAGCGCAAGCAGAAAGGTCCGCGCGGCCCGCTGCACGGCATCCCGGTGCTGATCAAGGACAACATCGACACCGCCGACCGCATGAACACGACCGCCGGATCGCTCGCGCTTCTTGGCTCTCGTCCTCCAAAGGACGCCTTTGTCGCCGGTCAGCTCCGCAAGGCCGGCGCGGTCATTCTCGGCAAGACCAACCTGAGCGAGTGGGCCAACATCCGTTCCAGCCACTCCACTAGCGGATGGAGCGGGCGCGGCGGCCTCACCCGCAATCCCTACGCCCTCGACCGCAATCCCTGCGGATCGAGTTCCGGCACGGGCGCGGGTGTCTCCGCGAACCTTTGCGCGGCCGGCGTCGGCACGGAAACCGATGGCTCGGTGGTGTGTCCCTCTTCCGCCAACGGGCTCGCCGGGATGAAACCGACCGTCGGCCTCGTCAGTCGCGGCGGGGTCATTCCGATTTCGCATACTCAGGACACCCCCGGACCCATGGCTCGCACCGTGCGGGACGTCGCCATCCTGCTCGGGGCCATGGCCGGCGCTGATCCCGAAGATTCCGCCACTGCGCAGAGCCGCGGCCACGTCCAGCTTGACTATACGAAGTTCCTCGATGCCAACGGCCTGAAAGGTGCGCGCCTGGGCGTCGTCCGCAAGTACTTCGGGTTCAACGACGCCGTAGACCAGCTCATGAACAACCTGATCGGCGAGATGAAGCGCGCCGGCGCGGAAATCGTCGATCCCGCCGAAATTCCGTCCTTCGGAAAGTTCGACGAGACCGAATTGACGGTTTTCTACTACGAGCTCAAGGCAGATCTCGCCGCGTATCTGGCGCGCCTCGGCGACACGGCGCCCGTAAGATCGCTCAAGGATGTGATCGAATTCAATGAACGCAACCGCGACAAGGAGATGCCTTACTTCGGCCAGGACTTCTTCCTCAAGTCCGAAGAAAAAGGTCCGCTGAGCAGCAAGGAGTACCAGGAGGCGCTCGCCAAGAACCTTCAACTTGCCCGCGTGGAGGGGATCGATTCTGTGATGGACAAGTTCAAGCTTGACGCGCTGGTCGCCCCCACCGGCGGCCCAGCTTGGATCACCGACCTGGTCAATGGCGACCACGTTGCCGGCGGCAGTTCGAACGCCGCCGCCGTAGCCGGGTATCCCAATATCAACGTCACCGCCGGATTCCTCTGGGGACTTCCCGTGGGCATCTCGTTCTTTGGACGCGCCTGGAGCGAACCCACGCTGCTCAAGATCGCGTACGCCTTCGAGCAACTGACCAAGGCGCGGCAGAAGCCCATGTTCCTGCCGACGATTCCGCTGAGACCTTAGCAGGCTGCGGAAAAACTCGAGCGCGCGCTTGATTTTGGGTTGCCTGCAGACTGCTGTTTGAGAGGTTTGAGAAGCTCGCACGTAGTCTGCAGGTCCAAACTACGGCACGATTTACCCGGGAGGCGACAGGGATAGCGACGAAATCGGACGGTTGTAATTAGTAGAAACAGCGGTCGCGAACGTGATGAGTTTGGTCACCCGCGAGCGGAGTGCCCAGGTCCCGGATCCCAGGCGACTGGGGGGCGAAGCAACCTACGCGCTTGTAGTGCTTCCGCCGCCGCCACAGCCATCGTGAGATAGAACACGCCAAACCACCGCTCCTGCCAGTTGGGAAGCACTACGAAATGAAGCAGCACGTAGGCGAAGGTAACCACAGCAACGGTTCTCATTTGCTTAGCAGCAAAGAATCCGCCGATCCCAACGAGGAGGAACGGGACAAAGAAGCTGCCCATCACAAGAGTTATCCCTGACCTGAACGCAACCAGGTAGTCGTGAAACGAGAACTGGACCGTCATTTCAGCGGGGGCCACTGGGACGCCGACGAAGTTGCGATAGTAGAGCATTTTTATGCCATAATCCCCCGCGAAATGATTGATCGAGAGTGCTGAGGCCAGTGCTAATACTGCCAAGGCTGAGGCCTTGACAAGATCAAGCCTTCGCTCCAACCAGCAGGCGAGAATGACGGGGCCCGCAAGCACGACATTGTCTGTCCGAAAGTAGATGGACGCGAGCAGGATAGCGATTCCGGCCGTGAGCAACTTTCTCTCGAATATCAAGTAGAGGGACAAGAACGCAAATAGCGTTGCCAGAGCATCCGACGTCATATCCCGGCCAAGTTCCACCAGTGGAGGACTGATCATCAACAAGGACGCCATTAAGAAAGCCAGCGGCGCATCCACGTATCGCGAAATCCATGCCATCACAAGGATGCCCAGCAAGAAATACGAAGCTACTGAGATAAAAATGCTGGCGCGTACCAGCCCCAGACCGGTCTTGCTGGCCAGCCACAAGGTCTGGTTGTAGAGGGGGCGAATCGCAAACAACGGGAGGAATTGCGCGAACCGATAGGGGTTTATCGCCCGCTCTCGTCGAGAGTCGTTCTGGTCCGCGGGTGCGCCCGATTCTTGGCCCAGTAGATGGTCCCGAGAAACCTTTGGAACCCGCAACTCGATTTCTGAATAGACCCTCTGGTGGACTATAACGGGGTCGGTTTCCTCCATGAGCAGGGCGTTCCCCATGTACTGAATCGAGTCCATGTCATAGGTCGGATTCTTGTAGAGGTGTATCGAAGCGAGAGTCAGCAACAACACATAAACGCCAACGATGACCTTTTGCCGAGAGCCAACCCTCATCGCCTCAACCCTTCCCTCAATGGCTGACGGATCGTTGTTCCAGAGTATCTCAACCGGAATCTCCTTCTTGGCTTCAAGAACGGCACCGATCTACACCCATCCGCCTGTTCTCGACATTGTGAAACAATTTTCATACGGACCGCCTTCACGGACGCATCTCAATCCGCACCGACTCGGCCGCCTCTAGCACAATCGCGTCGGGGGTCACCGAGACCCAATCCAACGGCGTCGCGACGATGCGGAGCCGCGTGATCGCCGGGCGCGGCGTGGTTCGCCAGTGGCTTTCGTCCGCATCGAGATAGTTGGCCAGGTCAGCTGGGTGCCAGGGGTACAGCCATATCTCGCTGGAGACATTGGGCTGCACGACGAACCACCGCAACTCCGTGCTGCCGTCGGCGCGCGTGATCTCCACCTGCATGTTCTCGGGCTTCCGCAGTTTCCACCAGAAGCCGTAGCGCACGGTCAGGCGCAGGCGCAGAAAATCCGCGCCAGGCGGCCAGTCGGGCACACCGAGATCGATGATCGAGCTTCGTTGACGGATCGGGAACGTTTGCGCGGCCAGGCCGAGCGTCTGCTGCTGCATCGAGATTCGGGCGGCGCGTGAGTCATCGCGCAGCAAGCCAAACATGCCGGGCAAGAGCGCCTCGCCTTCCGTGCGATAGTGCCGCAGCATCCAGAACCAGAGTTCCGGGGTCCGGGTGAAGTTGTAGGTTCCGTCAATCGGCCGGCTTATGGCCAGATTGTGCCAACGCGCCAGATCGGCTTCCGAGAGCTCCCCGTGTCCAGCTCGGACAACCCACTCCAGATCGGTGACATAGACGCCGGCTGGTGCTGGCGCGCTCTCCAATCCGGCGATCTCAAGCTGGGACAAATACGGCCCGCTGGCAGTGTAGGGCTGCATCAGACCTCCGGCGACGCTGCGCCGCGAGGCGATGCCGAACAAGGTCTGGTACGGGAAGACCACAATATGGTCCTGCGGGCCGCTGTGCCGGCCGAGGTAGTTGGTGGCCAACTGAAGCATGGCCGTAAATTCCGGAACAAAGCAACCGTGGTCGAACTCGCGCAAGCCGGCCGGGCATTGGGTCGGGGGTTGCCGCAACTGCTGGACCTGACGAAGAACGGAAGTTGGCCCGAACACTCGGTGTGAAGACAGCATGGAGCATACGATCGCCAGCAGGACTGCAACCGACGAGGTTCCAACAGATCGGAACGAGAAAAGGACCGTACCGGTAAGAAGCAGCATGGCGAAAGACCCGTTCTCTATGTGCCAGTAATCGGACCGCACCAGGGCGCTTTGCAGCATGACCACCGCGAAAGCAAAGCCACCCAGCAGAAAGCCGGCGCGCTCCGTGAGTGCGGGATTCTGCTTGCTTCTGGTACCGGCACGAAAGAGGAACACGGCCGCGCCGGCGAACAGCCTGCCGAGCAAACGCACCGTGTCGGCATGGGTCATTGCCGCGGGCGTGGCCCAGCGATACACACTCACGATCTGCGCGCTGTCTTTCCAGAATCGAAAATCAAAGACCCGGCCCATCGCGGCGTTCACGGCCAGCGCGAAGACGAAGCCCGACACCGCGTACGCGAGCAAAGCAACGATGCAGTTGCCGACGATGCGTTTGTTCCGGCGCTCTTCGAAGACAATCGCGGCCGTGGCAATCGCCCAGGCCGCCGCCGAATACACGCCGGTGTCGGCTGTGATCAAGAATGCGACGACACAGAGCAAGGCAGCCACGATTCCAAGCACGAGGCTTTTGGCGCGTCCGTCGATGACCGCATACCAGCCGCGCAGGAAGATGGCAAACAGAAGAACTGGGAATGCGGTTTGCAATGACCACTCCCAGAACACAAGCCAGGACACAAGGAGCAGGGACAGCAGCAGCGCCCGTTTCCACGCAGGCTGTTCGGCAAGAAGCAGCCACAGCGTCAGGTAAACACACACAAAGGCGCACCAAAGCGGCACTGCGACCCAGGTCGCGTAGATCGCTCCCATGGAGACGCCCATGAACCGCGCCGGCACGCTGGAAAGCAATTGGTAGATTGGACCGTGAGTGAACGCAACGTCGCGGCCGACCCAGATGCCACGCGAGAGTTTGAAAACTTGGTCAAGATGCCAATTGTCGTCAGCCAAGCCGATGTCGCGGACGACGGTGGGCACTCGCGGCGAGAACCACCCCGGGTCGATGGAAGCGACCACGAAAAGCAGCAAGACCAACAGGTCCAAGTGTCGCTTCAGCCACGAGCGGGGACGCTCAGAGCCAGAGCGAGGCGCATGCGGGCGACGTTGGCTAGCCAACTCATCCAGCTTTGCCATGATTACCTATGGTTCTTTCCTCTTGAAAACCTGGATGGTGTCGGGAGAGCGTGGGCGATAAGCTTTTGCGTCCTCGCCCCAACGGTATTCCGTTTGTGGGAAAACGTCCGCAATCCCGGTTAGTTCGTAGTAATCCTCTAAGTATTTGTGTGCCCACAAGAAGATGGGCGGTCGGGTGTCGGGTTCGATGCCCCAAGAACTCGGATTGCCTACGTATATCAAATACTCAGGACGAACTGCCTCGATTTCGCTGATCATTTCTTTCTGCATTTGCAGAGCGTAGGGCTGCTCCTCGCTCAGTCCATAGGTGTAAATGTAGTTGGTGGCTGAGTGCAGGTGGGAATAGAAGTAAATTTCCGGTTCCGATCCCAAGACGGCAATTTGAGAGGATTTCGTTGCGTGGTTCTTGAGATAGTCAGCGATTCCTAGGACTGCGGCAAAAGGAGAGGATCCGCTATGAATGGAAAGGCAAGCGGCCGTCGGATCTTCTTCGAAGAAAAAGTATGCCTGCCGCACAATCGGGTAGCTCCACGCGGCCGCAAAGACAAGCACAGAGCCCAATCGCAGAACACGATTCCGGGGATAAAGGTCCATTGCAGAAGCCACCGCCACTCCGGCCAGGAGCGAAACAGCCGGAAGCATGACGATGAAGTAGTGCGGGCGAAAGTGAAGCCCCGGGCAAACGGCGAGAAAAGAGAAGAGCAGAAACCCTGCAGCAAAGCACGCCCGCGGGCGGGCATTCGCATTCCAAAACAGCGCGGCAAAGCCTGCCGCCGCGATCAACCAAATGAAAATCGTGGCTCCCACGACGTCTCGGGGGAAATAGAACCAAAACAATCGAACACCGCCGGAGATCGGAATACTCGTACCGTATTTGCTGGCGTAAGAGAAGGTCCAAAACCAAAAATTATGGAATACGCCCGCTTTGAACAAGATGAGGCAGGTCAAAACGAAGGGAAGCGCTGCACCCAGGGAAAAATAGGCAACTCTCCACCATAGGACGCCCCAGGCGGTCTTGCTCTTGCGCCCTGCAACCAACAGATAGAAAACACCGAATAGCGAGAAAAGGATTCCTGGCTGTTTCATGAGGAACGCCAGTCCCATTAGCGCGCCACTGGAGAAAAACAACCAATTGCGCTTGTTATCGATAGCTCTAAGCAAGAGGAGAATCCCGCCCATGGCTGGGAGCACGACGAAGTGCGTTGCGTGGCCGGCAAGACCCAGCATGGCCGGCCTGCTGGAAAGAAGCCCATAGCTCGCACAGGCTGCGACTCCAGCGATCGGCCCGAATAGGCGGGCGGTCAAGAAATATACCAGGACTATCGTCGCGGCATTCACGAGAATCACGCCACAATGGACTCCCGCCGGCGTTTGTCCGAGGAGGGCGAGGATCACCGCATACGCCGCGTAAGTACCAGGGAGCTTCATATTGGAAGCAAGCTGGTAAGGAGGTATGCCCTGCAACATCAACTGGCCCAAATAGGCGTATTCGCCCTCATCGCGTTCCAGTGGCATATCGCGCAGGCGAAAGCGGATGAGAGCAAAGAACACAATGACGAGCAGGACAATTCCGTAATAGACATAAAACGGAATTTCCCTTTTGACTTCGAAAACGGGAGACTTTCTACCCAAATCACCAACTCCGACGTTATTGAGACGATCTCCTGAGGAGTGCCCCGATCAGTCTGCCATCCAGTAAGACCAGCAGGTCCCAGTGTCCTGCCAGACACGAGCGTGGACGCTCGGAGCCAGAACGAGGCGCATGCGGGCGTCGTTCGCTCGCCAATTCATCCAGCTTTGCCATGGAGCGAGTACGAATTCTATCGCAGGTCGATAGTCCTCTGGAAACACTACTTCTGGACCGATCGGGCCGCCGACCGGCTGAACGAGGCCGATTCTCGCTGTGCTTTCCCTCATCCTTCATACGCCGGGCGCATCGAAGAGTGTACATGAGTGACGCTCAGACCGGGATGGATGGACTGACGGGGTGGTGGAAAACTCGGGCTACATGAGCGGAACCCCGGATTATTCTCGCTGCGGCAAGCGGGTCCTACCGCGGAACAGCACCGGAATTCGCAGGCTTGTCCTGACCGTACGGCGCACTGGCGGGGGGCGCACTCAAAGTCGTCACCGGTCCCGGCCCCGTGGGGCTGGGCAGCGCCATCGGCATGGCTGGCGGGAGGGGCTCGGAGGGCAGTTGATCCGGTTGTGGCCGGATGCCTCTCGCTTCCACAATGGACCAGCGCCAATCCCGGTCAGGGCCGGGCGTGATCCCAATATTCTCGCGGAACACGGCCGTGCTGAACGGCTTCGCCACGGCCTTGAGGTGATAGAGCACGGTCACGTCGGAGTGCTTTTCGACCGCTACCGGCGCCAAACCCTCGGCTGCCGGAATCACCCGCGCGCCGGCCGCCATCTCCGCGCTTTCCCCCGGTTTGCGCTCGAGCGTCAGGCCCACGGTGATTTCGCGCAACTCCCAGTCGGTCGCGTTGAACACTTCCAACTGCAGATTGTCGTCCTGGATCGAGGCCGGCCCATCCAGTTTGAGGAGTTCGCTGACCGGTACGTCTTCCACCAGTACGGGCTTGATCAGCAGCGAAGCGGCGTTGGCGTTGAACGAGAGGCTGCAGGTCACATCCGCTGACGACACCTTGAAGCCTTTGCCGGACGCGTCCACGGAGAGGACCATCCGGTTCGGCTTGAGCTTCTTTACGTCCTCCATGGCCTGCGCCAGGTTGTCGTTGTCAATGACCGGGCGGGCTTGCGGTTGTTGAGCCTTGCTCTTGCGCAGGCTGCGGGCTAGGTCGCCCAGGGAGGGCTCGTCGCTCTGCGCCGCGGCGGTCCATGGCCACAGCAGCGCCAGCAAAGCCAGCAACAACACGCCTGAAAACCCGGATCGCATGCATCCACCCGCTGAGCCTCACCCGCCTGGGACGGGCCGCTCGAATTCGGCTTACATGCAAATTCTAGGCGTGCCCGGACGCGATAGAAGTTACTTCAGGGAAACTATGGTGCTAGTACTTTCGAGGACGCAAGAAGAGGAAGCATTGGGCGCGCTTTCACGAAGGGTCGCGCAACGGGGCGCGCCCCATGCCTCAGGCAGAGAAGCGGTATTACAACAACCCGGAGGTACGGAAACGGCTGACCGGATCTGTTACCGGCACTGGTTGACGCTTGAAAATCCAGCGCGCCACCGCAATCCCCAGCGCCGCATAGCAGAGATGCCAAAGTTTCATAAATCCTGCCCCACGCCGGAACCCGACTTGGGGAGTGACTCGGTCCGTCGTGAACTCACCGTAACGCCACTCCATCGGCGGGTCTAGGCCACGAAAGTGCCATACGGCGGCCAGAAGGTCATAGGGAGTAACCGGAAAAGAGGTCGCTGGTTTCCAGTCAGTGCAAAGAACTGACTTTGTTCTTGACCTTCTTCAGAAGTGGGGTTGGCAGCTCGGAATAGCCTTCCTGGGAGGCAATACGTTGGCCGTCGCTGAACATCCAGTTCAAAAGGTCGGACAGGGCGGCGGCCCGGGCGGGATCGGTAGAGGTAGCTCGCAGATACAGCCAAGTGAAGCTGACGATGGGAAAGGACCCGGCGCCCGGAGCATTGGTCAACGAAGCCGAGAACCGATCCCAGCCCGGCGCTTCCACGCCACGGCAGGCAGCATTGATCGATTTCTCCGAGGCCTTGACGAAGTGCCCGGCTGGGTTGAGCACGGAGCCGTACGGGATGTGCAACTGAAGGGCGTACTGCTCCTCGACATAGCCGATGGAGCCGGGCTCGCTCTTCACCTTTTCGGCCATGTCTATGCTGCGTTCCGCCGGGACTCCAACCGGCCACTTCGGGGACGGACTGGTTCCAATCTCCGCCCGGAATCTGGAGCTGGATTTGGACAGGAACTCGCTGAAAACGTAGTTCGATCCTTTGCCCGCCGGCCGGTAGACCACCTTGATCGGCAAATCGGGCAAGGAGAGGTTTGGATTGAGCTTGGCGATGGCTGGGGAGTTCCACGTCTTTATTTGTCCGAGGAAAATCCCAGCCAGCACCTCACCGGAAAAACGCATTTCTCCCCGGTCCCCCGGCAGGTTATAAATCGGAACGATGGTGATCACCACGCTGGGTAGTTCGATCAGATTGCCGTCGGCGCGTTCCTTCGCGGTGAGTGGCACCTCGCCGGCAGCAAAATCCCCGCTCCCGCGGACAATTTCCCTGATGCCCTCACTCGTGCCAATCGGCAGGTAACGAACCTGTAGTTTGGGATTGCGCCGGTTGTATTGCTCGGCCCACTTGGCGTAGAGCGGCAAGGGCACACTGGATCCGGATCCAACCAAAACAATGCTCGGTTGAGCTAGACAGACTGGAAGAGCAAGGTAGACGGCAAAAACAAAAGAAAAGAACCAGCACGCCATTCGGTTGAAACGGGGCAACCACGCGCCAGTACGCGCAAATCGTGCTCTGATTTGCATCGCACACTCCTCTTTTTGTATGCGACGCCATGCTATTGCGGCCGGTAGGCGAAGTCAATGCGGCTTGGCGCACGAAAGGTGGCAGACTGGATTCGCCCCTCGTGGTTCACCACTCGCTATGCGCGAATCCAGCCGCCGCCCACGACCGTGTCGCCGTCATAAAAGACAGCGGCTTGGCCCGGGGTGATGGCGCGCTGCGGCTGGTCGAAAGTGACCAGGACCTCATCCGGCCCGGTGGGCTCGATAAGGGCTGGAGCGGGCTGGTGCCGGTGGCGGATCTTGACCGCGACCCGCATCGGTTCGCGCAGCTCGGGTATGGCAATCAGGTTGACGCGGTGGGCCCGCAGGATGCGGGAGTAGAGTTGCTCGTCGGCGCCGACGACTACTTCTTTCGAGTCGCCCTTGATCTGGATCACGTACAGCGGTGTGCCGGTAGCCACACCGAGCCCCTTGCGCTGCCCCACAGTGAAGTTGTGAATGCCGGCGTGCTCGCCGATTACCTGACCATCCGCGGTGACCATCTGGCCCGCGGTTTCGGGCAGACCGCTTCCCTGTTCGGCGAGGTAGGCGTCGAGAAAGCGCTTGTAATCGCCGCCCGGGACAAAGCAAATCTCCTGCGAGTCGGGCTTTTCGGCGATGACCAGGCCATACTTGCGCGCAAGCTCGCGAACCTCAGGCTTGGTCATCGCGCCCAGCGGGAACAGGGTGCGGCTGAGCTGCTCCTGGGTCAGGCCGAAAAGGAAGTAGGTCTGATCTTTCGACTTGTCCGCGGGACGCTTGAGCAGCCACCGCCCCCTGGGCTCGTCGAAAGTCACCCGGGCGTAGTGGCCGGTCGCAACCTTGTCGGCGCCAATCTGCCGCGCCACAATAAGAAGCTGATCAAACTTCAAGTGATTGTTGCAAAGACTGCAGGGGATGGGCGTGCGCCCGGAAAGATACTCTTCGACGAACGGCCGCACTACGTCACGCTCAAAACGCTCTTCATGATTAACCACGTAGTACGGAATGCCGATGGTCTCGGCCACGCGCCGCGCGTCGTACACGTCGTCGAGCGAGCAACAGCGTCCCTGTACGGACTCGGGCATGCCATCGTGACCAGCCAGACGGCGCTGATTCCAGAGCTGCATGGTCAGGCCGATGACGTTGTGCCCCTCGGCGCACAGCATGGCTGCTACGGTCGAGGAGTCCACTCCTCCCGACATGGCGACGGCGATGGTTGAACCAGCACTTAGCATTTTGCACTTAGACGGCTACGAGCTACGGGCTACGAGTTTGGAGCAAGTCTTTACGACCGGCTGGCGCGTTGGATGCTCGAAGCTCGAGGCTCGGAGCTCGGAGCTTTATACATCGGCGACAACTCCCGCAGCCGCGCTACTGTTTCGGGCACCAGCAACGAAGCGAACTCGACTTCTTCCGCCGTACTCTGCTTGCCGAGGCTGAAGCGGATGCTGGCGCGGGCGCGGTCTGGACGCAGCCCCATGGCGGTCAGCACGTGCGAGGGTTCGATGGCGCCCGACGAGCACGCCGCGCCGGTCGAGACCGCCAGTCCCTTCAGATCGAGCGCGATCACCAGCGCCTCGCCCTCGATACAGTCGAAATAGATGTTCGTCGTGTTGGGCACGCGGGGGGCGCCCCCGCCATTCAATCCGGTGGCGTCGATACCGAGCAGTTCCCTTTCCAGCCGATCGCGCAGGGCGGCCATTTTCTTGTCGTCTCCGCGCTCGAAGGCAGCCAGCGCCAGCTCCGCCGCTTTCCCCAAACCCACGATCCCGGGAACGTTTTCCGTGCCTGCGCGCCGGGAGCGCTCGTGGCTTCCGCCGTAAAGCATCGGCTCCAGCAGCGTCCCCTTGCGGATGTACAGTGCGCCCACGCCCTGCGGGGCATGAAGCTTGTGGCCGGAGAGGCTCAGCAGGTCGCAACCGATCCGGTTCACGTCGAGCGGAACCTTCCCAGCGGCCTGCACCGCGTCGGTGTGGAAGTACACGTCGGCTTCGGCGGCGAGTTTTCCAATCGCTTCCACCGGCTGCAGCGCTCCGGTCTCGTTATTGGCGGTCATGATGCTGATCAGCTTTGTCGAAGGGCGCAACGCCCGCTTCACATCATCGGGATCCACCAGGCCGCGGCCATCCACGGGAACGCTCGTGACTTCGCATCCCTTTTCTGCGAGACGCTTGCAGCTGTTGAGCACGGCATGATGCTCGATCGTCGAGGTCACGACGTGATCGCCCGGCTTCACCAGCCCGAAGATGGCGAAGTTGTCGGACTCAGTGCCGCCGCTGGTCCAGACGACTTCCGAGGGGCGGCAACCCAGCAACTCAGCCACCGTCTCTCGCGCGCGCTCCACCGCCGCCCGCGTCTCCTGTCCATGATGGTGGATGGACGACGCGTTGCCGAACTGCTCGCCGAAGTAGGGCCGCATCGCCTCCAGGACTTCGGGCAGCACGGGCGTGGTCGCGTTGTTGTCGAGATAAACCCGGCGCATCGTTGTCTCTATTGTACTGATGCGCCAGGATATCGACAGGTTTCGCGAGGACGATTGCTGACGGCTCACAGCCCACGGCTCACGGCAGGCGCAATGCCGGCTTGGCGGGTACTCACAGCTGGCTCCTCACGCATGGCAGTCAATGTCTTCTAAAGCCTCGAGGCGTCTGGAGCCCAAACCGAACATTTTGCGAGTGATTGCGGTCACCGCACTGCAGGTCCGGTGGGTCTAAGCTCCCTGTCAATATGTCCAGCGACTACAAGGAACTACGGGTATGGCAAGACGCCATGACCCTCGTCCGGGACATTTATCGTCTTACCCGCACACTGCCAAAGGAAGAGACTTTCGGCCTCACGTCCCAGATGCGCCGGGCAGCAGTCTCGGTTCCCAGCAACATTGCCGAGGGGAAGGGCCGCCATTCGCAGCGGGAACTAGCTCAGTTTCTCTATCGCGCACGAGGATCTCTTTTGGAACTTGAGACCCAAGTCCTGATTGCACGCGATCTCGGCTACATTGAAGAGTCGATTTGTGCTGGACTCGGGCGGCATATAAAGACGCTTGCCTGCACGCTGAATGGCCTGATCAATCGGGTACAGGAGGGGATCGCCCCGGGCATTTCGCGGTGAGCTGTCAGCCGTGAGCCGTCAGCATTACCGCTTCTCGATCGCCACATATTTCTGCGGATACGCGGGCCCGGTGTAATCGGCGCGCGGGCGGATCAAGCGGTTGTTATCGAGTTGCTCGATCACGTGCGCGGTCCAGCCGCTGATGCGCGAGACCGCGAAAATAGGCGTAAACAGGTCTACGTCGATTCCCAGCGTGTGGTAGGTCGAAGCCGAGTAGAAGTCCACGTTGGCGTTGAGCTTCTTCTCGGCTCTCACGAACTCCTCAATGGCGCGCGAGTACTCGAACCACTTGGGATCGCCGCTGGAGTGTCCGAGGTCGCGGGACATCTGGCGCAGGTGGGTGGCTCGCGGGTCCTCGGTGTGGTACACGCGGTGTCCGAAGCCGGGAACTTTCTTCTTCTCGGCCAACATGCCTTTGATGTACTCGACGGGCTGAGCGCCGTGGGCGTCGATTTCCTTGAGGATCTTGAAGACGGCCTCGTTGGCGCCACCGTGCAGCGGCCCTTTCAGAGTGCCGATGGCGGAGGTGACGGCCGAGTGCATGTCGGAGAGCGTGGCGGCGGTGACGCGGGCCGCGAAGGTCGAGGCGTTGAGCTCGTGGTCGGCGTGCAGGATGAGCGCGATGTCGAAGGCGCGCTCGGCAGTGGGCGAGGGCGCAGTGCCATTCAGCATCAGCAGGAAGTTGGCTGCGTGCGACAGGGAGCGATCGGGCTCCACGACCGGCTTGCTTTTGCGGATGCGGTCGTAGTGGGCCACGATCATGGCGATCTGCGAGGTCAGGCGGATAGCCTTGTTGACATTGGCGTCGTGGTCGTTGCGGTTGTATTCGGGGTCGTAGAAAGAGAGCGCGGAAACGATGGTGCGCAGCACGTCCATCGGCAAAGCGTGCTTGGGCGCAAGTTGCAGGCGTTGAATGATGGACCCATCAATCTTGCGCTCGTCCGCCATGCGCTGCTTGAGGGCCTTGAGTTCGCCGGCTTGGGGAAGGCGTCCGAACCAGAGGAGGTGGCAGACTTCTTCAAACGTGGAGTGGCCGGCGAGGTCGTGAATGTCGTAGCCGCGGTAGGCGAGTACCCCCTGGTCGCCGTCGATGTAGCAGATGGCAGATGTAGTGGCGACTACGCCTTCGAGTCCCTTGGGGGCGGGTGTGGTCGTGCTCGGCATTGGACCTCACTGTGGGGAGAGGATGGGATTACTCGTCCGGGAAATGCGCAGCCGGGCAACCCTTTCTTTATAACCTAGTGGGCGCGGAGTTTTCCAGGCGGGTCGTGTCCTAATCTCAATCTAGGTTTTCTTCGCGAACTTTGCGTACGCTTTGCTTGCTTTGCGGTAAAAAGCCCTTAACCGCAAAGTACGCCAAGGGTCGCTAAGGGCGCAAAGAAATGCTGGACCTCACCCAATCGGAGATAGGACACCGCCACCAGGCGAAGGCGCTTGGCCGTAGTGGCCTCTGGGCGTATAGTCAAGTGTTTGCTCCCTGCTGCTCGAGAACGTGTGAATCCCGCCAAGATTTTTTGCTTATTGTGGAGAACGTCATGAAAACAAAACTGCTCGTCTTTGCCGTCATTCTTGCCCTGGCAGCGCCGCTAGCGTTGGCCGATAAGGGTATGTGGTTGTACAACGCGTTTCCCAAAGACAAGGTAAAGGCCAAATATGGTTTCGAACCCACGCAGCCGTGGCTGGACCACGTGCAGCTGTCGTCGGTGCGGTTCAACAACGGAGGCTCGGGCTCGTTCGTTTCGCCGGACGGGCTGACCTTTACCAACCATCACGTAGGCGCCGACTGCATCCAGAAACTGGGCAAGGAAGGCACCGACTACATGAAGACCGGCTTCTACGCGAGGGCCCGGGCGGAGGAAGGCAAATGCCCGGATCTCGAGCTGAACGTGCTGGTGGGGATCGAGGACGTGACCGCCAAGGTGAACACCGGGACCAAGCCGGGCATGTCGGCCGCGGAAGCGAGCCAGGCGCAGCGTGCCGCCATGAGCGCGATCGAGAAGGACTGCGCCACCTCCACCGGCTTGCGCTGCGACGTGGTCACGTTCTACTCGGGCGAAGTCTATAACCTCTACAAGTACAAGAAATACACCGACGTGCGGCTGGTGTTCGCGCCCGAATTTGACGCCGCTTTCTTCGGCGGCGATCCGGATAACTTCACCTACCCGCGCTACGATCTGGACATCAGCTTCTTCCGCATCTACGAGAACGACAAGCCCGTCCACCTCGACCATTACCTGAAGTGGTCCAAGGGGGGCGTGAGCGATGGCGAGCTGATCTTCGTCTCGGGCCACCCCGGAAGTACGGGCCGTTTGCAAACCATTGCGCAGCTGCAGTACTTGAAAGATGTGGACTACCCGTCGCGGCTGGCCAGCTACAAGCGCCGGATTGCCATGCTGCAGAAATTTGCCGGTGAGTCGGCGGACAACGCGCGCATTGCGCAGGAAGACATCTTCGGACTGCAGAACGCGCAGAAGGCGTTTACCGGTTATCTGGAAGGCCTGCAGGACCTGACCTCGATGTCCCAGAAGAACATGGACGAGCGCGAACAGGAAAAGAACTACATGCTGAAGAATCCCAACGGGCCGAACCCGTGGGAAGAGATCGCGAGGGCCACGAAGGTGGAACGCGACATCTACAACGAACTCACCTACGTGGAGCGCACGCGTGGATACTATTCGCAGCTTGCGCAGTATGCGCGGTGGATCGTACGGGCCGCGGAGGAAAGACCCAAGCCCAATGGGGAGCGTCAGCGGGAGTTCCGCGACTCGGCCCTGCCCTCACTGGAACAGAGGTTGTTCAGCTCGGCTCCGGTGTATAAGAACTTTGAGACCCGCACCCTGGCGGATTCGCTGGCTCAGATGCAGCTGGCGCTGGGCGGGGACAACGCGGCGGTGAAGGCGTCGCTGAACGGAAAGTCGCCCGAAGCCGCGGCCAAGGACCTGATCGGCGGCACGAAGCTGGAGGATGTGGCCGTCCGCAAGCAGCTTTATGAAGGCGGCAAGGCGGCGGTGAACGCGAGCACGGATCCGCTGATCGTGATGATGCGCAGCGTGGACCCCGCCGCCCGCGCTGTCCGCAAGCGCTACGAAGATGAAGTGGATGCGGTCGAGCGGCGCGACGGGGCGCAGATCGCGCGGGCGCGCTTCGCGCAGGCGGGCTTCAGCCAGCCGCCGGACGCGACCTTTACCCTCCGCTTGAGCTACGGAGTGGTGAAGGGCTACATGGAAAACGGAAAGAAGATTCCCTACTTCACGACCATGGACGGCGCTTACCAGCATGCTGCAGAGCACGGCAACAAGTTCCCGTACCAGTTGCCGGAGAGCTGGATGAAGATGAAGTCGAAGCTCACGCTGACGACGCCGCTGAACTATGTTTCGACGGCCGACATTATCGGCGGCAACTCGGGCAGTCCGACCGTGAACAAGGCAGGTGAGGTGGTGGGTATCATCTTCGACGGCAATATCCAATCCCTCGCCAACAACTTCTTTTACGAGGACCAGGTGCAACGGGCAGTGCACGTGGATTCGCGTGGGATCGTCGAGGCCCTGCGCAAGATCTACGACGCGGGCGCCCTGGCGGATGAACTGATGGGAGCCAAACCCGCCAAGGCCGAGGCGGCGAAACAGTAAACCCTAACTGGAAGCTATCTCATAAATCGCTTTGGGAAGGGCACGGCTTCAGCCGTGCCGCCCAGAGCCAATAAGAACACGGGCTTTAGCCCCTGAGGGATCCGGCAGTCTACTCCCTCGGTTCACTAATGAGATGGCTTCTAGTGACCCCAGAGGACACCGAGGCCCAACGGGGGAATAGCCCCGCGTACTCTGTGTCCTCTGTGGTTTTCGCTTTTGATCTTATTCCGGCCAGAGCGAGCCAGCCGTCTTGCTCAATATCTGCTCTCGCATCTCCGCGCCCATGGGCAGAGCCTGGAAGGCCTCAAGGTTCTGCTTGATGTCTGGCACGCCCGGTCCGGGCCAGTCGGTGCCGAACAGCGTCTTGTGGGCAATCTCGTCGAGGCGCGGGAAATACTTCAGCAGCGTTTTTGGCGGGATCCCGCTGATGTCGAGATAGACGTTGGGGTGGCGGCGGATGAGGAAGAACGCGGTATGCATCCATAGCGGGCGGCCGCCGTGCGCCAGCAGGATCTTCAGCCGGGGGAAATCGACGGCGACATCGTCCACGTACATGGGGTCGCCGTATTTGTTGCGCGCGCCCGGGAAGATCGATGTTCCGGTGTGAAACATGACCGGAATGCCGTTGGCTTCGGCGGCACGGTAGATGATCTCGAGTTCCTTGACCCCGTGGAGGTAATCGTTCGGAAACAGCAACTGATGCGGCGGGTGAATCTTGATCATACGGAGGCCGAGACGGAGAATCAGCTCGACGTCGGCCATGATGTTCCCGGTGTGCCGCGGGTGCAGGCTGCCACTCGAGATCAGACGCTTGGGATCGTGCCGGGTGTAGTCGGCGACCCACTGGTTGACCTCCGGGGTGAAGCCGATGACCTCGGGCGCCACGTAGTTGATCAGGATCGCACGGTCAACACCGCAGCGGTCGAGATAGCCGAGCAGCGCCTTCGGCGAGCGGGAGTATTCGACAATCTGGTCGAAGTTGGCGCGCTTGTGCTTCATCAGTTCGAGCGCTTGCGGCTTGAGCGTTTCGGGCGGATGGATGTGGATGTGGCAGTCGGTGATCAAAAGGCAGTTCTCGGTTCTCAGTTGTCAGTTCTCAGTGCAAAGATCGGCTAGAGGCCATCTCATAAATCCGTCTTGAAGGGGCGCGGCTTCAGCCGCGCCGTCCGACACCGCTAAACATCGGGGCTTTAGCCCCTGAGGTCATGCTCGGTTTACCGGTCTTGGTCCATTATGAAATAGCCTCTAGGTAAGTGACCGGGTCTCTGTTCTTACTGAGAACTGAGAGCCGCGAACTGAGAACTAGTCGGCCGTGGCTGACAGCAATGCGCGCTTCGTGAACACGCGAATCATCTCCCGCCGGTACTCCGGCGTCAAGGCGGAGGTGGTCAGCGGCTTGGCGGTTCTGGCGACGAGATCACCCACCGTTTCCGCCAGTTCTTCGGTCAGGCTCTTTCCTGCCAGGAGCTTGGCCGCATCTTTGATCAACACAGGCGCAGGATTCACGGCGGTGATCGCTATGCGTGCGTCCGCGATGTGGCCGTTCGATCGCTTCAGGGCCACGGCAACCCCGGCCAGAGGATAGTCAATCGATCCGCGGACGCGCAGCTTGCGGTACGCCCCACGATAGCCGGCCGACGCCGCCGGCAAAAATACGCGTGTAACCAGTTCATTGGGCTGAAGCTTGCGATAGTTGTCCCCGTCACCGGTGTAAAAGTCCGAGAGCTTCGCCCGGCGCACGTCCGCGGCGCTGACAATTTCGATTTCGGCATCCAGACAGAGCAGCGCCGGGGGCGTGTCTGCCGAGAATGCAGCCCAGCATTTCGTCCCGCCGGGGGCGACGTGGCAGAGATCACCGTCTTTCTTGATGCAGAAATCGCAGGACTTGCGCCAGGCAAACGACTGGTTGTACCAGAGGCAGCGAGTATCGAGGCAAATGTTCCCTCCGATTGTGCCCATATTGCGCAGGATGGGGGAGGCGACGGTCTTCGCGGCTTCGGGCAGAACCGGGTAGTGCCGGCGCAGAAAATCGGAATGTTCGATGGAGCTAAGCGACGTGAGCGCGCCGATTTCAACGCCGCCATCGGGTTGCGGGCGGATGCCCTGAAGTTCGCTGATGTGGCGGATGTCGAGCAGAAATTGCGGCGCGAACACCTTCTGCTGCAGCGAAGGCACAAGATCCGTGCCGCCGGCCAGGATGCGCAAGGCGTCCGCATGTTGCGCAAGGCGTTCTACCGCTTCGGCGAGGTTGCGCGGACGCAGGAGCTTGAACTCGGGGAGGCTCAATCCGCACCTCCCGGCGGCGCCGGTTGGCGCGCAGGATCGAGTTCGTGCCGCTCGGGGCCCTTCCCTTTGAAGCAGAGCGCGCCGCCGTGCTCGCGGAACTTTACCGGCGCGGTCGGGTCGGTGCCCTCCGTCAGGTTCAGGGGCTTGGCATTTTTCTTGGCCCGCAGTGCGGCCAGGACACGTTCCGGCGTGAACGGCGACTCGCGCAGGCGGATGCCGACGGCATCGTAGATCGCGTTGGCAATTGCCGGAATGGTCGCGGCCAGCGAGCCCTCGCTGCATTCTTTAGCGCCGAATGGACCCTCGGGATCGATGCTTTCGACGATGATCGGCTCAACCTCCGGCGACTCGACCGCCGATGGGCTGCGATATTCGAGCAGGCCGGGGTTCATCAGCAGTCCATCTTTCCAGACCATCTCTTCGGTGAGCGCCTGTCCCATGCCCATCCAAACCGAACCGATGACCTGGCCTTCGACCGCGACCGGGTTGAGGGCGCGACCGCAGTCATGCGCCGCCCAGACTTTGTGAACGGCGACTTCGCCGGTCTCTTCGTCGACTGTGACTTCGGCGACCTGCGCCGAGTAGGAGTAGGCCGGCGACGGGCCGACGCCCGCGCCTTTGTGCTTGCCGCCGCGGGACTCCGGTGGAGGCGCGTAGGAGCCGGTGCCGCTGAGCGCGCCGTGGAAGTCAATGGCGGTGACGACGGCTTCTTCGAAGCTCATCGAGTCTTTCGGGCCATCGTCTTTGCGCTTCTGCTGGAGCGAGCCGCGTAGAATCTGGCCCTCGACACGCCCGGAGACGGTAGGAGCGGAAGATGCAGCGTCGGCTGGAGAATCGTCGCGGAGCTTCGCTCCGCCTGGACGGGTCGGAGACCCGTCCCCACACGAGTTCTTCCGCTCCACACGATCGTCTCGGAAGATTAAGTCCCCGGGGGCACAGTTCATCTTTATTGCAGCGGCGGCGGCAATTTGTTTTCTTATTTCTTCAGCCGCGCGCAGGGTGGCGTTGCCGTTCATGAAGGTGACGCGGCTGGAATAGGAACCGATGTCGATCGGGGTGAGGTCGGTATCGGCGGCGATGACTTTCACGCGATTGAGCGCGCAGCCCAGGGTTTCGGCGGCGACCTGGGCCACCATGGTGTCGGAGCCCTGGCCGATTTCGGAGGCGCCGGTGTAAAGGACGACGCCCCCGTCGCGGTCGATCTTGATGTTGACCGTGGAGTGCGGCATGTCGGAGCGGATGATGGAGTTGGCGGCGCCGCTGACGTAGTGACTGCAGGCGATGCCGAGGCCGCGGGCTTTCGACAGCTTGCCTTTGCGCTCCTTCCAGCCGGAGCGGGCGACGACCTGGTCAATGCACTCGGGCAGGCCGTAGCTCTGCACGCGCAGCGCGTTGACGGTGATGCACGGAGGCTTGAGCAGGTTGCGGCAGCGAATCTCGGCCGGATCCAGGTTCAGCTTCGCGGCAATTTCGTCGAGCTGCGATTCGAAGGCGAAGCGGACGTTCACGGTACCGTGCCCCCGCATGGCGCCGCAGGCCGGCTTGTTGGTGAGCACGCGGTAGCCGTCGTACTGAATGTTGGGAATGTCGTAGAGCGCGCCGAGCAGCGCGCCGGAATAGAGGATGGTTACGACGCCGTAGGAGCAGTAGGCTCCGCCGTCCTGCACGACGCGGGCGTTCACGGCGGTGATGCGGCCGTCGTTCTTCACGCCGGTTTTGAGATCGACGATGGTGCGCGGGCGTCCGCGATGGGCCCAGAAAACTTCTTCGCGGGTGTAGGTGATCTTCACCGGTTTGCGCGCGGCGCGGGCAGCGATGCCGGCGATAATCTCCAGAGGAATGACTTCGCTTTTGCCGCCGAAGCCGCCGCCCACCAGCGGCTTGATCACGCGGATCTGGGACATCGGCATTTCAAGAACGAGCGACAGCTTGTGCTGCAGGTAGTACGGGACCTGCGTGGAGGACCAGACAGTCAGGCGCCCCCGGTTGCCGGTATGCGGATCGAGTTCGAACGACGCCAGCGTGGAATGCGGCTCCATGGCGGCGTGCGTGACTTCGTTGGCGAGGAAACGGCCTTCGGCGATGTAGTCGGCTTCGGCGAAGGCCTTCTCGGGATCGCCGAAGACGTGGTGGTAGTCCTTTTCGAGGTTGTGCGGCTTGTTGTCGTGGATCAAGCCGGTTTCGGCCTTCATCGATTCTTCGGGGTCGAAGTAAGCCGGCAGGAGTTCGTAGTCCACTTCGATGAGCTCGAGTGCTTTTTCGGCGATCGATTCGGAAATGGCGGCTACGCAGGCGACGTTGTCTCCGACGTAACGGACTTTGTCGAGGGCGAGCGCGTGCTCGTCGTGGCCGACCGGGAGAATGCCGAAGGGGTTGGGCGCGTCCTTGCCGGTGACGACCGCGACCACGCCGTCGAGTTTTTCGGCGCGGCTGGTGTCGATGCGCTTGATGCGGGCGTGCGGATGCGGCGAGTGCAGAATTTTACCGTAAAGCATGCCGGGCAGGGAGAGGTCGTCGGTGTATTTGCCGGAGCCGGTGGTCTTGCCGGCGGCATCAATCATGGCGATGGATTTGCCGATGACGGAGAAGTCGGTGGTCGGTGGTCGGTGGTCGTTCGGCATTTCAGTTCTCAGTTCCCGGTTCTCGGCTCCCGGTCAAGGTCACAGGTGACAGGTCACTGGCCACAGAAAAAGCAGGTCCTTCGCTTCGCTCAGGATGACAATCGATTTCTAATGCGTTCTTAAATACATTTCTAACCGACACATTGCGGTGATGCATGCTTTCATTGCTGGCGGGCTTCGCCCGCCTATCGGGCCGGCGAGTCGCCGGCGCTACACGTTTGCCATTCCCTTCTTTTCCGCATCGATCGCCGCTTTGATTGCCTGGTACATCTGGGTGTAGCCGGTGCAGCGGCAGAGATTGCTGCTTAACGCGGTGCGGATCTCCTCGTCGGTCGGATTCTGGTTGATCGAGAGCAGGTGCTTGACCGTCATCATGAATCCGGGCGTGCAGAATCCGCACTGCGCGCCGCCCCAGTCGCCGTAGGCTTTCTGGATGGCGGCCAGGCTGCCGTGCTCGCTGACGCCTTCGACCGTTGTGATCTCCTGGCCCTCGCAGCTGGCGGCGAGCAGCGTGCAGGCCAGCATGGGCGTACCGTCAACCAGCACCGTGCAGGCGCCGCAGGACGAGTCGTCGCAGCCGCGCTTGGAGCCGGTTAGGTTGAGGTCACGGCGGAGCACGTCGAGCAGCAGGGCGTTGGGCTCGATGGCGAGCTCGTGGGTCAGGCCGTTAACGCGGAGTTCAACTAGCTCTTTCTTCATGGTGATTCGGCTTCTAGCTACTAGCTGCTAGCTTCTAGCGAGCTCTGGTTGCCAGAAGCTAGAGGCTAGAAGCTAGCAGCTTCAGTACAACGGCACTTTTGGATCCACCGTGCGCGCCCAGCCGTCGATGCCGCCGCGCATGGATTGCACCTTCTCGAATCCCTGCTGGCGAAGCCAGTTGGTAACCGTCAGCGAACGGACGCCATGATGACATACCACAACGATATGGCCGTCCGGGTCGAGTTCCTGATGTGCGCGCGCCGGGATGTCGCCCATCGGAATATGTTTCGCGCCTTCCAGGCGGACTTTTTCTAACTCCCAGGGCTCGCGGACATCGAGCAGGGTGAATGTGTCCCCGTGCTTCTGCAGCGATTTGACCTGGCTGGAGCTGAGTTCAAATTCGAGCGTCGGTTCTGCGGTCATGATCGCACCGTCCCCAGCTACTCTTGCTTTCCCTCCGCGCGGACAGAACGGGCGCGGGCCATAGTGGTCAAGCTTACCAGCGCCGCCAAGGCCCACAGCATGCCGGTTCCGAGCCGGGCTTGCCGCACGACAGCGAGCGGGACGCTGCGCCACAGGGTCAGCCCAAAGGCGGCCAAGAAATTCAAAACCAGCACGCCGAAGAAGATGCGTTCGCGCAGGCAGCGGGTATCGAACGTCAGGGCGGCGAGCAGCACGATCCAGACGATGTACGTCCCTGCCGTCCAGACGTCGTGCGGCCAGTCGTACTCGTTGTGCAGCACATGGCCGAAGGAGATCCAGGCGAAGTAAGCACTGGCAAGAAATCCGGCGATCCCCCACAGGCTAGCGTGGCACATCAGGTGTCCGGAGCGGTAGGGCTGCTTCGCCGCCGCCTTGGTCTTTGCCGGTGCTACCTGCCTGTCCATTTTGGTGGCCGCTTCTCCGTGGCTCCGTGCCTCCCTGGTGGGCGTGCCTGCGGAGCTTCGCTCCGCGTGGACGGGTCAGAGACCCGTCCCCACACAGGCTCTACAGGTTAATTGCCGACTTGCGCGGCTCGGCGATCGTCGACAGCGGGTCGCGCGCCCCTTCTTTGTCTTTGATCCACTTCTTCTCGTTGCCGATGATGTCGAGAAGAACCTGCTTGTCTTTGGCCGTCGGCAGGTACTCTTCACAATGCTGCTGGTAGGCGCGGTCGTCAAGTTGTTCGCCGGTTTCGCAGTGGAACTTCTGCCCGGCCCAGCGCCCGATATTGCGGTTGAAACGAATGTCGGGCGTGTAGAGCTTCTTCTCACCCGGCTTCAGAAAAGTGTTCAGGCGCTCGACCAATCCTGCGACTTCTTGCCGGTACAAGTGCCGATTATAGTCGTTGAGGTCGTCGAGGTCGGCGGCCTTTTCGTTCTGCGGCTGATCATAACGGCCTTTGATTCCCCAAACGTAGGCCCAGTGCGCCGACGACGAGTGATCGGTGCCGAACAGATCGTAGGAACTCGAGATCCACTTGTTGAGATACTTCTGCATGAGCCACTGTGGGATCACTCCGGCTTCGACGATGCGGCGCAAGCCGTCGTTGCCGGTGCCCATGTGGAAGGCCTCTTCGCGCAGCATATAGGAGGTGGAGCGGCCGAGGGGCGCGAACGACGAGTACTTCAGCATCTGCAGCTGGAACTTGCCGTCCCGATCGACGAAATCGGTGTAGGTGAAGAAATCGAGCCAGTTGTCGATGTCGACATTGAAAGTTCCGAGCAGGCGCTGGTTCTCGAACGCCCGGCGTTCCAGCATCTTCTGCGCTTCGACTTTGCCGGAGTAGCCGAAGAAATCGACGAGCAGCGCGCACATCTGCCAGCCATGGCGCATTTCTTCGATCATGACGCGAGTTAGAGCGCGGCGGTCCCAGTCGGTGGGCGCGGTCTGGAACAGGTTGCGCTGCTGCTCGACCGAGGCGAACTCGGTGTCGCCCTGGTAGACGATCATGTTCATCAGGGCATCGCGCATCTGCTGCGTCGGAACCTGGCGCAGGTTCTCCCACTTCTTGCGGCCTTTGTAGGAACCGAACTGGATGTCGCCGGTTTCGACGGCGCCGTAGAGGGTGTCGAAATGGAACGATGAAACGTCATCCTGATTGACGCCAATTTCCTTGCGCCAGTCGTTGAACAGGCCGACCCAGTCGCTGAAACTTCCGATTTTTGCTACTTTGCCTGGCATAAGACCTCAAATCCTTTACCACAGAGGACACAGAGCAACACAGGGGAACCTTCTTCGAGTTGTTCCTCTGTGGTCCTCTGTGTCCTTTGTGGTTCAAGCTTTTCCTCTCACTTGGCTGTAAACGTTGCTGGCCGCTTCTCGACATACGCCGCCAAGCCTTCTTTTGCGTCTTCGCTCTGGAACAGGAGTTGCTGATTCTCGCGCTCCACGGCCAGGGCGGACTCCATCGGAATCTCCCACCCAGTCTGCACCGCGCGCTTGATCCGTCCCACCGCCTTGGCAGCCTTGTTGGGCGGGCAGAACTGGCGGGCATACTCCATGACGTTTTCCATGAAGCCGTCGCGCTCGAAGATGTCGTTGACGATGCCCAGCTCTTTCGCCTCTTCGAACGAGAAGGTGTTGCCGGTAACCATCAGCTCGATGGCTTTGCTCTTCCCCACCAGACGCGAGAGGCGCTGGGTGCCGCCGGTGCCGGGGAGCACACCGAGGTTCACTTCGGGCAGACCGATTTTGCCCGCGTCTTTGCGGGCGATGCGGATGTCGGCGGCCATGGCGATTTCGAGTCCGCCACCGACCGTGTGTCCGTTCAGCGCTGCAATCACCAGCTTGGGCGTGTGCTCCAACCGCAGCAGCATTTCGTTGGCGTGCAGACAGAAGTAGTACTTGAAGGTCGGATCGACCGAGGCCAGCATCCGGATATTGGCGCCAGCGGAGAAGAACTTGTCGCCGGCGCCGGTGAGCAGGATCACATAGACGTCGTTCTGCATGCGGGCTTTCAGGATGGCGTCGTCGAGCTGGCGGTTCATCTCATAGGTATAGGTATTGGCGGGCGGATCGTTCATCTCGATCACGGCGACGCCGGCGTCGTTGCGGTAGTTGATGAGCTGTTTGGTGGTCTCGCCGGTGGCAGGCTGAATGGTGGTGGCCATAGTTCGCTCCTTAGATCATTCCTTCGTGAATTCGCTGGTTTCGCCGGCTGCCGCCGGCGGCGCTTCCCCACTTTGCATCTGGTGGCGCGCCCAAGGCGCATCCCTTCAACGCTTCTCTCTTTTTCCCGGTTTCTTGCCGTGCGTAATCCCGTTCAGAACAATGTCGCCCATTTGGCGGGCGAGGTCCTCGGCGTTGCCGTCCACGCGCGGGTTGTACCAGGTGTAAATCCAGTTGATCATGCCGAACAGGCTCATGACGGCGGTGCGCGCATTGAAGTCCACACCTTTGGCGCGCCTGAAGTCCTCCAGCAACCCGAGGCAGAGGCGGTAGTACTCGCGCTTGATGCCGGCGATTTCCGAACCGAGACCGTTCTTCAGCGCCTCGTCCTCGTGCGAGAGCACCTTCAGTCCCCGCTGATTCGTGACGAAATATTGCAGATGATTGAGGATAAAGATGCGGATGCGCTGCTCCGGATCGGCGACCCCTTCCAGGCGCTGCTTGAGCTTTTCGAGAATCGTGGTGAAGGTGTGTTTCTGGATCAGGTAGAGCAGGCGCTCTTTGGACTCGAAGTAGTAATAGAGGCCGGCGAGCGACATGCCGCTGGCGCGCGAAAGGTCGCGCATGGAGGCGCCTTCATAGCCTTTGTCGCAGAAGACAGCGGTGGCGTGATCGAGGATCTCGCCCATGCGGCGGTCGAAGCGGGTCGCAGACCCGGGGGCGCGGGACTTGCGAGGGCGACGAGCAGTGCGGGTTACGGCAGCGGCGGTCATAAGGTCGAACGTTCGTTCTAATTATAGGGTGCTGGAAGGTGGATCACAAGAGGGTGTGATGTGGCCGCTGATGCCCAGGTTTCCCTCGTGTTCAGTTGCTGGCTGGCTCGCGTTCCGTCAGGAGAATGCGTTTCACTTGGTTCCGGTCAAAGGTCTGAGTAGTTCCACCGATGCGGACCTGTACTTGCGTGCCATTAACGGAGACCAAGTCCCCCGAAAGAACCGATCCATCGCGCAGTTCGATCGTGTCGTGTGCTGCGCTACCCAGTTCGTAGCTGACACTTCCACCGGAAGCATCGCGTGAGGTGATTTCTAACGGAAATTTCCCCGAGTTGAAGCCCTCTTTGCTGAAATCCAACACGTGTTTGCCGACCGCAACGTCAACGATCTTCGGCGTGGTGCCCATCTCTTTGCCATCGAGTTTGAAACTTGCGCCCTGCGGAACGGAGTTTATTGTGATCTGGACGGTGCGTGTGGCCGACGCGGAGGCCGATACCGTCAGGGACGCAGGGTTCCCCGAGGCGGCCAGCGTGATTTGAAACTTCACGGTTTGGCCAGCGGGCACGTTGGTAAGGTTAATGTACCCTTCGCCCACCCGGGCTTTGTCCTTGTCAAAGACGTAGAGCGAAAAGCTGGCGTTGCTGATTGTCTTGTCGGAAAGATTCTGAGCCGTGGTATCAGTGATGTATGTGTGTTCCTTCCCCATTCCTCCAATTTCTTTGAACTTCGAAAATTTGAACCGGAGGACGGGTTGACCCGAGTCTGGCCAGGGTACGACTTGAAACGGAGTGTCCTTGGCCAATGACAATGAAACGGTAACGACCAACAAGAGGCAGATGACGATTTGTCGGTAGTAAATTTGATTCATGCGCGCCATTGTTGCATAGCCAGCATTGCTCGGACTACACTTTCGCGGGCGAGGGCGCCCGCGCCACACTTACTAACTCTTGATTCCCGCCATCAATTTCTCGATCTCCGATTTCAGGTCGGCGGTGAGGGGCAGGAACGGGAGGCGCGCCGGGCCTCCGTAGTAGCCGTTGAGGTCCATGGCGTACTTCACGCCGGGAACGCCCAGTTCGCTGACGACGTGTTGCGCGGGGAGTTTGATCCGTTCCTGTTTTTCGCGGGCGAGGGCAGCATCGCCATCTTTGAGCGCGGCGTAGATCTCGTAGCACGCGGTAGGCGCGGGACACGCGAGGGCAAGGATGGCGCCCACGGCTCCAAGTGCGAGCGACGGCTCAAGTTGGTGGGCGGCGCCGACCATTACCTGGAAGCCGACTTCTTTTTGACGGGTCTTAATCTTCCCGACAACAGTTACAGCAGAAGATGAAGGTTTGGTTGTCCCCGCCAGCGCCTCGACCGAGACAAGTTCCCCGCCATTTTGGGGGGCGCTTGCGGCAGCCTTTAGCATGCGCGGGGTAACGGCATCGAAGGTTTCGGTGACGGTTGCGGCGCGCTTGATCTGCCGCGTGCCCTCGACCATCTTCTTCACTTTTTCGAGGTTTCCGCTCGACTCCTTGATGGCAGCGATGTTCGGGTGGCCGGCGAGTTCGATAACGACTTCGGCGGGGATGTCGTATCCGGTGGCTTGCGGGAAGTTGTAGATAACGATCGGCAGCGCCGACTGGTCGGCGACGGTGCGATAAAACGCGAGCAGGTTCGCGGGATGCATCTGCTTCTTGTAGTAATGCGGGGTGCGGACCATGGCTGCGTCGTAGCCGAGCATGGCGGCATGTTCGGTGAGGCGCAGGGTCTCGATCGCGGACTCGATGCCGGTGCCGGCGATCATGACTTTATTGGGCGCGGCAGCAGCCAGCGCGGTTTTCAGGACCTCGCGGCGCTCTTGGTCGGAGAGCAGAATGGCCTCGCCGGTCGAGCCGAGCACGACGATGCCGGAGACGGGAGTCTTCGAGTAGCGCTCGACATTGGCTTCGAGCTTCTTGTAATAGACCTGGCCGTCGGGATAAAAGGGCGTCGTGATGGGAGGAAAGATACCGTGAAGAAGCATGGCGGTCAGCTCCTAGCTGCTAGCTTCTGGCTTCTAGCTTTTTGACTGTCTGGTTCTTAGCTTAACAGCTCGATGGCGTTTCTGGTCATGTTGGAGATTTGGAGGAGTGACTGTGCAGGGCACAACAAACACAAGGTCCTTCGACTCCGCAGCATCTCCTCGCTTCGCTCGGAAATAATGCTCCGCTCAGGATGACAGGGGTTTAGCGGTCAGCACAACTTCAGTTTCGATTAATGACTCGTTCTGCGTGCAGCGCCTGGAGCGCTTGCACCCTCACTTCTCCCCGCTGCAGGGCGGCGATGCCGTCGGCGGCGGCGCGCGCTGCCGAAAGCGTCGTGATCGTTGGGATGCGGGCGGTGACGGCAGCGCGGCGGATCGCCTTCTCGTCGAAGTAGGGATCGGGGCCGTGGGGCGTGTTCACAATGAGCGCGATGCGTTCGGCCTTGATCAGGTCCACAACGTTCGGGCGTCCCTCTTTGACTTTGTACACGCGATCAACCGTGAGGCCGGCGTTCTCAATGATGTCCGCCGTGCCGTGCGTCGCGACTAGCTTGAATCCCAGGTCGGCGAAACGCTGGGCGACAGCGGCGACGTGCGGCTTGTCCTGGTCGTTGACGCTGATAAAGACCGTGCCTTGCGTGGGCAGTTTCTGGCCGGCGGAGAGCTGCGCCTTGTAGAACGCTTCCCCGAAATTGTCGGCCACACCCATCACCTCTCCCGTGGAGCGCATCTCGGGGCCGAGTACGGTATCCACGCCGGGGAATTTCGACCAGGGGAACACGGGAGACTTCACATAGAAGCAGCGGCCGGTGTCGAGATCCCTGGCGCGCTCGATGAACTCGGGCAGGAACTCGCGCAGCTTGCGGCCGGTCATGAGGCGGGCGGCAATCTTGGCCATGGGCACGCCCGTGGCTTTCGAAACGAAAGGCACGGTGCGCGAGGCGCGCGGGTTGACTTCGAGGACGTAAACCTTGGCTCCGTGCTGGCCATTTCCTTTGGCTCCGTTGCTGCGCGGAATGGCGAACTGGATGTTCATCAGGCCGATGACTTTGAGCGCGCGCGCCAGCTTGAACGTGTAATCACGCATGCACTCGAGCAGCGGCGCGGGAATGTCAACCGCGGGCAGTACGCAGGAGGAGTCGCCGGAGTGGATGCCGGCTTCCTCGATGTGCTGCATGATTCCGCCGATGACGACGTCTTCGCCGTCGGAGAGTGCATCCACATCCACTTCGATCGCGTCTTCGAGAAACTTGTCGATGAGGATGGGCCGGTCCTGCGAATATTCGACAGCCTGCTTCATGTATTGCGTGATCGTGTCTTCGTCGAAGGCGATGACCATGGCGCGTCCCCCGAGAACATACGACGGGCGCACAAGCACGGGGAAGCCGATCTTATTCGCCGCTGCTACTGCTTCTTCGACCGAGGTGACCATGGCGCCCGGGGCCTGCGGGATGTCGAGCTCTTCGAGCAACTTGCCGAAGCGCTTGCGGTCCTCGGCCAGGTCGATCGATTCGGGCGAGGTGCCGATGATGTTTACGCCTGCGGCCTTGAGGGGCAGGGACAGGTTGAGCGGCGTCTGTCCGCCGAACTGCACAATCACACCGACCGGCGCTCCAGCCGAGGCTTCGTGCTCGCATACGGCGAAGACATCTTCCAGCGTGAGCGGCTCGAAGTAGAGGCGGTCGCTGGTGTCGTAGTCGGTCGAGACCGTCTCGGGATTGCAGTTGATCATGATGGTCTCGTAGCCGTCTTCGCGCAGGGCATACGAGGCGTGGCAGCAGCAGTAATCGAATTCAATTCCCTGCCCGATGCGGTTGGGGCCTGAGCCCAGGATGACGACTTTCTTCTTCGCAGTGGGCGCGGCTTCGTCCTCTTCCTCGTAGGTCGAGTAGAGATAGGGCGTGTAGCTTTCGAATTCGGCGGCGCAAGTATCCACGCGCTTGTACACGGGCTTCAGGCCGTGCTTCTTGCGGAAGTGGCGGACCTTTTCTTGTCCGCCTTTGCCGTCGAGGCGCCACGTCCCGGCGAGGCGCCCGTCGGAAAAACCCATGCGTTTAGCCTCGCGCACAACTTCGGTCGGGACAGACTCCATCGGGTGTTTCTCCAGTTCGAGTTGCATGTCGTTCATCTCTTTGAGCTGGTAGAGGAACCATGGATCGATCGACGTCATCTTCGCGATCTGCTTGATCGGATGCCCCTGACGGATCGCGTACTGCACGTACGCCAGGCGCTCGGGATGCGGCGTGACCAGGCGCTGGGTCAGAATCTTTGGTTCGATTTTTCCGGAGCCGACGCGCTTGCCGGTGTCGAGTGAGCGAATTCCCTTCTGCAGCGCTTCTTTGAAGGTGCGGCCGATGGCCATCACTTCGCCGACCGACTTCATCTGCGGGCCGAGGCTTTCGTCGGCGCCGGGGAATTTCTCGAACTGCCACTTCGGGATTTTGACGACCACGTAGTCGAGCGTGGGCTCAAAACAGGCCGGCGTTTTGCGCGTGATGTCGTTGGGGATCTCGTCGAGCGTGTAGCCGATGGCGAGCTTGGCGGCGATCTTTGCAATCGGGAATCCAGTGGCTTTCGAGGCCAACGCGGAGGACCGCGAGACGCGCGGGTTCATCTCGATGACCACCATGCGTCCGGTCGATGGGTTTACGCCAAACTGAATGTTGGATCCGCCGGTCTCGACGCCGATCTCGCGGATGACGGCAATGGAGGCGTCGCGCATCATTTGGTATTCGCGGTCGGTGAGCGTTTGCGCGGGGGCGACGGTGATGGAGTCGCCGGTGTGCACGCCCATCGGGTCAAAGTTCTCAATCGAGCAGATGATGATGACGTTGTCTTTGGTGTCGCGCATCACCTCGAGCTCGTATTCTTTCCAGCCGAGCACGGATTCTTCGATCAGGCACTCGTGCACGGGCGAGAGGTCGAGGCCGCGGGCCAGGACTTCCATCAGCTCTTCGCGGTTGTAGGCGATGCCGCCGCCGGTACCGCCGAGCGTGAACGACGGGCGGATGATGACCGGGAAGCCGATTTTGCCGGCGAATTCGAGACCATCTTTGAGATTGTTGACGAGCGCGGATTTCGGCACGTCGAGGCCGATGCGCTGCATGGCATCCTTAAAGAAGAGACGGTCTTCGGCCTTTTTGATGGCGGCGATGTTGGCACCAATGAGCTGCACGTCGTACTTCTCGAGCACGCCGCCGTCGGAAAGCTCAACGGCAAGGTTGAGCGCGGTCTGCCCGCCGACGGTGGGCAGGATGGCAAATCCGGCGCTGGGCGACATTTCGCGCTCGATGCGGATGATCTCTTCGAGATACTCGCGCGTGAGCGGCTCGATGTAAGTGCGGTCAGCCGACTCGGGATCGGTCATGATGGTGGCCGGGTTCGAGTTGGCCAGCACGACCTCGAAGCCCTCGGACTTAAGCGCCTTGCAGGCTTGAGTGCCGGAGTAGTCGAACTCCGCCGATTGTCCGATGACGATCGGTCCGGAGCCGAGGATCAGGATCTTGGAGATGTCAGTGCGTTTGGGCATTATGCAATCTTCGTGGTAGTGCTTTGAAGGGGCGCACCTTCAGGCGCGCCGTCCGTCGTTTCTATTGGTTGGGGCTTTAGCCCGTGAGGGACTGGGTCTAATTCAAATCCATCATGCGCCGATGAGTAGACATAGTATTCCAGTCGCTCACACAAATGGCACCGAACCGGATTCTCATGAATGTAGCGAATATGCTGTGCGTAATCGCCGGCGTCCCGGACGCGATGATCCTGAAATCCCTTCTGCCAGACCTCCATGTTCGAGCCTAGTTCCTTCTTCGCCCGGAAGGAGAATCCCCCTTTGATGAATTGGACTGCCCTCTCTAGGCTTGTCAAAGGCGTGATGAGGATGTGGATGTGGTCGGGCATGACGACGAATTCATGGAGAAGATAAGCGCTGCCTCGGTAGTGATAAAGCGTGTCGATAAGGAGTTTTGCCCATCGATCGTTGTTGAAAAGAGAACGACGTCCCCAAGTCTCGGTCGTGGCCATGTAGGTCTGTCCGGTGTTGGTCGCGTGTTCTCTCTTGGGCCTCAACCTTCAACCTCTGGGGGCTAAAGCCCCGTTCTAATTTGGGTGCTTTACGGCGCGCCTGAAGGCGCGCCCCTTCAAAGCTCTTGCTCTAACTGTCATCTCTTGAACTCCTCCATCATCTTCACAAAATCCTTGAACAGATAGTGCGAATCGTGCGGGCCGGGCGCGGCTTCGGGATGGTACTGCACGCTGAACAGCGGCAGATGACGGTGGCGCATGCCTTCGAGCGTCGAGTCGTTCAGGTCTATGTGCGTCAGTTCGACCTCGCTTTGCGGCAGCGAGTCGGGATCGACGGCAAAGTTATGGTTGTGCGCGGTGATCTCGACTTTGCCGGTCGCCAGCTGCTTCACCGGATGGTTGCCGCCATGGTGTCCGAACTTGAGCTTAAAGGTTTTGCCGCCGAGCGCGATGCCCGTGAGCTGGTGGCCGAGGCAGATTCCAAAGATCGGCTGTCGTCCCATTAAGCGGCGGATGTTGTCGACCGCGTAGGTGCAGGGCTCCGGGTCGCCCGGGCCATTCGAGAGAAAAACTCCGTCCGGCTTCAAAGCCAGCACGTCTTCGGCCGTGGTCTGTGCCGGGACAACCGTCACCTTGCAGCCTTCGCCGCGCAGCTTGCGCAGGATGTTCTGCTTGATGCCGAAGTCGTAGGCGACGACGTGGAAGCGCGGCGGTTCGTCTTTCACTCCGACGATTTCGTCGGGCAGGTGCGAGCGCTCGCCCATCTCCCAGACGTAGGTATGGTGCGTCGAGACGACCTTGGCAAGATCGGTGCCATCCATTTTCGGGATAGCGAGGGCCTTGGCGACCAGTTTCTCCGGATCGCTCTCCAGCGTCGAGATCACGCCGCGCATTACGCCGTGATCGCGCAGGTGGCGCACCAGGGCGCGGGTGTCTATATCGGCGAGCACAGGAATCTTGAACTGCTCCATGAACTCGTCGGTGACCTGCTGCGAGCGCCAGTTGGAGCTGACTTTCGAGAACTCGCGGACGATCAGGCCCTCGATGTACGGGCGCACGGCTTCGTTGTCTTCAGGGTTGGTCCCGTAGTTGCCGATTTCGGGATTCGTCAGAACGACGATCTGGCCCGCGTACGATGGGTCGGTGAAAATCTCCTGGTAGCCGGTAATGGAAGTATTGAAAACGACTTCGCCGGAACACTCGCCTTTAGCGCCGTAGCCTTTGCCGCGGAAGACGCGACCGTCCTCCAGCGCAAGGATCGCTTGCATTGGAACTCCTGGGAGTGGATTTTGCAGATTTTATCAGGCATTGGGGCAACAGCCAAGCATAGAACGTCCTCTCCACGGGTGTGGTGATGTGGGACGCCTGTGACAGCTAAGCGTGAGCGCATGCACAGACATTCAGAGGCATAGAGGCGCTGGCGAAGCTTGCGCGAAGATCTGCTCTAGCCACGTACTGCTGACCAAACGGGGCATTGCGGTTTGATAGACACGATGCCCCTTGCGGCTTGAGCCACCCTGGTTCGGTTTTCGTAACACGGCGAGATCTTTGTTGACGGATATTACTTGCAGGGCGAAAATTCCGGCGTGAGAAGCTTCAGAAACGGCTGTAAGAGGAGGAGCGACATGATACGGGCGCTCGTAACTGCGATGGCTAGCGTCCTCCTACTGGCTGCCTCCGCTGCGGCCCAGGCTCCGCTGGAACTTAAGGTCAAGGACAGGGTCGCCGTCCCCGCTGCGTCTGTCAATATCATGGCGGCCCCATTCGCTTGCGATAGCGATGGGAATGTGCTTCTCCGGCCAGACACGGGAAGATCCCTTCCCGAAGTTCTGAAGGTCTCAGCGGACGGCACGAAGGCGACGCACTTTAGGGTGACCTCTGCTCCCGGGTTTGAGCACTCTGAGCACTCCGCAGTGCAGGCCTTTGCCGTCAGCCCGGATGGTGATATTTACATCGCGACCACTATGCCGCCCAGCGATCCCTACTTGTTGCGGTTTGACAGAGATGGACAGTATCGTTCGTCCATCAAGCTCGAGTCAGAAGGGGCAACGGCGGTGATGCAGTTGGCAGTGCTCAGTTCGAAGTTTTTCTTCGTAAGTGGATCCAGGTTTGGGGGCAAGAACGATCCGATCAAATCCTTTGCCGGAGTATTCGACGACAACGGTCGGATGGTCGCCACAGTTAAGTTTCCTCCACCTGAAAAGAGAAAAGCTGGACGTTCGTCATCCGGGTCGGCTCACACCGAGGAATCCTCGCTACAGAAGCTGGAGAGCACCCTAGACACCAACAGCCTGAGCCTGGCCGAATCCGGCGGTGACGACAATGTTTACTTCACGCGCTATGAGCCGGGTGGACCAACTTACGTCGTCTCACCAGCCGGCGAAGTGCTCAAACAGATTCGCTTGGATGCTCCGAAGGAAACCGGTTTTGAACTCCAGGCCGCGAAGGCGGCGGGCGGTAGGCTGGCGATTATGTACGTAGGTCAGCCACCGGACGGCGGAACCTCCCCGGTAAAGATCTTCGTCTACAACGTGCATACGGGGGAAAAAGCGGCAACTTACTTTTACCGAACTTTCGAGATCGGAAACGCTTTGGCATGCTACTCACCAGACGACACGTTTACATTCATTTCGTCGGAGGAAAACGGCAAGATGCTTCTAGTGCGCGCTTCCGCGAGATAGGAGGATTCAGAACACGAAGGGAATGAACCGCTTCGTCCGCACCATGATTTCGGGGGTTACCGTAAGCGTCCCAGCTTTTCCATCGGCCAATAGCCAAAAACAGCTTTGCCGTAGATGAAACGCTCGTTCACCGGGCCGAAGTCGCGGCTGTCGTTCGACATGGTGCGGTGGTCGCCGAGAACGAAGAAGCTGTGCGCCGGAACCGTGATCTCCGGGTAGGAACGCGCGTCGGCGTACTCGGTGGGAACGTAGTCTTCGTCGAGCGTTTCACCGTTGACGCGGACCCGGCCGCTGTCGATGCGGACCCGGTCTCCGGCCACGCCGATCACGCGTTTGATGTAGCTCTTCGAGGGGTCGCGGGGATAGCGAAAGACGACAATATCTCCCCGCTGAATGGGCTCCCAGCGATAGACGAACTTGTTGACGAAAATACGCTCCTGGTCCTCGAGGCCGGGCAGCATGCTGGTGCCTTCGACCTTCACGGGTTGATAGAGGAAGATGATGATGAAGGCCGAGATGGCGAGCGAGACCAGGAGGTCGCGCGCCCAGACGGCTATGACCGGCAGCGGGCGGGAGACGGATCGTGTCGCGGTTGCCGATGAGGCCGGCCGCGAGTTTCCCACATCAGGCATCGTGTTTACATTCTATACGGAAGGCGGGCGCCGGGCGAGGATTGCTGAGAGGTCAGAGGGCAGAGGTCAGATTGCAGAGGTGGAACACCGAAAAGCTGCTTCGAGCCACGAGCTTCAAGCCACGAACAAACTGGTTGCCCGAAGCTCGCGGCTCGGAGCTCGCAGCTTGCCTCTGCAATCTGACCTCTGCCCTCTGACCTCCTGAACTGAAGACCAGTTGCCAAACCAGTTCTCTTCCCCGTACAAACAAAGCAGAGCCATGGCGGACTATTCGATCTTTCCGAAAATCAATGCGACGTTGAACGGGTGCAGCACGATACTGCTGGTGACGGGGCGGATGTTGATTGCCCGCAAGAAGATGGCCGCGCACCGTGCCGTGATGTTAACGGCGCTCGGCTCCTCGTCGCTTTTCCTGATTTCCTACCTGTACTATCACGCCCACGTAGGATCGGTGCATTTTCGGGGTACGGGATGGTCGCGTCCGGTGTATTTCAGCATTCTGATTTCGCACACGATCCTGGCGGCGGTGATTGTACCCCTGGTGATCATCACTCTGAAGCGGGCGCTCGGCCGGCGTTTTGAGCAGCACCGGGCGATCGCGCGCTGGACCTTCCCTCTCTGGCTGTACGTCTCGGTCACCGGCGTGGTGATCTATTTCATGTTGTACCAGTTGTTTTGCGCCTAGCGGGTGCGCGGTCCGCGGTTCGGGCAAGAGATTCTTTCTTTGGCCGCGATCACCGGCAAGCTTTGCCCGTCCCCCTCACATCGTCGTGTGATCTACGTCACGGACTGGTGGTCATCACAGGAAGGAAGATTCACGTGAGCCGTTCCCGGCTCTGAGCGCCCGCAAACGGAAGTCCGGCCCAAGGCGCGGGGAAGGATCTGCATGAGCCTGCACGTCGGTCTGGATGTCGGCGCTACGAGTCTGAAACTCGTTGCGCTGGACCCCGCAGGCTCGCTGGGCGTGGCCGGCGATCGACAGCCGCCCGAAGCGTTCCTCGTATTTCCTTGCGGCGGCGCGTCCGCCGGGCAGACCTTCCTCGTCTCCCGCTACCGTCGAATTCAGGGGAATCCGCTGGAAGCGGCGTATGGGCTGCTCTCCGAATTGGAACAGTGGGCTGGAGCCAATGCCATCCACAGCGTGCGCGTCACAGGTTCCGGGGGCCGGCGCATCGCGACCCTGCTGGGCTGCGGCTACGAGAACGAATTCCGCGCGCTGGCCAAAGGCGTGCGTTGCGTCTATCCCGAGGTGCGGACGATCTTCGAAATGGGCGGAGCGTCGTCGCGTTATTTGCGCCTCGATCCCGCGGACACGAGTGGCTACCTCGGGATTGTGGACTACCAGTCGAGCGGCGACTGTGCGGCCGGTACCGGCTCCTTCATCGACCAGCAGGCCTCACGCTTGCGCTACTCGGTGGAAGAAGCGGCGTGCGCGGCCTGCTCCGAAGAGCGCTCGGCACGCATCGCCGGCCGCTGCTCGGTGTTCGCCAAGACCGACATGATCCATGCCCAGCAGCGCGGGTATTCGACGGGGCAGATCTTGCGCGGGTTGTGTGAAGCGATCGCCCGTAACTTCAAGTCGAGCATCGTACGCGGGCGCCCGGTGGTGGCGCCGGTGCTATTCGTGGGCGGGGTGGCGATGAACGAGGCCGTGCGGCGCGCCATCGCCCACGTGTTCCATCTCAAGAAACCCGACATGCTTCCGGTGGAGGTTCCTTACTGCTTGAGCGCGCTGGGAGCGGCCCTGTTCGCGGCCGAGGACAAAGGGGAGGCGCGCGTCTCCATCGGCGCGTTGCAACTGCCGGAGCCGGATGGAGCGGCGGTGACCTCGAGCGAACCGCTGACGCTCGAAAATGTCCGGCTGCTGCGCAAGCAAGCCACCAAGGCCGAACTGGGGCCGGACGCAGGAACGATCGAAGCCTACCTGGGAATCGACATTGGCTCGGTCAGCACGAACCTGGTGGTGCTCGATGCTCGAAGCAATCTGCTGAAGGAGATCTACCTGCCTACCGCCGGACGGCCGATCGAAGTCGTGAACGACGGCCTGCACGAAATTGAAGAGGAACTCGGCGCGTGTCTTGATATCCGAGGCGTTGGAACCACCGGTTCGGGCCGCGAGTTGATCGGCGAAATGGTGGGCGCCGACACGGTGAACGACGAGATTACGGCGCACAAGACCGGCGCAATGCACGTCTGCCAACAGCTCGGCACCGAGATGGTGGACACGATCTTTGAGATCGGCGGGCAGGATTCGAAATTCATCCGGCTGGATCGCGGCGTGGTGGTGGATTTCACCATGAACGAGGCCTGCGCCGCCGGCACCGGCTCTTTTCTCGAGGAGCAGGCGGAGAAGCTAGGCATCGCGATCAAGGGCGAATTCGCCGAGTTGGCGCTGGCATCGAAGCATCCGGCGCGGCTGGGCGAACGCTGCACCGTGTTCATGGATCGCGACCTGACGGCCGCGTTGCTCGATGGAGCGCAGGTCGGCGACCTGTGCGCGGGACTGGCGTATTCGGTGGCGATGAATTACCTGAATCGGGTGGTGCGCGGGCGCAAGATTGGTAACGTGATCTACTTCCAGGGCGGCACCGCTTACAACGACGCGGTGGCCGCGGCTTTCGCACAGATCCTGAAAAAGCCGGTTATCGTGCCCCCGCACAACGGTGTGATTGGAGCGATCGGGATGGCCCTGCTTGCGCGGGAGCGCATGCAGAACACCGACCAGCCCAGCCGCTTCCGTGGCTACGACCTGAACCGCGTGGACTGCACCAGTCGCGACTTCGTCTGCCGCGCATGCTCCAACGACTGCGAGATGAAAGAGTTCGTTATCGAGGGCCAGAAGAGCTACTGGGGCGACAAGTGTTCGGACAAGTTCCGCAAGCGGACACGCACCGACCGCGAGCCGGTGATTCCAGACTTGTTCGAGCTCCGGGAAAAGCTGCTGCTCGAAAGCTGGAATCCCGATATGGCGGGGGAACGCACGGTCGGTATTCCACGAGCCATGTTTTTCTATGACCGCTTCCCTTTCTGGAGCGCCTACCTGCAGGAGATGGGCTGCCGCATCGTATTGTCGCCCGCGACCGACGGGGCGATTGCGGCGCGCGGCGAGGAACTGGCCCTGGCGCAGCCCTGCTTTCCGGTGCAGGTGGCGCATGGACACGCGGAGGCACTGGTCAAGAGCGGTGCCGATTTCGTCTTCCTGCCGAACGTCGTGAACCTGGAATCGCCCACGTCCAACTCGGCGCAAACGCACCTGTGTCCGTGGAACCAGACGCTGCCGTTCGTCGTCCGGTCGGCGGCGGGATTTGAAGAAGTGCGCGGGCAGCTTCTGGCCCCCACGGTGCACTTCCGGCTGGGAAAGAAAAAAGTCACCGAGCAATTGCGATGGTTCGCCCGGGAGCAGGGATGGGAACATCGGCGGACCAGCCAGGCAGTCAAGGCCGCCTACGCCGCGCAGCGGGAGTTTCAACAGGCCCTCGTTTCGACGGGCCGAGATGCGTTGCGCCAGATCCGGAGCAGCGGGCAGCCTGCGATTGTTCTGGTGGGGCGCGCATACAACCTCTACGACCGCAGCATGAACTGCGACATCCCGCGCAAGCTGCGGACGCTCTACGGCGTGAATGTCATCCCGCTGGATTTCCTGCCGCTCGATCAGGAAGACATCAGCGCGATCAACGCCAACATGTTCTGGAGTTCCGGGAGGCAGATCCTGGAGGCGGCGAAGTTTACGCAGCGCGATCCCGACCTGCACGTGATCTACATCTCGAATTTCAAGTGCGGGCCGGATTCGTTCATCAAGCTGTACTTGCGCGAGGCGGCGGGCAAGCCGGCGCTTTTCCTCCAGTTCGACGCGCATTCCAACGATGCCGGCTACCTCACGCGGTGTGAAGCCTATCTCGACAGCAAAGGATTCCTGCGATGTCAATCTTGCGGCACCGTTGCGTAACCAACAAAGTTCCCGCAGACCATCCGCTGTACGGCAAGGCCGTTTACGTGCCCGACATGGCCGAAGGCAGCGTGGAAGCTTTCTGCGCGGTGCTGCGCTGGATGGGGATTGAGGCGAGTCCCACGCCGCCGCCGGACGAGCGCACGCTCGAACTGGGCGGCAAGCACACCAGCGGCGACGAGTGTTATCCCGCGAAGATCACGATCGGCGATTTCGTAAAGATTACGGAGCAGCCCGGCTTCGATCCCAAACGAACCGTCTTCATGATGGCCGCCGGCGAGGGTCCCTGCCGCTTTGGACAATACGCCCCGTTCCTCGAAAAGCTGCTGGCAGAGCTGGGATATCCCGAGGTCGGTCTGCTCTCGCCGAGCACCGATCGCGGCTATTCGGAGATCGGCGATTTCGGGACGCCGTTCCTGCGCGGCTCCTGGAGGGCGCTAGTCGCAGCCGACCTGCTCCGCAAGAAGCTGCTGATGACTCGCCCGTATGAATTGGTCCCGGGCAACGCGGACCGGGCTTTTCGGGAGTCGCTGGACGACCTGTGCCGGACGATCGAACACAGCTGCTCCGCCTACGACTGCCAGTTGAAGTCCATCGCGGACTCGCTGGAGCGGGCCCGGCGGCGCTTCGAATCGGTCGCGGTCGATGAGGCGCAAGAGCGGCCCCTGATCGGGGTCGTGGGCGAAATCTTCTGCCGCCTGAACAACTTCTCGAACCACGACCTGGTGCGCCGGCTGGAGAAGCAGGGCGCCGAGTGCTGGATCAGCGACTTGGCGGAGTGGATTACGTACACGAATGGCGAGGAAGCCCGCAAGCTGCGGCTCAGTAGGCGCGCGTTCTCGACCGATATGTTGCGCTGCGTGTTGCGCAGCCGGATCCAGCGTCAGGATGAGCATGCACTGTTGGAGGTCTTCGCGAAGGACTTCGAGGGCCGTGAAGAACCGGCGTACGCCGAACTGATGGACCTGGCGCGACCGTATTTGCCTAACACCGGGGTTGAGGGCGAGATGGTCATGAGCGTGGGCAAGGTGTCGTATCTGGCGAGAAAGGGCGCTGACGGCATTGTGGATATCAGCCCGTTCACCTGCATGAACGGGATCGTGAGCGAGGCGATTTATCCGCGCCTGAGCCACGACTTGGGTGGGATCCCGATCCGCAATTTCTATTTCGACGGCACCCAGTCAGATTTAGACCGCGATGTCGGGATTTATCTCGAGTTGGCGCGGTCGTATCGTGAGAAGAAACAGCATCCGCGGCAGCGGCGAGCGCGGGCCGGGCAGATGGCAGCCGACTAAGGCCGCGGGGAATCGCGGCAAAAGAACACGAAGGTACACCAGGTCGGCTCAGCAGGTCCTTCGAGCTCCTTCGGGCCCTTTGGGGTCAGAAACAAATCTTCGCCACTACCCCATGATTCATCACATTTTCTGTGTGCAAGCGGCACCGACCCATCAAGCCCCAATTCTGCTATAGTGAGCGTCTCGAAGGAGCCCGCACTCATGAAAAGCGTGAATAAAGTCATCCTGATCGGAAACCTGGGCAAAGATCCTGAAGTGAAGTACACGCCGCAAGGCACGCCGGTAGCGAAGTTCTCGCTGGCCACGAACGAGCGCTACAAGGACAAGGACGGCCAATGGCAGGACCGCACCGAGTGGCACAACATTGTGCTCTGGCAGCGGCTGGCGGAGATCGCCGGGGAGTATCTGAAGAAGGGCGGCAAGGTTTACATCGAAGGCCGCTTGCAGACCCACTCCTGGGATGATAAGCAGACCGGCCAGAAGAAGTACATGACGGAGATCATCGGCAACGACATCGTCCTGCTCGGCGGCCGCGGCGAAGGCGGCGGCGAGCACGCCGGTGGATCGCGCGGTGTGGCGTCGAGCGCTGCGAGCGGCGGCGGAAATAATTTCGATCAGAGCGCACACGAGCCGCAGCCCGCGCCCGCTGGTGGTTCTCCGATTACGGATGAGGATATTCCGTTCTAGGGAATCCGTCTTCCCTGACGAGGCAAATTATGTCGTCTCTTGCCGACAAAACCTGTATCCCCTGCCATGGCGGCGTGCCGTCGCTCAAAGGGAAAGAACTCGCCGACATTCATCGTCAGTTGCCAGAACACTCGCAATGGATCGTCGTCAACGAGCACCACATCGTGCGCAAGTGCCAGTTTCCCGATTTTCGATCCGCCCTTGCTTTTGTGAACAAAGTCGGAGGGCTGGCCGAGGAGCAGGGGCACCATCCCGATATCCTGCTCGCCTGGGGCAAGGTCGAAATAACTCTGTGGACTCACGCCGTGAACGGGCTGACCGAATCCGACTTCATCCTCGCGGCCAAGATTGACCAGCTCCTTTAATCGGGTCATCTGACCATCGGGCCATCTGGTAGTCTTCGGCCTTCAGATCACCCGATCAACCGATCACCCGATTTCTCGCTGCGCAACCTCTGCTTGTGTTCGCCGGATCGCCCATCCCCACAGCGCTGCGGGAATCAGCATCAGCGCTCCGGCGACGCTGGCGACGTGACGGGCGGCGAAACCCCAATCCACGAAGCGTCCGGCAAGGTAGGCGCCGGCGGCGATCGTAAACATGCAAAGGCCGAGATCGGCGGCGAAGACCCGGCCGCGGAATTTGTCGTCGCTTTGCAGTTGTAACAGGGTGGTAGAGAAAACCCAGACCAGCGAACTGCCGACGTGGGCCAACGCCACGCACAGGCAGGCCTGCCAGAGATGGCCCGCCACTCCGAGCAGCCCGTAGCCCGCGGCGGCGCCGAGATATCCCCAGAAGATCGCGATCTCCAATCTATGCTTCCACTGCCCTGCCCACGGAGCGGCGAGCAACGGGCCGAGCATCGCGCCCAGCCCGCGGGCGCCGAGTAACAGGCTCATTCCCAGAAACGCGCCGCGTGCGGGGTCGAGCCCGTGCCAGCGCACCGGAAATTCCCGCTGTCCCATGACGGTGAACAACACCCACCCCGGACCGATGATCAGGTTCCCGGCTTTCACCAGTATCGTGGAACGCAGCCGCACCTGTGAGCGCACGTAGCGGATGCCGGCGAGCACGGGCGAGAAGTCCACCAGTTCGCGTGCGTGCAAGGGACGGCCGCCATCGGCATGCGGCTCGGCGAAGCGCATCCCGAGAATCAACAGGGCCGATACCAGGAACGAAACAGCGTTGAGCACGAAGACGGCATCGCGCCCGAGCAGGGCCGCGACCACTCCGCCCGCGGTTGCGCCCAGCATCAGGTTGATGGACCACGTGGTCGAGGAGAGCGTGTTGGCGAGGACGACCTCTTCCTTTTCAACAATATTCGGGATCACGGAGTTGCGCGCCGGTTCGAAGAAGGCAGCAAGCAGAGTTTCGGCCACCAGCAGCGGATAGACCATCCAGACGTTTTTCGTGGAGCGCACCAGCAGCATGCAGAGCACGATGGCCATTCGTCCGAGGTCAGCGGCAATCATGACCTGCTTGCGGCGCAGGCGATCGTTGACGACTCCCGAGGCCGGGCCGATGAGTGTTTGGGGCAGGACTTGAAGAACCAGGGCAAGCGCCACGGGTCCGGCGCGGCCGGTGAGTTGCAGGAGCAGGTTGTAGATGGCGAGAGTGTAAAACCAGTCGCCGAGTTCGCTCACCACTTGCGCGCTCCACAAGCGGCGGAAGTTGCGGTTGCCGCCCAGCAGCCGCAGGTAGGACCCAAACGAAACCGGGCTGATTTCCAGTTCAGGAGCAGGTTCCATGGCCAATGAAATCGAAGTCAGCAGAATACCGGATCAGCCAAAACGCCGCATCCGGCGGCAGAGTGCCGGAAAAATCGGGTGATCGGGTCATCGGGTGATCTGATAGTCGGAGAGTTCCGACCCATGCGCCGGCCATGTGCACAACAGACACGTAGCCACGGAGGCGCACAGGGGAGTTCCGCCACGAAAAGCAGGGAGCGCTTTCTTTAGTGCCTTCCGTTCTTGACCAGGTCGAGGAAGTATTGATGGATCCGCCGGTCCGCGCTCAGTTCGGGATGAAACGTAGCGGCGAGGGTCGTGCCTCGGCGGACGAGAACCGGGTCTCCGCCTTCGGTTGCGACCACTTCGACGCCTTCGCCGACTCGCTCGATTTTCGGTGCGCGGATGAAAACCATCTCAATCGGGTCGTTGAGAAAGCGGCCTTCGCGGATCGAGCTGTCAATCTGGCGACCGTAAGCGTTGCGGCGAACCGTGATGTCGAGCGCGCCGAGACCCGCTTGTCTCGGGTTCTCCACCTCCGAGGCGAGCAGGATGCAACCCGCGCAGGTGCCGAAAGTCGGCTTCGCGTGGACGAAATCTTTCAGCTTGGCGAATCCTTCTTCGCCCAGCAGCTTGAGGAATGTGCTCGACTCGCCGCCGGGGATGACGAGGCCGGCAATTCCATCGAACTGTTCCGGCTTCTTAACAAGCACGACTTCGGCGCCGAGTTCTTCCAAACGTTTGCGGTGGGCGTCGAAATCGCCTTGCAGGGCCAGCACTCCTATCTTCATGAAAACCCTTTAACCACAGGGGACACGGGGGACCACAGGGGAAATGCCTGCTCTCTCTGTGTTCCTCTGTGTCCTCTGTGGTTGAGAATTCCTGTCACCAGCCGCGAGTTTGCAGCAGGTGCGCTTCGTCCAGCGCGGACACGGCCAGGCCTTTCATCGCTCCCGCAAGGTCTTCGCTGACTTCAAGTAACACTTTAGGGTCGTTGAAGTGCGTCGCCGCCTTCACGATCGCACGGGCCCGCTTCTCGGCTTCCTGCGGATCAGCGAATTCTGTCGAGTTCTTCATGAAGATGCCCGATCCGACGAACACCGATTCCGCACCCAACTGCATGACAAGCGAAGCGTCGGCCGGGGTGGCGATGCCGCCGGCCGAGAAATTCGGCACCGGCAGCTTGCCGTCGCGCGCGACCATCCTCACCAGTTCGTACGGCGCCTGATGTTCTTTGGCTTTGGCGTAGAGTTCTTGCTCGCTCAGCACCGTGAGGATCTTCATCTCCTGCACGATTTGGCGGATGTGCTTGACGGCGTGCACGACGTCGCCGGTGCCGGCTTCGCCCTTGGTGCGGATCAGGGCTGCGCCTTCGGCGATCCGGCGCAGCGCTTCGCCCAGATTGCGTGCGCCGCAGACAAAGGGAACGGTGAAGGCGTGCTTATCCACGTGGTGGGCCTCGTCGGCGGGCGTCAGCACTTCGGATTCGTCAATGTAGTCCACTCCGAGTTCCTGCAGAATCTGCGCCTCGGCGAAATGCCCGATGCGGCACTTGGCCATGACCGGAATATCTACGGTCGCCATGATCTCGCGGATTTTCTTCGGCGAGGCCATGCGGGCGACGCCGCCTTCGGCACGAATCTGCGCCGGCACGCGCTCCAGTGCCATGACCGCCACGGCTCCGGCTTTCTCGGCGATTTCGGCCTGGCGGGCATCGGTGACGTCCATGATGACGCCGCCTTTGAGCATCTCGGCGAGGCCGGTTTTCAGGCGAAGGCTGGTGGTATCGTGTCCATTGTTCTGCGACATGTTTGATCTCCCATTCCTGCGCTCTCAGAGTACACGAAGAGTGGTATTCTCATAGCATCCATTTACGATAGATCGACCATACCATTTCTATGCCGCGTGAAACCACCTCCCTGCCCTTGAGCCTGCCTCCTCCCCGGGCCGCCACCCCCCTCTATCGCTGGCTCTACGAACAATTGCGCACCGCGATTCTCGCCGGACGCCTGCGCCCGGGAGCGCGGCTGCCCGCGACCCGTGACTTAGCAGAAAATTACCAGCTCTCGCGCTCGACGATCGTCGCCGCGTTCCAACAATTGCAGTCCGAAGGCTATGTCGAAGGCCGGACCGGTTCGGGCACCTACGTCAGCCAGGTTCTGCCCGAACAGTTGCTGCAGACCGGTAGCGCGCGCCAGGAAGGCCGTCTGCCGCACCGGCGAATCCCGCTTTCCGCGTATGCCAAGCGCCTGCAGCCGTTTCGCTCGCGGCCCGCGCAGCCGGTGCGCGCGTTTCGTCCCAATCAGGCGGCACTGGATCTTTTTCCCACCACGCAGTGGGCGCAAGTGGCGGCGCACCGGCTGCGGCGCGCTTCCACCAAGCTCCTGGCCGGCGGCGAGACCCTGGGATATCGTCCGCTGCGCGAAGCCGTCGCCGAGTACCTGAACACATCGCGCGGGGTGAAATGCACGGTCGAGCAAGTACTCATTGTTTCCGGCGCGCAGGAGGGGCTCGACCGCACCGCACGGGTTCTGCTCAACCCGGGAGACCCCGCCTGGATGGAAGAGCCGGGATATCCGGGCGCGGCGGCAGTGTTGCGCGCCGTGGGAGCGCAGATCTGCCCCGTGCCGGTAGATGCGGAGGGGCTGGACGTGGAGCGCGGAATCCAGCGCTGGCCACGCCCCAAGCTGGTCTATGTCACCCCGGCGCACCAGTTCCCTCTCGGCGTGACGATGGGTCTGCGGCGGCGGCTGGCGCTGCTCGAGTGGGCGCGCAAGGCGGGCGTGCTCATCTTCGAAGACGACTACGACAGTGAATACCGCTACTCCGGGCGGCCGGTGCCGGCTTTGCAGGGACTGGATCGCGCGGGCGTGGTCATCTTCGGCGGCAGCTTCAGCGCGGTGATGTTCCCCGCCCTGCGCCTGGGGTATCTGGTCGTTCCGCCGGAGATGGTGGATGTGTTCGCCGCGGCGCAGTCGGTGAGCACCCATCATCCGCCGCTCCTGGGGCAGGCGGTGCTGTGCGACTTCATCCGCGAAGGACACTTCGCCCGTCACATCCGCCGCATGCGCGAGGTCTACGCGGAAAGACTGAATGTCCTGTTGAAAGCAGCGCGAGAACAACTATCGGGATTGCTGGAGATCTCAACTGTCGAGGCGGGCCTGCAGACCATTGGCTGGCTGCGCCGCGGGGTCTCCGCGGAGGCTCTCGCCAAAGCGGCGGCGGAGAAGACTGTAGAGGTCATGCCGCTCAGCCGGTATGCTTACGGCCGAGCGCCCCACAACGGCATCGTGCTCGGCTTTGCCGCGGTCGAGCCAAAGGAGTTGCGGCGAGGCGTGGAGGAGTTGGCGCGGCTGCTGCATCGCTCGCATTGAGCATCCTGTCAGTCTCCCAAGTTGGTATCCGCTGGACGCGCGTTCCAGATATTCCGCAACACTTTCCACGCGCCGTCCGTTTCGCGGCGAAGAACATGCAGGCCTTTCCCGTATCCCACGGCGGGCTGCCCCCCTGACTTCGGAGTGACTTTCATCGTGTAAACATACTCGTGAAACGCCAGATCGCCGGCAACAATGGTCTCTCCATGTTCGAACTTGGGCCATTCCACAAGGTTGCTGTTGACGAACTCCCGCAGCCACTGGCGCAGTTCCTCACCCCGTTTCGCCGGCGTGTTGGGGGGCAGGAACACTGCGTCTTCACACAGAATGGTCAAGTACTCGTTCATGTCTCCGGACTGCATCGCGGCCGCTTCCATTTCGCTCACGGCAATCACCTTCTGTGTCTCCAAGCCTAAGTCGGTCATGATGCTCTCCCCCTTGGCTTTCAGCGCTCCACGAACCTTCCGAACATCTTGTACGGATCGATGGCGATAAACAGGCCTCGACTGCGCGCCAGCACTTCCCCCTTCTGATTTAGGATCTCGGCCATATTGACGTGCTGGCGCCCCTTCACTTTCACTTCGCGCGATTCGACGCGCAGGGGCTTATTCAGCGGCACCGGTTTCAGATAATTAACGGTGATCTCGGAAGTCACCGCGACCACGTGACGCAGCTTATTCACCTTGCCCATTGCTTCGTCGAGGATGGTGGCGATTATGCCCCCGTGGCAGTGGCCGGGGGGGCCGGTGTAGCGCTTGCCGAGCCGGAAGCGGCTGATGAAGTAGTCGCACTCTTCGTCGTAGGTGAAGCGCAGGCGCATGCCCTCGGGATTGTTCTTGCCGCAGGCGAAGCAGTAGTTCTTCTGAAGCCGGACATAGCGGGTATTGTGAGCGCCACTAACTTGTTTGCGGGTCATCGGGAAGATTCTATCGTGACCGGCTGGCCGGAATTGGCTATCAATCACGCGGCGCATCGAAGTGAAATCAAAAGCCGACATTAATGACGAGTTGAAGCGGTGGCTGAAGAAGGCGTATGAGATGGATGCACGGATGGCTATGGGCGGTTCGATTCAACCACCAAGGACACGAAGGAGCGCGAAGGAGGATTCGAAGGTTAGCTTTTCTTCGTGTTCCTTTGTGTCCTTTGTGGTTTCAAATCTTCCAAAGCTGAAACCGTGCCACAGAGCTAGTCGTAGTACTCCAGCCCCAGGTGCGTGATCAGTTCTTCGCCCCTCAAATAGCGCAGCGTGTTCTTCAGCTTGATGAGCTGGATGAACAGGTCGTGCTCGGGATACAACCCGGGCGGGGTCATCGGCGACTTGAAGTAGAAGCTGAGCCACTCCTGGATGCCCAGGCGGCGGAGTTCGGGCGTGCGTTGCACGAGATCGAGGAAGAGCACGAGATCAAGCACGATGGGCGCCGCCAAAATCGAGTCGCGGCACAGGAAATCCACCTTGATCTGCATCGGGTAGCCGAGCCATCCAAAGATGTCGATGTTGTCCCAACCCTCTTTGTTATCACCACGAGGCGGGTAATAGTTAATGCGGACCTTGTGGAAGATATTACCGTAGAGTTCGGGATAAAGACTGGGCTGCAGGATGTGCTCCAGGGCGCCGAGCTTGGATTCTTCCTTGGTCTTGAACGAGCCCGGGTCGTCGAGCACCTCACCGTCGCGGTTGCCGAGAATGTTGGTCGAGTACCAGCCGCTGAGGCCCAACAGGCGGGCCTTAAAGGCAGGGGCCAGCACGGTCTTCAGCAAAGTCTGCCCGGTCTTGAAATCCTTACCGCAGATGGGAACTTCGCGCTCGCGCGAAAGTTCATGCATCGCCGGAATGTCCACCGTCAAGTTCGGGGCGCCATTGGCGAAGGGGACCCCTTCCATCAGGGAAGCGTAGGCATAAACCATGGAGGGCGCGATGAACTCGTCGTTCTCTTTCATCGCCTTCTCCAGCGCCTTGAGGCTCTGGTGAGCGGCGGTCGGCTCGATGAAGGTCTCGGTCGAGGCGCACCAGATGGTGATCAGGCGGGCTGCGCCGCTCGACTTGCGGAAGTCGCGGATGTCCTGGCGTAACTGCTCCGCCAGGTCCATCTTGTTCTTGCCCTTCTTGACGTTGGGGCCGTCGATTTTCTTGACGTAGTTATGGTCGAAGACGGCCTTCTGCGGCTTGATGGACTGGAGCCGCGTTTTCACCTTGGCCAGCAGGTCGCGTTCGAGCACGCCAGCCTTTGAGGCGGCCGTGTACATGTCGTCTTCGAAGATGTCCCACCCGGTGAAGACCAGGTCGTCAAGGCCGGCGAGGGGGACGAACTCCTTGATCTTCGGCGATCGGCCGTCGGTGCGCTTGCCCAGCCGGATCGTACCCATCTGGGTGAGCGAGCCAATCGGCGTCGCGATGCCCTTGCGCACGGCTTCCACGCCAGCGACGAACGTGGTGGCGACCGCGCCCATGCCCGGGATCATGACGCCGAGTTTCCCATTGGCGGGCTGAATCGGGAAGCTGTGTTCCTGTGTGTCTGATTTTCTTTCGGTCCTGGCTGCTTTCGATCCGTGCTTTTGCGTTCTTGGCATGAGTGGCAGGTATCCTTATGACTGCTGTGAGATGAATGGCGAACGTGTATGTTCTCTTATTTTCCGGGCGCAATGCAAATCCCCGGGTACCCTCCCCCGTCCTAAGCCGCGCCGAGCCTCAGCGCAAAGCGGGCAGCGAGAGCAGAAACCAGGCCAGCAGCCCCGTCAAGAGGAGAACCGCAAACAGGGCATACGAGGTCTGCATGGGGTGGAAACGGAAGAAGGGATTCCTGTTCTCCCAGCGATGAGTTTTCAGGAAGAGAGGGCTGCGCATCGGACCTCCTCTCCAGCCGGATCCAACCGGCCGTGGCGCGCTCGGATCAGCGACCGCCATTCTTATTAGACACCATGTCCAGCGCGATTGCAGTGATCTCCGGCTACTTCCCTTCCAGGTCAACGCTGCGGACGGGGACGTCCCAGTGTCCGTCGAGGACGGCGAAGCGGCGCTGCTCTTCCCTCTGATAGGCTGCCTGGTCGGGCCACAGCTGCTTTTTCAGCGCGTCTTCGTCGAAAGGCTCATTCGCTGCGGCCGAGTTCTTGAAGACGATGGTGACGCGATAATCCCAGCGTCCGTCTTCGGTCGTGTGGTAGCGCGGCTGGTCCATCCAGACCTTGAGCATGCGGCCCATTTCGACCTGCTTCTTGAGGAGCGGATAGTGGTTCTTCTTGAAGAGCTGAAGGAACTCGTCGGCATAACCCCACTTGGCTTTGTAATAGTATTCGACCACGAAAGGCTTGCCCGTCTCGGGCGCAGGCTGGGCGGGAAGAGACACTGGGAGCAAGGTCAGGAACAGGAGCAGAATCCTCAATTTCATTGCCAGCCTCCGTGGGCAAAGATTGTCGCATGAGATAGGCCTTTGTGGAGCGGCGCCTCGCCCGCCCTGTCCGGGTCGAGGATCCGGACCCAGACACCCCGAATGCTAGAATCGTCTGTGGCCGCTGGTCCCATCCGCCTGATCGCCGTCGATATTGACGGCACCCTGCTCAATCCACAATTTCAGATTTCCGAAGCTGACCTGGCGGCGCTGCGGCATGCGCGCAGCTCAGGGATCGAAGTCGTGATCGTCACCGGCCGACGGCATACTTTCGCCCTTCCCATCGTGCAGCAACTCGGCTTCGACCTGTGGCTGATCTGCTCCAACGGCGCGGTCACACGTTCCCTCTCCGGCGAAACTTTTCACCGCGACTTGCTGCCGCAGCAAACTTGCCGCGAATTGTGCGCCCTGATGCAAGAATTCCGCGGCCAGACCGTTCTTACCTTCGACAAGGATGGCCGGGGCGCCATCGTGCTCGAGCGCTTCCAGGGCCTAGAAGGAAGCATCCAGCGCTGGCTCGAAAAGAACATGGAATACATTGAATTTGTTGCTCCCATCGAGAATTCCCTGACCACCGACCCGGTCCAGGCCATGTTCTGCGGACCGGTTGCGCTCATGCAGCAGGCGCTGCGGGTACTCGAGAGCTGTCAGTTGCCAGTAACGGTTCTGCGCACGGAGTATCCGGGGCGGGACCTCTCGATCGTGGACGTGCTCAACGCGGGATGCTCCAAGGGACATGCCCTGGAGCGCTGGGCGAATCACCGGGGAATCGCCCGCCGCGAGGTCATGGCCATCGGAGATAACTATAACGATATTGAGATGCTTGCCTTTGCGGGGCTGCCCTTTATCATGGAAAATGCGTCCGCAGAGCTGCGCGGGCGCGGCTGGACGCTCACTCGGTCGAATGCCGAAAGCGGGGTGGCCGCGGCCATCGAGCACGTCCTCGATGGGAAAACATTGGAACCGGCGGCAGCCAGCGACTTGAAATGAACAGGATGGGACCAACACGAATTGCCCGGGCAATCGCCGCGATCTGTGCGGTTGCCATGCTCACACTGCCGGCTTCGGCAGCCGATTTGGCGCGCCTGCGGAATGGCTTCACTATCCGCCACGAACACCGCGCGGCCGTGGGAGAGAATACGAGGCTATTCCTGAGCGCGGACGAGACCAGTTACATCGACGTGCCGACGGCGGAGATCGTGGGGTTCGAGAAGGATTCGGATCCACCGCCGAACGCGAACTCGGCCGCGCCTGCCCCGGGATCGGCTACCGATCCCAACCAATCCGTCAGCGAAGTCGTCAACTCGGCCAGCGCCACGTATCACCTTGATCCCGACCTGGTGAACAGCGTGATCCGCGCCGAGAGCGGATTCAATGCGCGAGCGGTATCCCGCAAAGGGGCGCAAGGATTGATGCAGCTGATGCCAGACACGGCGAGCCGGCTGGGGGTAGCGGACGCGTTCGACCCGCTGGCCAACGTGGGCGGCGGAAGCCGCTATCTCCGCGAGCTTATGGAGCGCTACCACTTCGACCTGGTGAAGGCGCTGGCGGCCTATAATGCGGGTCCGCAGCGAGTCGAGCAATACCGCGGCGTGCCGCCGTATCGCGAAACCCGGGCCTACGTCGCCAGAATCGTGCACGACTACAACCGGAAGAAAGTAGCGGAAGAGAAGCAAGCCGCGGCGGCGCGACTGAGCGAAAAACACGCGCAGCAACCCGCGCCCGATGTGGCTCCGGTGAAGTCCGCGCGTTGACCCTTCCTTCTCTGTCATTTACCTTCAATTGAGGACGTCCCCACATCTGCTTGGCGGCTCCTGAATTCCGCACCGCATGAACAGGAAAAGATACGTCGTCTATGCCGTCGTGTTTCTGGTGCTGGCGGTGTTGGTTTATCTGCAGTTCCGCACCTGGCGAAACTTCGACTGGCCCCAGTTTTTCGAATACCGGCCGAACTGGTGGCATATTGTTCACGGAATCCTGCTCATCTATATCGCCTATTTTCTGCGCGCCATTCGTTGGAAAATCTTTCTCCGGCCGGTGCGGAAGAATGCTTCGGTTCTAGGTTTGATTCCTCCCACGCTCATCGGATTTACCGGACTGGCCATCCTTGGGCGTCCGGGAGAATTGATCCGTCCCTACCTGATCGCTCGCCGTGAGAATCTGAATTTCGCTTCCCAGATGGCGGTCTGGGCGGTCGAACGAATTTTCGACATCGGCGGCTTCACCGTCTTGCTGGTCGCGGCCATTTTCCTGCCCTCCAAGCTCCGGACGTTCGCGGCGCAGTCCGCGTATAGCCACTGGATTCACGCCACAGGATTTGTCCTGATCACGCTGGTTCTCGTACTGTTTCTGGCGGCGATGTTGGTGGCCTATAAGGGAAATGGCATTGCCAATTGGGTTGAGGATCGTTTCTCTCATTTAGCCAGGAATCTCGGCCATCGCATCGCGCAGAAGATTCGCGAATTCACGCTGGGCTTGAACACCATTCACGGTCCGCTTTCTTTTATTCAGCTCGCGGCGGTGTCCATATTGATGTGGTGGGTCATCGCGCTGGCCTATAAGGAAGTGACCCACGCTTACGGCGCACCCATGCACGCCATGAGCACCACCAAGGTTCTGCTTCTGATGGGCTCCAGTATGGTCGGTTCCATGGTGCAGTTGCCGGGTGTAGGCGGCGGTTCGCAACTGGCCACCATCAGCGCTCTGGATCATGTCTTCGACATCCCCAAGGAACTGGCCGTCAGCTGCGGCATCATGCTCTGGCTGGTAACTTTCGTCGCCGTCGTGCCGGTCGGGCTGTTGTTGGCACATCTGGAGCGGCTGTCGCTGCGAAGGCTTTCTGAGGAGACGGCGCACGCGGAAGAAGTTGCGCCTGCCGAGAGCACGTCCTGAGCAGGATAGGTGAGGTCACAGGTCTTCGGATATCTACTCGCTGCTCGGGATCGTCTTCCTAAAACCTGTGACCTGACACCTGCCCTGCTACAATTACTGGTACTCCTGAGCCGAACCAAGCGCCATGAAGTGTCCCTTCTGCGGATTTGAGAATGACAAAGTCGTTGATTCGCGCGAGAGCAAGGAAGCGGATTCGATCCGCCGCCGCCGCGAGTGCCTGAAGTGCGGAAAGCGCTTTACCACCTACGAGCGCATTGATGAAATCCCGTACATGGTAGTGAAAAAGGACGGCCGGCGGGAACGCTTTGACCGCCAGAAGGTGCTGAACGGCCTGATGCGCGCCTGCGAGAAGCGTCCGGTTCCGATCGGCAAGCTGGAGCAGATCGTCAACGAGACGGAGGCGTTCGTCATCGAATCGCCGGAGCGCGAGCGCAAGACCAGCGAACTGGGCGAGCTCATCATGAACCGCCTGCGCCGCTACGACAAGGTGGCCTATGTCCGCTTCGCATCGGTCTATCTCGACTTCAAGGACGTGCAGGAGTTCATGACCGAGCTAAAGGACCTGCTGAAGACCAAGGAACCCTCAGAACCGAAGGGCAAAGGCGCCGGAAAAACCTGATTTAGTCGTTGAATCATTGAGGCATTGAATCATTGACTCAATACCTCAATGACTCAATGTCTCAATAGTATGAATTCGCTTGACAGAGCGACGGAGCTGAAGCGGCGCACGAAGAACTTTGCGGTCCGCATCGTAAACCTTTTTCGTTCTCTGCCTCACTCTCCCGACGCACAAACTTTGGGAAAGCAACTGCTGCGCTCCGGCACATCGGTTGCCGCGAACTATCGCGCTGTCTGTCGTGCCCGTTCCCAGGCTGAGTTCATTTCAAGAATGGGCATTGTGGTCGAAGAAGCAGACGAAGCCGTCTTCTGGCTCGAGTTGATGGGCGAGACCGGAATCATTCGCCCGGAGAGAACACAGAATCTATTGGACGAAGCAAATGAACTGGTAGCGATCTTCGGGGCGTCTCTTCGCACGTCCAAGCGCGGTGCCAAATGATTCAATGACTCAATGACTCAATCATCCCATTCCTCAATGGTTTCACATAAGATTACATTGATCCCCGGCGACGGCATCGGACCCGAAGTCACGCAAGCTACCGTCCGCATTCTGGAAGCCACCGGCGTCAAGTTCGAGTGGGAAACGTTCGCGGCGGGCGCCGAAGCCTTCGAAAAGTACAAGGAATACATCCCGAAAGAACTCACCGAGTCCATCGAGCGCACCCGGGTGGGGCTGAAAGGTCCGATCACCACCCCCATTGGCGGCGGGTTCTCGAGCATCAACGTCGAACTCCGCAAGCGCTTCGAGTTGTTCGCAAATTTCCGTCCGATCCGCAACCTGCCCCACATTCCGACCCGTTATCCCGATGTGGACCTGATCATCGTGCGTGAGAACACCGAGGGGCTCTATTCCGGGATCGAACATGAGGTCGTGCCGGGCGTGGTCGAGAGCCTGAAAATCATCACCGAGAAGGCGTGCACCCGGATCTCGCGCTTCGCCTTCGAATACGCCCGCAAGAACCAACGCCATAAGATTCAATGCATCCACAAGGCCAACATCATGAAGCTGTCGGACGGCCTGTTTCTGCGCTGCTCGCGGAAGGTGTCGAAGGAGTACCCGGAAATCACCTACGGCGAGCACATCGTGGATAACACGTGCATGCAGCTGGTGATGAACCCGTATCAGTACGACATGCTACTGCTGGAAAATCTCTACGGCGACATTATTTCGGATTTGTGCGCGGGCCTGGTTGGCGGACTGGGACTGGTCCCGGGCGCGAATTTCGGCCATGAATGCGCCATCTTCGAAGCTGTGCATGGCTCGGCGCCGGACATCGCAGGCAGGAACATCGCCAATCCTACGGCGGTGCTGCGCTCTGCGCTGCTGATGCTGCGCCATATCGGAGAAGCCGACGCCGCGTGGAAGATTCGCAACGCCATTGACAAGGTATACCGGGACCGGAGCAAACTGACCCGCGACGTCGGCGGGACGGCGGGCACGTCGGAGTTCGCCGACTCGATCATCGAAGCGATGGCAACCGCCGGTTCCGCGGCGCCGCTCGCCTGATGGGCGCAGTGGCAGTGCCCTGGATTGGGCTGTTGCCGGCTAGGCTGCCGTATTCTTCGTGCTCCGCTCTTCTGCTAAAATGGCGTGTTTGCTAATCCACCAGAAGGCGGCCGGGGCGGCCGCACTGCCGGATCCTTTGTGGGGAACAGTCTGAAGGCCATCGAAATACCGTATCGACCCGGGCTGCACCGTTTTGCCATCTTCACCGCCTGCATCACTTTGCTGCTGATCGTTGCCGGAGCGCTGGTGACCAGCAACGACGCCGGCCTGTCGGTGCCCGATTGGCCGACCAGCTTCGGCTCGATCTACAAGATCCCGCGCATGGTTGGCGGGGTGAGATATGAGCACAGCCACCGCATGGTGGCGGAATTCGTGGGACTGCTCACCATCATTCTCGCGGTCTGGACATGGCGCGTCGAGAAGCGGCGCTGGCTGCGCTGGCTCGGTCTGGCTGCGCTGGGAACCGTCATCGTGCAAGGGGTCCTGGGCGGTCTAACTGTGCTGTTCTATTTGCCCGCGGCGGTTTCGAGCGCGCATGCGGCCGTAGCGCAGACATTTTTCTGCATCGCGGTTTTGATCGCGGTGTTTACCGGCCGCGGGTGGGTGGAGGAGCAGCCCCGGGTTGAACTGGACGTGCGCCGCCCGACTCTAGTCACTCTGACTTTGCTCTCGATTTTTGTGCTTTATGTGCAGCTGATCCTGGGTGCCATGTTCCGCCACAAGGGCCTCAGTTGGTGGCCGCACGTGGTTCACGCCGCGGTCGTGGCCATCGTGCTCTCGTGGACTGCGATTCGCGCCATTTCGGTGTATCCGCATATCGAGGCGGTACGACGGCCCGCCGTCACCATGCTCGGCCTGATGGTGGCGCAGTTGTGCTTGGGTTTTCTAGCTTTCATCACGCGCGTCATGTGGGGCAGAGACGCCGTGCAGCCGGAACTTCCCATGATCACCGCAACCGTGGTGCACGTGGCGGTGGGAGCTTTGCTTTTGGCCACCACTGTCATTCTCGCCATACAGGTGTGGCGCCACGTTCCTGTTGCCTTTGAAGAGCGCGTCCCTGGGCGGGAGCAGAAGGCGGTCGCCGCATGAATTTCGCAGCCCCATCTTCTTCGCTCTTGCGCCAGCGGATTCAGACGCTGCTCAGCGATTACGCTGAGCTCACCAAAATGCGAGTCACGACACTCGTCGTCGCGACGGCATGGTGCGGCTTCTATTTTGGCGCCCTGAACAACGGCACCTCTTCCCTTTCCTGGAGCCTGTTTCACGCTCTGCTCGGAGTCGGAATGGTGGCCGGGGGCACGGCCGCCCTGAATGAGGTCATGGAGCAAGAGGTGGATGCCCGCATGCGCCGCACCGCCATGCGTCCGCTGCCCTCCGGGCGAATGAGTCTGCTGCACGGGACTATCGTGGGCGTTCTGTTGACGGTGGGCGGGGCCCTCTATCTTGCACTGACGACGAACCGCCTGACCGGACTGCTGGCCCTGGCGACCGCCTTCGTTTATCTCGCAGCCTACACACCGTTGAAGAAGATTCATCCCATCTGCACTTTTGTAGGGGCGTTTCCGGGAGCCATGCCAGGCGTGCTCGGCTTCGCCGCCGCCCGCGGCCGCCTGGAGTGGGGCGCGCTGGTCATGTTTGCCATCGTCTTTTTCTGGCAGTTTCCCCATTTTTTCGCGATTGGCTGGCTGTATCGCGAAGACTATGCAGCAGGAAATGTCCGGATGCTCCCGGTGTTGGAAAAGGACGGCAAAGCGACCGGCCGCCGCATTCTGCTCTACTCGCTGGGATTGATTCCGGTCAGCCTGGCACCTGCAGTGCTCGGGATGTCGGGGCCGGTCTATGCCGTGGGCGCGATCCTGATGGGAATTGCCCTCTGCTATTTTGGCGCCCGGCTGACCATGCTCGGGCTGCCGATGAGCGCGCCTCGTTCGAAGCAGCGAGCCCGCCAGCTGCTTCAGGCGAGTGTGGTATATCTGCCGCTGCTGTTTGCACTGATGATGATCAACACCGTCCACAGCGTAAAATAGCCTGTGCCCGTGAAATCAGCTGCGATTGAGTTGGCCCCTCCCGACCTGCTTCTGCGGCAGGCCGGCGCCCCGATCATTTCCGTGCGCGACCTGGTGCATCGCTACCCCGATCGGAACAAAGACCGGACCGCTCTGAACGGGGTTTCGTTTGATGTTCGTCCCGCGGAACTCTTTGGGCTTCTTGGACCAAACGGCAGCGGCAAGACCACCCTCTTCCGGATTCTTTCCACCCTGATGGTGCCGAGCGCCGGTGTCGCTCTGGTCGCCGGCGTGGACGCGGTGCGCGAGCCCGCCGCGTTGCGGCGGCGAATCGGCGTGGTATTCCAGGCGCAGAGCGTGGACCCGAAGTTGACTGCCTACGAGAACCTCTGGCATCAGGGACATCTTTATGGCTTGCGCGGCCTTCGGTTGAAGCAACGCATTCAAGAAATCCTGAGCCGCGTGGGGCTGCTGGACCGCGCGAAAGACCGGCTGGAAACTTTCTCCGGCGGAATGCAGCGCCGCATCGAATTGGCCAAGGGGCTATTGCATCATCCGGAGGTCCTGCTGCTGGACGAGCCGACCACGGGCCTCGATCCCGGAGCGCGGCGTGACCTGTGGCAGTACCTCCAGATCCTGCGCGATCAGGAACATGTCTCGGTGATTGTCACTACGCACCTGATGGAAGAAGCGGAACGCTGCGACCGGCTGGCCATCCTGAATGAGGGCAACCTGGTGGCGCTGGGCACGCCTGAGGAACTGACGCGCGAGATCGGCGGCGATGTGATTCTGCTGGAGGCGCGCGATCCCCAGAGTTTGGCGGACCGGATTCGCGACAAGTTTCACGTGGAAGCCAGCGTGATGGATGCGCATGTGCGGCTGGAAATTGAAAATGGACATCGCTTTGTGCCCGACGTGGTGGAGGCGTTTCCCGGCGAGATCCTGGCGCTGAGCGTAAGCAAACCGACGCTGGAAGACGTTTTCATCCATCGCACCGGACACCGGTTCTGGAGCGAGGAGGAGAACATCGCGAAGACTAAGAAGAAACACTAAGAGATTTCGCAATTTTGTAATCGGGTAATTGTGTAATTTGAAGACCCTCGATCATCGGGTTTCAATTACACAATTACCCGATTACGGAATTACAAAATTCTCATGGCTACCGCGGCAATTCCGGCAAACAGCGCTCCATCCGCAGGGGTGGCGCTCCCCGCCTTCACCCTCTGGTGGCGTGAAGTGGTGCGCTTCTACCGCCAGCGTGCGCGGGTAGTGGGCGTCATTCTCTCGCCCCTGCTGTTCTGGGTGGTGATCGGATCGGGGTTCGGGACTTCCTTCCGTTCGGGACAGGGAGCCGGGCAGCAACATTACCTCGATTATTTTTATCCCGGCGCGCTGGTGATGATTGTCCTCTTCACTGCCATCTTCACCATGATGTCGGTGATTGAAGACCGGAACGAGGGCTTTCTGCTCTCGGTGCTGGTGGCGCCGGTACCGCGCTCGGCGATCGTTCTGGGAAAAGTTTTGGGAGGTACCACCCTAGCCACCGCCCAGGGATTAATTTTTCTAATCTTCTCGCCGCTCGTCGGCATACACATGACGCTCACCTCGTTCGGGCTCATCGTTCTCACCGTTTTCCTGGTGTCGTTCGCGCTGACCGCGCTCGGCTTCGCCATCGCCTGGCCTATGGATTCGACGCAAGCCTTTCATGCCATCATCAATTTGTTTCTGATTCCGCTGTGGCTGCTTTCGGGAGCGCTCTTCCCTCTGTCCAAGGCTTCCGAATGGATTCGCTGGCTGATGTACATCAATCCGCTGACTTACGGTGTGGAGGCGTTGCGGACTCTCATGTATCCGGAGGCTCCGAGTTCGTTCTCGCTGACAGCGTCGATCTTGACGCTGGTGCTGTTTACGCTGTTCATGTTCGGGATGGCGTTCGTGATGGCGAACCGGCGGCAGGAGGGTGGGCGGTAGTCCTAGTCGTTAGTCGTTAGTCGTTGGTCGCTCGCGGTAACATTCAGCACTTAGCCATTGGTCGTCGGGCTGCAAGAATCCTGGGCTCGGATACGCTGCGCGAACGACGAGCGACGAACGACCAACGACTGAGCGGCACCGACTATTTACCAATGCAAACCCTCGACATTCTCGCCCTCGCCGCGCATCGCGATGATGTTGAGCAGACCTGCGGCGGCACGCTGCTCAAAATGGCCGAACGCGGATACCGCACCGGCATTCTCGACCTCACGCAGGGCGAAATGGGAACGCGCGGCACCGCCGAAGATCGGGCGCGCGAGGCGGCCGAGGCGGCGCGCATCCTGAAAGTTTCCTGGCGCCACGCCCTCGATATTCCGGACGGCCGCGTCGAAAATACCTGGGAGAATCGTCTGAAGGTGGCACGCGTGATCCGCGAACAAAGCCCGCAGGTGCTGATTCTTCCCTACTGGGAGGGTCGCCATCCGGATCACTACACGACTTCAGTGATGGGATATGAGGCGGCGTTTCTGGCGGGGCTGGCGAAATTAGCCGTCAGCCGTCAGCCATCAGCCGTCAGTCAACACGTGACGGCTGCTGACATTGCCGGCGAGGACGCCGGCGCTACCTTGCCTCATCGGCCCTTCAAGGTCCTTTACGCCAGCTTGTACCGCGATGTGCGGCCGACGTTCGTCGTGGACATCACCGACCAGTTTGAAACGCGCTTCGCTTCCCTGATGGCCTACAAGTCCCAATTCACCGACCAGCAAGCGGGCAGTGGCATCTTCCCGGCGCGGGCTGATATTCGCGCCCGGGTCGAGTCGATGGCGCGCTTCTACGGCATGCAGGCGGGCGTGACCTACGCCGAACCGTTTGTGCAGAAGGAAATGGGGCTGGTCGATGACCTGCTCGCGATTCCGGTGAAGTCGATCTGAGGCGGTCGGCAGGGGCCAAGCGCGGATTGGTGGCCCCGAACTCTGGCGCTGGAGCAGTTTCCGCGCCTACTTCCTGCGCGAGGCCGGTCTGGTAAGAGTGAATGAGTGGGAAGTGCTGAAGATGAAGGTCCGGCCGCCGGCCGCGTAAAGCAGAATCGAACGGTGTCGGCGGTTCGGCAGGCCACTTCTCGAAAAGCGCGAGAAGTGGCACACCTCTGGTTATTTCGGTTAATGCTAAAAGACAAACCCTCGTTATACTTCTCCGGCAAAGCGGCCCACCCGCCGCTATCGTCCTCAGCAACTTAGCAACCTACAATATCCGCACCCCCTCATTCGTCTACAACCGTAGAGGAAGGACGCGGCGAGCCTGGAGCGGATGGCACTCGAACAGGACCAGCGAATCTCCGAAGTGGTCAAGCGGGAGCAGTCCCGGCTGCGCAACTTCATTCGCCGGCGCGTGCCCGACCCGCGCGACGCTGAGGACATTCTGCAGGACGTCTTCTACGAGCTGGTGGAAGCGAATCGCCTGCTGATGCCGCTTGAGCACGTCAGCGGATGGCTGTTTCGCGTGGCGCGCAACCGCATCACCGATCTCTTCCGCAAGAAGAGGCCGGAGAGCTTCAGCGATACCGCCGTTGCGGACGAAGACGGCGAGGTGCTGCAGATCGAAGATCTTTTGCCATCGCCCGATGCCGGGCCGGAAGCGCTCTACGTCCGCAACGTGCTTCTTGATGAGCTGGAACTTGCGCTCGACGAGCTGCCAGAGGGGCAACGCGAGGTGTTTGTTGCGCACGAGTTGGAAGGACGCAGCTTCAAGGAGATGGCCGCCGAGACCGGCGTGAGCGTGAATACGCTGCTCTCCCGCAAACGCTATGCGGTGCTGCATCTGCGCGAGCGATTGCAGAGCATTTACGACGAATTTACGAAAGCGTGAGGAGCTGAACATGAGACCGAGAGTGAAGAGACTGATTTTCATTGCTCCGCTGGCGATTCTGGGGATGCTGCTATTTATCGCCATCGGCGGCGAACTAGTGCGGCTACTGTGGAATTGGCTGCTGCCTCCGCTCTTCGGATGGCGCCAGATCACCTTCTGGCAAGCCCTTGGAATTCTGGCGCTGTGCCGGATCCTCTTCGGCGGATTTGGACGGCACGGTTCCGGTCGCTCCAATGTCCGCCGTCGCATGGCCGAGCGCTGGGAGCGCATGACCCCGGAGGAGCGGGAACGGGTCCGGCAAGGCTGGCGCGGACGCTGGGGCTTCTGCCCACCCTCCAGTGAGAGCAAGGAACCGTGAATTGGTTTCCCATCTCTCGCGCTTTGGTTCGGCGAAACCGCTCAGCAAAGGACAAACGTGGAACTCTCGCGCTCCGAGTCTCGTAACTTTGGGGAGATAGCAACAAGACGTTGCGGGCTGCAGCCGGCCTCTCAGGAGGCAACGAAAACGTCCGCCACCCGCGGCCCACGCACGAAAGGGGATATTATTCACGCTGGTCGCGGGCCAAGTCATTGGCTGCCGCAGTTTCCTCATCGGGACGGTGGTAGCGCGCGCGCCACCTCTGCGGCGCAGCCACACTCTACGTCGTTCAGGGAATCGCTCATGAAAGCAATCGTCTATCGCCGCTACGGTTCGCCCGATGTTCTCAGGTGTGAAGAGATCGACAAGCCGATCGCTGGGGACGATGAAGTTCTGATCAAAGTCCGCGCCGCTTCCGTTAATCCACTGGACTCTCACTTAATGAGAGGCGGCCCGTACGTCGTCCGCATACTGTTAGGCCTGCTCAACTCAAAGATCAAGCGGCCCGGCGTCGATGTGGCTGGCCAAGTTGAAGCGGTTGGCAAGAATGTGACGCAATTCAAACCGGGCGACGAGGTGTTCGGCTCTTGCCGCGGGGCTTTCGCGGAGTATGCGTGCACTCCCCCATCTAAGTTGGTCATCAAGCCAGGAAACGTGACGTTCGAGCAAGCGGCTGCTGCACCGGTGGCGGCATACACCGCATTGCAGGGTCTTCGCGACAAGGGAAAGATTCAGCCGGGGCAGAAGGTCTTGGTCAACGGTGCGGCGGGAGGCGTGGGGACCTTCACGGTCCAGATCGCCAAGTGGTTCGGCGCCGATGTGACCGGCGTGTGCAGCACCGGGAATCTGGAGATGGTCCGATCCATTGGCGCAGATCGGGCCATAGATTACACCCAGGAGGATTTCACTAAGAATGACCAACGTTATGACCTGATCTTCGATGTCGTGGGGAACCATTCGTTGTCAGCATGCAGGCGCGTCTTGAATCCTAACGGGATTTACATCGGGGCCGGGGGACTGGGTGTGTCGATCATCGGCATTCTGACTCATCTTATCGCGGCGCCGCTGTTGTCACCGTTCGTGAGCCAGAAGCTCGTCATGTTGTTGGCGAGATCGAGCAAAGAGGACTTGACCATCATCGGCGAGCTCATGGCCGCCGGAAGGCTGAAGCCGGTCATCGACAAGTGTTACGGGTTGAGTGAAGTCCCCGAGGCTATCCGGTATCTCGAAAAACGACACGCTCGAGGCAAAGTAGTCATAACCCTAAGTGAGACCTGGGGCGCCCGGCCGGTCAACTAGTCGCAGCGTCGGATGGCCAGCAGAGTCAAATCGTCCTGACGTGGGCCACCGCCGGCTTCGAAGGCGCGCAAGTCGTCGAGGCAGGCGCCAATCAGCTCAGCGGGAGGCCTCGCGGCTTGCTGGCGCACCAGGTGCGTAACCCGGTCCACGCCATATTCGCCGCTCGCGTTGCGGGCCTCCAAGAGGCCGTCGGTGTAGAGGAAGAGCGTGTCGGCGACTTCCAGTTGCAGGCGCGTGGCGGAGAACTCGCTTTCGCAGAACATCCCCAGCGGCAAGCCGGTGGACTCGATGCGCAGCACGCCGCCGTGCCCCACGACGATGGCGGGCCAGTGGCCGGCATTATGGATTTCCACTTCCCCGGTAGGTTTAGCCTGCCCGCACACCAGCGTGGCATACTGCCCGGCCAGCGCGCTTTCACAGAAGACGCGATTGGCCCGGGTCACGATCTGTCCCAGCGGCAGCGCCATACTGGTCAGGCTGCGGAACAAGGCATGGAGCTGTGTCATGAGCATGGAGGCAGCTACGCCTTTGCCAGAGACATCGCCCAGCGCGAAGAAAAGCTGTCCATCGTACGGGATCAAATCGCAATAGTCGCCGCTGACAGGGCCGACGGGCGCGTAATGGTAGCTGGTCTCCCAGCCCCCGGCGCGAAGACCAATTTGCGGCAACAGATTGCGCTGCACCTGAGAAGCGAGATCTAAATCGCGCTGGAGCGCATCCCGCTCCGATTGGGTCAGATGGTCAAGGCAGTAGCGCACGAGCGGGTCGGCCAGCAAGCGGTCCTGTTCCACCGGTTCGTGACACTCATCGCACAGACCGTAGCTGCCTTTGTCCATGCGTTCCAGAGCCGAATCGACTTCACGAAGCAAGCCGGCCAGGCCCGTATTCCGTGGCGCGAGCGCAATCGCCGCTTCCAGCCGGCGCTTACGCTCCTCCAGTTGATTGTTGAGGAACGCAATCTCGAGGGTTGCCATGACAACCTCCTTCGGCTGCTCAAGGGTACTTTACTTAGATTCTACCGCTCCGCTTTCGATGCGGAACTGGGACTGTAGGCGGAGTGGCGTTGGAGCGGTTTCCGGCACTACGCATTGCGCGAGCGCGGAGTCGTCGAGATCGAGTCGGAATGGACTGCCAGAGACCGTGAACGGAAGACGTGCGGCGGGCCCGCGCGGATTTTCCTGAGCCCAGGTTAGCGTCCAAAAAGCGGACGCGATCCTGGGGCACCACATTGTGTCACTGAACACTAGAACCTGGGCCACCTGCCTCGACAAGCATGACCAGCAACCGATACGGCAAGTCCTGCAGCTTCACCTGTTTGCCGTTGCGTGACAGAGTGCCCCCTTTGGGCGTCGAGTTCAAAAGGGCCAAACCGGTGTCGGGGCTTGCTTTCGGACGCTTCGGGCACCAACCTCCCCTCCAGGCCGGCCATCTCGACATGGCCTATCCAAACTTCTCGTGCAGTTAAAGGTCCTTCCTAACCCATTCATCAGCAAGCGGTTATTTGTTAAGGCAGACTTAAAACGCAGTTTCATTGACTGCATTCGGTTCCTGATTCACATTCACGCTCGCCGGCCGACAGCTCGCGTGGGGTCGAGCGGACTCGGACCAAGCCCTACCAAGCAGCCTGTCTTTCAGGGAAACCCATCCCCGCGTGGGGAGCGCGGGGATGGGAGTTATTTTCAATCGAAACCTATCAAGGAGGATTCAAATGGGAACACCCAGCCAAGGATTCACTGGCCCTGCGACGCCAAGCAGCCAATACTACGTTTACTATCCCACCGCAAATGGTCTCACTGCCTATACGCTCACCGGCATCGTGCAAATGCTCGTACAAGGGCAAGCCACCGGCGTCGATTTCTTCCGAACGCCGTTCTTCTTCGATGTCCCCATCCCAGACTTACCTCCGGGCAAGGGGCTGCAACTGGTTCATTGGGCACCATTCGTGACGCTGAATTCGATCTCAAATGACGGAGTCGCAGAAAATGCCGGATGGGCGGTTGACGATTTCATCGTCCTGCGACCAGAAGAGGTTAGCCGCTCCGTGAGCATGCAAGCGAACCTGGCTGTGCGCGACATTGACGGCTACATCCTACGTTGCGGATACGACATTCATCTGCTTGGAAAGATCTCGGATCTCCCGCCAGCTCCTCGTTGAACTTGGAGGGCACCCATCCCCTCGTGGGGGAAGCGCGGGGATGGGTCTGCTCCACTCTCTGTGCAAACCGGCTACCGGTGGTTTTCCAGCTCGGTGCCCCAGGTTCGCGCCGCTCTTTGGCGCTAACCTGGGGTCACTGCTCGGACCCGGGTAGGCTGCGTTTGTACCGACCGGTCTCCAAACGGTTCCAGCTAACGCGACACTCCGCGAGTTTGAAATCAAGCTGCGCATCTGCACCGTTATCCGGGACCCCCAGCAAGCCCGATGTTGGCATGCTGGGGTGGAAGCCAGTGAACCGAGGACTGGTCCAGGAACCGGCGGAGTGGCGTTGGAGCAGTTTCCGGCACTACGCATTGCGCGAGCCCGGAGTCGTGGAGATCGAGTCAGAATGGACTGCCAGAGACCGTGAACGGAAGACGTGCGGCGGGCCCACGCGGATTTTCCTGAGCCCAGGTTAGCGTCCAAAAAGCGGACGCGAACCTGGGGCACCAAATTGCGTACTGAACACTAAATCCTGGGCCACCTGCCGCACGGTTATCGAGGGTACCCGACCTTATAATATTTCAGAGACAGTGACGTCGGTCATGCAGTTTCGGGACAAAGTCGAGGTTGCCGTTGAGCCCCTGATAGGTCAACTGCGCAGCGAGATCGCATCGCTCGCGACCCTTGATGTACTAAATCACTATCAATTCCGCCTCCATCTTTCAGAACTCGCAAAGGAAAAGTTGCCTGATGGCTTCTGGGCTAAGACGCGTTACGTCTGGGGACTACTCCTTTCCCGTCCGTTTTCGGAGGTGGGGGTCGGGGACGCGAAAGAGACATTAGCGAGAGTCGATGAGCTCGTCGAGAAAATATTTGAGCTCTATTCTTTTGGCGCTGTGTATGAGCCGGGCCGCGCGCTCGGATCTGAGTCAGAGTTCCTAGCTAGGTTGGGCTTGGCCATGGATGTGCGAGAGATTGACATCCTCGGCTTCCCCGAACAGTTCAGGAGCTGGGCTGTGGCTCGACTGTCGCCATTCGACGGGGCATATTTCCTGCCTGATTTCGGATTACGTTTTGAAGATCTTCTCCGCTGGCTTGACGGCTTAATCCACAACAAGGAAAAGGAATTGAATCGTTGGGTCAATGATATGGCAGCCATTTCGCGGGATATCATTGGCATCGAACGTGCCCTTGGCAGTGGGGCTATAGATCTTGACACCGCTCGGCGGAAAGGGGGAGAGCTGAAGATTGCCCAAAGGTTGGAGAGCAACAGTCGCGATGGTGACAAGATCAACATTCTCACCATGGACGATATGAGACCGGGCATTTCGGGAGCGAGCTTGGAAGCCATAGTTAAACGCCTGTCGATAGAGCCGGGGGAAATAGGCCCCGATCTCACGTTTCCACACGACAAGAGTTTGCTCGATCACAAGATTTTTGTCTCTATCCCTGGCGAGCGCTTTTTCTTTCTCGATCCTGCCAGTGTTTACCGGATTGCGGCCAGGTGCTTTGAGAATGAGGTACTTACTGATGACAAACTAAGGGATCGCTATCTACGGAACAGGGATCGGGTGACCGAAACCATGGTCGCGGAAAGCATCAGAAAGGTGTTCCCTAATGGACGTATTTATCCGAATTATTACTTGGAAAAAGGAAGTCGCGAGAAGGATCTCTTCGTCCGCGAGGGCGGGACTGTGATACTCGTGGAGTGCAAGAATTCGCGCATACGAGCGTTTAGGGGAACATCTGGCGATCTCCTCAAGTTCGAGCGCGACTTCAAGAACTCGGTGCAATTCGGCTACGACCAAGCGCAGGAGGCCAAGCTTCGCATCCTCGAGAGGGACGAGACGACGTTTTTCGACGAGAAGGGCCGCCCTTACTTTTCGGTAACAAAAAATGAGGTTCAACGGATTCACATTATCTGTGTCACTCCAACCCCTAGGGGCCTTTTTGGTACAGATCTCTCGTACGAGCTGAAGAAAAACACAGGTGAACCGTTCCCTTTGGCCCTCGGACTGTTCGATTTCCAAACGATATGTAACCACTTCGATGGCACGCAATTCCTCGGGTACCTTCAGGCTCGCGAGCGTCTGCACGGCCATGCTCGAACCGCCGACGAACTAAATTATGCTGGGTACTTCCTAAAATTTGGGCACCTCAATTTTCCGGATGGGATGTTTCTGACTGATGATTTTTCCGGAATCTTTGACAGGAGATGGTACCGAGAGAAGGGCTTGGACGTCGAAGAGCCGACCGACACACCTGTGGTTACGAGCATGACCCGGAAAGGAAATCGCGTGATAGTTGAGCACAGCACAGGTCAGAGAGAGGTTATTCGCGTTCCCCCCTGGATCATTGCGAAGACGCCGGGGAAGTCCCCGATCCAGATGAAGGGATCGGAGAGAAATACGCCCTGCCCTTGCGGTAGTGGCCTTAAGCTCAAACACTGTTGTGGAGTAGACTGATCGCCCCGTAAGAGACGGACCGGCAAGGCGTTTAGGAACGGTGGTCTTTCTGCGCTGGGGCTTAAGCCCCGTACCATTTTCCCCGGGGCGCCGCAGCAGCGGTCTGAATGCTGATGTTAGGCGCAAACCCACTCATCGCAAAGTGCGCGATGAGTGGGACACCCGGCTAATCAGGGAGTTTGGGGGCCCATGAGACGCTTTTGAATCTCCAAGTAATCGTCAATCGTCTTAGGATTCATGCTGACCGCCCACAAGCCGGCCGTTCGCTCAATCTCTTGAAGCCTTACTCTATCTCCTCTCACCTCCTCAAGATATGTTCCGAACCCTTCGTAGAACGCATCGATCAACGATCTGGCGTGCACATTCACCTGTCGACTTTGGGCCGCTATGTTCGAAGCTTTGTCCAATTTATCGAGTTCAGCGACTCCGAATGCATAGCCTATCACCCGCGCTTTGCCTCCCTTTGAAAGATCAGATTCGGGCGTAAATGTGTGGACCACCGCACATCTGGCGCCACACAGATCTGACGCTGTGCACTTGAGCGAACCTGATTTGAGCATGTACCGGTTCACCCACTTCTTAAAGCGGTCTCCCACTCCAGTACCCAATTTCGGCTCCAGGGACGCCGCCACATCGATTCCTGAGTAGAGGAGAACCAGGCAGGGCATGTAGCGTGCTTTCTCGTAAGACTCCTCGATTGCATCGTGGAGATCGAGCATATGTTTTACAAGCATGTCCATGTTGTTCATGTTACCGCTTTCTCTCACATCTAGACCTTTTCGGGCGCGTGACTCGGCCGGGTGCCCCACGTTTCGCTTTTGAAACGTGGGCGTTGGCGGCGGAAACACCCCCCGGGAAACTCACACTCTCTATCCGAACTCTTCAGTCTAGAGTCCTCACCGCGCGGTAATTCACTTTTTCCTTGACTCCAAACTCCATTGCCCTTAACGTTGACCTATACTCCAAAGAGAATACTTGGCATACATAGTATAACTTTAATAGTTTCTATATTTTGCCCACATCCCCTTTGGAATGAAAGATTTCAATCATGGCCTCCGCGTAACCTCATGATTCCACAAGATCAAGGGGGGAGGGGGGAGGGGGTCGTTCCCGTATGCGCGTTTCAGATTTTGTCTATCCACCAACCATTGCTCGCTGTCAGCACATCAAGATCAACGGAGTCCAGTGCGGTTCTCCGGCGCTCACGCCGCCGTATAATGGTCGGTTCCTCATATCCGCTGAAGGGCTTGGCTTCTGCTACTGCGGCCCAACGCACAGGAGATTTCATCATGTCTACCACTCTTACCGAACCCGTTACCCACACCCGCATTGAATCCGACAGCATGGGGAAGATCGAAGTCGCCTCCAACGTTTACTGGGGGGCGCAGACTGAGCGCTCGCTGCTGCATTTTGCGATTGGCCGCGACACCATGCCTCCGGAGCTGATTCGCGCCTTCGGCACGCTCAAGAAGGCCTGCGCGCTGGTGAATCAGGACTTGGGCAAGCTGCCCGGCGACAAAGCGAAGCTCATCGTCCAGGCGGCCGACGAAGTCATCGCCGGCAAGCTGAATGACCAGTTCCCGCTGCGCATCTGGCAGACCGGCAGCGGCACCCAGACCAACATGAACGTGAATGAGGTCATCTCCAATCGCGCCATCGAAATTGCGGGCGGGGAGATGGGATCGAAGAAGCCGGTGCATCCCAACGATCACGTCAACATGTCGCAGTCGTCGAACGACACGTTTCCAGCAGCGATGCACATCGCGGCGGCGGAGCGGGTGAAGAACGCCCTGATTCCGGCGATCAAGACGGTGCGCGATGCGATCGCAGCCAAGGCCAAGGAATTTGACGGCATAGTGAAGATCGGCCGCACCCACCTGCAGGATGCCGTGCCTTTGACGGTTGGACAGGAATTTGGCGGCTGGGCCAGCCTGCTCGATCGCGACATCAAGAGGCTGGAGCAGGTGCTCGACGGGCTTTACGATCTGGCGATCGGCGGGACCGCAGTGGGCACGGGGCTGAACACGCATCCGGAATTTGCCGAGCGCGCCGCCAGGAAGATCGCCGAACTGACGGGACTTCCCTTCCGCTCCCATCCCAACAAGTTCGCCGCGCTTTCCGCCCACGATGAGGTCGTGTTTGCGCAAGGCGCGATGCAGACGCTGGCCGCGTCGTTCATGAAGATCTCAAACGATATTCGCTGGCTGGCTTCCGGTCCGCGCTGCGGCCTCGGCGAGCTCGTGATCCCGGAGAATGAGCCGGGATCGTCCATCATGCCGGGCAAGGTCAATCCCACGCAATGCGAAGCGATGACGATGGTCTGCGCGCAGGTTCACGGAGCGACGGCGGCGGTGGGATTCGCCGGATCGCAGGGCAACTTCGAGCTCAACGTGTTCAAGCCGGTGATCATCTACAACTTCCTGCACTCGGTCACGCTGATCGCCGACGCCTGCCACGGGTATGTCGAGTACATGGTCAAGGGCATTGAAGTCGATCGCGCCAAGGTGGACTGGTACGTGAAGAATTCGCTCATGCTGGTCACGGCGCTCGCTCCGAAAGTGGGATACGACAAGGCGGCGCAGATTGCGCACACGGCGCACGTCGAGCACTCGAGCCTGCGCGAGACGGCGTTGAAGCTGGGATATCTTACTGGTGAGGAATTTGACCAGCTGGTCAAGCCGGAGAAGATGACGCATCCGTAGGGCAGTGGTCAGTAGAAGTGGTTTCGAAAATCGGTTTTGGGTAGGGCACGGCTTCAGCCGTGCCGCCACGACCCGCCAAAAATGCGGGCTTTAGCCCCTGAGGGTCGCCTTTCGAACCCTCAAAAGAATTTTTGAAACCAGTTCTAGTCAGTAGTCGGTAGTCAGCCGCGTTGGCCGGCGGGACATCGGCGCTACGTTAGTTCTTCTTCAGGAATCGCCGGCGATTCAGGTGAGTCGTGGCGCTCGGCTGGATGTCGTCGTACTTCAGCACGCTGATTGAGCCATCCACTTCGAGCACGGCCAGAGCGGCCTCCTTGTAGGTAGCGACTCCATGCTCGCGCAAGGCGCGCTCGAGTTCATCCATGCTGACGTGCTCTTTGGCCAGGTGCGCGGCGATGATTTCCCCGTTGTGCACCAGCAGAGACGGCTGTCCCTCGATGAACTTGCGAAAGCGCCGGTTGATTCCCGAGACCTCGGCCACCAGGTAGTTCAGAATCAGAAGCGTGGCCGCGGCCACGGCGCCGCCCGCGAGCGAGGTGTCGGGCCCGGTCATGGCATTCTGCACGGAATTGGAAATCAGCAAGAGAAGCACCAGATCGAACGGGGTCATCTGCCCCACTTCCCGCTTGCCGCTGAGGCGAATGCCGATCAGCACCAGGAAGTAGATGACTCCCGTCCGGAGTCCGATTTCGAGAAGCGTGTGCGCGCTCGCGGGCAGCATTGCTGTCGTTACGGTTACTGCGGCGTGGCCGTGACCGGCGTGGGCGCGTTCTTGGGCGTGCTCAAGTAGCCGGTGACCTTGTTCTTGTCCACCGTCCAGACAACCAGTTCATAGAGCATGTGCTCACGACCGGTGTAGAACTGAATCGGCTCGCTCTGGTTCCGGTCCTTCTTCTCGATGGTTTTGTCGTCAGAGGTCACATTGAGCGTGTACTTGCCGCGCTTGGGATCGGTCTTCTTAAGCTGGAGAGCCACGGTCGAAATCGCCTGCGGCCTAGCCCCTTTCAGCAGTGTGAACTCGTAGTAGCCGCGATCTCCCCGGTGCTTGAGAATCTCCAGGTCGCCGCGGGTGGTGGCAATGAGCCCGCTCTGAATGCCGAGGTCGCCGATGGTACGTTGCAGTTGCGCCTTGGTTTCTTCCAGGGACGCTTTGGTGGCGCCCAGGTCGGTCTTGACGCCGCCGACATCGGTCTTCACGTTCCCGACCTCGCCCGCCACGGCATTGATTTGTTGTTTCTGCTCTTCTGCCAGCTTGGCCACCGAGGCGCGCTGCTGCCGCTGCAACTCCTCGGTGCGTGCCGCCAGATCTTTCTTAGTCATGCCCAGTTGCTGGGCCAGGGTTTCTGAGTCCGCCTCGGCCGCCTGCATGCGCTTGGTCAGGTCGGCAGTCTGCTTCTGGCTGGCGGTCTGGTCCTGCGCAACTTTGTCGAGCTTGCTGCGCAGGTCAAACATGAAATACAGCGATCCGGCGACGTACGCAATCGCCAGTACCATGAGGACCCATTTCCCGGCACTGCTCTGATGTTCGGGATGATAGACGGGGACGGGGGCTTGCTCGCCTTGCTCCGGCATAAGCGTTTGTCTCCAGTTGAGAGTGGATTCCAAGTCTATTGTTTGTGAGATGCGGGGCGGTGTCAATTGCCTTCCAGGTTCTTGGTCCGGCGCAGAGTCCGCTCGCGCCGCTCACCGCGACGGCGGTGGGACAGGCGATTAGCGGGCAGAGGCCCGATCTCGACTTGGCGGCGCTCTCGGCCCGGAGATTCGGCATGGCCTAACCGGATCGGCGGACCCACAACCTTCTCTTCCCTACGTGGCGAGTGAGCGCGTCACGAAGTTCGCAGCCGGATTCAGTTATACTGGAGGGTTTTCACACCGTCTCTTCGCATGCGCGCCCAGCGCGCCAGAAAGGCAACAGACTATGGCCTCCCCAGCAGTCGATTTTGCCCGCAATAATCAACCGCGTTTCCTGAATGAACTGAAGGACCTCCTTCGTATCCCCAGCATCAGCACGCTGGACGAGCACAAGGGCGATGTGCAGAAGGCGGCGGAATTTGTCGCCAACGAACTGCGCCGCATCGGCATGGAGAATGTCGAGATCATTCCCACCCAGGGCCATCCGCTGCTCTACGCCGACTGGCTGCATGCATCCGGCAAGCCCACCGTGCTGATGTACGCGCACTACGATGTGCAGCCGCCCGACCCGGTGGACGAGTGGCATACGCCGCCGTTTGAACCAACCGAGCGCAACAGCAACATCTACGCCCGCGGCGCCGTCGACGACAAAGGCCAGCTCTGGCTAGAGGTCAAGGCGCTGGAATCGCTCATGCAGGGCCACGGCGGCAAGCTGCCTATCAACGTTAAGATCATTTTTGAAGGCGAAGAGGAAGTCGGCGGCGAGTCCATCGCCGATTATGTCCGTAAGCAAAAAGCGAAGCTGAAAGCCGACTTCGCCCTGGTCTGCGACACCGAGCTGTTCGCGCCCAACCTTCCGACTCTCTGCGTGGGCCTGCGTGGCCTGGTCTACACGGAAATCGAAGCGTTTGGGGCGAAGACCGATCTGCACTCCGGCATGTACGGCGGAGCGGCCCCGAACCCGTTCTTCGCGCTGATCGAGATCATCAGCAAGCTGAAGGATGCCAAAGGCAAGGTCCTGATCCCGGGTTTCTACAAGAACGTGAAAGCCCCGACGAAGGACGAACTCAAAGCTTGGAAGCGGCTTCCTTTCAACGAAGAGCACTACCGCAAGACCGAAGTCGGCTCCAAGGTCCTGACCGGCGAACCGGGATATTCCGTCCTGTACCGCACCTGGGCTCGTCCCACGCTGGAAGTCCACGGCATGCCGGGCGGGTTCACGGCTCCGGGGGCGAAGACGGTGATTCCCGCGAAGGCCGCCGCCAAAGTCTCTATGCGGATGGTGCCGAACCAGGACCCGGACGACATCCTCAAGCGCTACACCGCCTTCGTCAAGAAGATCACGCCCAAGGGGATTGAGACCAAGATCAAGGTCTGGAGCAAAGGCCCGGCCTGCGTGGTCGGTACCGATAACCACTTCATCAAAGCCGCCACGGAGTCGCTGCACGACACATTCAAGAAAGAAACCGTGTTTATCCGCTCTGGCGGGTCGATTCCGATCGTGACCGACTTCCAGGACGTGCTGAAGATTCCATCCGTCATGATGGGCTTCGGGCTTCCGGACGACAACCTGCACGCGCCCAACGAGAAGTTCCACATCCCGAACTTCTATCGCGGGATTGAGACGATCTGCCTGTTCTTCGAGAAGCTCGGCGTGTAGGAACGGAAAAGTCATCACCACAGGGGACGCAGAGGAACACGGGGGATCAAGAATTCCCCCCGTGAACCTCGGTGTCCCCTGTGGTAGAGGTTCTTCGCGTCGCGGTGAGTCGGCCCAACCAGACACGTTCCCACCATATCCATCGCTCGACGGGATAGGAGGTAGAGCGGTCCAAAAATTGCACCATGCACGCCATCGTGGTGCCCTGCCCTAGAATGGTACTCGCCCATGGCAAAGCTGGATGAATTGGCGAGCCAACGACGCTCGCCTGCGCCCCACTCTGGCTCCGAGCGTCCACGCTCGTGGCCGGCAGGACACTGGGACACGCTAGTCTTACTGTTGTTCGTGCTCGCTTCAATCGACCCGGTTTGGCTCTCACCGCGAGTGCCAACCGTCGTCCGCGAACCCAGCCTGGCTGACGATAGTTGGCATCTTGACGAAGTTTTCAAACTCTCGCATGGCATCTGGGTTGGCCGCGACGTTGCATTCACCCACGGTCCAATCTTGCAGTGGCTCTCCAGCGTACCGGCGCGGTTCCTGGGCGTCTCCATGGGCGCGATCTACGCAACCTGGGTCACGGTGCCGGTTTGGTGCGCCTTTGTCTTTGTGTACCTTACGCTACGGCTGCTTCTTGCCGAACAGCCGGCGTGGAAACGGGCGCTGCTGCTGTTCCCGGTCCTTGTGTTCTGGCTTATGTTCTGGGAGTTTGCGTTGCAAAACGCGCTTCCAGTTCTTCTCTTCGCTACCTTCCTGTGCGGCTGGTATGCGGTCACCGAGGGACGCGCCAAAAGTTACGTGCTTGGAACCGTAGCCGCCTTGCTCTGCGTCATCGCTTTCCTGATCTCGTCCGACACCGGCGTGTATTCGGCGGCTGCCTGGGTGATCGCCACTGCCGCGATTTTCTTCGAAGAGAGGCGGAACAAACGCATCGTCGGCAACTGCATCGTTGCTTTGCTGGCGTACGCGGTGTCGGGACTCGTCCTCGGGCTGATGGTGAACGCCGCGATGGGCAGGACCTTCGATTTTCGATTCTGGAAAGACAGCGCGCAGATAGTAAGCGTATATCGCTGGGCCACTCCGGCGGCAATGACGGGTGCCGGCACGGTGCGGCTGCTCGCAACGCTGTTCGCCGGCGCGGCCGTGTTCCTCTTCCGCGCCGGCGCCAGCAGCAAGCACAATCCCACAACCACGGAACGCGCTGGTTTTCTGCTGGGAGGCTTTGCTTTCGCGGTGGTCATGCTGCAAAGCGCCCTGGTGCGCTCCGATATCGAGCACGTAAAGAGCGGGTCTTTCGCCATGGTGCTTCTTGCCGGTACGGTCCTTTTCTCGTTCCAATCTGCCAGGACCTCGTCCGCTGCAGTTCTGTTGGCGATCGCATCCATGCTGTTTCCGCGCCCAGCGTCCGAGCCAAGTACCGTCATTCGCCTGGTCCGGCAGTTGTTAAGACCCAAAACCCGATGTCCGGTCTACTTGCGCGAGTTCGACCGCGGCTGCTTCGCTCCGGAATTCACCGCCATGCTTCAGTCGACAACCAGCTACCTCGGACAGCACACCGGGCCGGGGGAACATATTGTGGTCTTTCCGTATCAGACCGTGTTCGGCATAGCCTCGCGACGCAGCGTCGCCGGAGGACTGATGCAGCCCTACACCGCCAGCGGAGCCTATTTGTCGCAACTTGAAATCTCGGGATTGGAAAGGGCGCCAGCACCAGCCGGCCTGTACGTGACCGACCTCGAGTGGGGCTTCCACGATGGACACCCGGGGCTCTCGGAGACCGATCAGGTCCGGCGGCGCAACCTGGCCATGAGTGTGCCGATTGACGGAACCTACAACTTCACCCGGACCCCGGAACTGTGGTTCTGGATGCTGCGGCACTATCGTGCGGAAGGCGGGGCCCTCTCGCCCGGCATCTCTGGCTTGCTGCGCGATGACTCACGCTCCGCTCGAATCTCGATGCAGCCGCAGACGCTCGGCCTGGCCGCGCAAACGTTTCCGATCCGCCAACGAAGCTCGATCGCGGATCTCGGCGCACCCGACTGGCCGGCGGGCGCTGATTTTCTGCGCCTGCGCCTGACAGTGCGGTACGGCTTCTGGTGGAAGCTGCGGAAGCCCGAGAACATGCAGCTGGAGATCACCCGCGCGGACGGCAGCACGGAGTTGCGGTGGTTCATCGTGCAGCCCAATGTTTCCAGCGAGATATGGCTGTACCCCTGGAGCCAGGCCGACCTAGCCAACTATCTCGACGCGGACGAAAGCCACTGGCGAACCACGCCGCGCCCGGCGATCACGCGGCTTCGCATCGTCGCGACGCCATTGGATTGGGTCTCGGTGGCGCCCGACGCGATTGTGCTAGAGGCGGCGGAGTCGGTGCGGATTGACATGCGTCCGCAAAGGAAATCGGTGTTTGGGGGATTCGACCGAGTACTCGGCCAATTCCGCGCCTTCAGGTAAAATACTAGGCTTGAGGAAATTTGCATGCTTCGACGTGTCTTAGCCCTAGGGGCGTTGTTTTTGCTGGTTACACTGGTTTCGGCACCCTGGCTGCAGTCCCAAGAGGAAGGCGGAATTCCGCATTTCAACGCCGCCCCTCCGGCCAAAGGCGCCAAGCTGCCGCCCATTCTCACCAAGGACCAGCTTTGGGGAGAGAACGCCCAGTATCCGTACCAGACACATGCCTATGAACTCGCGGCAAAAATCCCCGCCGTGCTGTATCAGCAACCTTGCTACTGCTACTGCGACCGGGGCATGGGACACACGAGCCTGCACAGCTGCTTTTCCGGCACCCACGGAGCGCAGTGCGGAACCTGTCTGAAAGAGCTTTATTACGCCTACACGCTGCACAAACAGGGCAAGACGGCAAGGCAGATCCGGGCGGGAATCGTCAAGGGAGATTGGAAGCAGATTGACCTTGCCACGGCTGCCAGTATCAATTGATCAGGTTTTTCCTAAATCCTTGAATGAGGCGGTTTGATGCCACAAAAAACCACAGCGAAGAAACCGGCGGTTGAAGATCCCCGGCACACGCAGGCGGTGCAGAACTACGAAGCCGGGCTGCGCGCGCTACAGGAACAGAAGTTCGAAAAGGCCAAGGGGCATCTCCAGAAGGTGTTGAGCGGCCCCCACCGGGCGATGGCCGACCGGGCAGCGGTGCACATCCACACCTGTGACCTGCACCTGGAGAAGCCGCCGCTGCAGTTCAAGACTCCCGATGAGCATTTCGACTACGCCACCTCGCTCATGAACTCAGGCGACTACGTCGCTGCCCGCGAGCACATGGAGAAACTGCTAAAGCAGAATCCCAAGGCTGACTATGTTCTCTATGGGCTGGCCGCGCTGAGCTGCGTGACCGGCCGGGTGGAGGACGCGCTGAAGAACCTCGGCGATGCGATCCACACCAACCCCGCCCTGCGCTTCCAGGCCAGGAACGATTCCGACTTCCAGAACCTCGCCGAGGATCCGCGTTTCACCGAGTTGCTCTATCCGGACCCAGCAGCGGATGCGCCCGCCTCGCAGGAAGAGATAAGCTACTGATCGGTCCGGTGAGGGCCATTGGAGGGTTGCATGCTTCCCCAGCAGCGCACGAATCCATCCGATAACACCAAGTCCAGTCCTCGCGACCTGTGCGTAGTCGCGATCGGAGGAGGCACCGGACTCTCTACCCTGCTCAAGGGGTTGAAGGGTTACGTGCTGACGCCGGCGCTGGCCGAGTCGGGCCAAACCGCGATTCGCGAATTGTACGGCGTGGTGACCGTCAGCGACGACGGCGGCTCCAGCGGCCGGCTGCGCAAAGAGTTCAACATGCTTCCGCCGGGCGACGTTCGCAACTGCATCGTCGCGCTCTCGGAAGATGAGGCCCTGCTCTCCCGGCTTTTCCAGCATCGCTTCCAGAAGGGTTCCGGGCTGGAGGGTCACAGCTTCGGCAACCTGTTCCTGGCCGCCCTGACTTCGATCACGGGCGACTTCGCCGAGGCGGTCCGCCTCTCTTCGGAGATTCTTCTCACCCGCGGCCACATTTATCCGGCCACGACCTCCAATGTGGAACTGGAAGCGGGGATGGAGGATGGTACACGGGTGCGGGGCGAAACCCTCATCACCGCCAGCAAAGGCAAGATCAAGGAGTTGTGCCTGGTCCCGCCCGATGTCGAGCCGCTGCCGCAAACTCTGGATGCGATCGCCCGCGCGGATCTGATCACCATAGGACCCGGGTCACTGTTCACTAGCCTCATTCCCAACCTGCTGGTTCGTGGAATAGCTCGCGCGATTGTCAAGTCAAGTGCCGTTAAGGTGTTTGTATGCAATTTAATGACTCAAGCCAATGAAAGTCTTGGATTAACCGCCGCCGACCATGTCCGGGCGCTCACCGCTCACGCCGGAATCCAGCTCTTCGACTATGCCCTGATCAATCAGAAACCGGCATCGGCCGAGATGAAGGCGAAGTACGCGCTCGAGGGAGCGTCGCAGATTGTCGCCGATCTCGACGAGATCGAAACCATGGGCGTCTGCCCGGTGCTGGGAGATTATCTTGAGGAAGGCACCATGGCTCGACACGCCACCGAGCGGGTTGCTCGCGACCTGATAACCCTCACGGCGCAGGCGCCAGAACGGCAGACCACCCACAGTTGAGCTGCCCAGGGGGCGCGGAAAGCCGCGCTCTGCGGAGCGGTTGCGGGTATATTGGCTAAACATGCCAAGAATGTCGCAAAACAAGGTGAAACCTTCCAACACGCGCCCGGCGCGCGTGGCCATTGCCATCATGGCCGCCGGCAAAGGAACACGGCTCAAGTCCCGTCACCCTAAGGTTCTGCACGAGATCGGCGGAAAGCCGATCCTGGCGCACGTGATTGCCGCAGCCAAGAAAGTGGCACCGGCCCGGGACATTTTTGCCATCATCGGCCATGAGGCTGATCAGGTGCGCGCGGCGGTTGCGAATACGGGGGTGCAGTTCGTTCTGCAGGCAGAGCAGCGCGGCACCGGACACGCGCTCATGGTCGCCCGCGAGGCCCTTGCGCCCTACGATCGAGTCATCGTTCTTTCCGGAGACGCCCCACTGATCACGCCCGAGACCATCCAGCGGCTCAGCGCGTTTCATGCCGCCGAGAAAGCGACGATGACGCTGCTCAGCGCGGAACTCGACGATCCCGCCGGATACGGACGGGTGATTCGCAAGGGTGCGAAAAGCGTGGAAGTGCGAGCCATCGTGGAGGAGAAAGCGGCCAGCACCCAGCAAAAAAAGATTCGCGAGATCAATGCCGGCTTCTACGCGTTTTCGGTTCCGGCTCTGTACCAGCACATCAGCGAGCTCACCAAAGAAAACCCGCATCGCGAGTACTACCTCACCGACATGGCCGCGGTCTTTCATCGCGCGGGCAAGAGAGTGGTCGTTGTGAAGACGCCTCACGCCGGGGAAGTGCTGGGCAGCAATACGCGCGCCGAGATGGCGGACCTCGATGCCAAGCTGCGCCTAGCCAAGTGCCGCCAATTAATGGCCGACGGAGTGACTATCTTCTATCCGCAGACCTGCATCATCGACAGCGACGTCGAGGTCGGCCCCGACACGGTGATCGAACCGTTCGTGCAATTGCGGGGCAACACAAAGATCGGCTCCGACTGCCGCATCCGCTCCTACAGCGTGCTGCAGGACTCAGAACTCGGCGATGGCGTGACCATTCGTCCGGGAACGATGATGGAGGGCGCACGCATCGGTGCCGGCGCCATCATCGGACCCTTTTCCCACCTCCGCCCGGGAAGTGAAATTGGCGACGGGGCCCACGTCGGCAACTTCGTCGAGACCAAGAAAATCAAGCTCGGCAGAGGCTCCAAGGCCAACCACCTGACCTACCTGGGCGACGCCGAGATCGGTGAGGGAGTGAACGTGGGCGCGGGCACGATCACCTGCAATTTCGATGGCGTAAAGAAGCACAAAACCATCATCGAGGATGGCGCCTTCATCGGCAGCGATTCCACGCTGGTTGCGCCGGTGAAGATCGGACGCGACTCCTACGTGGCGGCCGCGAGCTGCATCACGGATGATGTGCCCGCAGATTCCCTCGCCCTCGGCCGGGCGCGGCAGACCGTGAAGGAAGGATGGGCGCGGGAGAAGCGCGCGGAGCAGGCCGCGGAGAAAAGTCAGAAGTAAAAAGCCCGCGTTGCGTGCCCCTTTGCCCCGGTGGAAAGGAAGGTAGCCGCAGAGACGCAGCTTGCTGCGTCTCGGTTGCGGCTGGAGACGCAGCAAGCTGCGTCTCTACGGGTACGGAACGGGTTGGTCGTATTGGGGGCCCTAGTGCGATACGGCCGCGAACAGGTCCGAATGCAGCAGCGACTGGAACTTTTGGTCGTCGGTCTTGAAATGGAGCTGCAGATCGGAGCTGTCGGACTCCACCGTCATGCTGTCGATCGCTGTCTTTTCGACCGGGGAGGCGTTCATTTTCTTGTAGAGCATGCCGGCCTTGACCAGCGTCGAAAGCGTTGCCGCCGTCATCGAGTCGGAAGTGAGCACGGCGAGATCGAAGTTCACGCCGTTCGCGAAATTCATGGTGTAGCGCGATGCCAGCAGACGCTTTTTGACCTGCTCGTAATCCGCGACCTTGGAAGCGTCGCCCAGCGCCGAGCGCATCATGTTCTGGGTTCCCTGCTGGTCGAGGATGCTCCACACCGGCGAGCCGTCCACGGCCGACATCTGGTCCGCCATCCGCGAATTCGAGTCGAGGGAGGCGCGCTTGCCGTCGCGCGTGTCGAGCGCGCTTTCGAGTGAGGCCCGGGTGCCGAAAGCCAGCGTGAATTCGTCGAGGAACGTCATCACCATGCCGCTGCCCATCGGATAGAGGAGGGCGGTACCGTACTTGGTGCCCGCGATCTTCTTGAGTTTCATTTTCTTGAGAACGCTCTTGGCTGAAAACGACCCCTGCGCCACGCCGATCACTTGGATCCCCTGCTTGCCGGAGCGGAAGGAGGCAAAGGTGAGCTGGTCCACATCGCGCTCCGAATCAATGCCGATGCCCTTCAGCGCGGTCTCAAACTGCTTGAGATTTTCGGGCAGCACCTGCTGTTTGAGCGCCATCGCCGTAGGCGAGTCTTTCAGCGCGCGGTAGTCCACGCTGATGATCTGCTGCATTTCAGCCGGCAGCATGGAGCGGGCCGACGACGCAATTGGCATCGCGTAGGCGGCGGTGGCGGCGAACAGAAGCGCAAGAGCGAAACACAAAGTCTTCATAATGTCCTCGAGGGGCCTGCATCCTTAGATGCGAACTGCCAGTTGGGCGTGTTGATGGTCCGGAACTATTTTAATCCGGAATAGGGGGATGAAACCGGTACTAAAGTGCATACGGGTGGCCTGTCGTTAGATCGAGGGTAAGGGCGGAGCTTGCAGAGAAAGATTGGCAGCGGCAGTCGTCCCGGCGCCTGCGCTAGCGGCGAGGCTGACGGGCAGATGAAGGAGCGGTCGCCTTGGGGATTCCTTTGTCCGCTTCCTTCGCGTCTTTGGCTGCCCCGAGCACCGAGGCCAGGGCCTTGAGATAGTCTTCAAAGGATGTTGGGGGAATACTTGGTCTACTCTTCAAGTAACCGTAGTTCTCGATAGGTGAGCCTGAGGCCTGAAAAGCGTCGATGCTGACGAAGCTCTCGCCTAATACCCCTGCTGTCTCGATCCCGGCAATCGAATCCTTCGGAATCCTGATTTTGTAGGTGGTAGCCAGAGCCATCTCGACCTCGGCGGGACAATCCTTCCTCTGCGGATTCGCGCGGACACGGCGGACCGTTCCTACGTTCACTCCGGCGAGACGGACCGGGGCACCCTCCCGAAGGCCCTGAGCATCGTTGAAGCAAGATTTGATTTCTTGATGGGAATAGCGCAACCGCCCCACCAACAGACTGCCGAGCGTGGCTAGTCCAACCGCAACGATCAGCGCGAGAACGATCTTCCTGGTCAATGGAGGATTGCGGAAATTCGCCGACGCGCCTCGGCCCACGGAACCGGCTTCACTTTGCCAGAATCCAATTCTTCGATGCGGCGGGCGATTTCCTTGTTCCACTCTTCTTCCGCTGATTCATCGACCGTATCGTCAAGGCTGTCGAGAAGTGAGCCCGCGAGCGCGGCGCGGGCCTCGGCCGGCAGGGCAAGAGCCTTTTTCAGTAACTCTGAAACGTCTGCGGTCATGGCGCTAGTCTACCTCCAAATCACGCCCTAAGTACGGCAGCCCTTTTCCTCGTCGCGGTCACGAAGCCCTCATCTTTCAACGATTCCAAGTTGATCTCCACGTTGGCCAGTGCGCCTGCGAGCGCGGCGTTGGCGAGGGCGATCGCGGTCGTCAGGTCCGACTTCATATTCGGATTCGTGATCGGTTTCAGTTTTTCCGCGATCTGCGCGACCTCGGTCACCCGTTCGGCCACTCCCAGTGGAATGCTGGTCGCCTGCTTGAGCGCGGCGCTGATTGCGGCGTCTCCGTCGGAAGACTCTTTGGCGCTCTTATAGGCTTTCATGACCAGGTTGTAGGACTCGGCGTCCGCATCAATGGCTGCCTTGAGTTCTTCGCGAAGCTGGCTGAGCCGGGCGATGGCCTCGCTCAGGGCTTTTTCGTGCTGCACGTAGGCCTTCTTGCCGCGCGACATCGCAGCCACCATGTTCGCCAATCCGGCGGCCATCGCTCCACTGGCGGCGGCCGCGCTGCCTCCGCCGGGAGTCGCCGTCGGAGCGGCCAGTTGTTCGATGAAAGGCTCGACTCCGGCGCGCAGCCCGCCGACCGCCATCTTGCCGCTCATCACAGCGCTCAGGCGGTTCTCCAGAATTAGCGACGAATCGAAGTTCTCCACCTGCAGGAACCACTCCGCTGCCTGCTCTAAAGCCCTCTTAGGAATCAGCCCGACGATTTCGCTCGAAACCGGTATCACGCCATAGCGAGCGGCCTCGCGCTTCACGTATTCGAAGACGCGGTGGATTGGCGTCTGCTCGAAATCGGTCAGGTTCATCGAGACCTGCGCCATGCCGCGCACCAGAAACCCCGCTCCTTTGACGAAGCGCAGCCCGCCGCTCGAATAACGCACCGCCTTGGCGATTTTCTTGGCGATGTCGACGTCCGGCGTATTCAGAAAGACGTTGTAGGCGATGAGAAACTTGCGGGCGCCCACCACCGTCGCGCCCGCCGTGGGATGCACGCGCGGCTCACCGAAATCGGGCTTGCGCGCAGGCTTGGTTGCGATCTCGTCGCGGATGCCCTCGAACTGCCCGCGGCGGATGTTCTCCAGGTTCTGGCGCTCGGGCGTGGTGGCGGCCGCTTCGTACAAATAAACCGGGACCTGGTGCCGCTTCCATATCTCTGCGCCGACGTGGCGGGCCATGGCCACGCAGTCTTCGATGGTGACGCCTTCAATCGGGATGAACGGCACCACGTCGGCCGCGCCCATGCGGGGGTGCGCGCCCTGGTGCTTGGTCAGATCAATCAGTTCCGCGGCCTTTCCCACTCCGCGGATGGCCGCCTCCTGGATGGCGTCGCGCTCGCCGACCAAGGTGATGACACAGCGGTTGTGATCGGCATCCATCTCGCGGTCGAGCAGATAGACGCCGCTGATCTTCATGGCCTCGATAATGGCGTCAACTTTCGCCGGGTCGCGGCCTTCGGAGAAATTGGGAACGCATTCAACCAGAGTGCTGGGCATACGCGAGAAGGATAAAGGGGCACGCTTGGGTCCCGCAACTCGGCGGGATTCATCGGATTTGACAAGCGACACGCCGGACAGGCAGATTAGTGGGACCGATGCGCTGTTCGCCCCGTCTTTCCGGCCGCGGTTTCACCTGACGCTAGTCCCTCTAAAACGTCCGTCGGCCGTTTCCAGAGTTCAAAGCCACTAGCTGAAAACGAAAGGAGCCGCTATGTCGCGTCGCTGTTTGCTCGCCGTGTTGGTCGTGTTGTCGTCTCTGCCGCTTGTCGCCCAGAAGGAACGCCACTTCAATTTTTACTACACGTTCACGGTGAAGAACGTGAGTCCAGGGGAGCGCTTGAGGGTGTGGATTCCGCTGGCTCATTCGGACGCGTATCAGGACGTGAAGGTTACGTCGCAACGCGGTGACCTACCGCTGAAGCAAGTTCGCCAGCCGGAGTACGGAAACGAGGTTCTCTATGCGGGGTCCGCAAAGGCGAACAAGCAGGAGTACAAGTTCTCGGTGGATTACGATGTGGTGCGCCACGAGCACGCCGTGCTGGTCAACGGGAAACTAGCGTCGGACGCGCGGGGTGAGCCGACGACACGCGTCCAACTGGCGCGGTTTCTCGAGCCGGAACGATTGGTGCCGATCACAGGAGTCCCAGCCAAGATCGCCGCCGAGCAGACGAAAGGCGCGACCACACCGCTGGAGAGGGCTAAGGACATCTACGAGTACGTTTTCCGCACCATGAAGTACGACAAGAGCGGCTCCGGATGGGGCCGCGGCGACACGCTCTGGGCCTGCGATTCCAAGCGCGGCAACTGTACCGACTTCCACTCGGTGTTTATTGCGATGGCACGCTCGCAGAAGATACCGGCGCGCTTCCAGATCGGCTTCCCGATTCCAAGCGACAAGTCTTCTGCCGAGATTGCCGGATATCACTGCTGGGCGGAGTTTTATCTGGACTCGACGGGCTGGGTGCCGGTTGACATTTCGGAAGCATGGAAACACCCGGAACAACACGATTACTTTTTCGGCGCGCACGACGTAAACCGGGTTCAGTTCACCGAGGGCCGTGATTTGAAACTGGCTCCCGCGCAGGATGGCGGGCCGCTCAACTACTTTGTGTATCCCTATGTGGAGGCTGGCGGGAAGGAGTATGCGAACGTGTCGATCGCATTCTCATTTGAAGATGCCGACGCGAAACCGGCAAATGTGAGCGCATCGCGTTAGGGCCAACCTGGGGGTTCGGGCAGCGGTGCTAGAATCCCTGTTCTAGCCGCAAACGGCGAGAACTTCAACCCAAGGAGGTATCATGCCGAAATACGTGATCGAGCGCGAGATTCCCAACGCGGGCAAGCTTACGCCGCAGGAGTTGCAGGCGATTTCGCAAAAATCCTGCGGCGTGCTAGGTAAACTCGGCCCGCAGGTGCAGTGGGTGGAAAGCTATGTCACCGACGACAAAATCTACTGCATCTACATCGCCCCCAACGAAGAAATGGTCCGCGAACATGCCCGCCAGGGCGGCTTTCCCGCCAACCGGATTTCGGCTGTGCGGTCAATCATCAGCCCGACAACCGCGGAAGGCATTTGATAGTGTGGTTAGTGATTAGTAGATAGTGGCTAGAACTGGTTTCAAGAATCCTTTTGAGGTTAAGAAAAGCGACCCTCAGGGGCTGAAGCCCCGATTTTTGGCGGCTTTCGGCGGCACGGCTGAAGCCGTGCCCTTCCCAAAACCAATTTTTGAAACCAGTTCTAGTGACAACTATCCACCAATCACTATCCACCGACCGTACCCGTAGAAACGCACCTTGCTGCGTCTCCAGCCGATGGTCTCCAACGGCAACTGAGACGCAGCGAGCTGCGTCTCTACGGCTACCTTTATGACGACCACACGAAGGCCGGCGATTGGCGTGTTTGACTCTGGCGTGGGCGGGCTGACCGTTCTCCGCGCGCTTGTCGAGCGCATTCCCGGCGCCGACTATCTCTACTTTGGCGACACCGCCCGCCTGCCCTATGGATCGAAATCCGCCGCGACGGTCGCACACTATGCGGTCGGAGCCGTGCACTACCTCCAGGATCACGGGGCAGAAATGCTGGTCATCGCCTGCAATACGGCGACCGCCCTAGCCTTCGACCCGATCCGGGCAGCCTCGCGAGTGCCGGTGGTTGGCGTGGTCGAACCGGGAGCGCAGGCGGCGGCCTCCGCCACCGCCAATCGCAAGGTGGCGGTCATCGGCACCGAGGCCACCATCAGCAGCCATGCCTACCGCCGCGCCCTGGAGGCGAAGGGCATTGCCGTCCGCGAAAAGGCGTGTCCCCTGTTCGTGCCCCTGGTGGAAGAGGGATGGCTGGAGCACCCCGTGACCGAGCAGGTCGCACGAATCTATCTGTCAGAGACCTTCGCCGAAGATTTTCACGATTCGGATGTGCTCGTGCTCGGTTGCACGCACTACCCGCTGATCAAGCCCCTGCTGCGGCGAGTGGCTCCCCGCCACGTCACCATCGTGGACTCGGCCGAATCCACCGCGCACGCCGTGGCCGAGCACCTCCGGATTGAGCCCCTCGCTTCGCCCACTGATCCCGATCGAAGGTCTCATCCGCGGCTCAAGTTCTTTGCCACCGATTCTGTGGAAAAGTTCAAGCGAATGGGGACGCGCTTCCTGGGGCATCCGGTGGAGGATGTGGAGCATGTGGATCTGAAGGAATAGGCGTTAGGCGCTGGGCTCTAGGCTCTAGGTGTGGTGTGTCAAGAGGTTGTTGACCTCGTCGCGGGCCGAAGGTCGCCGGCACAACCGGCTCACTGAGGGGGGTAGATTCGGCCAAACGAAAACGGCCGCATTCCGCGGCCGTTTTCTGGGCTCCTAACTCCGCCTAATAAAGCCGGAAGCTGACTTCGACGTTAATCTGCACCGCGACCGGCTTGTTATCTTTCATGGCGGGTACGAAACGCCAGGTCTTGACCGCTTCAATCGCTTTCTCGTCCAGTCCCAGGCCCAGCGTTCGGGACACTCGGATATCCCGGGGCCTGCCATCCGGACCCACGACCAGCCACAGAACGCACGTCCCCTGATATTTCGCCTTCCGGGCTTCCTCCGAATATTCGGGATCGGGAGCAAAAATTGCCTTGGGAGCCGAGACTCCGCCCCCAACGCGGAACACGCCACCACCGGTCCCGCCGCCACGGCCGGGGCCGAAACCCGGCCCCTCACCCGCCCCAACACCGCCGCCATGCCCTTCTCCGATGCCGCCGCCGTAACCGGTACCATTCGACGGCGGGCCCGACGGTAGGTGCGATAGCGGATCGCCCAGGTTGGGCATGTTCGGCTGCTGGATATGAACATCCGGCGGAATCACCAACGTCGGCTCCATCGGCAGCTTGGGGTGCTCGTTCCTCACTACCACCACGGGCGGCGTGAACTGCTCCATCGCCTGCCTGGGTAGACGTCCTTTTGAGGCCTGTAACTTGTCGCGATCCCCGCCGCCACCGCCGCCGCCCACCAGGGTCTTCGAGGGCTTCAGCGTGGGCATGTCGTCGGACGGAGCAATCAGTTCCACGCTTTCCTGCGGCTTCTGTATATTGGTGACGATCTTCCGTCCCAGCAGGGTTCCGCCGATGATCGCAGCCAGCCCCAGCATGTGAATGACGGTCGAGCCGAAGGCTCCCCGCCCTTTGTAGTTGTAAAAGCCCCAGATGTCCTTTACCGGGACGGGCTTCGAGGTCAGCACCAGCGGCGGCAGTTTCTTGGGAAAGAAAAACTCGTCGAGGTTGCGGAACAGAGACTTCCAGATCGGCTCGTCCAGCGTCTCATTCTGCAGCAGAAGATGGAGCTCGGGCTCGACGACAAGATGCTGTTCGTCCGGATTCTGCAATGGTTCGATATTTACTGTGGCCATACTTTCCCGAGTCTAAGCCCCACTTTTCAGTCGGGGGAATGCGGTCACTGCCATGCTCAGCACGGGCTGGGCGTTTCCGGAAGAGCGATGTCTCCCGCCATCTTCTTTCTTCTTTCCATCCGATGGCAGGGAAACCCCGGCTCACCACCTGATTAGATGCGCGAATTCTCTCGTCTGACGAAAATTGTACACGCTTTTTCTCAATCCGAAACAGTACTTTTGGAGTTCGCCGCCGCCCCCGTGTCCCCAATAGACGTGTACTTCCGCGCTCCCTATAATGAAAGGATTCAATCATTTGGGAGAATCCTGCTAGTGCCGATGGACCTGAAATCCACCATTAACCTGCCTAAAACCAGCTTCGCCATGAAGGCGAACCTGCCTCAGAACGAGCCCAAGATGCTGGCGCGGTGGGAGCAGATGGGCATCTACGAGCGCATTCGCCAGGCCCGCAAGGGGAGGGAAAAGTACATCCTGCACGACGGTCCTCCCTACACCAGCGGCCCCATCCACCTGGGCACGACGCTGAACAAATGCCTCAAGGATTTCATCGTCAAGTCCAAGACGATGGCCGGTTTCGATGCCCCTTACGTGCCCGGATGGGATTGCCACGGGCTTCCCATCGAGATCAAGGTGGATAAAGAACTCGGCGGCAAGAAGCTCCAGATGCGCCCCACCGACGTGCGCGCCGAGTGCCGCAAGTACGCCCAGAAGTTTCTCGACTTGCAGCGGCAGCAGTTCAAGCGCATCGGCGTGTTCGGCCGCTTCGACCGGCCGTATACCACCATGACTCCGCAGTATGAGTCGGTGGTGCTCCAGACTTTCTACGCCTTCTACGAAAACGGATTCGTGTACAAGGGCCTGCGCGCCGTCTACTGGTGCATGCACGATGAGACCGCGCTCGCCGAGGCCGAAGTCGAGTACGAAAACCACACCAGCTCGACCGTCTGGGTGAAATACGCGCTGCTCGACGATGCGGCGAAGATCGATTCGTCGCTCGCGGGGAAGAAGGTCTCGACCATCATCTGGACCACCACTCCCTGGACGCTGCCTGCGTCCATGGCGGTGGCTTTCCATCCCGAGGAAGAATATGTCGCGCTGGAATCGGGCAGCGAGGTTTATGTGGTCGCGTCCAAACTCGCGAAAGACGCCGCCGAGAAGTGCGGCTTGGCGGATCCGCGCGAACTTGTCCATTTTCCGGGCCGCAAGTTAGAGCGGCTCAACTTCCAGCACCCGTTCCTCGACCGCAAGGTTCTTGGCGTGCTCGCCGACTACGTCACCATGGACACAGGCACGGGTGTCGTCCACACCGCGCCCTCGCACGGCGCGGAGGACTTTGCCACAGGGGTTAAGTACGGGCTCGATGCCACCAGCCATGTGGATGAAAAGGGCATCCTGCGCGACGGCCTGCCCGAGTACGACGGCAAGCGCGTTTGGGACGCCAATCAGCCCATCATCGACCTCGTCAAAAGCCGCGGCGCGCTGCTGCACACCGAAGAAACTGAGCACTCGTATCCACACTGCTGGCGCTGCCACAATCCGGTGATCTTCCGCGCTACCGAGCAGTGGTTCATTTCCATGGAAACGCCCATGCCGGGCGGCCAGTCGCAATCCAAAGACGACACGCTGCGCTCGCGCACCCTAAGCGAGATCAAGAACGTCAAGTGGGATCCGGCGTGGGGAGAAGAGCGCCTCTCGAACATGATTCAAACCCGCCCCGACTGGTGCATCTCGCGGCAGCGGGTATGGGGCGTGCCCATTGCGGTGTTTCTGTGCGAGGGTTGCGGCAAGCCGCTCAACGACCATGCGATCAACCGTAAGGTCGTCGAACTCTTTGCTTGTTCTGGCGCCGATGCCTGGTTTACCTCCGAGTCCGACACAATTCTCCCCGCCGGAACGAAGTGCCCGCACTGCGGCGGCATGAGGTTCGAAAAAGAGACCGATATTTTCGACGTCTGGCTCGAATCAGGCGCGAGCTACTTGGCCTTGGTTGCGGCCGAGCCCGACTACGCTTGGCCCTCCGATCTCTACCTCGAAGGTCCCGACCAGTACCGCGGATGGTTCCAGTCTTCTCTGCTCTGCGCCATAGGCACGCATGCCACGCCGCCGTATCGCGGAGTGGTCACACCCGGCTGGACGCTCGACGATAAAGGCCAGGCCATGTCGAAGTCTCGGGGCAACGATGTCGATCCGGTCGACATCGCCAGCCGCCTGGGCGGAGAAATCGTCCGGCTGTGGACCGCCTCCGTCGACTTCCGCGAAGATGTAGTCGGCTCGGAAGCGCTGATGCAACGGGTGGGCGAAAACTACAAGAAGATTCGAAACACGTTTCGCTACATCCTCGGCAATCTCGGCGATTTCGATCCGGTGAAAGACGCGGTCCCCTTCGAGCAGATGGAGGAACTCGACCAGTACATGCTGCGCCAGACTTGCTCCTTTGCGACCGACGTGAAGAGCTCGTACGACGAGTTCGCATTCCACAAGATCTACCATCGCGTAAACCATTTTTGCATCGTGGACCTGAGCGCCTTCTATTTTGATGTTCTCAAAGATCGCCTCTACACCTTCGCGCCGAAGGCGCGGGCTCGCCGTTCAGCACAGACCGCAATCTGGCGCATCGGGGAAGCGCTGGTCCGCCTACTAGCGCCGATCATGAGTTTTACGTGCGAAGAAATCTGGCAATATCTACCGCAGACCGCAGGCCGCGAGGAGAGCGTGCACCTCGCTATATTCCCTTCCCCGGATGAGATAACAGCGGAAGGCAACTCCAAATCCGACGAGGACTGGACGACGTTGCGTGCCGTTCGCGACGAGGCCCTCAAAGCTCTTGAAGAAGCGCGCAACAACAAACTCATCGGCGGCGGCCTCGAAGCCCAGATTCATCTCACCGCTTCTGATCCGCTGCATTCAGTTCTGAAACGCTACGAAGGCCAGCTGCGCTACCTGTTCATTGTGTCGGCGGTAAAACTCGTCCAAGGTGCGGGCAACGGCACCGGCGGAGTGCAGGTTGAGGTGGCGAGGGCCGACGGGGCGAAGTGCGAGCGCTGCTGGAACTACTCCACGCGCGTGGGCGAAGACAAGAATTATCCGACCGTTTGTGAGCGTTGCAGTGCCGTGCTCAAAGAAATTGAAGGGGGCTAGGAGGCACCGTTCCCTCCTTTCACGAGTTCCCCTGTGCCCTCTGCGGTTAAGAGAAACCCTCAACCACAGAGGGCACAGAAGTTCACAGGGGAAAACTCCACGACCTGCCGCACACCCCCGGCGCGCTCGTCCCGCAAACGCGATAAGCTATCAATAAGCGTCCCGCACATGCGCAAATACCATTTTCTGATCGCCGCGTTCGTCGTGGCCCTGGATCGCCTCAGCAAGTGGGCGATTTCCCACCGGCTCTCTCTGCACGACAGCATCCCCGTGATTCCGGGATTTTTCCGCATCGTCCATGCCGAAAACCCCGGCGCGGCCTTTGGCCTGTTCGCCGACTCCCCTGCAGAATGGAAAGCCAGCCTGCTGATCCTGTTTTCGCTGGTGGCCTTGGTCATCGTCTCCGCTCTGCTCTGGAAAAACAGCCACCGTCTTACCTCGACCGGAATCGGACTCGCCCTGATTTTAGGCGGCGCGGTCGGCAACCTCTGGGACCGCCTGGTGAGCAAGCATGTGGTGGATTTCCTGCTCTTCTACATCGGCCGCTATCAGTGGCCGGCCTTCAACGTGGCCGATAGCGCAATTGTGGTTGGTGCCGGACTGCTGGTGTTTGAAATCCTGTTTACGAAGTCACCCAGCCAGAAGCCAGCTTGAATAGCGGGAAATTGAATGATGGCTGATGGAAGTGCGCGGCTGCTTTTTTGATCGGTAATCCACAAATCTCTCTACGGCGTTCCGTAGAGCTGCCGGTACACATTCGCGTTCCGCAGGATGGCCTGCACGTATTCGCGCGTCTCGGTGAATGGAATGGATTCGACGAATTCCTGCGCATCACGGTAGTGGCCCTGTCCCAGCCAGTCTTCCACCCGGTCGGAGCCCGCGTTGTAAGCTGCCAGGGCGTACTCGAATTGACCGTTGTACTTGTCCACCATGGACTTGAAGTAGCGCGTACCTAACTGCAGATTCACTGCGGGCGTGTAGAGCTGGCTGGCGTTGTATCGCTTCAGCTTGATTTGCCTGGCCACCGTCTTCCCGGTCTTGGGCAGAAGCTGCATCAGTCCGATCGCGTTGGCGCGAGATGCTGCCGCCGGGTTGAATTCCGATTCCTGACGGATCAGCGACGCCACCAGGTACGGATCGAGTCCGTTCATGGTCGAATACTTGCGCACATCGCTCCAGTAGGCCCGGGGAAAGAGCGCTTCCCAATACGGACGTGGCAGATCGGGCAAATCGACGGCAAAGTAGTTCGGGGTGGCACGTTTCATGATCTCGATCGCGCGATCATAGCGGCCGCCGTCGGAATAGACGCGCGCCATCTCCGGAGGCGCCCAGGTGCCACCCTCTTCGCTCGCCGCCGCCTGCAACTCGCGGACGGCCGCGTCGGCGAGGGCCCCGTTCGAGAGCAGGCGCGCCCGGGCGACGCGCAAGCTATCTTCCGGAGGCGCGCTGGCCGCAATCCTGCCGCTCGTCGAAAGCGCCGGAACCCGATCGAGTAACGCGTAGTGCACCGTCACGTCCCCACTGCCGCCGCTGCTCCCGAGGCTCTTCAGCCGCGCCCGTCCCAGCTCCGCGTAATAGTAGTTACGAAAGCGCTCGGAGAGCTTCTGGTAAAACGCACGTGCCATCCCCGCATTGCCGGCCGCCTCGGCAGCTCGCGCTCTCCAGTAGAGTGCCGCCGGAATCTCCACCGAATCGGGATATAGCGCAATCTGGTCCTCGAACTCCTTGATCGCTTCTTCGGTCCGGCCTTGCCGGAAGCTCAACCAGGCCACTTTCCAGTGCGCGTAGGAGGCACGGACTCCGCTGGGAAAGCGTTGTTGCAACTCGCGGAAATCGTCAATGGCGCGATCGTAATCGCGTTTCAGTAGGTACAGGTTCGCGGAAGAAAGCAGCGCCCGCTCCAGCCAGGGACTCGCCGGACCGAACTGGCGCAGTTGGCCCAAGGTCCGCTGCATGGCCTCCTCGTCGCTGGTCGAGCGCGCGGTCTCGCTCAGCAGATAGAGCCGCTCGGCCTCGGCATCGCCGGCCTGCGGTCCCATCGAGGTCAGCACTTGCCGGGCATCGCGGCTCCGCCCGCTCTTTTCCAGCGCGGTGGCCAGGGCAAGTTGCACGCTGGGCCGCTCCGCCGGACCCACCTGATCCTCCAATGTGCGGTACTCGCCGGCGGCGTCCGCATAATGTTTCGCCCGGAACAGCAGATCGGCGCGCCTCCGGCGTTCCGCGAGCCCGCCTGCAACCCTGAGCGAGCGGAGTTCGGCTCCCGCCGCCTCCGCCTCAGAACTCGTGGGAAGGTTGTAATAGATATTTCGCAAAGCCGCAGCGGCCTTGTCGTTTTGCCCGGAGGCCTCATAGGCTCGCCCAATGGCCAGTTCCACGTCGCTGTGCAACGGGATTCGTTCCTTCTCGAGCAAGGCAGCCGCTTCCGCCCCGCGTCCCTCCGCGAGCAAAGCTTTCGCATACGTTAGGTGGGCATCGCGGATCAAGAGCGAATCCGGAAAAGCCTTGCTGAACTCGGCCAGCGTGGACAGCGTTTCCGCACTCCGCCCGGTCTCGAGGTAGGCGTTGCCGAGGTTGTAGGCGACGTAGTCTCCCAGTTCGCTGGCGCCAGCCTTGGCCCGGTTCAGCGGATCGATGGCCTTGGCGTAGTCGTGATCGAGCGTGTGGGCATAGCCCAGCACCAGCCAGGCGAGCGCCCCGGCGTCTTCCTTGGCGTGGCGGCGGGCATAGGCTTCCACTCCCGCGTAAGCGGCTGGCGTGCGGTCCTGCAGCAGTTGTTGCGCCATGGGGCGCAGGCTGGCCGACGCCACAAAAGCCTGCCGTGCCCGCCGCACGCGCGGTGACGTGGCTCGCCGTTTCTTCCGGATCGAGGAAGGCGCCGGTTTCTTCGCTGCTTTCGTGGACTGCGCGGCGCTACTGGTGGAAAAAATAAACGAAAGGACGAACAGAACCCCGACGAACAGCCGGACTGACGAACCGCGCAATGGAACTCTGCCTCCCACCCCATCCCGCGAACACCGCGTGACGGAGACCCGGGCTTAGTGCCGGAAGTTAGCTCCCATAATGGAGATGTCGTCTTCTGCGAGACTTCGTATCAATTCCTGTTGAAAGTAATCGCCGCTGGCCGCGAGGGTATTGCCGTAACGTTTCGCGAAGGTGGCGCGGCTCTTCTCGATGGTTTCTTTCAATCGGTCGTAAAGATCTTTGTTTTTCCGGCCCTCGGTGACCTTGGCCAGGTTGTAGAGCTTGATCTCATCCACTAGCAGGCGCGCAAAGCGCTGAGCCTTTTGATGGATCGCTTGCTCCTCGTCCGAGACGGCGGGGGGGACCGCCGGCGAGACTGCCACCGCGTCCTCAGCGGCTACTACGGGCTCAGGTTCCACGACCGCGACAGGGACATCCGGTAGAGCAGCGGTGGCCGGCGGCGGGGCCTCCGCAGCAGCCGCGGCCGCCATAGCGTGGCCCGGAGTATGTGCCGCGAACGGATCGCTCTGGGAAGCCGCAGCCTCCTCCACAGCCACAGGGCCAGCCTCCGCGCGCTCGACCGCCGGTTCCTTCTGCGCCTGCTTGCGCAGGGAGTGGATTTCGAGCCAGGCGCTGGTCGAAAGCACCAGCAGGTCCAGGGCGCCAGCGTCCAGGGAATTCGTGCCTTCGGTCCCGCCATCGGCATAGACCAGGGCGGCAACCTTGTCCTTCAACACCAGCGGCAGCAAGCGTGCCTTCCCGCTGGACGGGGTTCCAAAATCTTGCAGGAAGCGAGCATCGAGATCGGTGGTCCCCGCCTCGACCACGGTGCGGTCGCCGACCGCCCGGACCACGGCCGGAGCATTCACATCGAGCGCGAAATCTTTCACCGCATCGTTGCTGCTGAATCCGCGCCCCTGCCATCCGGTGGCATTTCCACCTCGGACGACAAACAGTGCCACCCGGGCGGCATACCGCGCGCAGCCATCCAGGAGAGCGCGCAGGATCTCTCTTTGCGTGGTTCCGAGCTGAATCTCAGCAACCGCACTTGCCAGGCTGGCGGAAGTGGCGCTGCTCGCGGAAGGCGTCTCGGCGGATGGCGCCTCGGAGATTTCTTTCCTCACGCGGCGGACAATCTCATCCCGCAGCTGGACCGTCTGGCTCTCCAAAACCTCAGCCACCACCCGTTCTACCATGGCTTCGATCCAACCGCGTTCCGCCATCTCTGCTCCCTGTGGACTTGCCGGGGTCAGGCCTTTGCCTTCTAACCTCTGATTATAGGCCACTTGCGGCCGTTTCCAGGACACCTTGGTAACTGTTCTCCCGGTGCCGCCGCCCACCGGAAAAATCGCCCACAGCCACTCCCGATCCCGACCTCAAAACACCCGCCCTCAATCATCCCGTTACCAAGTACAATATCACCCGAGGTTCCAGCGGCGCGGCCGCAAAAATCTGCATCAAGTTACCAATGAGTGCCATCCAACCCAACGTAAGTGAGCCCGCCAGTGACGAACTGGCACTGGTACGGGCGGCCAAGCGGGGCGACGATCAAGCGTTCGAAGAACTGGTTCGGCGCTATGACCGGAACGTGTTTCGCATCGCGCAGCATATAACGCAGAACCGCGAGGACGCGGAAGACGTCGTCCAGGAAGCGTTTCTCAAGGCGTACGGCAACCTGGCGCAGTTCCAGGAGCAGTCCAAGTTTTACACCTGGCTGGTCCGGATCGCGGTCAACGAAGCGCTGATGAAGTTGCGCCGCCGTCGCCCGGAGCGCACGGTTTCGCTGGACGAGGACATCAAAACTGAGGACGACACGCTTCCCCGCGAGGTCGCCGACTGGAGCCCGAATCCGGAGCAGATGTATAACCAGGCGGAATTGCGTGAAATCCTGACCCGCACCATTCAAGGTCTGCCGGCAGGGTTCCGGACGGTATTCGTGCTCCGCGACGTGGAGGGGCTCTCCACGGAAGAGACCGCGCAGGCGCTGGAGTTGAGCGTCCCGGCGGTGAAGTCCCGGCTGCTGCGGGCACGGCTGCAATTGAGGGAACGCCTCAGCCGCTTCTTCCAGAAGCGTGCGAGTGGAGACGTCAACTTGTGAAATGTTCTGAGTTTCTGCAGGAATTGACCAATTACCTCGACGGCGCGCTGGACGACCGCACCAAGTCCGAGCTCGAGGACCACCTGGCCTGGTGCCACAACTGCTACGTCGTCTGCGATACCACGCGCAAGACCATTGAGATCTACCGCAATTCCGAACTCTACGAGTTGCCCGACGATCTGCGCGGACGTCTTCGCTCGGCCATCATGACGAAGTGTTCCGAGCACAAGAAGTCGGGTCCGCAAGGCGGCTGAGCAGCGCCTCCGTGAATCGCTTCATTCCCTGGCCATTCCAAATCTTCGATTCTTAGGCACTTGTTGCCCATGTCGGTTCACCAGAATCCGGGATCGAACCTTTTGCCGAGTTTCGGAATCCAATCAGGTGAATATCAAATGTCGTGCAAGTCGCAGGGGAGGGTGGGTTTTACGGCCCAGTGTGGGGGAGGGTAGGGTCATGTTTTCGAAGTTGGTCGATGCAGTGTTTGGCTGCTGGCATTCCCATTACAGTTTCCCGATCACGATCCGCGCCGGTTCGCGCCGCAGTCCGGCCGCCTCGGTCACGGGAACCTACGTGGTGTGCCTCGATTGCGGAGAAGAGCTGCCTTATGACTGGAGAGAGATGAAAGTTCTCGATTCCCAGCCGAAGGCGGCCGCGCGCGCCTTGGTAACCAAGCCAGCCGCCTAGCACCCAGTCACGCCCCGATGCCAGCCGCTAGCTGATCGCGAAGTTTCCTGCCATCAGCTATCTCCTTCTCCCTTTCCGGGACACCGCCATACGGGGCGAAAATATTCAGCTTTTTCCCACGATGCGGGTGGATAATAGTCCCAGGCGCCGAACCGCAGACTGTGCTTCGGCGGTTCCTCAGGAGCATCGCGAAAGCGGCTCGGCGAGGAGGTGCCCTGTGCCTCTCTCTACGCTTCGAGAGTTCCTTGACCGCAACAGCATCAAGTACCTGGTGATTTCCCACTCCTTAGCCTATACCGCCCAGGGAATTGCCGCGCTGACCCACACCCCGGGGCAGGAGCTCGCCAAAACTGTCATTCTCCTGGTCGACGGACGCCTCGCCATGGCCGTTGTACCGGCTTCTTTCCGGGTGGATTTGTTCAAGTTGAAGAAGTATCTGGGTGCCGACACGGTGGAACTGGCAAGCGAAAGCGAGTTCCGTGACCAGTTTCCCGACTGCGAAACCGGAGCCATGCCGCCTTTCGGCAATCTCTACGGCATGGACGTCTTCGCCGACGAAAGCCTGGCCCACGACAAGGAAATTGCCTTTAACGCAGGCTCGCACCGGGAATTGGTGCGCCTGAACTTTGCTGATTTCCACCGCCTCGTGAAGCCGGTTCTGCTCCAACTGGCTGCGGGGAAAGCCAGCGTGCGTGCGGCCTGATCTTCGGCCCGGGAGGGAACGTCATGAAAACTGTCAATATCATCGTTGCCGCCGCGACGGTTCTGCTGGTTGTGGTGCTCACCTCGATCCAGCCTCGCCGCGAGAAAGTCCCGCCCGTTTACACGGCTGCTGCCGAAACCACCATGTCCGGAGTCGTCGCCGAAACCCGGGAGTTCTTCTGTCCCATCAGCGACGACCAGGAAATGCATTTGCTCTTGCGCACCAGCCAGGGCGACACGCTCATTCACGTGGCGCCTTCGCGTTTTCTGCGCACGCAACAGTTCCGCATCAACGCTGACGATCCGATCAGCGTGGTCGGGACCCGGCTCAACTACCAGGGTCAGGACGCCATGCTGGCCCGGGAGATCACCCACGGCAATGAGGTCCTGATCGTGCGCGACCATCAAGGACGCCCGTTGTGGACCCACTAACCGCCTCGGCCTGAGTTCCCCGGCCGCAGGCAGGGCGTTCTGCGAGGCGGCCTCGCCACCTCCGGCGGGGCCGCCTTTCTTCCTTGGCAGCCAGGACTTTGCCGGCGCGAATTTTCTTCCCTTTTTTCATACCCTCTTCGTAAATCGCTGTGTTAGATTTCCCTTTCTCGACAACTTAAAGTCCCGGAGGAAAATGAATTGGGCAAAGACATGGTCCCCAAGCGGATCTTCTTCACCAAGGGCGTGGGAAAACACCGGGAGCGCCTCACCTCATTCGAGCTGGCGCTGCGCGACGCCGGCATTGCGGCGCAGAACCTGGTGCGCGTTTCTTCCATCTTCCCGCCCAACTGCAAACTGATCCCGCGCTCGCAGGGACTCAAGTATCTCCATCCCGGAGAAGTGGTCTTTGCCGTGGTCGCGGAAAACTCCACTCACGAACCTCATCGCCTGCTTGCCGCCTCTATCGGGGTGGCGATTCCTGCCGACCGCAACACCTACGGCTATCTGAGCGAACACCACTCCTTCGGTGAGACCGAAGACGCTGCCGGAGATTACGCCGAAGAGCTCGCCGCCGAAATGCTGGCGACGACCCTCAACGTGGAGTTTGATTCGGACCGGTCGTGGGACGAGAAAAAAGAGATCTACCGCATCTCCAACAAGATCGTTCGCACCGCCAACGTGACCCAGTCTGCCGTGGGCGACAAGCGCGGGCTCTGGACCACTGTAATCGCATCGGCGATCTTCATCTTTGACTAGCAGGCCGCGGAAACACGCAGGTTTCGTATCAGGGCATCGCTTTAGCGATGCCGCAAATTCTTCGAGATCAGATGCCCCTTAAGGGGCCGGGCATCGAAGTAAGGTTTTCCCCGCAGCCCGAGACGCGGCAAGCCGCGTCTCTACTTTGCGATTTGAGTAGCTGTCTTTTTCGCAGCCGGTTTCTCCTTCAGCCGCTCCAGCACCGCCGCCACGATCAGCGGCAATCCCACCGTCGCATCCACGAACACCTCGCCAAACTTCCCGCCTTCCGCCGGCGGCACAAATTTGCCCCAGGAAACCGCTTCGCTGTAGGGGCTGCCCGAGAGCCCGCCCCAGTACACCGGCTCCGGACAGATGCGCAACCCGTAGTGGTAGCGCTTCAGCGGCAGGTCTTCCCCGCCCCGCCGGTGCCGCAACTCGATGAACGGTCCAAACTGCTGCGACCAGTTGCGCGGCACGCCGCCGCCGATGGTGAAGATTCCCAGCCGTTTCTGCTTGAGCAGCGTGGCGGCGAAGTATTCCAGGTCCTCGAACGGATCGAAACGGAAGCGCGGCTTGCCCTCCTTGTCACGCTCGCGGTTGGTTAAGGCGAAGTCCAGGCCAAGCTCCGAATCCGAGAACGCGGGCACAAATACCGGAACATTTTTCTCATAGGCCGACTTCAGAATGCCCCGCTGCCCCTTGGCGTGTTTGGAAAGATGGGCTCCAATGGCGCGATTTAACTTGTGCGAACACATTACCTCTTTCGCGTCCCACCCACCGAACACGGCCCCCATCACCCGCTCCACGTCATCGAGATTCTGCTCCGGTTCGAGCGTGTCATAGACGCGGTTGTACCCCGCTTCGTACAGTTCTTCATCGCTCAGGTCGGGGTTATGCTGGAAGTGAGCGCGCCCGGTCGCTTCGACCAGCCCGTGCGCCATCAGCGCGCCGGTTGAGACGATCTCGTTCACGATGCCACGGTCGATCAGCTCGGCAATTACGAGTCCCTGCTTGGCGACGGTCATCGCTCCGGCGAGGGTCATCACGACGAAGCAGTCTCGATCCCGCGCCATCGCCTCGAGCACGTCCGCAGCCTCGCCGAGCTGGCGGCCGGTAAACGCCGTCTTGGCCATCGCACGAACCAGGCCGTCAATAGAATGGATCTGGCGAAGGTCGAGCGGCTCCAGCGGGATCAGGCGGTCTTCCACTGGATCGTGCAGTTTGCGGTCGATTCCCGCGCCTTCCTGATGACTGCCGTGCTGTGCTCCACCTTTGTGCTTCAAGGACGCACCTCCAGAATGAAAAACCGATTTTGACCGAAGAAACAATTTACTAGAAGTGGGAGAAACGCGGCGACCCCGCTCCGCCGCGAAATCGCAGTACTCACTTCCGCATCTCGCACTTTGATATCCTAGAGCGCGTGTTGAAAGTTAAGCTGGATCGTTGTATGAGCAACACCCTTCATGAGTGGTCATCCTGAGCGAAGCGAAGGACCTGCTTTTTTTGCCGGTGCATGAGACAGCAGGTCCTTCGCTTCGCTCAGGATGACAAACTCTAGCGGGTGACAAGTTCTGGCGAACCCTGGGAGAAAAAGTGCTCGACAAGTTCACCGTCGCGCTGGTCCAGATGTCGTGCGGGCCGGAGCCTGCCGACAACATGGCCAAGGCGTTGGATCGCGTTTCCGAAGCCGCCCGCTGTGGCGCCCAGGTCGTTTGCCTGCCCGAGCTCTTCCAGACACAGTATTTCTGCCAGCGCGAGGATGCCTCGCTGTTCGACCTCGCTGAGCCGATTCCGGGCCCTGGCGCCGAGAAGCTCGCGGCTGCCGCCCGTCAGCACAAAGTCGTGCTGGTGGCTTCGCTCTTCGAGAAGCGCGCGCCCGGCCTTTATCACAACACGGCCGCGATTTTCGATTCCGACGGCACTCTGCGCGGCATCTACCGCAAGATGCACATTCCCGACGATCCGCTCTACTACGAGAAGTTCTATTTCACCCCGGGCGACCTGGGATTTAAAGCTTTCAACACATCCGCCGGAAGGCTCGGCACGCTCATCTGCTGGGACCAGTGGTATCCCGAAGGCGCCCGCCTGACGGCGCTCGAGGGTGCGAGCATTCTCTTTTATCCCACCGCCATCGGATGGCATCCCGCCGAGAAAGCTGAGTTCGGTGCGGCGCAACATGATGCCTGGCACACCATTCAGCGCGCGCATGCCATCGCCAATGGCGTCTACGTCGGTGTGGTGAATCGCGTGGGCTTCGAAAGCGGAAATGTCCGCGGCAAATCTGCGCCCGGACAGGGCCTGGAATTTTGGGGAGGCTCGTTCTTCTGCGATCCCTTCGGTCGCGTGCTCGCCGAAGCCCCTCACGATAAGGAAGAAATTCTGCTCGGCGAAGTGGACCTGCGCCAGATAGAAGAGGTGCGCCGCAACTGGCCCTTCCTGCGCGATCGCCGGATCGACAGTTACGCGCCCATTACCAACCGCATGCTTGACGGGAAATGACCGACGGAAAATGACTAGGCGACCTCGAAAGCCGCTCCTTCCTTCCGCGCTCGGCTACCGCATGCCGGCCGAGTGGGAGCCGCACGAATCCACATGGCTCGCCTGGCCGCATTTGCGCGGCGACTGGCCGGGCAAGTTTGAGCCAGTACCCTGGGTGTACGCCGAGATCGTCCGCAACCTGGCGCGGCATGAGCGCGTGGACCTGATCGTGAACAGCGCCCATGCGGAAAAGCGCGCCCGCGCGGTATTAGAAAAAGCCGATGCCCTCTCCGATAACGTCTGCTTCCATCGCTGGCGCACCGATCGCGTGTGGACGCGCGATTCCGGATGCATCTTCCTGAAGCCGTCCGAAGAGCGCGGAGACTCTGCGCTCCTCGCGCTCAATTTTCAGTTCAATGCCTGGGCCAAATATGCCAATTACAAATTTGACGAGAAGATTGGCCAGCGCATGGCGCGGGCCGCGGGCGCCCGGGTCGTGCAGCCCGTCTCTGGCGACCATCGGGTGGTGCTCGAGGGCGGCTCAATTGACGTCGACGGCCGCGGTACGCTTCTGGCCACCGAAGAGTGCCTGCTCTCGACCGAGCAGCAGCGGAATCCCCCCATGGACCGGGTTGCCTACGAACAGATGTTCTCCGACTATTTCGGCGTGCAGTCCGTAATCTGGCTGGGTGAGGGCATCGCCGGCGATGATACTCACGGCCACGTGGACGACATCGCGCGCTTCGTGGCTCCAGATACGGTCGTCACCATGATCGAACCGAACGCGCAGGACGAGAACTATTCCGCGCTCGAGCACAATCTTGGACGGCTGAGAGCGGCCCGCACCGCCAGCGGTCAGAAACTCGAGATCGTCACCATTTCCATGCCGCGGCCTGTCGTGTTTGAAGGCCGTCGCCTTCCGGCCAGTTATGCCAATTTCTACATCGCCAACGCCGCGGTGCTCGTGCCCGTCTTCAATGATCCCAACGATCGCATCGCGCTGAATACGCTCAACGAACTCTTCCCTACCCGCGAGGTTGTGCCCATCTACTCCGGCGACTTGATTTGGGGATTCGGCGCGCTGCACTGCATGACGCAGCAGGAACCGAGATCAGTACTCGGTAGCCAGTAGTCAGCGGAACCCAGAACGCTGGCCGATTTACACCCCTTCCCACTTTATGCACGTGGGGAGTTCACCCGAATAAAGAAAATGCCTGATCGCCCTTACACCGTCTTCAAGCGGGATGGCTCGCGCTGTCCGCAAGCATACACAGTGACATCATTTGATGCTATAATCAGTGCCTAGGAGTTATCCATGAGAACAACCCTTGCGCTGGATGATGAGCTCGTGCGCGTCGCCCAGGAATTCACCGGAGTCGCGGAGAAGACGGCGCTGATTCGTGAAGCGCTCAAAGCTCTTATCGAGCGGGAAAGCGCTCGCCGGTTGGCGTCCCTGGGAGGTACCATGCCGAAACTGAAGCGTATTCCACGCCGCAGGGTGGCGCCGCATTGATTCTCGCCGATACTTCCGTTTGGATCGACCACCTGCGTTCAGGCAACAAAGAGATGCGCAGACTTCTTAACCAGGGGCACATTGTGATTCATCCATTCATCATTGCGGAACTTGCCCTTGGATCCCCGAAAGAGCGGGCCAAGACTCTGGCACTGCTGGACCTCTTGCCGCAGGTGCGAGCGGCGCAATTGAGCGAAGTGCGATCCATGATCGAGGCTCGCCATCTGTATGGCCTCGGCATCGGGCTGATCGACGCCCACCTGCTGGCTTCTGTCTTTCTCTACCCGTCAACGCTTTTGTGGACAAAAGACAGGCAGCTTCGCAAAGTCGCCGAGGCGCTCGGCATTCACGTCGAATGGCCTTGAGAAGACAGAGGGCGATGATCAGACGGAATATGCACCGTGGGAGCGAGACGCTTCCACCACAGCCGGCCGGACGGCGGAGCTACTGGTCTTCCTGACTACTGACTTCTGACTACTTCATTTACACTCTTCACCGTGGACGCCGAGATCATTGCCGTGGGTTCGGAACTGCTTACGCCCCACCGGCAGGACACCAACTCTCTCTACTTGACCGAGAAGTTGAATGAGTTGGGCGTCGAAGTGCGGTTCAAGAGCGTTGTTGGGGACAACCGCGAGGACCTCAGCGCCGCGGCCAAGCTGGCCATGCGGCGATCGGACATCATCATCGTCATGGGCGGCCTCGGCCCCACCGAAGATGATCTAACGCGCGAGGCCGTGGCCGACGCGCTCGGCCTGAAACTCCAGCGTGATTCTGCCGTCCTAAGCACGCTGGAACAGCGCTTCGCTAAGCGCGGTTACAAGATGTCTGCCAACAACGCCAAGCAAGCCGACATCCTGAGCGGAGCCATGGTCCTTCCCAATCCGGTCGGGTCCGCCCCCGGCCAGTGGATCAGCGGAAAATATGACGGCAAGGAACGCATTCTGATACTGCTTCCCGGACCGCCGCACGAGCTCAAGGCAATTTTCGGGGGCGAATGCATGTCGCGACTGCGCGCCAAAGTCCCGCCTCTGCACATCGCCATCCGCGTTCTGAAAATGGCCATGTTGCCCGAGTCGCAAGTGGACGCGCGGGTCGCGCCCATCTACAAGACCTATTCCGACGTGCAAACTACGATCCTGGCCGGGGCGGGCGAGATTCAGTTGCATCTGCGCTGCCGGAAAGAATCGCAGGCGGCCGCCGAGGCGCGCGTGGAAGAACTCGCCGAAAAGATTGAGAACGAACTGGGCGACACCATCTTTTCCCGCAAGAGCGAAAGCCTGGAGCAGATCGTAAGTTATCTGCTGCAGATGCGCGGCATGACCCTGGCCGTCGCCGAATCGTGCACCGGAGGCTTGCTGGCCGAGCGCATCACCTCGCTCAGTGGCAGTTCCCGCTATTTCCTCGGCGGCGCGATCGTGTATTCCAACGAGCTCAAAACACAATTTGCCAATGTTCCCAAGGCGCTGATCCAGAAGCACGGCGCCGTCAGCCGCGAAGTGGCGGCGTCTATGGCGGAAGGCATTCGTCAGCGCTGCCTTTCCAGTTACGGGATCGGAATTACGGGAGTGGCGGGTCCCACGGGGGGCACCGAGCAAAAACCGGTGGGACTGGTGTACGTCGCCCTCGCGGGAGAAGAAGGCACACAAGTCGTGGAACGCAACTTCCCCGGCGACCGCAAACGTATTCGCTGGTTCGCTACCCAGCAGGCGCTCGAAATGATCCGGCGGGCGCTCTTGTGAGTGCTTCGCGGTTCGCGCGTGCTGGCTCGATATGGAAGTAGTTTGTTTTCCTTCGTGGGCCTTTGTGTCCTTGGTGGTTAAGAGCACTGCCTAAACCACGAAGGACACGAAGGTTCACGAAGGAAGCCGCTGTGACTGGGGTTGCCAGGGGCTGATTTGCCATGCGCATTTTTGTTGGCATTGATCTGGAGAGCGGAATTCGCGCCAGCATCGCGCGCTTCCTTGACGGCGTCTGCGGCTTTGCGCCCGACGTCCGCTGGGTGCGCCCGGAATCGTTACACCTCACGCTGAAGTTCATCGGCGAACAGAAGCCGGATCGTGTCGAGGCCATCCAAGAGCGCCTGCGGGGCGTTCAAGGCGCGGCCGTGGAGCTTCGCTTCGCCGGGTATGGCTTTTTCCCCACGCCCAAGGCGCCACGAGTGTTCTGGATCGGCATCGAGGCTGGCCCCCGACTCGCAGAACTGGCCGCCAACATTGACGCCGCGGTCGCCGAACTGGGCATTCCGCGCGAGGACCGGCCGTTCAGCCCTCATCTGACTCTGGCTCGTGGAGGCAGCGGCTCTGGCTCGCCCCGAAGGCGCAAAGGCGACGGCCCAAGTCTCACGTTCGCGGTACTTGAAAAACGTTTGGCCGCAATGTCGGCGCTCGATTTCGGTACAATGACAGCCCGCGAGTTTTTTCTGTATCAGAGCCAACTTTCACCGGGGGGAGCGAAGTACACCAAGCTGCAGAGGTTTGCTCTGAAATAGCATCCGACATCGATGTCCATGAATGCCTACTTGATCACCGCCGCCCTGAGCTATCTGCTGGGGTCCATCCCTTTCGGATACATCCTGGTGCGCGTTTTCCACGGAGAAGACGTGCGCGCGAGCGGCAGTGGCAATATTGGCGCGACCAACGTCGCCCGCAAATCGCCCGCGCTCGGGGTTGCAACCCTGCTCCTGGATGCCGGCAAAGGGTTCGCCGCGGTCCTACTGGCACGGTTCTTATTTCCGGGACCGCAGCAAAAACTCGTCATGACCACTGCCGCCTTCTGCGCCGTGTTGGGACATCTCTTCCCTGTCTGGCTCAAGTTCCGCGGTGGCAAGGGAGTCGCGACCAGTCTCGGGTCTTTTGTCATGGTCGCTCCGAAATCCGTCGTCTGCATGGTGGGAGTTTTTCTTGTTCTCGTTGCTCTGCTTCGCTACGTTTCGCTCGGATCGGTCGCCGCCGCCGCCGCGTTTCCGATTCTGGCCTGGGTCTTGCACGAGTATGTGGAGCCGGTACAGTTGCTGTTGATCGCCGCCGCTTCCCTGCTGGTCGTCTGGAAGCACCGCCACAACATCGCCCGCCTCGCCGCCGGAAGCGAGCCAAAATTAGGGGCCAAGCGCGGATGAGCCGGATTGCCATCATCGGCGCGGGCGCCTGGGGCACCGGGCTGGCCATCGTTCTGGGACGCAAGGGGACGCACACCGTCCGCCTCTGGGCTAACGAGCCGGAGGTTTGCGAGAGCATTGCCAACAATCGGGTCAACCAACGCTTCCTGCCCGGCTTCCAGCTGCCGCAAACTATCAGGGCAACGAACGATCTGGCATGCGCCCTGGAAGATGCCGAAATGGTCGTCAGCGTCATGCCCTCGCAGCATTGCCGCTCCCTTTTCGAGCGCATGGCGCCGGCGCTCCGCCCGGAGATGCTTTTCGTCAGTTGCACCAAGGGTCTTGAAGATCGCTCCCTGCTGCGCATGACCGAGGTGATCTCGGACGTGCTCCGGAAGCACAAGTTCACGCCCAAAGTCGGCGCGCTGAGTGGTCCGTCGTTCGCCAAAGAAGTCGCACGCGGCGATCCGACCGCTGTAACCGTCGCCTCCTCCGATGGCGAACTCGCCCGCACGGTGCAGCAGGCCTTCAACGATTCTCGCTTCCGCGTCTATACCAACGACGATGTCATCGGCGTCGAACTCGGTGGCGCGTTGAAAAACTGCATCGCCATTGCGGCCGGCGTTTGCGACGGCCTCGGACTCGGGCACAACTCGGTGGCCGCCCTCATCACCCGCGGCCTGGCCGAAGTGGCGCGGCTGGTCGTGGCCTGCGGCGGCCGCCTCGATACTATGGCCGGACTCGCCGGACTCGGTGATCTGGTGCTGACCTGCACCGGCGACCTCTCGCGCAATCGCAGCGTGGGGGTGGAGCTCGGCAAGGGGCGTAAGCTCCCCGATATCATCGCTGGAATGCACGGCGCGGTCGCGGAAGGTGTTTTCACGACCAAGGCCGCCGTCGGCTTGGCCCGTGACAAAAACGTTGAGATGCCGATCACCGAACAGATGCACGCCATCCTGGAAAACGGCAAGCCCCCCCAGCAGGCCATCGAAGAACTGATGACCCGCGCCGCCAAGCGCGAGATCTAGACCGCTTGCCGCCGCCGGTTCAGGCCAAAAGCTGGGTCGTTCGGCAACCGTTCGGAGCATCGGCACGGGTGCTTGTCGCGTGGCGGGGCCCAGCGCACGGTAGGATTAGCATCATCGTAACGTCGCGCAGGCTTTCCGAGAGTCGCACAATGCTTCAATGGACTTGGGTCCCCTCTTCCTCGGCTTTCTGCAGCGAATCGCGGTTGGAGCGGCTGCGGTATTGGCTTTGCTGCTGGTGATCCGGCTTGGAATGCCCCGACGTTCGGCGAGCGTCGCCGGTCGTCGAGCAACCGGCAAACTGCCACAATCATAACTACGATTCCCCGGAAGAGCTTCGGTCTGCGAGCGTTCGCAACTTCACTCGTACCTGCTCGGCTCTCCCGGCGCGATCTGCCGTTTGACTGGATTCGACGCGGCGTGAGATAGTGGCTGGCTCCGATCACTGCAACTGACTGTAAACGCTAATATTCTTGGAGTTTGTCGTCCGCAAATGGTCAGTCTCATTCCCAGGGATACCAGCTTCTTCCAGATGTTCTCCGCGATGTCCGACAACCTCATCGCTGGGGCGCGCGCTCTGGTGGATCTTTTCTCGAACTACCAGGATGTCGAAAAGAAGATCGATGAGATTCGCCGGCTTGAGCACGCCGGCGATGAGCTCACCCATGCCATCCTGACCAAACTCAACCAGACGTTCATCACACCCTTCGATCGGGAAGACATCCACCAGTTGGCCTCTAAGCTCGACGATGTTCTCGATTTCATCCATGCTTCCAGCGCCCGCATCGTGATGTACCGGATCACGGCTCCGCCGCCGGCCGCCGCAGAACTGGCCAAGATCATCCTGAAGCAAACCCAGGAATTGCAGAAGGCTGTGTCTCTCATGCAGAAGAACGGCAATATCCTGGACCATTGCGTGGAGATTAACCGTCTGGAAAATGAAGCAGACCAGGTCTCGCAGAACGCTATCGCCATGCTGTTTGAACGCGAAAAGGATCCGATCAATCTCATCAGAATCAAGGAGTTGCTTGAATGTCTCGAGCGCGCGACCGACAAGGCGGAGGACGTCGCCAATGTGCTTGAGACCGTCGTACTGAAGAACACCTGAGGCTCGAATCACTTAAGCAAACAGGAAAACTGGTGAAGCCTGACCTGCTGCTGCTGATCATCACAATACTGGTCGCACTGACCTTCGATTTCCTGAACGGATTTCACGACGCCGCCAACAGCATTGCGACCGTGGTTTCGACGCGGGTCTTGTCCCCCAAGCTAGCGGTCGTGTGGGCCGCGTTCTTCAATTTTGTAGCCGCGTTTCTGCTGGGGACTGCCGTAGCCAAGACCATCGGCGGGGGAATGATCCGGATCGACTACGTGACCCAGTATGTAGTGATCGCGGGGCTAGCCGGCGCCATCATCTGGGATCTGTTGACATGGTGGTGGGGGCTGCCCACTTCTTCCTCGCATGCCTTGATTGGCGGCTATGCCGGAGCGGCGGTGATGCGGTCCGGTTGGCACGTGATTATTGCCCACGGCTGGTACAAAACCCTGATCTTCATCGTGGTGGCGCCAATCATGGGGCTCGTTCTGGCCTTCGCGTTCATGGTTGCCATCTTTTGGCTTCTGCGAAATAAACCTCCGCAACGGATTGACGTCTGGTTTCGCAAGTTGCAACTCCTCTCGGCGGCGGGTTACAGCCTCGGGCATGGCGGCAATGATGCCCAGAAGACGATGGGAATCGTGGCCAGCGCTCTGTACGGAGCGCACTTCTTGAGCTCGTCGGAACTGGCCGGTAACTGGGGGAAGTTTCACTGGCCCATCATCCTGGCAGCGCATGCATCGATCGCGATGGGAACTTACTTTGGCGGTTGGCGGATTGTTCACACCATGGGATCACGCATTACAAAGCTCAAGCCGGTGGGAGGATTCTGCGCGGAGGCGGCGGGAGCGATCACGCTGTTCTCCACCGCTCTGGCTGGAATTCCCGTGAGCACCACCCACACCATCACCGGAGCGATCGTCGGCGTCGGCGCGACCCATCGGCTCTCCGCAGTGCGATGGGGGGTGGCGCGGCGCATCGTCTGGGCATGGGTTCTTACGATCCCAGCGTCGGCGCTGGTAGCCGCAGTGGCGTTCTCGCTGGTGCGATGGATTCACCCCGGGGCGTAGCGAGTTGCTGACAGGTCCCCGATCCAGGAAACGCGGGTTCGGCCATTCGGACACCCCGGAGGTTGTCCGCGGTGGACGGCGCGCGTCGGTTTTCCCGCCGGAACGGTTAGACTTAACTGGTGCCCGGAGACGGAATCGAACCGTCACGCCCCTTTCGGGACCCGGGATTTTAAGTCCGTCCACAGTCACCCCATAAACGCTGACGAGCAAGCATTTACAGCACCTTGGCCTGTGCTGAGGGCGGCAGTGTATCGCCGAGTGTGGGCAGTGTATCGCTGAGTGTTGGCCATAATTTGGACATAACTCGGGCAAGGCCGTACCACCTGCCTGCGCAGGCCCGGTGGGGGGCATGCCCCGCGAAGAATATGTTCCTTGCCAAACTCACGCCCGCCGCCTTGTCATAGTCATGTAAGCCCGCCCAGCGGGCACATTCCGTGAAGAGGTCGGAGTTACCTCGAATTC
>JBAVUO010000012.1:0-75610 GCA_049696815.1 Terriglobales bacterium | reverse complement strand
CCGCTTACGGGACAGGCGATGGAGATTCTCGCAAAAGCCATTCAGGACGGAACCGAACCGCCTGAATATTCCTTCACCACGTCCTTCTCGATGCCTCCTCTCGAATCATTGGTTCCGCGAAACCCATCACCGACCTAACCCTCCTCCACAGGCCCATTGAGTCATCCCTCATGGTCCGTCGCCAAAACCGGGCGCGTTAGTTGGCGTAATATCGCCATTACACTCATTGACCTCGAATCCCCAGGTCAGGAGGGGCGGCCTCAGGCTTTCGGCCTGCGGTTGTGGGCTTGTTGGCACGCATCAGCCACCCGGAACGGGCGCGACCCCGTTGGCCCGGATTTCAGGAAACGCACCGCATCCCGCCGCCCCATCTTTCGCTTATTTCGCATTTCGCTTCAGGAACCACCTTTCAACCGGTCTTCCCGATGTCGGCTCTGGCACAAAATCGATCAATCCGCGCATCTTCATCGAATTCAGCATCTGATCCAGTTCACTCGCCTTCGGGTGTCTGCTGAACAGGCCACTGATCTCTGTGCGGGTTAGACCGTTCGGGCTCGTATGCAGGGCTTCCCGCAGCTTGTCCTCGGCATTCACGCCTGCGGACTCCCGGAAGATGTACCTTGCCGACTCTTCCGAATATCGCCACACTTCGAGAGCCGCTCGTAGGTGCCCCTCCCTCACAATTTTCGATTGGTCTAGCAGAGCGTAAACGCAAGACAGGCGCGTGACCTGGGCTTCAGCCCGCGAGGTGACAGCCCCGAACAAACCCGAACAGCCTTGAGACAACTGTTCATAACGCTGTGCCCACAATTCCCGAGCAGCTTCATCTCGACAAAGCCGATCCACACTTTTGCCAAAAGAGATTGCCGTCTTGAAGCGCCCGATAAGTGGCGTGAGATCGGCGAATTTCAGGCTCCCACCTTCAGGTAGGAGTTTGGAGCGCCTCGCGCAAATCCAGAGAAAACGGTTAGCGAAGCCGTTCCCCACCTCCGTGGTGGTGAGTTCTCTTGCCAGTTCGTCGCGGGTGATATGGCCAACTATGGAGATGTGGGCACCTGTGGCTTGTGCCGGAGAATTCTTGCTGAGGGTGTTCAGGGTTCCTGTGTCCCACGCCTGCCGCACGGTTGCGGAGAGTGTATTCTCCTTGCGCTTGACGACTCTGAGAACTGACGCAAGCTCGGGCTCGAATACAAGCAATCGAGCATCCTCCAGTTGAGTTGGAGTTTCACAGTCGCGTACTTCCCAGATGAGTCCTTCGCCCGATACTAGCCCGGACTTGACGCGGGCACGCCACTCGGGTTCTGCGCTGCTCCCGATGCGCTCTACGTGTCCCCAGGACGTGCCTTTGCGAGATTTCGATGTTTCACCAACAAGCACGCAGAACAGATTCATGTGATGCTCGTCCGCTTCCACTTCGTACACCGGTCTGTGTCCGACCATATTCCCGCAAACGACGAGCAACTGGACAAGCAGCGCTGCCGGGTCCGCTTCTGAATGCGGAGCGATCGTTTCTACGATTTGCCCTGTGAGCCCCTGCCATGCTTCTTGCTGGAGAGGGACAGGCCAGCTGTATTCGTGCATCAGCGAAGGCGAAATAAGCGAATTAACTGGGTTGGTAAGCACAATGGTCCTTCAGTCGGCAATCTACAAAAGACAGCTTCCAAACCAGCAATCACTTCGCTTCCGCCAGGAAGCGCGCAATTTCATCTGGGTGAAACAGCAACCGGCGGCAGATCCGCACCGGCCGGAGTTTCCCCTTCTTCACCCAGGCCCGGACGGTGTGCGGACTGACGCACAACGCCTGTGCGACCGCGAGTAGAGTGAGCAGTTGAGGAACACTGTCGGGCATCACGCACCTCGCGCCTTGAGTCTGGCTTCGATGGCGCTGGCGGGGATTCTCCACACCTTGTCCACCTTCTGGGCTGGGAGCTTCCCAGACCAAACCAAGTCGTACACAAACCGGATGGAGACCCCGAGTTGCCTCGCGGCATCCCTTATTGAAACTGCTTCGGCCATTCGTTTCATTTCGGCTATCCTCCGTGCTGAATTCTTCTTGAGTTCTACTAGCACTTGTGGTACTTTTCAATTGAATTAGTCAATGACTTTAGCCATATTTCATTAGACGATATGAAAACACGTGCTCCCCACATATTCGCCGGACAGCAGGACGGCACAAATCTCGTCGAATGGCTCAACACCGAGGAACAGCCGAGGATTGGAGCCGCCCACAACGAACTCCGAGCCGAAGCTCGCACTCGCAAGCGGATTTCCCAGCTCATTCAAGACCTGAACACGAGCGCAGAGACTTTCATCCGTGAGGGCAGGCCCGACACAGCTCTTAACGAACGCATCGACCGCCAGCTGTCGCGATACACGCTCAAGGTGAGACCGGTCCATGTGCAAGATGAGGGCAGGTACAAGACATTCGCCGAACCCAAGTGGATTTTCGGCTGGTATTCGCGCGCTGGTGCCCGCACTGCCGAGATGATTTTTCGCATTGTCCGCCTGGGCGAACGCGGTCTCTTGGGAAGGGTCCGAACATGCACCAGTTGCGACCGTTGGTTCTACGCGAAATTCAATCATCAGCGCTTCTGTGGGAAGAAATGCCAATTGCAGCATTACCAGACGAGCGAGGAATGGAAGCAGCGTCGCCGGGAACGATACCTAAACAGATGAATGGGAGGAGCAGCGAAAATGTCACTAGTAAAACGCGGTAAGACGTGGCACTGCGATTTCGTTGTCAACGGGCAACGATTTCGCCAGTCGCTAGAAACCACTGATTGGCGAGAAGCGCAATCCAAAGAAAAAGACCTCATCGGGCAGGCGACAGGGGGCAAGCTGACGCAGACCTCTACCTCGCTGGCCCGCCAACCCTTCGGGCAGGCGGCGGATGACTACGTGACTGCTCGAAAACTGGAACTCGCAGCGGCGAGTCGAGCCAAGGAAAAACAGTTGCTCGTACAGTTACGAGCCTATTTCAAGCATGAGCCGCTGAAATCCATCACGGCGAAGCGGATTACCGAGTACCGGACATGGCGAGCGGAGCAGAAGGTTGGCCCGGCAACTCTCAACGCCGAATTGGGCATCTTGCGGCGCATCATGAAGCGGGCACGAGTCTGGGCGCGTGTTGCCGACGATATACGCCCGCTGCGCGAGCCTTCGACAATCGGGAAGGCTCTCACCGAGGAAGAAAAGCAACGGCTGCTCAAAACGGCTGTAATGCGGCCTGAGTGGGAAACGGCTTACCTTGCCGCGATCCTATGTCTGAATACCACGGCAAGGGGCTGTGAGTTGAAAGGGCTGCAATGGTCAGACGTTGACCTGTTCGCAAAGACGCTGACGATCCGCAAATCCAAGACGGCTGCGGGTGAGCGGGCCGTGCCTCTGACCGACGTTGCCGCGTCTGCTCTGGCAAGGCTGCGCCGGAGAGCGGAAGGCTTCGGCAAAGTCGAACCGTCACACTACGTCTTTGCGGCCTTCGTGCCGAAATTCACTTTCAGCGGCAAGCGGGTGATTGATTACAACGTGACGGCCTTCGATCCGACGCGGCACCTGAATAGCTGGCGGTCGGCATGGAGGACACTGACGAAGAAAGCGGGCTTGCCGGGCTTCCGGTTCCACGATCTGCGACACTGCGCCATTACCCAGCTTGCGGAGAACGGCGCGTCCGATTCCACGATCATGGCGATTGCCGGTCACGTGAGCCGTCGCATGTTGGAGCGGTACAGCCATGTGCGGATGGAAGCGAAGCGAACCGCGCTGGAAGTGCTTGCTGTCAGTACCAAAAGGGCGGGTTATGACACAACTCATGACACAAATCCCGCTGCCGTGACTACTCGCCCCGTCTAAGTTGTTGGGAGATTTGGTGGACCTGGTCGGGATCGAACCGACGACCTCTTCCATGCCATGGAAGCGCGCTCCCAGCTGCGCCACAGGCCCACGCTTGAACAGCGGAGGAAAGAACTGTCTCAATTCTCGCGCAGCTTTCGCGGCGCGTCAAACTCATCTACGATAGTAGAGTAAAACATCAGTCCGTACCGGAGCCCCATGTCACACTCTCGCAGAGCAGTTTCCCTTCTTGTGGCTTTCTTGCTGGTTCTGCTTACGGCCGCCTGGGCGCAAACGACCAGTAGTGGGCCGGCAACCACGCCGCCGGTCCCCTATGCGTCGGCCAACGAGCTGAACATCATCCTCGGACAGCTGCGGCAGGCCGCGCAGAACATGCAGGCGGATTTGGAGAAGATGCGAATTGAGAAGTGGAAGGCGGATTCCTCCAACAAAAGGCAGACGCAGGCCAACGTCGATTCCATCCAACGCAATCTGCAGGCAGCCTTGCCCGAGATCATGACGCAACTCAACGCAGCCCCTGAGGATCTGGCCGCCAGTTTCAAGCTCTACCGGAATCTTGATGCGCTGTATGACGTCTTCAGTTCGGTGGTGGAAGCGGCCGGGGCCTTTGGCTCGAAGGATGAATTCCAGAGCCTGAGCAACGATATGAGCGCGCTGGAAAGCGTGCGCCGGGGGTTCGGGGAAAGGATGCAGAATCTGGCCAGCGCCAAGGAAAACGAACTGACGCGGCTGCGCAGCCAGCTGAAGACGATGCAGGCGACGACGACGACGACGGCGCCACCCAAGAAGATCATTGTGGACGACACCGAGCCTCCCAAGAAGCCGGCCAAGAAGAAGGCGACGAAGCCGAATCCCGCTCCGGCACCGGCAAAGCCGCAGAGTTCGCCACCAGGGGTCTAAGGGCGGCTGCTACCTGAGTGTGGTTGACCCTTGTTCTTCATTTGAAAACAAAGCACTTAGATTGGGAACTCTGGCCTTGGGGCTGGAGTCTATAGAATTAAGCGGGGTGAAGGTTTCCGGCTTTGCCGGAAGTTTTCCCGCCGCCGGGCCGCAGGAACTTTATAATGAGGGGTACTGCCAGTCATGGCGGGAGCTACCACATTGGGCGATCTCGCAAGCGCCGTCGGTGCCCGAACCCAGGAAGCGGCCATTATCTCCGAACTGAAAGCGGGCTCGGAAGAAGCCTACGCCTGGCTGATCGGAGAATTTCACCAACCGGTCTACAGCCTGGTGTACCGCGTGGTCCACGACCCCTCCGACGCTGCCGACACCACGCAAGAAGTTTTTCTGAAGGTCTTCCGGGGAATGAAGCACTTCCACGGCGAGTCGAGCCTGAAGACCTGGATCTACCGCATCGCGCTGCATGAAGCCGCCAACCGGCGGCGCTGGTGGTTCCGGCACAAGGCCCATGAGACGCCGATTGAGCCGGTCGAAGCGGGCGGGTACGAGTTTGCCGGAGAAGAACGACTGGTGGATCCCGGCGAGTCGCCTTTCGAGAATTGCGCGCATGAAGAGGTGCGGACGGCGGTGGAGCGGGCGTTGCGCGATGTTCCGGAACCGTTCCGCACGGCGCTGATCCTTCGCGACCTGGAAGAGATGTCGTATGAAGAGATTGCCGAGGTGCTGCAGATTTCGCTGGGCACGGTGAAGTCGCGCATCACGCGGGGGCGTGATGCGTTGCGCAAGAGATTGTTGAGATATGTCCAGGAAGCGGGCCGGGAGTTGGGCCTGCGGACACAGGACGAGCAGCCGGAAGTGCAGGTTTCACGAGGGGGCAGAGAGGTTGAGGTGACGCCATGAACTGCGGTGAGGCCAAGTGGCTATTGTCGCCGTATCTCGACGGCCAGGTGAGCGGGACGGAGAGGCACGCGCTCCGCCACCACATGCAAGAGTGTGCCCGCTGCCAGCGGCGGTATGGCTCGGTCGGGCGCACCCAGCAACTGCTGGCCGGTCTGGGCGCAAAGCAGGCCCCGGCCGACCTGGCGCTCCGACTGCGGGTCGCCATTTCGCAGGAGGCGGCGCGGGCGCGGCGCTCGCGGTTTGAAGGAGCGCTGGTGCGGCTGGAGAACGCGCTCAACGCGTTCATGGTTCCGGCCACGGCGGGACTGGTGAGCGCGGTGGTGATTTTCGGGTTGCTGCTCGGCTTCTTTGCGCTGCCCGGTCAACTGCAGGCCAGCAGCGATGTTCCGCTGGTTTTCTATACTGCGCCGCAACTGGAGCAGTCGGTGTTTGGCACGTCGCTGGGAAGTATCGGTGAAGATTCGGTGGTCATCGAGGCCTACGTGGATGCCAATGGCCGGGTCCAGGACTACCGCATCCTCTCGGTGCCGGAGAATGCCGCGACGGTGCTGCCGCAGGTGAAGAATCTGCTGATCTTCACGACGTTCCGGCCGGCCCTTTCGATGGGCCGTCCGACCGCGGGACGGGCCGTGATTTCCTTCTCCAAGATCAGCGTGAAAGGGTAGGAGCAGTTCTCAGTTCTCAGTTCCCGGTTCTCAGTTCTCAGTTGCGGGACTCTTTGCACGCTTGGAAAACCTCGTCGTGTAGTGTCTCTGGAAGGAAGTGCGGACAGCATGCTGGGTCGAATCTGAGAACTGAGAACCGGGAACTGAGAACTGGGTTCGAGGTTTGACCGCCTGACGGGCAGTTCGTAAACTATTGCCAGCACACCTTTCTGCGATGATCGGGAGGATTTCCTGGGACCGCGTTTTCGACTGGCGTTCAGTTTGAGCTTGGCAGTAGGGCTGGCGGTGCCATCAATTGCCGAGAACCAGCCCACGGTGGCGCTGGAAACCAGTGAAACGCTTTTCACCGTCCTGACCTCAATCAACACCTGCGGCTACGACCAGGAGCTGAGTGCTTCCGATCCGCTGCGCGCCCAGATCCGCTCGGAAGTGGCCAAGGCGGTTCAGGAGACCCCGGGGTCTCAGGATGCCGTCGCTCCCCTGTGCGAGTTCTACCGCGAGCATCAGGCGGCCGACAGCGCGCGCGACCTGGCGCAATACGTGTCCCTGGCGCTGTATCTCGGGGAGCCACCCACGTTCACGCCCAAGGCAAAGCAGGCGGAGCTCCCGCCCGACGCGGCGGGAGTTGCCGGCATCGTTCCATTCATGCAGGCGTTTTACCAGAAGGCGGGCCTGCATGCCATCTGGGAGCGGCATCGCGCGCGCTACACGGAACTGACCGAGATCTACCACGACTCGCTGTCGAAGATGACCTTCGACACGGAGATCTATCTGAAGCTGCCGTCGGCAGGGTATCTGGGACGCCAGTTCACCGTGTACCTGGACGCGATGGGGGCGCCGGGACAGACCAACGCCCGCAATTACGCCAACGATTACTATGTGGTGCTATCGCCCAGTGCGGGCACCGCCATGAAGTTGCAGCAGATCCGGCACACCTATCTGCATTACCTGCTCGATCCGCTGGCGATGAAGAACGGCGCTTCTTTCCCGCGACTGCAGCCGCTGCTGGATGAAGTCAAGACCTCACCCATGGACGAGGTCTTCAAGAACAACATTTCCCTGCTGGTGACGGAGTGCCTGGTGCGGGCGATCGAAGCCCGGACGCTCGGTTCGGCCAAGACACCGGAGGCGGAACGCACCCAGATCGTTGAAGAGGCCGACCGGGAGGGCTACGTCCTGACGCGCTACTTTTATGACGCGCTGATCAAGTTCGAAAAAGATCCGGCCGGATTGCGCAACGCGTACCCGGAGATGCTGAACTCGATTGACGTGGGCAAGGAGAGGAAGCGGGTATCGCAGATCCAGTTCGCCGAAGAAGCGGCTCCGGAGCTGCTGCACCTGGCGCGGCCGAAAAACGAGCACCTGCTGCTGAACGCGGAACGGCGGCTTTCCGCGGGCGATCCGGAAACGGCGCAAAAACTGGCCCAGCAAGCGCTGGACGAAGAAGAGGAAGATCCCGGCCGGGCGCTGTTTATCCTGGCCCAAGTGGCGACGGTGAATCGCGATATGGAGGGAGCGCGAACCTATTTCGAGCGGGCGCTCCAGCAGGCGCATGAGCCCAAGGTGATTGCCTGGTCACATATTTACCTGGGGCGGATTTATGATCTGAAAGACGAGCGGGAAGCCGCCGTGGACCATTACCGCGCCGCGCTGAACACCGGCGGGACGCTTCCGGAAGTGAAGTCAGCGGCGCAACGAGGACTGGACCAGCCCTATGAACCCCCGTCCTCCGCGCCGCAGCAGTAGAATTCGATGTTTCAAAGTTTCAAGGCTGCAGATCCTGGCGCGCCAGCTACTTTCGTCCGCCTGATCGCCAGTACAGTCTCTGAATGCTTGAAACTTTGCAACCTTGAAAACACACGGGGGACAGCATGAAGCGAACAGAAATTTTCCTAGCGGTGCTTAGCATGATCATCTGCGCTGCGGCCCAGAGCAGCGGGCAAGCCCAGAATCCGCCCGCGGCGGGCCAGGCGGCGCCGGCGCAGGGTGCGGCGGCAGCACCGCCTGTCAAACGCCCGCCGCAAGCCAAGACGCAGCCGGAATTCGACGCCTACAAGGCGGCCGTGGCCGGCACCGATGCTGCCGCGCTGGAGAAGGCTGCGGACGATTTCGCTATCAAGTTCCCGGACAGCGAGCTGCGGGTGCTGCTCTACAAACAGGCGATGCGCATCTATCAGAGCAGCAATAATGCGGACAAGACGGAAGCCATGGGCCGCAAGGTGCTCAGCATCGACGCGGACGATCCGGAGGCATTGGTCATGGTGGCGACAGTGATCGCGGAAAGGACGCACGACACCGACCTGGACAAGGACCAGCGTTATGACGAAGCGATAAAGATGGCGGAGAAGGCAACGCAGACGATCGATACCGACGTCAGCGTTCCCGCCGGCACTCCGCCGGACAAGCTGGATGCCTACAAGTCGCTGCTCCGTTCCAACGCGTATTCGATCATGGGCACAATTGAGTTCAAGAAGGACGACTTTACCGCCGCGCAGACGAACTTGCAGCAGTCCATTGATGCCTACCCATCGTCGCCGGACCCGGTGGTGGTGCTGCGGCTGGCGCTCGCGCTCGACAAGCAGGCCGCCGCGCTCTCGCCCGACAAGCAGGCCGCTAAGTATACCGAGGCGCTCAAGGTCGCCAACCGCGCCGTGGAGTTGACCCAGGAAGGCAACCAGATCGGAATTCTGGCGCGGCGGGAACGCGATCGCCTGCAGCAACTCACCGGCGTCACCGCGGCGCCGGCCCAACCGCCGAGTCAACCCCCGAAGAATTGAACCACGGCTGAGATTGGCAATTCCGTTTTTTCATGAAAGCACGAGAAATCATGGCGCTGGAAGAGAGCCTGGGATATCACTTCCAGCGCCCTGAACTGATCGAGCAGGCGCTGACCCATAGTTCCCAGGCGCGCGAAGTCGAGGCCCTGGGCACGTCCAGCAGTTCGCCCCGCACCGGCGACAACGAACTGCTCGAGTTCCTGGGAGACGCGGTGCTGGGTCTGGTGACCAGCGAAGCGCTGTTCCAGCGCTTTCCCGAGTTCCGCGAGGGCCAACTTTCGAAGCTGCGGGCCCACCTGGTGGGACAGCGGCATTTGCTGCGCGCGGCCGAACAGATCCAACTTGGCCACTACCTGCGACTGGGCCGGGGCGAGGAAAAGAGCGGGGGCCGCGGCAAAGCCACGCTGCAGGTGGACGCGCTGGAAGCGGTATTGGCGGCCCTGTACCTCGACGGGGGATGGGCGGTGGCGCGCGACTTCATCCTGCGGACCATCGTGGAACCGGAATTGGCCCGCATGAACCTGGAGACCAGCGCCATGCCGGTGATGGATTTCAAGTCGGCGCTCCAGGAGAAACTGCAGGCGCACGGAAACCCGCAGCCGCTCTATGCCCTGGTGAAAGAGGAGGGCCCCGAGCACAAGAAAACTTTTACGGTCGAGGTGCGATTGCAGGATACCGGGGTCGCGGAATTTGTGGCGCGCGCCCAGGGCTCGACTAAAAAGCGGGCCGAGCAGGAGGCGGCGCGGCAGGTGCTGGAACATCTGGCGGCGCAGCCGGAGGCGGCGCTGCCGCGGGCGGTGAAGGGTGGGAACGTAACTTAGTCATGTCCTGGAGTGAGAATATTATCGGAGGCGACTGGCCCGCAACGATTCAGTCGGTGGCGGGGACGGTGGTGATCGCCGTCTTTGTGGTCACGTTCCTGGTGCAGGCGTTCACCATCCCCTCGGAATCGATGGAAGGGACGCTGCTGATCGGCGACTACCTGCTGGTGGACAAGTTCCGCTACGGCGACAGCGGAATGTGGAACTCCCTGCTGCCCTACCGCAAGATCCGGCGGGGAGACATCGTCGTGTTCCACTATCCGCTGAATCCGGCGCAGCATTTCGTGAAACGCGTGGTGGGTGTGCCCGGGGACCGCGTGCGTCTGGTCAACCGGCGCGTATTCGTCAACGGCACGCCCCTGGAAGAACCTTACGTGCAATACATCTCGACGGCCCGCGATCCCTACCGCGACGATTTTCCGCGCACCGACGTGCCCGCACTCGGGGTCACGGCGCGCTGGTGGAGCGAGATGCGGAAACTGGTGGAGGATCGCCAGTTGATTGTCCCGGCGGGCAACTATTTTGTGCTGGGGGATAACCGGGATGACAGCCAAGACAGCCGGTACTGGGGATTCGTGCCGCGGGAGAACATCATCGGCAGCCCGCTGCTGATCTACTGGTCGGCCCGCGGCCTGAACAACGATCTTCCGGGATCGCCGACCGCAGGTGATAGACTTTATCACCTTGCCTATGCGGTGACTCACTTTTTCCAGATCACCCGCTGGGAGCGTACTTTCCAGCTAGTGCGCTGAAGGTGGAAATCCTCTGAAACGGACAATCATTGTGGCCAAGAAAGAAAAGATCGAGGAAGAGAAGCCGCGCGAGACGACGGTGGAGTTCCTGGCCTCCATGGCGGGAGTGCTGGTCACCGGCCTGTTTATCATCACGTTTATTCTGCAGGCATTCGAAATTCCTTCCAGCTCCATGGAAGACACGCTGCTGATCGGCGACCACGTGTTCGTGAACCGGGAGCAGTTCGCGCCGGCTACCCATTGGTTGGGGCCGCTACTGCCCTACCGCGAGATCCGGCGCGGGGACATCGTGGTGTTCCTGTCCCCCGAAGAACAAGGCCTTTTCGTGGTGAAACGGATCATCGGCATTCCGGGAGACCGCATCCACTTGCGCGACGGCGTCGTGTACCGCAACGGCCAGAAACTGGATGAGCCCTACGCCCAGCACAAGATGGGGGACTACAACCCCTACCGCGACAATTTTCCCGCTGTGCCGCCTTCGGAGATGTATGGGGTCCGAAACGAGAAGTGGGAAGCTGCGTTGCCGTCGCATTTGCAGGGCGAGGACGTGGTGGTGCCGCCGAACAGCTATTTCGCGATGGGCGACAATCGCGACGTGAGCTACGACAGCCGCTTCTGGGGATTCATTCCGAAACAGAACGTGATCGGGCGCCCCATGTTCATCTACTGGTCCTTTACGACGCCCCCCGACCAGTACCAGATGCGCAGCATGGAGGACCGGCTGGGGTTTCTAGCGCACATCATCATTCACTTTTTTGACGAGACGCGCTGGTCGCGCACTCTGCGGATCGTGCGGTGAAGCTTCCCATTTCCAGACGCTGGCTGGGCGCGGTGGCGGCCCTGCTCCTGATACTGTTTCTGTTCCGGCCGGGAGTCGAGCGGCTGCAGAACCGGATTGCCGACTCCATCGGCTCGGCCTTGGGACGGCGGGTGGAAATGCGAAGGGTGCGGGTGCACCTCTTGCCCCGCCCGGGCTTCGACCTGGAAGGCCTGGTCATCTACGACGATCCGGTAATCAGCGCCGAGCCCATGTTGCGGGCAGAGGATGTGTCCGCGAGGATCCGGCTCAGTTCGCTGATGCGAGGGCGGCTGGAGATCGCCACCCTGAGCGCGACCGAGCCCAGCATCAACCTAGTGCGCGACCGCGACGGACGCTGGAACCTGACGAGCCTCCTGGAGCGGAGTGCGAAAATCCCCACAGCGCCAACGGGGAAACCGCTTTCGGAGCGCCGCCCCGCCTTCCCCTACCTCGAAGCCACTCACGCGCGCATCAACTTTAAGTTGGGCCAGGAGAAGAAATCGTATGCGCTCAGTGATGCCGACGTGGCCCTGTGGCAGGACTCGGAAAACTCCTGGGGGGCGCGCCTGACGGCGCAGCCGGTGCGCACGGATTTCAATCTTACTGACACCGGACTGCTGCGCGTGAATGCCACCTGGCAGCGCGCTTCCCAACTGGGCGAAACGCCCGTGCAGGCAGCGTTGCGATGGGACGGGGGACAACTCGGGCAGATCACGAAACTGTTCTCGGGCAGAGACCGGGGATGGCGAGGCGGCGTCAGCCTGGCGGCGAATCTCTCCGGGACCGCAGAGTCGCTGCTGATCCGGAGCCAGGTGACGGTCGAAGATTTTCGCCGCTACGACATTGTGGGCGGCGAGCGGCTCCGCCTGGCGACGGAATGCTCGGCGCGCTTCCGCCCAGTGCAGAGCGCGCTCGAAGACCTCTCCTGCGAATCGCCGGTGAGCGGAGGGGCGGTGCGGCTGCGCGGGAGCCTTGCTCAGCTCACGGCCAGTCCTGGTTATGATCTGACGCTGGCAGCCGAAAAAGTGCCTCTCCTTCCCGTGCTGCGATTGTTGCGAGTGGCGAAGAAGAAACTGCCCGCGGACCTGGCTGCCACCGGACGCCTGGATGCCGAGTTCCACGCCCACCGCGACAGCGCTGGCCCTTTGCAACTCAGTGGGCAGGGATCGGTTTCCAATGCGCGAGTGACTGCCAATGGCGGCAAAGATGAAATCACCTTCGGCGCGATTCCCTTCACCCTGGTGGACACCAATACTGGACGGGCAAAGTCCGGGAAGGCGACTCGGGGGCGCAACGACCACGAACCAGAAGAGCCGCACCTGAGGGTTGGTGTGGTTTCGCTGGCCATGGGGGGAGCAGTCCCGGCCTCGGCCGAGGGGTGGGTGGCGGTGTCTGGATACCATTTCTCCTTGCGGGGAGACGCGGCCCTGAAGAGCGTGTTTCGCCTGGCCAGAATCTTAGGCGTACCCGGACTGGTTCCGGCAGCCGAGGGTGCGGCCCGGCTCGATGTCAGCCTTGCCGGTACGTGGCGCGGATTTGCGGATCCGATGGTCCTCGGAACCGCACAACTGCGAAATGTGCGGGCCGAGGTGCGCGGGCTGAATACGCCGATTGAGATTGCTTCGGCGATGATAACGCTGACGCCCGACGCCGTAACGCTTGAGAACCTTTCCGCCGAGACCGGCAACACGCGCTGGAGCGGCTCGGTCACATCGCCTCGTCATTGTCCTGCGTCTGGTTGCGTGTTTCACTTCGACCTCGGAGCCGACCGGCTTTCGACCGATAGTCTTGTGGAATGGTTCACGCCGCATCCGGCCAAGCGCCCGTGGTATCGCTTGCTGACCGCGACCGACGCCGGGGCGAAGCCCCCACTGCTGGAAATCCAGGCTCGGGGAACGGTGCGCGTTAACCAGCTGATGCTGAAGAAAGTCGCCGCCGGGCAAGTCGTGGCCCAGGCGGAACTCGATCGCGGCAAGATCACGCTCACCGGTCTCCGCGGACAGGTTTTCCAGGGTACCTATCAGGGAAAGTGGGTCATTGACGTTTCCTCCGCGCCGGCACGGTATCAGGCCACGGGCACTCTCGGAAACATCTCGCTTGCCCCGGCCACCGCGCTGATGAATGATGCCTGGGCGACCGGGATGGTGGACGGAAACTTTGACGTGACCGGCACCGGAGATACGCTTTCTGATTTCCTGGCGCATGCCGATGGCGAGTTACGGTTCGTCGTGCGCAACGGAACTCTGCCGCACGTTGAAATCCCCGGAGCGCCGAGGCCCCTGCCCGTACACCGGTTCGCCGGAGACCTACGCCTGAAAGAAGGAACGTGGAAGTTGCAAGCGGGCAGACTGGAATCGCGCGACGGCTTCTATCAGGTGAGCGGAACCGCCGCCCGCAGCGGCAGTTTGGACTTTGTGCTGACCCGCGGCGACCAGCAGACGTGGAATGTTACGGGGACGCTCGCGAAACCGCGCGTCGTCAGTCGTACCGAAAACAATCGCGCTCAAGCTGATGCGAAAAGCGTAAAACCGTAAATTGAATTGTCATCCTGAGCGAAGCGAAGGACCCGCTGTCTCTTGCAGTGAGAAGAAAGCAGGTCCTTCGCTTCGCTCAGGATGACAATGTGGATTTATGGCACGAATCTGTGGGAAACGTCTTACGGCACGTACCCCGCTCCCCGCAGCACCTTTCCCGGCAGCGCGCCGGTCATCTTTCCGTTTTCGATCACCGGAACGCCGTTGACCAGCACGAACTCCATGCCCTGCGAGAGCTGGTTGGGATTGTCGTAGGTCGCGAGGTCGCGCACAGTCTGGGGCTCGAAGACGACCACATCGGCCCACATGCCCTGTTTCAGCACGCCGCGATCGGCGAGGCGCATGCGCTGGGCGGGAAGGGCGGAGAATTTGCGAATGGCATCTTCGAGCGTCAGTTTCTTCTCTTCTCTTACGTACTTCCGCAAGATCCGTGGGAACGTCCCATAGGCGCGGGGATGCGGGTGCTCCTCGCCCAGAATGCCTTCCGGTGAGGTGCCTGAGGAATCGTTGTCAATCGAAACCCAGGGCTGCTGCAAGGCGAGCGTGACGTCGGGTTCCGACATGCCAAAGACGGCGCACTCGGTGAAGGCGTTGTCGTCAATCAGCAGGTCGAACAGCGCGTCCATCGGGTCCTTGTGCCACGCTGCCGCTACATCCGAGAGGCGCTTACCCTGAAACTTCTTGAGTTCCGGATTCTGCACGACGCCGATCAGCACGTCCTGCGGGCCGGAGATTTCCTGCCACTCGTTGTCCCAGTCTCGGGAAGGAGTCTCCATGTCTTTGCGAATGCGTGCGCGGGTTGCCGGGTCCTTGAGCCGCTCGATCAACTTGGCGTCGCCGCCATCGTGCGCCCACGGCGGCACAAACGCCGACATGCTGTTGAACCAGGCGGTATAGGCATAGGTGTTGGCGGAAACGTCCGCACCCTGGACGCGTGCCTGGTTGATTTTGGCGACGACTTCGGGCATGCGTCCCCAGTTGCTCTTTCCCGCAACCTTGATGTGCCAGATTTCGACGGGGATGTGCGCCTCGCGGCCGATGCGCAACGCTTCGTCAATCGACTCCAGAACGCTGTCGCTTTCGCTGCGCATGTGGGTGGCGTAGATGCCGCCAAACTTCGCGGCTTCCCCGGCGAGCGCGATCAACTCTTCCGTCTTCGCGTAGGGAGCAGGCGCATATTCGAGCGAGGTCGAGACTCCCACGGCGCCGTCGCGCATCGCGTCGCGGACCAGGGCCTTCATCTTCTCCAGTTGCTCGGGCGTGGGCTGGACGTCCGCGTCTCCGAGCACCATGCGCCGCACCTGGGTTGCGCCCACGTAACTGGCGAGGTTGATTCCCATACCCTGCTTTTCCAGCCGGGCAAAAAATTGCCGGAACGTGCGCCAGTCCGGAGCGATCTTGTAGTGCTCATAGCCGGGGCGGTCGGCCTGGACGATAGCGTCGGTCAACGGAGCGGCCGATCCGCCTTCGCCGGTGATCTCGGTGGTGATTCCCTGAAAGATTTTCGACGGCAGGCGCGGATCGACAAGGATCGTCATCTCCGACTGCCCAAGCATGTCAATAAAGCCCGGCGCGACCACCTTCCCGCGCGCGTCGATGGTGCTGCGGCGCGCGGCCGCACTGAGGTTGCCGATGGCGGCGACTCGGCCGTCGCGGATGCCGATATCTCCTGAATACCAAGGCGAACCGGTTCCGTCGACGATGTGGCCGCCGGTGATCACCAGGTCGAAGGGCGCGCTGGTTTGCGCGACGGAGTGGAGGACGAGGAACAGGGAAAACGCCAGCAGCAAAATGGCAGCGTTACGGATCCGTTTCACAGTTCGAACTCCTTTGCGGTTGAACGGGCGCGTCATGAATCTCTCCGTCGTACTATTTTTCTTCGGACGGGCGAAGCGTCCGATTCCCGACCGAGCCGGATTTCCTGCCGAGCCATACCCCGGCAAGGATCCAGAGTCCCAATGATAGCCACTCCCAGCCGCTAAAGTGACCCGGGACGAAGGGCAAAATTTTCATCAGTACCATCGCCAGCCCGACCAGCGCGCCCGTGCCGGCGATCCAGCGGTCCAGAGCTGGTGGGCGCATCCACAGATAGGCGAGGCAGGCAGCAAGCCATCCAATGGCGGACGCCAGAGAACCAACTTCCGAGATCGGCACCAGAATAGCGCCGCCCAGAAACATGCACGCCCCAGTGGCAATGCCCACCCAGACCACCGCCGCAGCGGGCGTCTGATTCCGCGGATGCACGCTGGCCAGGCGTCCATCCACCAGCCCGCGCCGGCCCATGGCGAAGAGCAAGCGGCTGGCGGCGACAAAGTTCCCGTTGAAGACCTTGAACAGCGACAGCAGTGCGGCGGCGAGAATGATGCTCACGATCCAGCGCGAGCCGATGGCCCGCTCGAAAGCGACGGCCGTCATGAACGGGGCGCCGATGAGCTGACGCCAGGGCGCGACGAAGCCCACCGCTGCGATCACGATGACGTAGAAAACGAAGCCGACAATGATCGCCGCCCAGATCGCACGAAAGAAGCCGCGCGACCGGAACTCCGGATTCGCTTCCTCGGCGGCCTTGGTGACCGACTCGTATCCGGTCATGAAGTAGGGCACGATCTGCAAAACCAGAAGAATCGAGACGAACGGCGTGTGCGTGAACAGCGGCGGAAAGTTGCTCGTCGATCCGTGGGCGACGCCGAAACCGACAAAGATCGCAAATAGCGTGAGCGTTCCGAAGGTCGTCCAGTTCTGAAACGTGGCGCTCAGCCGAATGCCGTGGTAGTTCAGCACCGTGAGCAGGGCGGTAAGGCCGAGACCGATGAGCAAGTGCGGCAGGTACACGGGTTTTCCCGCCACGCGGTACAACTCGATGGAGTCAAGCGCGGGGAAAATGTAACCCGCAATACGGCCGACGGCCACCGCCTCCCACGGGCAAACGATGAAGTAGGCCAACACCATCATCCAGCCGGTAAAGAAGCTGACTGGTTGCGGGAAGACGCGGGCCGTGTAGGCGACCTCGGCGGATGCGTCCGGCATCGCGGCAACCAGTTTGCCGTACACGTAGCCGATGGGCAGCAAGAGAATGCCGCCGATGGCGAAGCCGAGAATTCCGCCGAGCGGGCCCCCGCGCGTCAACCAGTCGTCCATCACCAGCAGCCAGCCGACGCCGACCATGGTTCCCCAGCCGAGGGAGAAGTAATCGGTGATGCGCAATTTGCGGGCGAGTTGGGTCATCGGCTGGGAGTGAGAACTTCGAGGGTCAAGGGGAAAAACTGGCGGGCGTGTTGGCTGTGTGGAAACCCAGATCCAAAAGAGCCGGCAGGCGGTCTCTCAACGAAATTCAACCGCCAGACCTGAGACCTGAAACCTGGGACCTGACACCTGAGGTTGAACTTCATGGGCGCGAATTATAAAGCATCGCGCCCATGAGTTCAGGCCACCGCGTAACGCGGCGGGTCGTGCGGTGCTTGCAGGATGCCAAGCGCCTCTTCCAGGGAGGAAATCTCAAACACCGAGGTCAAACGTGTGGCCTCAAGCACGCGGTACACAAAGGGGGAGGGGTTCACCAACTTGATCTGGACCGAGTGCTGCCGAGCCCATCGGCGCAGTTCCAGCAACACTCCCAAGCCGCCCGCATCCAGTTGATCGACTGCCGATAAATCAAGCACCAGGATCCGCATATGCTCCAGTTGCTCGAGCTGGCGCTGGAACTCCTCTAGCGCCGCCCCGCGCACCAGGCGCCCGGAGCAACCGACCACGGCAACGTCATGCGAGCATTCGATTTGGTATCGCAGATCCATATGTCTATTGATACGCATTGGCTCAGGAAAAGTTTCCGAAATCTGCGCTCAAAATATTGGACGGCTGGAGGCGGGAAAGGTTATCGAGGGGGACCAGGTCTCGGGTGTCAGGTCACAGCTCACGGCTTACGGCTTACAGCTTACAGCTCTCAGGAGATGCAAGTCCCGGCGGGTACGATGTCAACAAAATTGTGTAGAGACGCGGCTTGATTGTATAGAAACGCGGCTTGCCGCCTCTCCTGCCGGAACTACTCGGCAACTTCAAATCCGGCACCGCCGTCGCTACCGTCACCTTTCCTGAGGGCTGATAGCTGACGGCTGACAGCTTTTTATGCGCCCACGTGTTGCTGCACCACGATCTTCGGTTCGAGCGTGGTGGCGCAAGCCAGGGAACGGGAAACCAGGCAAACGCGCTCCGCCTTTTCGAGCATGCGGCCCATACGCTCGCGCTCCTCCTCTTTCTCGATGGTGACGACCGGCCGCAGGAGGATACGGGTGAACCGGAATCCGCCTTCTTGTTTCTCGATGGTGCCCTCGGCCGTGAGTTCGAGCGAGCCGAACTGGAGCTTCGAAGCCTGGCCTACGGCGCGCAACGTGGCCACGTAACAGGTAGCGACGGAGGCCAGGAGCAGGTGCTCGGGGGTCCACAGGCCAGGCTCTCCGCCGAACTCTGGGGGAGCGGCAAAGTTGATGGTGCGCGGAATCGCCTCGCCTTCCACGATGCCCCGCGTGTGTTCGGTCCAACGTGCGGTGGTGCGATAGGAGTAGATGGTGGGCATGGCTTGTCTCCTCTAATCACGCTAACAGTCGAGTGTAACGCGGACAGTGAGGATGGTCACCGCCGGGGGTGACGACGTTCCTGCGAAGTGACGTGCGAACGCGCCAACCCTACTGGGCGCCAGCCTTGGTCCCCGGCGGCAGCGCCGCCATGTTCTCCGCTTTCCAGCGCATGGCGGCGGTGATCCGGGTGCGCCCGCTGGGATGATCGAAAAAGATCAACTCCTCGATCGGGCTCGGATCCAGCTTGCGGTACTCGCCCAGTTTTAGGTCCACTTCCGCCTCGCCATCGGGCTGGCGGCCGGCATTCAGGCCGAAGATATCGGCCTCGTACTCCTGCATACGGCTCCAGGAGTTGGTTACCGGCGTCAGCACAAAGAAGAAAATCGATAACAGCAGCACCGCGACGGGAAGGGCAGCGACATCGGTGATCTCGTGCGTGCCCCAGCGTTCTCCCCAGCGCGCCAGGGACCAGTGCATGCCGCGGTTGAGGAACGCGAAACCCACGAGAAAGACAATGCTGAAGAAGAGGAGGTCTTTGTACACGTGATGAAGAACGTAATGTCCCATCTCGTGCCCCATTACCGTCTGGATTTCCGCCGGTGAGCAGCGCTTGAGCAGGTTGTCGTTCAGGGTGATCCGCTCGGTGCCGAGGAATCCGCTGACGTTGGCGCTGACCCGGGTGGACTGGCGCGAGGCGTCCACTTCGTAAACATCGGTGGCGGGAATCCCATTGGCGCGCGCCATGCTCAGGATCGGGTCCTTGATCTTGGGATCGTTGAGCTTCTTGTATGTGTTGAAGAGGGGCGCGATGTACACAGGCGAAATCAGAACCGTGATTGCGAAAAAGACGATGCTCGCCACCGTCCCCCAAACCCACCAGTTCTTCCCCAGCCGGCGGACGATCCAGTAGAGACCCATGACGGCGACACCGCCCAATACCGCGCCCACCGCCAGGCCAACCGCCTGGTCCCGCATCCAGGGACCGAAAGTCTGCGTCGCCAGCCCGTACTTGTGCTCGCGGAAGTAGCCTTCGTACACGTCGAGCGGGAACTGCACCACAGTTGTGATCACCACAAACAGCATGAAATAAATCAGGTCCTGAATGCCGCGCCAGGACGAGATTCGCTGCGCCCAGTTGCGCATGCGCGCCGACAGACCCGACTGCAGCAGCAAGATCAGGATGGCGCTCGAAAGCAGGAAATCCCAGAGCTGCAGCCAGTAGCCGCCTTCGAAATAAGCATCCGAGCGGGCCCTCTTGTCGGGCGGAACCTTGGCCAGATAGGCGTCGGTCGCGGCCTTCACGTCGAAGGCAGGACCGGAAGCCGCCGCCGGTGGACTCGCGGCCGCGGCGGCAGGGGCGCCTGCGGTCTGGGATTGGGCCCATGACATCGAAATCGCCGACAGCACGAGGAACAGCACAGCCAGCCTTCGCACCAAGAACATGATCCACCTCAAGGGCTGATACTCAGCAGCTGCATTCGACGAAAGGAGCAGCTCGATGGTAAGTACGATACTACAGACGACTTGGTTCTCCGGCCCCAGAGTCGAACTTACAGTCCTGCTTCGATCCGCGACCGCGGATCGAGTACATCGCGCAGCGCGTCGCCAATAAAATTGAACGCCAGGACGGCGAACATCACCGTGACCGCCGGAAAGATCACCAGATGGGACGCATCGAACAAATGTGAACGCGCGTCGTTCAGCATCGACCCCCAGCTAGCCGTCGGCGGCGGCACGCCTAATCCCAGAAAACTCATGGTCGCTTCGGCCAGGATCGCGCCCGCCATGCCAATCGCCGCCTGCACGATCACGGGCTGAATGATGTTGGGCAGGATGTGCCGCAGAATGATGCGCAGGTCGCTCGCCCCGAGCGCCCGCGCCGCTTCCACAAATTCGCGTTCGCGCACGGCGAGCACCTGCCCGCGGACCAGGCGGGCATAGCCCACCCATCCTCCAAGCGAGAGCGCAAGTACCAGGTTGAAGATGCCGGGACCACGAAAGGCAACGAACGCAATCGCGATCAGAATTCCGGGGAAGGAAAGAAAGGCGTTCATGACGACGATGTTGACGAAGCGGTCAATGCGCCCGCCGTAGTACCCGGCAAGGCTGCCGATCAGAAGCCCGAGTGCCAGCGAGCAGACGACCACGCTGCTGCCGACAAACATCGAAATGCGCGCGCCCCAGACGAGGCGGGAGAGAATGTCGCGTCCCAGTTCGTCGGTGCCGCAAAGATGCCGCGCCGAAGGCGGCTCGAGGCGGTTGGGAAGATCAATGTGGGCAGGATCCTGCGGAGCAACCCAGGGCGCAAACAGCGCGCAGAACACGAACACGGCCACCAACACGACTCCCACCGCCGCCAGCGGGTTGTGGCGGGCGAGACGGGCGCTTCGCGCCAGATGCCAGTGGTCAGTGGTTAGTTGCCAGTTAGTCGCCATGCGAATTCATGCTCGCACTCGCGTCGAAAAAACCTCTAATCGCGGACGTCACAGAGAAAAACCGCAAAGAGTCTCGTTGTCTCACTGCCTGATCCTCGGGTTCACCGCCGAATACAGCAGATCCGTCAGAAAGTTCACCGCTACATACGTCAACCCAATCGCAAGAATGCATCCCTGCACCAGGTAGTAATCGCGGTTCCCGATGGCCTGGATAGTCAGCCGTCCAATCCCCGGCCAGGAAAATATCGTCTCGGTCACAATCGCGCCCGCCAGGAGCGCGCCGAACTGCAAGCCGAGGACGGTCAGGATCGGGATCATGGCGTTGCGCAGGGCGTGACGATAAACAACCGTCCGCTCGGGCAGGCCTTTCGCCCGCGCGGTGCGGATGTAGTCCTGGCCGAGTTCTTCGAGCATCGAGGTCCGGACCATGCGCGTGAGGATCGCCGCCAGCGCGCCGCCCATGGTGATTGCCGGAAGCACGAGATGCGCCACCGTGCCGGAGCCCGAGACCGGCAGCCATCCCAGTTTGACCGCGAAAAGCAAGATCAGCACCGGCCCCAGCGCGAAATTAGGGAACGACAGTCCAAACAGGCTGACCACACTCAGCAGGCGGTCATCCCACAGATTGCGGCGCTGGGCCGAGCGTACGCCCGCCGGGACCGCCAGCACGATCGCGACCAACAAAGACGCCAGTGTAAGCTGCAAAGTAAACGGATAACGCTGCGCAATCAGGCTCGTCACTCCCTGGTTGAAGCGCAGCGACTTGCCCAGGTCTCCGTGCAGCACGCCTTTCCAGTAGTTCAGATATTGTTGCCCGAGCGGCACATCGAGCCCGTAGGCGTGGCGCATCGCCTGGATGTCGCCCGCGGCCGCGCCCTCCCCGAGCATCTGCTGGATCGGATCGCCGGGAACGAAATGAATCAACAAAAAGACTACCGAGACGACGAGCCAGATCACCGGGAGGGTGTAGAGCAGGCGGGAGAAGATGTGACGGGCCATCGAGGAGTTCTGTCGCGGACTCAAGTCCACTCGGGACGTTCAACTATACAGCGCTTCGCAAAACCACCGAAAGCCGCACCCCTGCGGAGTCGGTTTTCCTTCGTGTCCCTTCGTGTCCTTTGTGGTTCAGGCTTTTCTTGTAACCACCAAGGACACGAAGGTACACGAAGGAAGCCAACTCGACGCCTAATCCCCGGCCCGCTGCACCGGCGCCGCCGGCACCGGCTCGATGCGCACGCTGGCGATGCGATGGCCTTCCATCTTCTCGACCGTGAACCTGCGCCCTCCGTAGTCGAAGGCCTCACCCCCGCGGGGAATTTTCTGCAGGCGGGAAAGGGCAAAACCGGCCAGCGTCTCGAATCCCTCGTCGTAGGGAAGGTTCAGCTCATATTGCGTTTCGAGATCGCGAATGTTGACCGAGCCATCGAGCGAGAGCGGCGCATTCGCGTCCAGGACAGCCGGTTGCGCGGCGGCGACATCGAACTCGTCTTCGAGTTCGCCGACCAGTTGTTCCAGCACGTCTTCCACGGTGATGACGCCGGCGATCGAACCGAATTCATCCACCACCACGGCCAGGTGCCGCTTGCGCTGCTGGAACTCGCCCAGAAGTTCGAGCAGAGGCTTGGTCTCGGGCACGACCAGCACGTCGTGCAGGATCTGGCCGATCTTCATGGTGGCAATGCGCTGAGCCGCCGCCGGATTCCCGCCCAGCCCGACGCGCAGCCGCGTCCAGCGCATGAGGTCCTTCGAATAAAGCACGCCGACGATGTGCTCAGGACCGCGCTGCGGGTCATACACCGGAATGCGGGAGTGCTGGTCTTCAACCACCCGCGAGAGCGCCTCATCCAGGCTCAGGTCGGCGGGCAAGGAGAAGATCTTGGTGCGGGGGACCATCACCTGGCGCGCCGTAACGTTATCCAGTTCCAGCGCGTTGAGCAGCATCTCTTCCTGGGCTGCGGAGAGCTGACCGGAATGGTGGGCGGCGGTCACAATCAGCTTGAGTTCGTCGGGCGAGTGCACCGATCCGTGCCGGATCTCGCGGGTGCCGAAGGCGCGCAGCACCATACCGGCGGCCCGGCTCATGATCGCCGTCAGTGGGCTGGTCAGGGTCAGGAAGACGTCCATGGGAGCGGCCACGGCCAGCGCCACCCGCTCGGCCCGCTGCAGGGCGAGCGACTTCGGAACCAGCTCACCCAGGATCACGTGCAGGCTAGTGATCAGGACGAACGCCACGCCCACGGCGATGGCGTGGGCGTAGAGAAGCGCATGGGGAACGCTTCCGATCAAGGTCTCGAACAGCCGCGCCAGCACCGGCTCGCCCAGCCAGCCGAGCATCAGGCTGGCGACCGTGATTCCCAGTTGCACTCCATTCACCACCCGGCTGAGCTGCTGGTGCAGTTTGAGTACGGTGCGAGCGCCGGCGCGGTTGGCTGCAATCAACTGCTGGATGCGGGTCTCGCGCACGCTGACCAGGGCAAACTCGGCCGCGGCAAAGAAGGCATTGGCTGCCACCAGGAGCAGGATGACAAACACCCGCAGCAGCACGTAGGCAATCATGGAACTATAATTCTAACATTCCAAAGGAGTAAGGTCTCAGGTCCCGGGTGTCAGGTATTAGGTCTCAGGTGTCAGGTGTCAGGTTTAAGGTCTTAAGGTTTCAGGCCCCAGAAAGGCAAACTACGAATAGCGCGCATGGCACTTGACCTGAGACCTGACACCTGACACCCGAGACCTTCTTTACGCTTTCTTTTTTCCCGCTCGGAGGTCTAACACCGCAGGGCCCAGAGGAGCCGTACCGCCAACATTTTTCAGGAACTATTCCCGCGTGGCTCCCGTAACAGCAGGTGAGGGTCAGACTTCAGGTTGATTCGAGGCAGGAGGCTGTCGTGAACGGCAACGGCAATGGCAAAAAGAAGCGGCGCAGAATACTCATTTATGGCTCAATCGCAGCCGTTCTGATCCTGGTGATCGCCGGCGGACTGCTTGCGGCCAGCCTTGGCCGCACCAAGATCGATCCCTCGAAGCTGGCGAAAGTGGAAAAGGGCGACCTGGCCAAAAGCGTGGTGGCCACCGGCAAAATCGAGCCCATCACCAAGGTTGAGATCAAGTCCAAAGCCAGCGGCATCGTGAAGAAGCTCTATGTGGAGTATGGCGACCAGGTCAAGAAGGGCCAGGTTCTGGCCGACCTTGACAAGGAAGAGATCCAGGCACGGGTGGACCAGGCCCGGGCGCAGTTGGAGGCCTCGAGTGCCAGCCTGAACGGCACGCGGGCCGACCTGGAGCGAGCTAAAGTCGACGCTGAGGGTCCCGACGTTCCCTTGTTGAAGCGCGCCTATGTTCGGGCTCAGGGAATGGCGAAGGACGGCGTGGTTTCCGAATCCGCCCTAGACGATGCCCAGAAAAACTACGAACTTGCGCTCAACAAGCAAAACGTCTCCAAGGCGCAGTTGCAGGTTCTGCAAGCCAAGATCGGTCAGGCCCAAGCGCAGGTGGCGCAGGATCGCGCCAACCTGAAGCAGTTGGAAGAGCAACTGGGCTACACGACCATTGAGTCGCCAATCGATGGAATCATTCTTTCCCGCGACGTGGAAGTCGGCGACGCCGTCAGTTCCATCCTGGTGCTGGGCTCCTCGGCCACTCTGGTTATGACCCTGGGCGATACCAGCGAGGTTTACGTGAAGGGCAAAGTGGACGAGAGCGACATCGGCAAGGTCTATCTGGGACAGCCGGCCCGCATCAAGGTGGAGTCGTATAAGGACAAGACGTTCACTGGTAAAGTGACCAAGATCTCTCCCATGGGTGTGGAGAAGGACAACGTCACGACCTTCGAAGTTCGCGCCTCCATCAACAATCCCGAGGGCGTGCTCAAGGCCAACATGACCGCTAATGCGGAGATCATTCTCGAAGAGCACAAGAACGTGCTCCAGATTCCGGAAGGCGCCATCCTCTACGACAAGGACAAGAAGGCTTCGGTCGAGGTTCCCGATCCCAAGGGCAAGGAAGGCAAGCGCAAATTGGCGGTGAACATCGGGATCTCCAACGGCGCCAAGACCGAACTGCTCGGCGGCCTGAAGGAAGGGGATCAGGTGGTTCTGCAGTAAAGCGGGCGGCTCTAGGCTCTGGGCTTTAGGCTCTAGAGTTGCGCCTTTGGCCCTACTCGATCACAGTTTGCTTCAATGAAACGCCGGGGCGGAGCCTAGCGCCTAGAGCCTAAAGCCTGGTTTTCTGGAGTCGTTCACTATGAACAGTCACTTCCAAATTCGCCATCGGATCATCCGCCTGCTGGCCGTGGTACTGGCCGGCTCAGTTGCCAGTTTCGCTTCGGTGGTCGGGACTTTCGACCGCTCGTTTCAGGTCAATGGGCCGGTCGATCTCGAAGTGCTCACCCGCTCCGGGGACATTACCATTCGGAATGGCGCTGCCAACACCGTTTCCATTCACGGCAAGATCCACCTGGGAAACTCCTGGTTCTCCGGCGACCGCAAGGGTGAGGTGCAGGAACTTCAGAACAACCCTCCCATCCGCCAGAACGGGAACAGCATCCGCATTGACTACGTCAATCTGCGCAACGTCTCCGTGGATTATGAAATCACCGTGCCCGAAAACACCACGGTTCGCAGCCATAGCGGCTCGGGCGATCAGACGGTGGAGGGCATTAAGGGCGGGATCGACCTGGAAAGCGGTTCGGGCGACATGAAGCTGGCGCGGCTGACCGGCGATCTGCACACCCAGACGGGCTCGGGCGATGTGCGCGCCCGCCAGATTTCCGGCCCGGTGCGCACCAAGGCCGGCAGCGGCGACATTGAGATCGAGGAAGTGGGCGTGGGCGATGTGGAGATCCGCACCGGCTCGGGCAACATCACCGTCACCGGCATCAACGGCGGCTTCCGCGCCGAGGCTGGCAGCGGGGACATCCGCGCCGATGGCATGCCGAAAAATCTCTGGAACATCCGCACTGGTTCGGGAAACGTGAACCTGCGTGTTCCCGGGCAGACTGCGTTTGATGTGGACATTTCCTCCAGTTCGGGAACCGTGGTGGTGAACCATCCCGTGACCACGACGGTCCAGGGACGCGTGCAGGAGTCGCGCAAGAGCGTGGTCGGCAAGGTGCGCGGCGGCGGGCCGACGATCTCCGTCCACACCGGTTCCGGCGACATTCACGTGGACTAGGTTGGGATTGATCACGAAGTACGATTTGCGATTTATGATTGGCGATTTAAGGACTTTTTTCAATCGTCCGCCGTAAATCAGCAATCGTCAATCTACCGCTTCAGACTGACCCACTACCGCCAGGTTACTCCCGTCTCTTGACGTACCTCCACCCCAGCCCGGATACTTGCGTCGTCCTTCTGAAACATCCAGAACTCACGATTTCTGACGGCGGACCCCATTGGCGCGCACTCCCATCATCACGCTCACCACCGACTTCGGGCTGAACGACCATTTCATCGGCACGATGAAGGGCGTTATCCTGAACATCTTTCCTGAGGCCCGCATCGTGGATATCAACCACGCGGTGCAGGCGTTTGACGTCCTCGATGGCGCGCTGGCCATCTCGCAGGCATACTCCTACTTCCCGTCCGGCGCCATCCACGTGGTCGTGGTCGATCCCGGAGTGGGAACGGCCCGCCGCCCCATCCTGGTCACCACCGAACGCCACCATTTCGTCGCCCCGGACAACGGCGTTCTTTCGCTGGTTTATGACCGGGAGGAACGGCTGTTGGTTCGGCACATCACGGCGGAACACTATTTCCTGCCAAGCCCGTGTCAGACCTTTCACGGCCGAGATATCTTCGCGCCCGTCGCCGCGAATCTGGCCAAAGGAGTCCAGCCGCAGAACTTCGGCGAGGAGATTGCCGACTACGTGCGCTTCGCGGCGCCGCGGCCCAAGCCAGTCGATGAACGCACGATTCGCGGCGTGGTCCTGAGGGTGGACCGCTTCGGCAATCTCATCACCAACATCACTCCGCAGGACGCGCCCAAGCTGTTCGAATCGGCGCCGCCGCCGTTCACCATCTCCGTCGGCGACAAAGCGCAAGTCTCCCGCATTTGCTCCAACTACGCCGAGGGCGCTCCCGGAGAAGTGTTCGGCATCCTGGGAAGCATGGGTTTCCTGGAACTCGCTGCCAATCGCGGATCGGCTTTCCAGATCCTGGGCGCCGGCAAGGGTAGCGAAGTCAACGTGGTGATGGAAGGCCGCTAGGGCCGCCGCTTGCGCGGCCCGTGTCGGTCAGGTCCTGCCATCTGCGGGCCGGGCTTATTGTGGTTTCGGTTCGGTTGGCGGAGGAGACGGGGGACCACCCATGGCGCCGTGGTGCTTCATTCCAGGCCCCATCATGCCCATCCCGGGCCCGGCGGACTCCATGTGCTTCATCATCTGTTCCATGTGGCCAACCATCACCGTCCACATGTCTACATTGCTTTGCCAGCGCGCCTTTTCAGCGGGATCGCTGATCTTGGCCACGTTGGCTTTGAGCTGGTCGAGGGACGCCTTCATCTTGTCCACGTCGGCCTTCATGGCCGCCATGTGCTGTTTGTGCATCTCCATCATCATCTGATGGTCGGGATGCATTTGCCCTCCAGCAGGGGCCTTGGCGGGAGGTTCTTGCGCCGCCGGCGCGCTCTGCGCCCACGCCAGAGAAGCCAGGGTAAGTATCAAGGCAAGCAAAAGGCTCGTGCGCTTCATGAGATTTCTCCTTATCTGACAATCCGTCCCCAGTATAGACCTGGGATTACTGGAGCACACTGCTGCGTTTACAGGGAGTGAGGAACGGATGGGTGGGGTTCAGGGATTCTTCGCCTTGGGGTGGACGTAGCGGTCCATCTCGGCCGTCCACTTCAGGAAGCGCCACAGGTTGTGACGCTCGGCCCAGCAGAATTCCCAGAATTCCAGGAAGCCGATCTGGGTCATCTTCACGCCGGTGTAGGTCTCTATGCGCCAGAGCAGATAGGGACTGCGCCAGGGGGCGATCCGGTGGCCGCGGGTCGAATTCCAGAGGAAGCGGAACATCTGCCGCATCGTTTTTCAGTATAGCGCGCGGCACGGAAACGGAATCCGTCCCAGAACTTAACCGCAGAGATCGCAGAGTACGCAGAGAAAAAAGCGATTCCTCCTCATTTCTCTGCGCACTCTGCGATCTCTGCGGTTCAACTCAACTTTTCTTCCCGGTTACGGCGTAGAATGCGGTGGCTTCCTGCTCCACATTCTTGCTCCCGCATTTCGGGCACTTGATCTCGGTATCGTGCTCCTTCAGGGTGAGGACGAGTTCGAAGGTCTTGTTGCAATCATTACAAACGTAGTCGTACACGGGCATGGGGACCTCCCGCTCGAATGCGTTACGGGCGTTACGAGCTACAGCAGGAATTGTAGCGCGAAACCCTGTGACTTTCCGTGATCGCAAGGGACGGCGAAGTGCCATCGACGGTCAACCTTCTCTCGTTTAATCAATGTCGACAGAAGGAAAAGCTGGTTCTAGGAAAAGCGGGTTCTCGACGAATCTCCAGCCTTCGAGTACAATTGCGTCAAGTGTGGGCTGAGCCTCATCAAAAGGCTCGTGGCAACGACAAGCATCTAACTCTTGCCCAGCACGTGCCCGGCAAAGTCATCTGGATCTCTTGGGGGCCGACGTGAAACGCATACTGCTGATCATATCCTGCGCCGTTGTCTTTCAAGGTCTTGTTACTCCTGCACCAGTTGTGGGTCAGGCCAAAGGCGGCCGCTTCGGCGTAGACTACGCGTTTAATGGCGCGAACGGCGCGGGGCCCACAGCAGCTCTGATCCAGGACGCAGCGGGCAATCTCTACGGCACTACATCCTCCGGCGGCTCCGGCTTCGGAGTCGTATTCAAGCTGGACTCAGCCAATCACGAGACCGTGCTGCATGCCTTCACGAGCCGCCCGGATGGTGCAACCCCCCACGGGCGTTTGGCCCTGGACGCTTCTGGCAATCTCTACGGCACGACCTCCTCAGGTGGGGCTGCCGGGTTGGGAACGGTTTTCAAGATCGATACGAGCGACGCGGAGACCGTGCTGCACAGCTTCACGGGGAATCCAGACGGAGCGAGCCCTTACGCAGGCCTGGTGATAGATAATTCAGGGAATCTTTATGGCACCACCGAGAATGGTGGCGCCTCCGGCTTCGGAACGATCTTCAAGATCGATACCGCTGACAATGAAACGGTGCTTCACAGCTTCGCCGGGGGCACGACGGACGGAGCCGACCCCAAGGCAGATCTGACCCTGGACCCTGACGGAAACCTCTTTGGGACCACCTTCACCGGAGGATCTGGCAGCTATGGAACCGTGTTCAAGCTAGACACGACCGGGACGGAAACTATCCTGTACAACTTCACCGGCAGCTCCGATGGCGGAAATCCATTTGGCGGCCTAACTCGAGATACGAACGGCGTCTTGTACGGTACCACTGAGATTGGCGGCGCGCCTCTCCTTGATAGACCGTACGGTTGTTGCAAAGCGGGTGCGGTGTTCTCGCTGAATGGCACAAACGAGAGTGTGCTGTATGCCTTCAGCGGTGGCAACGACGGAGGAAATCCCGCTGCAGATTTGGTTCTGCACAACGGTGTGCTTTACGGCACAACTTTGACCGGCGGCCCCGGCCACCGGGGAACAGCATTCTGCGTAACAGTTGCGAACGGTAATGAAAGCGTGCTGCATGGCTTTACTGGGAAGACGGACGGAGGAACTCCCCAAGCCGGTTTGCTGATGAACGCCGCGGGCGTACTCTATGGCACCGCCCAGGGAGGTGGCCGTTTCAAGCAGGGAACCGTGTTCCAGTACAAGACCAGGTAAATCTCCCCTTTGCCTGAGAGGTAACATGCGGCCCGCTCGCTGGAAAGTGTCGAGCGGGTCCTTTTCTTGCGTAAGAGATATCACGTCAGCGGCGAATAGCCCGTTCCAGATCTACTAATGCAAGCTGGAGTATTCTGCGTTAGCTTGCCGCAACAGATGAGCGTCGGGGTCGGCGTTCTTCCAAAGTGCCAGGAACTCTTCGTACGCGCTTCGAGCTTTCTGGGTGTCCGATGACAGCGCGTAAGCCCTCGCCAGTTGAAGATGAGCAAGAGCACTTAGGACGCCGTTGGCTACGCGGCCGCGGTGGTCCAGGATATTCTGGAACTCAGAGACGGCCGCACTCCCTTTCCGCTGCATCAGGTATGCCTGACCGCGAAGATAAATCGGATACAGAGTATCCAGCGTGATGGGGTCTCCTCCTAATTCGTAGGGCTTGGTGACCTGGAGCACCTCGATTGCCCGCGTGGGATTCTTTCGATCAAGTTCAATTGCCGCCCGAATACTGGGCAGCCAATACCCATTCATCCACACATCGGTCGGAAATTGCCGACTGAGATCTCCTGCGATAATCTCCGCCCGGGCTACGTCCCCCGCCCGCGCCAGCGCCAGAGCCACCACTGCCGCCTCAGGCTGCACGCCCTTTCCCGCCGTCATGGTGAGTGCAGCGCTGGCCTGCCGGCGTGCCTCAACTACATTTCCAAGCTCGGCCTCCCACAAGGCGGCGTGGGCATGCCACTCGGAAGCCCTTCCGCTTGCTCCATTCTGACCAGCTGAATCGACCGCTCTGCGGAGGAACTCCCGCGCTTCCCGCAAGCGTCCTTGGAACGCCTCCGTGTCAGACTGACTCGAAAGAAGTATGTCCGCGCTCCCCGGGTTGCTGTCCGCGGCCGAGAGCAATCTCTCCATCTCCTTGGTATCGTCCCGCATGAAGGCCAACAGATAAGAAACTTCGGGCGCGTATTCATGCTCCAGCTTTCGAGCCTGGAGTTCGTCCAAAACGCCCCTCGCCTCATCGAGGCGATTCAGAATTAGGTAAGTGCTGGCGAGATCAATATAATTGACCACTTCGTTTGGCTCCAGTTTCAGTGCCTCGCGATATCCTGCCGCGGCTTTTTCGTACTGCCCCAGGAATCCCTCGCAATATGCCAACTTGCGATAGGGCGCCGGATCTCGTGGATACGCCAGCTTCCACTGTTCGTAAACCTCGATCTCCTTTTCAAACTCCCCCGTGGCCATGTTGTAATAGGAAGAATCAACGTAGAATTTCTCCCGGTCTGTCACTCGCTCCCTGAGTTCATAAGCCTTCTTGGTCTGCTCCGTAGCCAAGCCGTCGTCGCCAAGGTTCGAGTAAACCGTCCCCAAAACGGCGTATGCCATGGCGAAATTCGGATCCAAGGCAACTGCCCGCTTGAGCAATGGAAGGGCTTCATTGTCCCCTCGGGACTGCCGGATTCTGAGGGCCGCGCTATAGGCTTGTAGCGCCTCCAGCGATGGCGTCGTGGCCTGCTCCACCGGGGTCTCATACTTCTGAATCGAGGCAAGGGATTCGCCAAGCTTATTTCGCATACTGATCCCAGCATCATGCAGCTTGGTTAGTACCTCCTCTCGGCTGTTGGCTTCTTTCTGCTCTTCCGCCAGCGGTTCATTGCTCTGACAATTCACGGCTTTAAGCTCAATAGCGTAATGGCTGCCAATGCTGGAAATGCTTCCCAGCAGCATGGCCTTGCTGCCCGCGCGTTGGCACAAATCTCGGGCCAGTTCCGGGGTTACCCGCTCGTTGGGAGAGCGACCCGCATAACGAAGCAATTTGGTCACATTCTCATCGGAGATGATATTGAGATAGGGCGACTGGTCCAATTCGACCCGTAACCACTGCCTCAGGGTTTCATCCCACACGCCATCGCCGGTATTGTTTGTGAAGTCCGCGAGCAGGACCGTGTCTTTGTCGGTCAGCCGGTGCGACGACGGCGGATGGCGATAGAAATAAATCCCCGCCGGCACCAGCAAGGCGATCACGGCCGCCGCCAGACCTACCAAGCGCCCGGCGTTCTGCTTGCGCCTTGCGCCGACGCGCTCACCAACCCTGAGCGCTGTCAAATCCGCCGCAATCTCGGCCGCCGACTGGTACCTCGCTGCGCGGTCCTTCTCCAAAGCTTTACAAATGATCCGCTCCAAAGCGCGGGGCAGCGCCGGATTTAACTCCAGTGGAGGCTTGGGCTGTTCCGCCAGAAGGGCGTGGAAAACTACGGCTGTGGTCCTGCCGCTGAATGCTTGCTGGCCGGTTGCCATCTCATATAGCACCACTCCAAAACTGAACAGGTCGCTGCGAGCGTCGAGGTCTTCTCCACGCGCTTGTTCCGGCGACATATAGGAAACCGTTCCGATCGCCGATCCGGGAATGGTAAGGTTCGGGTCGCGGGGTTCTCCATCCAATGGAAGCGGTCCGGCTGACGGATGCTGGGGCAATCTTTCCTGGGCGGAGAGCGCACCTGGCTCCAGGTTTGTTCGCCGGAGCTTGGCCACGCCGAAATCCAATATCTTGGCGTGCCCCCTTTGCGTTACGAAGATGTTTGCCGGCTTGATGTCCCGGTGGATTATGCCTTCGTTATGCGCCGCCTCCAGCGCATCCGCAATCTCAACCGCGAGATGGAGCACTCGATCGGTTTCCAGGGGCTGGCCTGAAATCAAATTCTCGAGCGTCTGCCCGTCCAGGTACTCCATTACCATGAAAGGGCGGCCCTCGTGCTCTTCCACTTCGTAGATAGTGCAGATGTTGGGATGGTTCAGGGAACTGGCAGAACGAACTTCGCGGTGGAATCTGCTAAGCGCATAAGGATCGCGGGCAAAGTGCTCGGGCAGGAATTTCAGCGCGACGATGCGTCCCAGGCGGGTGTCTTTGGCCTTGTAAATAATGCCCATACCACCCGTCGCGAGGTGCGAGATTATTTCATAGTGGGAAATCGTGGTCCCCGTGAGATTCTGATTCCCACCAGCGTCCACTTGGCTAGCTTGCTCTTGGCTTTCTTCCTTAGCCAAGGCTTTGGCAACCGTTTCCAGCGCCGGAGACTCGATAAAGCTCCCGGAGTGCTTGCTATAGACCAGCAGTGAGTCAACTTCGCGGCGCAGGGCTTCATCCCCGGCACACGCCGCGTCGAGAAACGTTCCCCACTCGGCCTCATCGTGTTCCAGCGCGGCGTGATACAAGCGCTCGATTTGCTGCAAGCGCTCCGTCATTGGGCTCTTGGTTCGCTCAGGGCACGCATCAGCCAGGATTTCGCAAACTTCCAGTCGCGCATGACCGTTTGCTGAGAAATCTTCAGAACCTCTGCTGTCTCCTCGACGCTCAGCCCGCCAAAAAACCGCAGTTCCACGACTTGGGTTTTTCTCGGGTCCAGCAGAGCCAATTGGTTCAGCGCGTCGTCGAGGGCCACCATGTCCGCGTCCGGTTCCTGAGACACCGCGAGAGCCTCATCCCACGACACCTGAACCGCCCCTCCGCCTCTTTTCAGGTAGCGCCGCGAGCGGGCAAAATCGGTGAGGATACGACGCATCATCCGTGCCGAGACGGCGAAAAAATGAGCGCGGTCCTGCCAACTTACCTGCTGGATATCTATGAGGCGCAGGTAGACCTCGTTCACTAACGCAGTGGTTTGCAGGGTCTGGCCAGGCCGTTCCCGGCGCATGTATTTGTGCGCTAAGCGGTGCAGTTCGTTTTCGACCAGAGGAGCTAACTGCTCCAGCGCCCTCTCATCCCCCTGACCCCAGGCCCTGAGCAGTTGGGTGACCCCCGCCCTCGTGGGGCCCTCCTCAGAATACCTCATGGCCTTCTGCTCCCCCCAGGTTCAGACAAAAGTATCACGGGGGCCGGACGCATTCCACCCTTTTGAATCTTCAATGATTCTCCATTTCTACTCCGAGAAGTCCTCTAAGCCGCTAGAAACACGCCATTTGCCGCCATCGATAAAAAGCCGGGCAGATCGCTCACTATGCCCAGCTACTAAATTTTCTCCCTCGGCGATGTCAGTTTCAGAGCCCAGTCCCCGCTATATCAGTTATGAGCAGAGTCTCGCGCATTTCCACGCACACGTCAGACCGCCCAAAGCCCGTTTTCTTTGACAAGTCTGGGCAACGGTGGATGCTGTGCCTGGCAACGCTCGCGGCGGTTGCATTCATCGGCATGGTTGGCGCCAGCCTGTTCGTAGCCAGCTTGTTTCATAACCCGCGCTTCCCAGGGATCAAAATCGATGACGCCGAACTGTTGCGCCAGGATGAGCGCAATGATCAGGTGGGGGCGGAAGGCACGCTCGTCAAAACAGCCTATGTGGAGAACAACGCCGCCTTCCCTGCCGCCCCGCGGCGCGCCGCGACACCTGCAAGAGGTTCTGGCAGGCCTCCCGTGATCTTTGGCTTTCACGTTCCATGGGATGAGAACAGCCTGATTTCGCTCAAAGCGAATTCCGCGCACCTGACTCACGTACTAGCCGAGTGGCTGATCCTGCAAAACGGCGCTGGCGATCTCGAGGACCGTACAGAAATGCCCGTCGTGGAGTGGGCGCGCGATCAGAAGCTGCCGGTGCTGGCGGAGGTGACCAATTTCCGCGATGACAAATGGCAAGCGGATCAAATTCATCGAATTCTTACCCATCCGGTCGCGCGGCGGCGGCTGGTTAGAAACATCAGCGCCAGCGTCCGCAAATACAAACTCGCCGGAGTGAACATCGATTTTGAGCAAGTGCCGGTAGCCGACCGGAACGACTTGACGGCTTTCATCCGCGACCTCCACGACATCCTCAAGCCTGAAGGCCTGATTTTGACCCAGGACCTGCCCACCGATGACCCGCATGTGCCGGCGTATGACATGCGGGCCCTGGCCCAGCTGAACGATTACGTGATTCCGATGGTCTACGACGAGCACTTCGCCTCAGGGGCGCCCGGACCAATCGCCTCTTTGCCCTGGCTCCGGAGCCAGTTGCAGGAGGTTTTGGACGTGCTTCCCGCGGAAAAAACGGTGATTGGTCTCGGCAACTTCGGATATGACTGGACGCTGGGTTCAACCCGGGCGGCGGTAGAGGTCGGATTTTCGGATGTCATTTCCAGGGTCAACCAATATCGCGGAACTATTGAATGGCATTCCGGTCTGAGGAATCCCTCCCTGCGGTATTCCAAAGCAGGGGTCGAGCATGAAGTCTGGTTCCTCGACGCCGTGACCGCTCTGAATTCCATAGCGGAGGCGCATCGCCAGGGATTCGCCGGCGTCTCGTTTTGGCGGATGGGAGCCGAAGACCCGGCGCTGTGGGGCCTCTTCGGCAACAAGACGTGGCCCGCCGACGACTTCGCGAGCGATTCGCTCGCCCCCCTGGGTCAGATCGAAGGCATACGGCAATACGGCCGCGGCGAAGCGATTCACGTCACGCAGACCAAAAGCAGTGGACGGCGGCGCGTATGGCGGGACGAGACGGATTTCGACGAAACCTTCGAACACATCCCTACCGGAGATGTCGTGGAAAGCATCGCCTCTTCGGACGACAAAGTCTTCACGCTGACCTTCGACGACGGTCCCGATCCGCGCTATACGCCCCGGATCCTCGACATCCTGAAAGCCAAACATGTCCCCGCCACATTTTTTGTCGTGGGCAGGCCGGCGGCCAATTCGGCCGATCTGCTCCGCCGGATGTACGCGGAAGGGCATGACATCGGGAGCCATACCTACTCACACGTGAACGAACTCCTGACGTCGGAAGCGAACCTGGGACTCGAACTAAACTTGACCCAAAGAATCGTCGAGCATGCGGTCGGCCGGTCGACGACGCTGTTTCGGTCTCCTTACAACGCGGACAGTGATCTCAGAACGCCCGAAGCCCTTCAATCCGTCGTGCGACCCCAGAAGCTCGGATATACCACGATTGGCGAACGAGTGGATCCGAGGGACTGGGAGGCGAAGTCCGCCGGCGAAATCGTCGACGTCGTCCTGCGGGACCAGAATCTCGGGAAAGTCATTCTGCTTCACGACGGCGGCGGAGATCGGGAAGCCACCATCCAGGCGTTGCCACTGATAATCGACCGGCTGCGCTCCCAAGGATACCGGTTCGTGAGTTTGCAAGACCTGCTGGGCCGGAGCCGCGACGAGTTGATGCCGCCCCTGAGCCCGGCCGAATGGAGCTGGGCGACGGTTGAGGGTGGGCTCCTGGTATCACGAGGAAAGGTCTTGACCGCGGTCAAGTACCTTTTTCTGGCCGCGATTTTGCTGACCTTGCTTCGCACCCTGCTGTACGGCGCTCTCAGCCTGGTTCAGAAGCTCCGCGCCGCAAAGAGAGGCTTCGATCCCGGCTTCAGGCCGCCCGTCTCCGTCATCATTGCCGCGCACAACGAAGAGAAGGTGATTGCCAGAACGGTTGCGGCGGTGCTGGAGAGCGACTACCAGGATTTTGAAGTGATTGTGGTGGACGACGGATCCACCGACGGCACGCTGGAAACTTTGCAGTGCGCATTCTCCTCCACTCGCGCCGTGCGCATCCTCAGCCAGCCGAATGGCGGCAAAGCAGCCGCTCTTAATCGCGCGATCGCAGAAGCAAGTCACGAATTCCTGGTGACGCTGGATGCCGACACGCTCTTCTGCCCGAGTACCATTGGGAACCTGATCCGCCATTTCTCCGATCCCAGGGTGGCGGCGGTCTCCGGCAACGTCAAGGTGGGAAATCCGAGGAAGTGGATCGCTCGTTTACAGTCCATCGAATATGTATGTGGCTTCAACCTGGACCGCAGAGCCCTGGATTTGCTGAATGCGGTCACGGTTGTGCCGGGAGCGGCGGGCGCGTGGCGCAAGAACGCGGTCCTCGAAGCCGGGGGTCACCCCCTCGACACCGTTGCCGAGGACACGGATCTTACGCTCGCCGTCCGCCGCCGGGGGAACCTGATCCGCTACGACGAGAATGCCATCGCCTATACGGAGGTTCCGGAAACGCTCGCGGCCTTGGCACGCCAGCGTTTGCGCTGGACGTTCGGCACATTGCAGTCCGCCTGGAAGCATCGCGATACCACGTTCCGGCTCCGCTATGGAACCATGGGATTCGTCACCATGCCTATGATCTGGCTGCAACAGGTCATGGTCGCCGGCATTTCGCCGATTGCGGAGATCGCCTTGCTGCTGGCCCTCATGGGCGGGAACTTCAAGGCGGCGTTGGCCTACTATGCCGCTTTCTTCGCGCTGGAACTGCTGGCGGGTATGTTTGCCTACGCATTGGAAGGCGAGAATCCGCTAAACCTCAGCCTGCTGCTTTTCCAACGCATCCTCTATCCCCGTTTAATGCTCTACGTTGTGTGCAAGTCCCTGTTCTTCGCTGTCGGAGGACGCGCCATAGGGTGGGGCGTCCACGTTCGTAGCGCGACGGTGAAGATCAGGCCGCTGCGGTACGGGAAACCAGTGTTGGAGAAAGCTGGCTAGCTCTATGTTGCCGCGCATACGAGCGAGGCATCCGCGGGCTGGCGCTTCAGGATCGGTTCAGCGGATCGTGAGGAGCGTGCTGCCGTGGTTCTTCCTGGCAGCGTCGCTGCCGGTCTTCGCCCAGCAAATGGATTCGATGCCGCGCCCAACGTCCTTGGATGGCGCTGTTCCTGCGATTTACCCGCCCCCCGCGAATCCATCCCCGCCCGCCGAGGAACCCGAGGAGGAGCCCAATCCGGCCGCTGCCGTGGAACCGGCATGGGTCACCACCCGCGACTCGCTGGGCAACGTCCGCCAGCGAATCAAAATGGAAAGCGACTTTGCCCTTGGCGATCGCGTCCGCCTTGGCCTGCTGTTCGGTCAAGGATTCCTGTACAACACGCTGCCGAATTCGAGTGGCAAGACCGAAGAGATCCGGGACGTTGGGATAACCGGCCAATGGCATCCGAACGAAGTTGTGAAGTTTGAGGGTATGGCGGGCGTCTCGCAGGCGGGCGCCACCGTTGACGCCAGCGAGCAGCCGGTCCGCCAGGCCGTGATTCCCATTACCGATGTTCAGGCGCACCTCACGTCGCCCGGGAAGATCGTAAAGGTCGATCTAGGGTTCAAGCGATTCATCTTTGATTTGAGCCCGCAGCTCGTGGCCAACCGTGCCGTCCGTAACGATTTTGTGGTGCATCCGGAGATAAGCTTGTCCTCAGGATGGCGCTTGCGCGCGCTTGCGGAAATGGGCCCGGTGACGAGTGCGGGAGAAAGTAACGCCCGCTACAACTCGGAATTCACCGTTGGACGGAAACTCGGGAAGGCGTCGGAGTTGTACTCGACCTACAGCATGTTGCACTACGCGCAACCGAGTGACGCCGGTTATTTCTCACCAGACCTGGTCCAGAACATACAGGGCGGTTGGAGCACCGACGTTGATCGCAAAGCGTTCTCCCTTTCACTCGATTTCGGGTTGGGCGCGGGCCACGCGAAAGAGCACGCGGATACATTCGGCCCTTGGGGCTTGTCACTGGGCGCGCAGTCGTATCTCACCTGGACGGTTGGTGGCGGCCGTGAAGTGCGCGCCTCGTACGAGTTTTATTACGACCAGTCTAATCCTGCCGTGGAATCGTCTTCTTCTTCCTCCGGGGCGTGGCACATGAGCGTCCTGACGCTTTCGTTCCGTTGGGCCACGCGATAAGAGTTGACTCCAAAAATTCAAGCGACGGGACCCAGCCGTGATAAACAACCAGAATCCGTCGCTATTGTTATTGCACAGAGGCTGGCCGGAAGAACAGAAACCCATCACCCTCCGGGGCCGATCAGACGTCACGCTCCAACGCACTGTTAGGACGCTATCCAAAACAAGGGCGGGGCCGGCGCCAGCGAACCGGCCCCTGCGCCGATGTCCTCACTTACTTCTTCACGATTTCAACGCTCGCGCGGGTATTTTCCCAGTCCATGTGCAGCGCACACTTCCCGCCGGCCTGGTCGAAAGCGATCGTGAAGTTCTCCACTTGCGCCGAAGTCTTTGAAACGGTCATCGGTACCCGCGCCAGATCCTCCTTCTCGCCCGGATACTCGGTTCCCCACTCGCCGGTCTTCTTGCTGATCACAAGGGTCCACGTATCGGCATTGGGAACCGTGAAGATCGTGTATTTGCCGGCGGGAACTTCTTTGCCGCCCACCGTCAGGTTCGTGTCGGTAACGAACGTGGTCGCCTCGTTCGCGCCCGTGCGCCAGATCTGCCCGTAGGGAACCAGTCCGCCGTAGATCTTGCGCGGCTGGTGGGTCTTCGGGTCATTGATGCGCGGGCTGGAATAGTCAATGTTGACCGTCTTCCCGTCGGAAAACTTGCACTGCGCGCTGGCCGGCGGACTGGGACGCTTCGACTTGTCTTGCCCCATGCCCATTTGCGCCGAGGCGAGAGTTGCAATTGCGAAGAACAACGCTGTGAATAGAGCAATTTTCTTCATGATGTCTTCCTCCTGAACACGTTCAGCGTTCAGCCCTCAGCCAATTCGGAGTCAAGGCTGGTTTTCCTGATGGCTGACGGCTGATGGCTGACGGCTGATGGCTGACGGCTGAATTATACTCATTCCCCCGTTACAATCTCTCCATGGCCGTCTTCGACGAAAAACAGGAAGAGTTGGAGCACTTCGAAACCCGCATGGGCGTCCCGCGCGGGCGCCTGGCCGTCACCATGGACCTGGTCACCGACGCCATGGCCCTCATCGGCCAGCACGGTGTCTACTGCCAAAGTCAGCGCTGGCCGGGCAAGCCGGTCATGGATGTGCAGCTCATCATGAAAAATCTCACCAACGCCAAAGAGCTGATTCAAAGCGTGATGGAAGAACTACGGCCCCGGACGTGAATCTCGCGGCGTTGCGGACCACATTGCAGCTAAAATCGACAGGATGGAGCGCAAGATCTTCTGGACCTCCTTCATCGTGCTCGGGCTGATCGCCGATGTCGTTCTGCCCCTCTGGTGGGCCCTCGCCGCCACCATCCCCATCATCTACATCTCCTGGTGGGTCGCCTACCGCAGCGACTGGTTCTAGCATCTCTCGGGGTATTTCCCAACTGTCATCCCGAGCGGAGCATCGCCTTCGCAAAGCGGAGGCGACGCGGAGTCGAGGGACCCCTACTCGCTCGACGTCCCCAATGACGCATCAAGGCGCTTTGAATGCTCTAGTGGAAATGCCTGGAAGCGGCCGGGGCGGTTGAAGGTATAGGAGTCCTTCGACTGCGCAGGGTGACAAAAGCTCTCAGTCCTTATCCCAGCGTGTACTTCCCGCGCTCGATCGTCTTCTGCGCGATTTGCTGCCGCAGCGCGATTGTGTTGAAGGGCTCGTGCTTGGCCAGCCGCCGCAGGATCGCCAGTTGCGTCCGCAGCATGTCGCCCTCGGCGACGTCGGCAATCACTTTCTTTGCCGCCGCCTCGATCTTCTCGAACGCCTGGGTCATGTACACGCGAGTCATGGCAATCGGAAGAGCCGCCGCTGCTTCGCCCTTCTGCTCGGCAATCTTCTGCGCGCGCAGCACCGCCGATTCCATGGCGTAGGTCTCGATGGTCATGTCGGCGATCGCGCCCATGACTTCCTGCTGCTCCGCGATCGCCTGCATGTATTTCTGCGTGGCCGCTCCGGCGGCAAACAGCCCCAGTTTCTTGGCATTGACGACCAGTTTGCGTTCTTCCGCCAGCGGCCCTTCGATCTCTTCGCCCAGGGACGGCCCGCTCAGCACTTCGTCCATCAGCTTCTTGATGGCGGGCATCAGCGGCAGTTGCCCCGACATCGCCCGCTTCAGCAGAAATCCCGTGATGATCAGCCGGTTGATCTCGTTCGTGCCTTCGAAGATGCGGTTGATGCGCGCATCGCGATAGGCGCGCTCCGCCGGATATTCCTCGACGAAGCCGTAGCCGCCGTGGATCTGCATGGCCTCGTCCACGACGTAGTCAATCATCTCCGAGCCCCAGACTTTGATGATGGAGCACTCGACCGCGTATTCCTCGATGGCCTTGCGCATCTCCTTGATCGCCCCGGCGCTCGCCTTGTCAATTTCCGCCAGCAGCGCGTCCATCATGCCGACCGTGCGATAGACCAGCGACTCGCCGACGTAGATCAGCGTCGCCATGTTGGCGATCTTTTCCCGCACCAGCCCAAAATCGGCGATCACCCTGCCGAACGCCTTGCGCTGCTTGGCATAAGCCACGGCCTGTTCGATCGCAACCCGCGCCCCGCCCAGACACATCGCGCCCAGCTTGAAGCGGCCGATGTTCAGGATGTTGAAGGCGATCACATGTCCCCTGCCGATCTCGCCCAACAGGTTCTCCACCGGCACCTGGCAGTCGGTGAGAATGAGCGGGCAGGTCGAAGACCCGCGAATGCCCATCTTGTGCTCTTCCGCGCCAACCGAAAATCCCGGGAAGGTCCGCTCCACCAGAAACGCGGAGAACTTCTCGCCATCAACTTTTGCGAACACCGTAAACAGGTCGGCGAAGCCGGCGTTGGTGATCCACATCTTTTCGCCGTTCAGGATGTAGTGCTTGCCATCGGTCGAAAGCTGAGCGCGGGCGCGGCAATTGAGCGCGTCCGATCCGGAAGAAGCTTCCGACAGCGCGTAGGCCCCGACGATCTCGCCCGTCGCCAGTTTCGGCAGATACTTCCGCTTCTGCTGTTCCGTGCCGAAGTAAACAATCGGCAGCAGTCCGATGCCGCTGTGCGCGCCCCAGGTCGTAGCAAAGCCGGCGTACTGGGCAATGTGGTCGGCGATGATGCCCGCGGTGACCTTATCCATTTCCAGACCGCCATAGGCTTCGGGAATCTCGACCCCGCTCAGGCCAAGCTCGCCGGCCTTCTTCAGCAAGTCGCGCGAGATGGAGAAGTCCTTGTGCTCGATCTTCTCCGCCTGGGGCAGAATCTCGTTGACCACGAATTCTTCGGTCGTCTGCGCGATCATCCGGTGCTGCTCGGTGAAATCTTCCGGGGTGAAGACATCGGCGGTCTGCCGCTCTTCCAGCAAAAAGCTGCCGCCGAGAATCTTGGTTCTAGGAATTACAGTGGTGGTAGCCATGGTTACCTCAATGAAAGCAATTACACCACGGAGTCACGGAGACACGGAGAAAAATCGGTTTGGGGGTTCTCCGTGCCTCTGTGTTTCCGTGGCTAAGAAAGGTTCTCGAATATCCCGGCCGCGCCCATGCCTCCGCCGACGCACATGGTCACCATGCCGTAGCGGGCCTGGCGACGTTTCATCTCGCGGATGACGGTAGCGGTCAGCTTGGCTCCCGTGCATCCCAGCGGATGGCCCAGCGCGATCGCGCCCCCGTTCGGATTCACCCGCTCGGGATCGAGTCTTGCTTCTTTGATCACCGCCAGCGACTGCGCCGCGAAAGCTTCGTTCAGTTCGATCACGTCAATGTCCGAGAGCTTCAGCCCGGCCAGCTTCAGCGCCTTCGGAATCGCAAACACCGGCCCCAGCCCCATCTCTTCCGGCTTGTATCCAGCGGTCGCAAACGCGACATATCGCACGAGTGGCGTGATGCCCAACGCCTTCGCGCGCTCGGCCGACATGACCACCGCAGCCGCCGCGCCGTCCGACATTTGCGACGAATTCCCCGCCGTCGTCACGCCCTTGACGTGAAACGCCGGCCTTAGCGCGCCCAGCGCTTCGAGCGAGGTATCGGCGCGCGGACCTTCGTCTACTTTGAACGTGATTTCCTGTTTCTTCGGCTTCGATCCATTCGGGGTGGTGAAGCTCACCGGCACCGACACGGTCTCATCTTCGAACCTGCCCGCTTGTATCGCCGCCAGCGCCTTCTGATGGCTGCGCAGCGAAAACTCGTCGCACCGCGCGCGCGTGATGCCGAAACGCTGCGCCACTCGCTCCGCCGTCAGGCCCATCGAAAGGTAAGCATCGGGATAGTGGTCCACCAGCCACGGATTGAGCGAAATCTTGTTGCCACCCATCGGGATCAGCGACATGGACTCGGTCCCGCCCGCCAGCATCACCTCGGCGCCGCCCGCCATGATGCGCTCGGCGGCCATCGAAATCGCCTGCAGGCCCGACGAGCAGAAGCGGTTGATGGTCACCGCCGACACTTCGACCGGCAGCCCCGCGCGCAGCGACGCGATGCGGGCCACGTTCATCCCCTGCTCGGCCTCGGGCATGGCGCAGCCCAGGATGACGTCTTCAATCTCTTTGGGATCAAGCTGCGGCACGCGATCGAGCGCGCCCTTGATCGCGACGGCAGCCAGTTCATCAGGACGCGTAGCCCGCAGCGTCCCCTTGAACGCGCGGCCAACAGGAGTCCGCACGGAAGAAACCAGGACGACTTCTCGCATGGGGTAATTCTAACCGCAGAGGGCGCGGAAAGCGCGGAGAAGATCAGGCAGTGGACATCGTGAACGGAGGGCGCCGTCAGATGGTGATGTATTCGGTGGTCGCGCTGGGCGCGGGGATGGGATCGCCGTGCGCGCGCATGCCTTCCAGGTGAAACTCAACCGCCTCGCGGATGAGTTCCTTCACCTCATCCAGCGTCTTGCCCGCTGCGCCAAGGCCAGGCAAGTCGGGAGCATATGCGCCCCAGCCGGTCGATGATTTTTCGTAGACGATGAGATATTTCATTTCAGGCCTGCCTGTTTCAGGATATTGTTCAACGTTCCGGGCGGAATGTCCACTGACGGATGGCCAGCAACAGTAACGGTCCCTGGTTTCGTCGGGTGGTGGAATTGCCGGTGGCTGCCCTTGGCTCGAGCGATGCGCCAGCGATCCTGCTCAAGGCGCTTGATTACGTCCCGGACTTTCATGCTGACCACTGCCCACCAGCCACTATCCACTCCCCTTCTTCAACTGCTGCTTCCACCCCAGCACCCGTGCTTTATTCCCTTCCGCCTCGGCTTCCGGGACCATGCCTTTTTTCTGATAAAGGATCGACAGGCTGGTATGGGCGAGCACGTCGTCGGGGTCGATTTCTGAGATTCGTTTTGAGATCTCGATTGCTTCGTCGAGGCGGTTCAGATCCTGGAGCGCGCGGCTCAGTCCGTGCAGGGCGTCGGTGAAGTTGGGATCGGACGCCAGCGATTTCCGGTACTCCTCGATCGCACGCTCGCCGTCGCCCTCGGTGACCAGATCCAGAGCGGCGTAGTAGTGGTCTTCGGCAAGTTGGCGGGCGGGCTGCTGGGTGGAAGGATTTTCGGGCATTGTGCTTATGGGCTGGCTGGGGTCAGTCTAGCACGCAGGTTTTCGCGGGCGGGGGCCTCCTCGACTGCGCTCAGGGCGGGTCCCGGCCACACGGGCCAGTCTCTCTATTTCTGAAGCCTGGAGGACGCGCCGGTCTCGGGGTTGGCGTCCGCCACACTGCCGATGGCGCTGCCGGAGACGACCAGTTCCACGCGGCGGTTTTGCTGGCGGCCTTCCGGGGTATCGTTGGATGCCACGGGCTCGCTCTTTCCGAAGCCGCTGGCTGTGATCGCGCCGGAGTTAATGCCCTGCTGCACCAGGTAGTCGCGGACAGCGCCAGCGCGTTGCTCCGAGAGCCGCCGGTTGTATTCGTCGCTGCCGATGCTGTCGGTGTGACCTTCGACCGCCAGATGCAGGCCTGGATAGGCCAGCACGATGCCCGATACTTTGGCGAGCCGCTCACGCGCACCGGGCAACAGTTCGAAGCTGCCACTTTTGAAGAGAACGTCCGACATGTTGGCGATCAGACCGCGTGCTGTGTCGCGGGTGGCGAGAACAGAGTTGAGCTGCTGCAGGAGCCGGGCGCGCATCTCCTGCTTTTCTTTTTCAGCTTGCTCGCGAAGCTTGTCGGACTCCGCTGCGGCCTGGCGCGCTTTCTCGGTTTCGGCGGCCAGCACCTGCTGCTGCGCTAAAGCTTCGGCCTTGGCTTTCTCTGCTTCCTGCCGTTGGCGCGCAGCTTCCTCGGCGGCCTTTTGCGCTTCGGCCTGGGCAGCCTCGGCTTGGGCTCGCGCGGCGTCTGCTTCCTCGCGTGCCCGGGCTTGCGCGTCGGCGTCCGCACGAGCTTTGGCGGCTCTCTCTTCGGCTGCTTTCTTTTCTGCGGCGGCCTGAGCTTGCGCTTCTTCCTCTGCCTTCTGCTGGACCGCCATGACCCGCGATTCCTCAGCGGTCTGGGCCGCTTCCCGCGCCGCCGCTTCGATCGCAGCGCGGGTCTGTTTCTGGCGGTAGGCTTCCTCCGCCTGCCGCAGTTGCTGCTCCGCTTTCGAGAGGATGGCCGGCGCGTACCGGTCCGCCTGCGCCACATGCGCGATGCGGACCGCGTTGCGCGCCTCAAACAGCGCCAGCGGAGTCTTCGGGTCGATGCCGAAGATCGCGTCCTGAATATGCGTATTGGCGGAAGAGTAGGTGCCGCTGCGGAGCAGTTCGTACCTGGCGCTGATCTCCTCGCCGCCGGCGCCCGCTGCGAACACGTTTTCCATCACTACCATGTTGCCCGGCTGGGTGACGGCGGAATACGGCTCGGCGGTCACGATCATGCCGAAGGTCTGAAGGTCGGTAAAGGCCTTCAGGCGGGCCTTGCCGTGATCCAGAACGAGTTCGCCCAGGTTCACGGCGCGCCCCTGCGGAGAAACCGCCCACACCACGTAAGTCAGATACTCGAGGCCAAACTTGGTGGCGTCTTCCATTCCTTCGAACTTGGCGTCCACTTCGATGTTAGTTTTCTTGCCTTCGACCTTGGCTTCGCCGGAGGCGCGCTGCAGCAATTCTGTCCCACGAAACTCAATCTTGGCGTTTGCACCCGGACGATAGTGGAGGGCTTTGGTGGTGCGAACGACAGGCTCCGTTTTCACGGATAAAGAAGCTTGGGGCGCGGATGTTTGGGTTTGCGCGGTGGCGACAAGAACCGCGCTGCAAAGCAACAAGGCCAGATGTTTGTTCACGTCATCCTCATGAGGAGACTCGGACAATCACTCGAGTTGGCTAAAGTCTACGGCCCTTTGGGCGGGGGGCAAAGAACGGTAGGTGCAGGGTGCGGATTGGACTTTGGTCACGTGCGGAGAAAGAAGCAGAGGGGCCGCTGGATCGCCGGCGGCCTCGGAGGGGTTTGTGGCCGACGTTCTCCGGCTTCCACCGCAGTACCGGCTTTCGCGCCGACGCCGTAACTACGGATACTTACTCTACTGGAGAGCCCAGGCTCCTGAGAATAGCCTCGATCTGATTTACGCTCTGATAGTCGTCATCGCTCTCGGTGATGAATTCCACACCGTACTTGTACTCGGCGCGGTTCCGCACAAAGCACCGGACCTGGATCGGTTGTCCAGTGCGCGGCGCCGTAAACTCAACCAGTACCTGGGAGCCGATCGACAGTTCCGTCCCGGCAGAGACGGCCATACCACCATTGTTTAGTTCCGAACCACGACCTTGAACGATAGTGCCCTTGGTCAGACTCTGCGTGATCACTCGGACCGGGACATCCACCGTGTATCGCGGCCAGCGCCGCAACGGGGCGTGCCCCGGCTCTGGAAGAACAGCTTCAATAGACATGATGATGATGCCGCTTGGAGTAGTGTATGGAGCAACTGCGGTTCAGAGAAGATTACGGAAGGAGTGGATGCCGAGATCGGGCGGTTTCCCAATCTGGCCTCAAGCAGTGCTGAAAACAAGTTAGTTATGGCAGCGCCGAAGCGCTCCCACCCCAGCGCTGGCCAACCAAAATCAAGCACGAAATCGGGCTTTTCAGTATCCCGTTAAGGCTTCCACCTGAGCACCGGCTTCCGCGCCGCCAGAGTCTCATCCAGGCGGGAAATCCGCGTGTTGTGCGGTGCATCGAGCACAAACCGCGGATCTTCGTCCACTTCTGCGGCGATTGACTTCATCGCCTCGATGAACAGATCCAGTTCTTCTTTCGGCTCGCTTTCGGTCGGCTCGATCATCAGCGCTCCGTGCACAATCAGCGGGAACGCCATCGTGAAGGGATGGAATCCGTAATCAATCAGGCGCTTGGCCAGGTCCAACGTTTTCACGCCTTTTTTCGACTGCACCTTGTCGCTGAAAACGACTTCGTGCATGGAGGGCGTCGAATAGGGTAGGTCGTACACGCCTTCGAGTTGCTTGCGGATGTAGTTCGCGTTGAGCACGGCGTCTTCGGTGGTCTGGCGCAGCCCGTCCGGTCCGTTCGCGAAGATGTAGGCCAGCGCGCGGATGAACATTCCGAAGTTCCCGTAGAACGCGCGCACGCGCCCCACCGACTGCGGACGGTTGTACTCGAACGCCAGCGTGCCGTCGGGCTTGGTGATCACGACCGGCTTGGGCAGGAACGGCTCAAGAATCTTCTTCACCGCGACCGGACCCGATCCCGGGCCACCGCCGCCGTGCGGGGTCGAGAACGTCTTGTGCAGGTTGAGGTGCAAGACATCGACGCCAAAATCGCCCGGCCGCGCCTTGCCGACCAGCGCGTTCATGTTGGCGCCGTCCATGTAGAGCAGGCCGCCCTTGGCGTGCAGGAGCTCGGCAATCTCGTGGATATCGTGCTCGAACACGCCCAGCGTGTTGGGATTGGTCAACATGAGCGCGGCCACGTCTTCATTCATCTGCGCCGCCAGTGCCGCCACATCCACCATGCCACGCTCGTTCGACTTCAGATTCTCCACCGCATAGCCCGCCGTCGCCGCCGTCGCGGGATTCGTGCCGTGGGCGGAATCCGGAATCAGAATCTTTTTCCGCGGATTGCCCTTCGCCTGGTGATACGCCCGCACCAGCAGTATTCCGGTCAGTTCGCCGTGGGCGCCTGCCGCGGGCTGGAGCGTGATCGCGTCCATGCCGGTGATCTCGAGCAGGCAGTCGCTCAGCGTCTTGATAATCCGCATCGCGCCCTGCGAAATCTTCTCCGGCTGGTATGGATGCCCGTTGGCCAGCCCTTCCACGCGCGATACAAATTCGTTCACCCGCGGGTTGTACTTCATGGTGCACGAGCCCAGCGGATACATCCCCAGATCAATCGCGTAATTCCACGTCGAGAGCCGCGTGAAATGCCGGATGATTTCGACCTCGCTCACCTCGGGCAGGTTGCCCAAGTCTCTGCGTTCCGCCTTACCCAATAACCTGCTTGTATCAACTTCGGGCACATCGAGCGGCGGCAGCTTCCAGGCTGCCTTCCCCGGCGAGGACTTCTCGAAGATCAGTCCTTCGTTCTGGCTGATGTGGCGCGTTGCTTTGCGGGTCATGTGCGTCATCGCACCACCTCCTCATGTTCGGCAACTTTCATACTTCGCACCGAGTGTTCGCTCTCGGCCACCAGTCCCACCGCCGTGTCGATCATCGAGCGCGTCGTCAGTTCCGTGCAGCACCACAAAGCCGCGTGGCCGAGTTCGGGATAAAACTTCTTCAACGGCAGGCCGCCGACGATCTTGTGTCCGAGCAGCCGCGAATTGATGGCGTAAGGGTCCTCGCTCGTCTCCACCACAAACTCGTTGAAGCGCGGCGCGCCTGCGAACCGCACCTTGGCGTGTTTCCTGAACTGATCGGCAGCGTAGGCCGTCTTCGCCAGATTCTGCTTGGCCAGTTCCCGCAGCCCGACTTTCCCGTAGACGGTCATGAAGATCGTCGCCATCAGCGCGATCAGCGCCTGGTTGGTGCAGATATTCGAGGTCGCCTTCTCGCGCCGGATGTGCTGTTCGCGCGTGGCCAGGGTTAGCACAAATCCCCGCTTGCCTTTCTTGTCCACCGTCTGCCCCGCCAGGCGCCCGGGCATCTGCCGGACGAATTTTTCTTTCGTCGCCAGCACCCCGCAGTAGGGCCCGCCAAATCCCAGCGGCACCCCGAAGGACTGCGCTTCCATCGCCACGATGTCGGCCACGCGCGGCGGTTCGACGATCCCGAGTGACGCCGCCTCTGCAATCGAAACCACGAGCAGCGCGCCATGTTGATGCGCGATTTCGGCAATCGCCTCCACATCCTCGATGGTTCCGAAGAAATTCGGCGACTGGATCAGAACGCATGCCGTATCGTCGCCCACCGTCTTCTCCAGCTCTTTCAAATCCACTCGCCCGGAATCCGCAAACGAAACAGCCACCAGCGGAATTCCCTGATGGGTGGCATAGGTGGCAAGCACTTCCTGGTACTCGGGATGCACGCTCCGCGCCACGACCGCCCCGCGCTTCCCCGTGATGCGGACCGCCATCAGCACCGCCTCTGCGGCTCCGGTCGACCCGTCGTACATCGAGGCATTGGCCACGTCCATGCCGGTGAGCTCGGAGATCATCGTCTGAAACTCGAAAATGGCCTGCAGTGTACCCTGCGCGACCTCCGGCTGGTACGGTGTGTAAGCGGTCAGGAACTCGCCGCGCTGCACCAGCGCATCAATGATCACGGGCCGGTAATGGGAGTAGGCCCCCGCTCCCAGAAAGCTGGCGTAGCCGTCGCCGTTTTCTTTGGCGCGCTGCTTGAACCAGTCGACAATCTCCGACTCCGCCATTTGCCGAGGGACCGCGAGATCGCGCGTCAGACGATACTGGGCCGGAATGGGCGAGAAAAGATCGTCCACGGAGCGGATCCCGATCGCTTTGAGCATGGCTTCGCGATCCGCAGGAGACTTAGGCAGATATCTCATAAGAACCTTCGTTGGATATGACCAGTGGTCGAAACGATTGTGGCATGGCGGAAGCGGTCTGAGAACCTAAGGCCTGAAACCACCAAGGACACGAAGGTACACAAAGGAAGATCAATTCCACCGCAGGTTTCCCTTGGTGCTCCTTCGTGTCCCTGGTGGTTAATGCTTTCCTAATGTCCGGCCTCTTCGCTCACAAACTTTTCGTAGTCCGCTGCCGAAAGCAGGCGATTGAGTTCGCCTGGATCCTTGATCTTGATCTTGACCATCCAGGCTCCATGCGCATCTTTATTTACTTTTTCCGGAGCCGTGGCCAGCTCTCCATTTACTGCCGTCACCGTGCCCGACGCAGGAGCGTATACATCGGAAACGGCCTTGACCGATTCCACGGTGCCCATCGTCTTTGCCTGCGTGAGTTCGGCCCCCAGTTTGGGCAGATCCACAAAAACGATGTCACCCAGCGATTCCTGGGCATAATGCGTAATCCCCATCGTGCCGTCGGGGGTGATCCACTCATGCTCTTTTGTATATTTGCGGTCGGTAGGATAGGACATTAGTTTCTGGCTCCTGGCTCTTAAGCTCCTGGCTACTAGCTACTGGCTTCTAGCGATCAAACCCTTCGTGAACCTTCGTGCCCTTCGTGGTTAGCGCCTTTCCTCTGTGCCCCTCTGTGTCCTCTGTGGTTAAGCTTTTTTTGGTCGCCGATAAAAAGGCGTCGGCACCACTTGCGCCTTCACTCCCTGCCCGCGGATATCGACTTTCACCGTCGCTCCGATCGCCGCGTGTTCGGGTGGCACATACGCAAGCGCAATGTTCTTCTTGAGGAACGGCGCCGGAGAGCCGCTGGTGACGTAGCCGATCTCCTTACCTCCCACATCCAGAACCTTGTATCCGTCGCGGGCGATTCCGCGCTCGACCATCTCGAGCCCGACCAGCGTCTTCTTCACGCCCTCGGATCGTGCTTTCTCTAGGGCCGCCCGTCCCATGAACTCCGGCTTCTCCACCTTGCACCAGCGATCGAGTCCCGCTTCCCAGACGTTAATGGTGTCGGAGATTTCGTGGCCGTAGAGCGGCAGCTTGCCTTCCAGCCGCAGCGTGTTGCGCGCGCCCAGTCCGCAGGGCACAACGCCGAACTCCTTGCCCGCCTCGAGAACCGCGTTCCAGACTCGGGCGCTGGTCGCCTCGTCCGCCGGAATGTAGATCTCGAACCCGTCTTCCGCCGTATACCCGGTGCGCGCAATCAGGATATTTTTCAACCCGCAGACCGTCCCGCGCGTCAGCCAATAGAATTTCACCGCGGCGAGGTTGGCGTCGGTCAGCTTCTGCAGCAGGTTGACACCCTTCGGCCCCTGGATCGCGATCTGCGTGAAATCGTCGGAGAGATGCTCGACCTGGCACTTGAACGAGCGCGTATTCTCGCTCACCCACTTGAAGTCTTTCTCGCGGGTGCCGGCATTGATCACCAGCAGGTACTCGTCCTCGCCCAGCCGGTGGACGATGATGTCATCCACAAAAGTTCCCTGGGGATAAAGCAGCGCCGAATAATGAGCCTGCCCGATGGCCAGACGGGAAGCATCGTTCATTGAAATGTGCTGCACCGCGGCCAGCGCTTGCGGCCCGGCCAGCCGGATGTCCCCCATGTGGCTAACGTCGAAGATGCCGACGCCGGTTCGCACCGCCATGTGTTCGGCGATGATCCCGCCGCACGCCGGGTACTCCACCGGCATGTCCCAGCCGTTGAACTCCACCATCTTCGCGCCCATCTGGCGATGTACGGCATTCAGCGCGGTCTTGCGGACGATTGGCGGGGGCGCTTCCACGAGAGACAAGAAACACCTCGATCAGACTGAGGATGGGCTGCCGGAATCTGGAACGGATTAACTTAACACCAGACGGCAACGGCGGCAAATGGGAAAAGGGAGGGCTCGGGCTGAGGTAGCAGGGGCAGGTCTCAGGTCTCAGGTGGCACGCGTCAGGTGCTGGGTCTCAATTGTCAGGTCGGGATCGCCGGTGTCAGGCATCCTGCGCGGCCGCTTTTCCTAAGATCTAAGACCTTAAGACCTGAGATCTGCCACCTGGGACCTTCATGGATTACCTCCGTTACGTTCTCGACTCAGGCCCAGGGCACTAAACTTCAATCATGTCCTCAGGACCGGGCACGAGCCGCATCGTCTGCGCCCAGTGCGGGCAACAGGAAGAGCGCTGCTCGTGCGAGAAGTACTGCATCTTCTGCCAGTCGCAACTCGACGTCCGCCTCTGCACCGACGGCCTGATGTACTGCGAAGCCTGCCGCTTCGCCTGCGACTACAAGGTTGCCAACGAATAGCGCAATACGCCCGACCAGGTGATTGAAACTGGCCGGCAAACGACTATCGACAAACGCCCAACGACTCCGCTAGATCACCACCGCTTCCTTGTACTCCCCGTACACCTTCCGCATCGCGTCGGAAATCTCGCCGACGGTTGCCATCGCCTCGACCGCCGCCAGGATTCGCGGCATTAGGTTCTCTGCCGACCGCGCCGTATCTTCGACCGCTTTGATTGCCTCCTGCCAGACTTTCGCGTCGCGCTTGGCGCGCAGGGCCCGCAACCGCTCCACCTGCTTCCGCTCCAATGCCTCGTCAATGCGCTGGAGCGGCACCGCCTTCTCTTCTTCCACCGTGAACCGGTTCACCCCCACCACCACCGCCTCGTGCCGATCGACGGCCGTTTGGTATTCATAGGCGGCGTTCTGAATCTCCTGCTGCACGTACCCGCGCTCAATCGCCTTGAGCATCCCGCCCATGGCTTCGATCTTTTCCAGATAATCGTCCGCCCGTTTCTCGATTTCGCTGGTCAGCCATTCGACGTAATACGACCCGGCGAGCGGATCGACGGTCTGGGGCGCACCCGACTCAAAGGCCACAATCTGTTGCGTGCGCAGCGCGATGCGCGCCGACTGCTCCGTGGGCAGCGCCAGCGCCTCGTCAAACGAGTTGGTATGCAGCGACTGCGTCCCGCCCAGTACCGCCGCCATCGCCTGGATCGCCGTCCGCACAATATTGTTCTCCGGCTGCTGCGCCGTCAGCGTCGAACCGGCCGTCTGGGTGTGAAAGCGCAGCATCCACGATTTTGGATTCTTCGCCTTGAACCGGTAGCGCATGATTTTCGCCCACATGCGCCGCGCCGCGCGGTACTTCGCGACCTCTTCCAGAAAATTACTGTGCGCGTTAAAGAAGAAAGAAAGCCGCGGCGCGAACCGGTCCACATCCAGCCCCGCCCGGATCGCCGCCTCCACATACGCGATCCCGTTGCCCAGCGTGAACGCCACTTCCTGCACCGCCGTCGATCCCGCCTCCCGCATGTGGTAGCCGGAGATCGAAATCGTGTTCCACTCGGGAACGTTTTCGTTCGTCCAGGCAAATAAATCCGTGATGATCCGCATCGCCTGCTGCGGAGGATAAATATACGTCCCGCGCGCGATGTACTCCTTCAGCACATCGTTCTGCACCGTGCCCGAGAGCTTCCGGATGTCCCTGCCTTGCCGCCTGGCCACCGCGACATACAGAGCCAGCAGGATTGAGGCCGTGGCGTTGATGGTCATCGAGGTCGAGATGGCCGTCAGGTCGATGCCATCGAACAGCCGCTGCATGTCTTCGATGGAATCAATCGCGACGCCGACCTTGCCCACCTCGCCCATGGCGAGCGGGTTATCCGAATCAAGCCCGATTTGAGTGGGCAGATCAAAGGCCACGGACAAGCCAGTCGTACCGTTGGCCAGCAGGTATTTGTAACGTTTGTTGGACTCTTCGGCGTCGCCCATGCCGGCATACTGGCGCATCGTCCACAGCCGCCCGCGGTACATCGTCGCCTGCACCCCGCGGGTGAACGGAAACTGCCCCGGATATCCCGCGTCGCGGTCGTAGTCCCAGCCTGCCAGATCGGAGGGGGTGTAGAGCGGTTGCACAGGAATGTGGGAAGAAGTCTGATGCTCGGGCGCTTCCGGGTTGGACTTCGAGATGGGGCTAGCAGTTTTCACTTTGTCGCCCATAAGAAATTCTCAACCACAGAGGACACAGAGGGGCACAGAGGTAAGCAGGTTCCTCTGTGATCCCCTGTGTCCTCTGTGGTTCAAGCTTTTCTCTTCTTCCGCGCCCGCCAGAACGAACTCAGCCCAAACCAGGCGAACGAAATGGTAAAGCACGCGGCCAGGATCAGCCTGCCCGGGCCGAGGGCCCGCCCGTCCTGGTACTTCGCGTATTCGCGCAGCCCAGCCAGCGCCCCGACGCCGGAAAGCACCAAAAACGTGAACCCTGTCACCTCCAGCCAGAGCTGATGCAGCACCCGCGACAGTGACCTCGCCGTCGCCCGCGCTCCGCTAAGCACAGCGGCGACGGTCCGGCTCCGTCCGAACTGCTGGGCGGCCACCCGGGCAACGATTCCGATTTTCCTCGCCGCAGAGAGGTTGCCCACCCGTCGATTTTAGCAGTGCGCGGGCGTAGAATATGAACGCGTGCCGTCACGCGAGGGTGTGACATTGCGCGGCCCAGCTCTGGGGCGCATTCTGGGGTGCGCTACATTGGCCGCAGTCGAGGGGGGACTCGTGGATCCGCAACTGAAGCAACTGATGAAAGAACTCGGAGAGGCCATTAACGAGTCGCTGTCCGACTCCGATCAGATCGCCGAAGTCGTCTCCCGCATCAAGGAAGGCGGATACGATATCTTTCTCGTTCTCGAGGCCACCATCGGGGTCAGCAAGCAGGGCGAGCACCCCAGCGAAAAGACTTCCCTGGTGTCCACGCTCACCACCAATGCCGAACTCAAGATCAGCGATCAGGATCTGAAGTTTCTCAAGTCCCTCCGCATCAAGATCGACGACGAGAAAGACTGAGGCCGTTCTCAGTTCTCAGTTCTCAGTTCTCAGTTCTCAGGAAATGCAAATCCCGGCGGGGATAGGTTGTCAACCCAATTCTGTAGAGACGCAGCTTGCTGCGTCTCCCTGCCGACGCTACCGCGAAACTTCGGTCCGACACCGGCCGGCGCCGCCTCTCCTGACACTTGGGGACCTGACTCCCACCTGCTCGCGATCTGACAAGTTCCCGCCTTGACCCCTTGCCGAAAGCTACGTAACATTGCCCCCGCCTGGCAACTGCCCACGCCGCAGCACGATACATCCGATGTGGCGCCGTTTCCGGGCGGCAAGAAATTCCGAGCCAGGAGGACCCCCATGGCGAAGTTCTGCACCAGTTGCGGCAATCCGATGGCGGAAGGCGCCCGTTTCTGTGCCGTCTGTGGAGCCGGTATCCCGGGTCAGCCGGCGGCCGCAGCCGCGCCGCCTCCGGTTCAGCAAACTCCTGTCGGATCGGCTCCCGTGGCCCCCGCGCCGGTCGCACCTGCCTCCGCGCCGCCGGCCGCTCCGGCAACTGGCACCGGCTCTGGCATCAAAATTCTCTTCATCGTGCTGGGCGTCATCGTTTTCCTCTTCTTGCTGGTCGCCGGCAGTTGCTTCTACGTCGCCTACCGCGTCAAGCAGAAGGCCAGTGAATTCAAGGCAGAAATGGGCGTCAACGCCCCGCCCTACCGAGGCAACAGAGACGCGTGCTCCAAGCTCTCGGCCAGCGAGGCCAGCGAAGCTCTGGGCCAGCCCGTGACCTCGACCGAGCAGAGTGGCACGACGTGCGTCTACCACTACGGACCAAACGGCGCCAATGAAATACCCATCGAATACACCTGGCAGGGCGGAGCTATGGCCCTCAAGCTCAGCCATGCTGCCATGAAACAGGTCGGCGGCATGGAAACCTTTACCGAACTGCCCGGCATCGGCGACGAGGCCTACCTCGCTCCGATGGGTTCCGGCCTTCTCCTGCGCAAAGGCGATGTCATGGTGCACATCGACATGCGCGTTGGGGGGTTGAACGCCGACGCCGCCAAGGTCATGGCGGCAAAGATCGCTGACCACTTGTGATGGCGCCCGCCTTCCGCTGAACCGTTCGGGGTTCGCAGGTCGTAGGTCGGAGCTCGCCTGCCGTAGCCGGCACGGGGAGCTTTCGCGAACTCCGAACTACGATCTACGAACTCCCGGTTTCCGGGAAAAATCTTCCAATCTGCTTCCAAGATTTCCCAAGCAGGAGAGGAAAAACTTTGCAAGTCCCGCACCCGGGTCTGGTAGGATAGGGGACACCCCAGGTAAGTAGCTGCTGGCCTGCATCTTAACCGTGAGTGCCGCCTTCGAGAATGGCCTTAGGCGTGCTATTCACGAATGGCAGTGACTCCCCTGGGCCCGTCTCCCACAGTACCACCTGATTGGGATCGCCCTTCGTCAGTGATCGGAGATTTCGCTTGGCGAGCCCTGAGCAGTCGAGCACGTTGAGGCGGTGATATGCAATCCCAGGCTCCGTTGTTGACCTTAGGCCTTCTTCCGGACTCCCGCACGCCGTGGGAGAAGTTCGTGGTCGGCTATAGCGTGCAGTCGATTGTCCTGGTTTTCTTCGTGACCGCAGCCCTGATGCATCCGGAAGTTCTGATCATGCCGGTTCGGGACTACCACTTCGTACATCTGGTCGAGACCCCGGCCCCTATACCCCAGAAGCCGGCTCCGGTCCGTAACTTCCCCGCACCCAAGGTGGCTGAGATGGCGACGCCCCGGCCTCAGGCACTGCGCGTCCCCGCTGAACTGGTTCCGCCCAAGAAAGCCGAACTGCCGGACGTGCCGGCGCCCAAGGTGACCCTGGCCGCGAATAAGTCGCTTCCCTTGCCGGACTCTAAGCCGATAATCCCCAAGCAGTTGGTCAGGACCAACGTCTTCTCCGCTGGAAGCTCGGCGACTCCGAACATGGCCGCGGCGCCACAAAAAGTCCAGACTGGCGGATTTGGCGATCCCAACGGCGTCCCTGCCTCCGACAATCACGGGCGTCCCATCACCATCTCCCAGCTTGGCTCTTTTGACCTGCCCTCCGGCCCCGGTTACGGCAACGGCACCGGTGGTTCGCGCGGTGCTCGGGGCGTGGTCGCCAGCGCTGGCTTCGGCAGCGGCGTCGCCACCGGCGACGGATCGGGAAGAACTTCGGCCTCGCGCGGAACCGTGCGCCAGGGCGGCTTCGGAGACGCCGACGTGGTGGCCAGCCCGCCGCCAAAATCCCGCGGCGCCGAGCCGGTGGTCAAGACCATCCCGGCCGAGATTACTTTCAAGCCCCGGCCGGTTTACACTGAGGAAGGCCGCCGGCTGAAGGTGGAAGGCGAGGTTCTGCTCGATGTGCTGTTTACCGCCTCCGGACAGATCCGCATTCTCAGGATTGCCCAGGGACTGGGTCACGGGCTGGACGAATCGGCGGTTCGTGCCGCGCAACAGATTCAGTTCAAACCGGCCCTGAAGAACGGTCAGCCTGCCGATTTCCAGGCCGTGTTGCACATCGTCTTCCAGCTCGCATAAACGGCAGGAAAGGAACTATGTCCAACTCCCCCGTTGGTCTTCGAACTCTGCTCTTGGTGTGTCTATGGGCCGGATCGGTTTTCGCCCAGAGCCCGCCCGATCCCCAGCTTGCGACCCGCGACACCACCCAGCGGGCCGCAGCCACTGCCGCTGCCAGTTTCGATCAGGTCATTGACCGCGCCATCGAGCGCGAACACTTTTTCATAGCCCAGATGCGCCAGTTGCATCCCCTGGTCGAGACCTATCTTCAGAATCTCAAGGATGACAAACAGCTGGGCGCCCCGGTGCCACAAAGTGACGTGTACTTCCTCGGCCGCCTCGATATGAGCAACGGCACTGACGATCGCACTTTCACCTCGCCCACCACCGCCGGGTTGGGCAAGCGCATGCTCAGCAAGTTCAGCAGTATGTATGTCATGAAGTTCCTGCCCCTCGGCTTTGCCCAGATGGTGGTCCTCGACGAGGATTTTCAGCGTAAGAACTACGACTTCACTTTCGTGCGCCGCGAATTCCTGGGCGAGGTGCGTTGCATTGTCCTGGACGTCGCCCCCAAGAAGGACGCCGGCAAGGGCCGCTTCCTGGGCCGGGTCTGGGTCGAAGACCAGGATTACAACATCGTGCGCTTCAACGGCACCTACTATCCCCATTCCCGTTCCAGCTATTACCTGCACTTTGACAGTTGGCGGCTTAACCTGCGCCCCGGTGTCTGGCTACCCGCGCTGATCTATTCGGAGGAATCGGATCTCAAATACCGCTACGGGGCCACCCTGCACTACAAGGCGCAGACCCGGCTTTGGGGCTACAACCTGAAAGATCTGCGGCGCAGTTCCGAGTTCACCGAGATCCAGGTGGAGGCTCCGCAATCCGTGAAGGACCAGAGCCGAGTGGCACAGGACGCTACCCCCATCGAAGCCCAGCGCGCCTGGGAGCATCAGGCCGAGATCAACGTCATTGATCGCCTGCAGCAGATCGGGTTGCTCGCCCCCGAAGGCGCCATGGATAAGGTCCTGCAGACGGTCGTGGACAACGTGATGGTTACCAACAACCTCGACATCCAGCCCGAGGTCAGGTGCCGCGTCCTGCTCACCACCCCGCTCGAGTCTTTCACCATCGGCCACACCATCGTGATGAGCCGCGGCATGATCGACGTTCTGCCGGACGAAGCTTCTCTCGCCATGATCCTGACCCATGAACTCGCGCACATCGTCCTCGGCCATCGCCTGGACACCAAAATGGCCTTCAACGATCGTATGTTCTTCCCCGACGAGCGCACCTTCGAGCGCATGGACTTCGCCCGCGACCGCGGCGAGGAAGAAGCGGCCGACAAGAAAGCCGTCGAGTTGCTCAACAACTCTCCCTATAAAGACAAACTCGCTTCCGCCGGCTTGTTCCTGAAAGCCGTGCAGGCCCGGGCCCCGCAGTTGAAGAACCTCATCCGGCCCCACCTTGGTGACAGCCTGCTCAACGGCAACGCCACTAAGATGTCAACCCTAATGACGGCTTCCCCGCAGTTCGACCCCAGCAAGACCGACCAGGTCGCCGCTCTTCCTCTCGGCGGCCGCGTCCGGGTCGATCCCTGGAGCAATCAGCTCGAACTGATCAAGACCAAGCCGGTCGCCCTGACTTCCGCCGCCGAAAAGATGCCCTTTGAAGTCACTCCGTTCTATCCATTCCTGACCCGGTTCGGCTCTCCAGGCGCGGAGAAGCCGGCTCCAGCCCCGACTGGCCAGGAGTAGGGAAGACGGCAAATTCGCTGATCGCGAATCGCTAACGGCTGACCGCTAACTGCTAACGGCTAACCGCGAGTCGCAGCTCGCTTGTCGCGAAGCGCCTCTCCTACGGACTTCCTTAGCGGTTGATTTGAATTGTGAAATCTGTAAAGGGACTCCTCGGATGTCGGTCTCCCAAAAGCAAGGGGCGAATAGCGGTTAGCGGTTAGCCGTTAGCGGTCAGCGAACGGCGACTAGCGATCGTCGAGATAACGGCAGGAGAACCGCAAGACTTTCGAGGCGAGGATTGGTGAGGAGGGCGGGAAGAAGGGATTCCAAAAAACGGGGGGACGATACACGCGCCTACTGCGACATTGCACTGCCCACTTGCGAGAATACGTTGTTGGCATTGCCGCCGATCAGACGCACGGTCCCGATTACGATGACCAGGATCACGGCCAACATCACCGCATATTCCGCAACGTCTTGCCCATGTTCGTCAGACCATAGTTGACGCAAGGTTGCGATCACTGTTTCCCTCCGTTTCGACAACAGGCCGACTTCTGCGTACACGAGAGCGCATGCCGGTTGGATACAAGCTTATCGCTTTCGCCCTCCCCCACCCAATAGCCCACTGGTGGCCCTGTGTAGCACTTTGGTGCCCCCCTTGGGTTGGCCTCCGCTAGTCGCAATCTGCCGATTACACGATGGATTTGATGGGAAGGCCCTGGTTGACGGCAAATAACGCCAGTTCCAGCCGCGTAGAAACCCCCAATTTGTCGAAGATATTGCTGAGATGGTGCTTCACCGTGTCCTCGCTGATCTTGAAGTACTCGGCGATTTCCCGGTTGGCGTAGCCGGCCACCACCGCTGAAACAATCTCCAATTCCCGCGGTGTCAAGCCGAATTTTTTTGGCTTCGATTCCTCGCCCGAACTCTGCATCAGGTTCCGCAGGTACTGCACCAGGTTCGAGACGCTGTCCCGCCCCACCCAATATTCCCCGGCCATCACCGCATGAATGCTCTTGAGCAGCAGTTGCGTGGCCGAATCTTTCAGCACCACTCCGCGCGCGCCCAACTGTAAGGCTTCGACGACCTGTTTCTTTTCCACCGCTGCCGTCAGCAGGATGATGCGCACCGACCCGGCCGCTCCGCCGGTGGCGCTGAGGTCGCGCAAGGCATCGAGCCCGGTATGCCGCGGCATGGCCAGATCGAGCAGAAGAATGTCCGGCTTGAGCTCCATCGCCAGCTTGACCGCTTCCCGGCCATCGCAGGCCTCGCCCGCCACCTTCAGGTCCGGCTCGGCCTCGAGCAGCCGGCGCAGCCCGTCGCGGAAAATCGGGTGGTCGTCGGCAATCACGATGCGGATGGGGTACGTACGTTTATCCATGGTTGGACTCTCGTGCCGGAGGAATACAGACTTCCAGCCGGGCTCCGTGTCCTGGATTCGATTCTACCGTGAGTTCGCCCCCAAGCAAGCGCACCCGTTCCCGGATCACCAGGGGTCCTTTGCCGGCCGCTTCCAATTCTGCCTCCGGCAACCTTCCCGAAAACCCGAAACCCCGCCCATCGTCTTCCACCGTCAACTGCAGACGATCGCCTCGCCGTCCCAGCCGGACCAGTACGTGGCGCGCTCCACTGTGCTTGCGGACATTGACCAGGCTTTCCTGCACGATGCGGGCCAGTTCCCGGCACACCTTCTGCGGCAATTCCACCTGCTCGATTTCGCAGACGAACTCCGCCGAGATCCCGGTTTCGCGCCGGAAGCGTTCCACCGTGTCGTTCACAAAGCCCAGCAGGCGCTCCGCATCCACTTCAAACGATTTCATCGCCTGCATCAGCTCACGCAGCTTAAGGACCTCTTCGCGCAGCAGCTTCTGGATCCGCCCCAGTTCGCTGCTGACTCCCGGCGTTTGTCCCGACTGCCGCCTTAGCACGTCCAGCTGCATCTCGACCGCGATCAGCGACTGGATCGCGCCGTCATGCAGCTCCCGCGCAAACCGGCTCCGCTCCAGTGCTCCGGCGCGTTCCCGCACCCGCCGCATCAGGTACACGTTATAAATCGCTGGTCCCACCTGCTGCGCGAATTCCTGCAGGAAGCGCAGTTCTTCCTCCGGCTCGCCCATCGTCTCCGGGTCGAAGAGAAAGACGCGGCCCGACCACTCCCGCCCCAATACGAAGGCCACCGACGCCACGGATTGGAACGCTTCCACTCGCGACAGAGTCTCCAGAAATCCCGCATCCCTGTCGCGGACCCGCCGTCCGTCGCCGTCCAACACGATCGTGCTGAGGCCCTTTGCCTTCCGCTCGGCGTACCAGGCATCGGCTTCGGAACCGAGCCGGTATGCGGCTTCGGTTTCGGGCGCTGCCTCCCGCCAGCGCAGGGGATGCGCTCCCGCCGGGCCGCGATTGACTTCAGCCAGGAACACCCGGTAACTGTTCACCTCTTGCGATGCGCTCAGCACTCGCCGGGCGCCGTAGATGTTCAGGATCTCCCCCAGAATCTGCTCCAGAGTGCCGGTGATTCCCACTTCTACCCGCGCGGAACTCAGCACCCGGGTAATCACGGCGCGCTCGGCGCGCAGCTTCTTCTGGTTCGCGCTCATGTAACCCAGCAGCAACCCGAGCACCATCAGGTACACCGAGCTCATGAAAAGCTGTTGGGAATTCAATTCCTGTACCGTGACCCCCAGCGGGGGCAGATGCAGGGTCCGCAACAGGGCATCCGCCGCCGGCTCCAGTCCGGCTCTGACCGCCAGCGCCTCGCCCCACAACAGGGCGGCGGCCGCCGCCGCCGTCCCTACCGTCTCCCGCAGCCCCCAGCGATAGGCCGCGGCTGCCATCACAAAAACCAGGAACAGGATGAACGGCCCTCGCTGCGCGGTGGTGAACATCGAGATCAGTACCGGCCACACGATGTCGGCGCCATGAACCACCAGCCGAAATGCCGTGGTCGACTGCGGCCGGACCCGCAGCAGCAACATCACCACGACGGCGTGCGCCAGGTACACCGTCAGCAGCCAGTACAGCCAGCGGGAGTAGACGATCCCGCCCGGCGATTCCATCCACAACGTGACCAGCGCCGCCACCACCAGCGCTACCCGTGCCGTGGCCAGCCAGCGCTCCGTGCGCCGGATTTCACCGCCGCTGAGCGGCGCCCGGAAGCGCCACCGATCGCGATATATATGAACCGTCCAGGACAAGGCATTCACGCGGTTGCGAGCCCCATTCTAAGGCAGATTGCACAAGCTCGATGGAAGAAGTGGAGTTCCCATCCCGGTTTCAAGGTTGTTCGCGTTTCCGCGTTGAAGGCTTTTACTTCTGCAATCTGACGTCTGACCTCTACACTCGGCTGGTTACTCTGGTAACCACCACTTGCTGATTTTGCGCTCTAGAATGACCCCCGGAGGAGCCTGTTTGGCGACGCGCAACAAACTCTGGATTGTGCTGCTGGCTTCTCTGGTTCTGGGCCAGACGGCGGCGTCTCTGCTCTTGCGCCGGGGAGACACGCTCACCATCGCCAGCGATCTGATCCAGGGAACCCTGCTTCTGCTGGCGACTGCCGCCTTTTTGCCCAATACCCTCCCTTCCCGCTGGCCCAGCCGCCGGACCCGGCTCTTCTGGATTCTGATGAGCGCGGGCATGCTGTCCTGGCTCGCCTATCAGGCCATGTGGAACTACTTCGAAGTCGTCCGGCGTGAGGATGTCCCCGACCCGTTTGTCGGCGACGTCGTCCTCTTCCTGCATCTACTTCCCATGGTCGCTGCCCTGGCCTTGCGCCCCCATCGGCGCCACGAAGAAGGCAACACCCGCCTCGGGACGTTCGACTTCATCCTGCTGCTGACTTGGTGGATCTTCCTTTATGTCTACGCCGTAATCCCTTGGCAGTACGTGCACGTCAGCGACGCGGATTACAGCAACAGCTTCAACAATCTTTATCTCACCGAGAAACTTGTTCTGCTGGCGGTTCTCGGGTTTCTCGCCTACAGGTCCCTGGGCGGCTGGCGGCGGCTGTATGCCCAACTGCTGGGAGCCAGCGCCCTGTACGCTTCCAGTTCTTACGTTGCCAACTGGGCCATCGCACACCAGCTTTACTACAGCGGCAGCGTGTACGACATTCCTCTGACCGTCTCGATTGCCTGGATGGCAATCCTTGGCAAGTTCGCCCGACGCTATCCGCTGACGGAATCGGAAGGAGTTTCCCAATCTGTGCTGGGCGTCTTGATCACGCGGCTCGCCATGCTGGCAGTCTTCAGCCTGCCCTGGTTCGCGCTCCGCTCCCAGGTCGACGCCGCCGCCCCTCTCGAGGTCAACCGCTTCCGCATTACGCTGTGCCTTCTGACCATGGTCGCCATGGGGGCGATGGTCTTGTGGCGGCAGAAGCTGCTGGGCGCCGAGTTGGCCCACCTTCTCGACTCTTCTCGCCGGTCTTTCCAGGATCTGAAAGCCCTTCAGGGGCAGTTGATTCAATCGGAAAAACTCGCTTCCCTCGGCCGGCTGGTCGGCGGCGCGGCCCACGAAATCAACAATCCCTTGACCGCGATGATGGGCTATTCCGACCTGCTCAGCGCTTCCGCTTTGCAGCCTCCGGAAAAGCAGCTGGCGGCGCAGATTGGCGAGCTAGTGCGAACCACCAAGACTCTGGTCGCCAGCCTGCTCACCTTTGCCCGCCCCACCTCCGCCAAAATGTCGGCGGTGGACCTGAACTCCGCCCTGCGGACCGCGCTGCGGGTGTTCCAGCCACAATTCGAGGCCCAAGCCATCTCCACCCACATCGAGTTGGGTGCACCTCTTCCCCCGGTCCTGGCCGATCCCAACCAGATTCTGCGCGTCTGCCTGCATCTGGTGGGACAGACCGCGATCCGGCTCAACCCGCCAGAAAACTGCGCTTTGTATGTCAGGACCCACGCCGAGAAGGACACCGTTGTCCTCGAATTCAGCCGCGTCGCTCCTTCGGCCGGGCATTCCGGTTGGAGTTTGCACAACGCGGGAAAGGAAACGGAACCCGCGACCCTTTCCCTCAGCGCCTGCCGAAAGATCGTGGAAGAACATGGTGGCCGCATTCTTTCCCAGTGGCCCGCCAACGACCCGGTGGCCTTCCGCCTGGAACTGCCTACCGCCAGAGCCGCCCGCAACGCGTCGGCGGAGCATGCCTCCGATATCACCCGCGCCGCCGTCACCTACGGCTCCTAGCGCGGCTCACGCCGGCGGAATTTCCACCGTCCTCTTCAATTGCCCGCAGGCGGCAAAAATATCGCGTCCGCGCGGACGCCGGATGAATGTGGGAATGCCCGCCATCACCAGAATCCGCTGGAATCCGAGCACCCGTTCCTCGTCCGGTGTGCGATAGGGCAGTTCGGAGCCGGGATTGAGTGCGATCAGATTCACCTTGGCGCGGATCCCGCGCACCAGCTCCGCCACCTCGCGGGCATGTTCCGCAGCGTCATTCACGCCTGCGAGCAGCACATATTCAAACGTGAGTCGCTCCCGTGCCCGCAACGGAAACTCGCGCGCCGCCTGCATCAGCTCGCCCAGGTTCCACTTGCGGTTCAGCGGCATGACTTCACTGCGAAGCCGGTCATTCGGCCCGTTCAGCGAGATCGCCAGCTTCGGCCGCACCGCTTCCTGCGCGAAGTCATAAATCCGCGGCACGATACCCGCCGTCGAAACCGTCATGCGCGATTCCGGGATGCCCACGCCTTCCACCAGCAGCCGCACCGACTTCATGAAATTGTCGTAATTCAAGAAAGGCTCTCCCATCCCCATGAAAACCAGATTGACGCGCTGCCCCGGCGGTTGGACCTGCTGGTCCCTCAGCACCGCCGCAATCTGCCCCACGATTTCCCCCGCCGTCAGGTTGCGCTTGACACCAAGCAGCGCGGTAAAGCAAAAGCGGCAATTGACGGCGCACCCCACTTGGCTGGAAACGCAGATGGTCGCCCGCCGCCACCCGGCGGGGCCCGCCGCCGCGGACTCTTCCTCCACGCCCGCGTCGCTTCCGTCTCCCGTTTCGCCGCCGTCCCCCTCCGGCATCCAGACCGTCTCGACCGTCTCCCCGTCCACCAGTTCCATCAGGTAACGCACGGTGCCGTCGCTCGAAACAAATTTGCGCGCAATCGCCGGCAGCCCCAACCGCCAGCCCTCCTCCGAGAGCCGCGCCCGGTACTCGCGCGGCAGCGTCGAAATCTCTTTCAGCTCGTCAATCTTCTGCCGGTAAACCGCATCAAATAGCTGCTGGGCCCGATAGGCGGGCTGTCCCGATTCCACAACCAGGCTGGTAAGTTCTTGAAACGTAAGGCCTAGAAGCGATCTGGACTGCGTGTCCGGCATGGGCGATGTTCCTTTCGAGTGTACCCCATGGATTGTGGGAGAATAGAAGCAGTTCCCGGCCGCGAATTCTCCGAGATTGAATGCCGATGGTCAAAGAAACACGCAACATCCGGCGTCAGGTGCTCGCCAACGGCCTGACGGTCATCACCGAGCAGATGTCGCACATCCGCTCAGTGTGCATCGGCATCTGGCTCAAGTCCGGTTCCCGCGACGAAGATTCCGAACGAAACGGCATCTCGCACTTCATCGAGCACATGGTATTCAAGGGCACCGAAAGCCGGTCCGCCGAGGCCATCGCCCGGCAGGTGGACTCGATCGGCGGCAACATGGACGCCTTTACCGCCAAGGAGTGCACTTGCTTCAACATCAAGGTCCTCGATGAGCACCTCCCGCTCGCCATGGATGTGCTCAGCGATCTGGTCCTTCATCCCGTCTTCGACCAGAACGACATTGTCCGCGAGCGCGGCGTCATTCTGGAGGAAATCAAAATGGACGAGGACAGTCCCGATTACCTCGTCCACGAAATCTTTACCCAGAGTTTCTGGAAGGACCACCCGCTGGGCAAGCCCATCCTGGGTACGCGCGAGACGGTACGCCGCTTCGAGCGCCCGGTGGTGGCGAAGTTTTATGACGATCGTTTCGCCCCCGGGAACCTCATCGTCGCCGCCGCCGGCAACCTCGACCACAAGCACTTCGTCGAACTGGTGGCGCATCACTTCGAGGACATGAAGCCGGCGAAAAACGGCTTCCACTCTCCGCCGCCCAAGACCTTTTCCCGCATCAACCTGCGCAACAAGAAAGCGCTCGAGCAGGTGCAGATCTGCGTCGGCGTGCCCTCGCACCCCGTGGCCCACGAACGGCGATACGCCTCCTACATTCTGAATACGCTGCTGGGCGGGGGCATGAGTTCGCGGCTCTTCCAGAATATCCGCGAGCGCCAGGGACTCGCCTATGCCATTTACAGCGACCTCAACCCCTATCGCGATACGGGATGCATGTGCGTATACGCCGGCACCTCGCGCGAGTCGGCCATCAAGGTGGTCAAGTGCGTCGTCGGCGAGTTTCGCACCCTGAAGTCGGTGCCGGTTCCCGAAGAAGAACTGCGCCGCTCCAAGGACCAGCTCAAGGGCAGTCTCATGCTGTCGCTGGAGTCCTCGACCGCGCGTATGTCGAACCTGGCGCGCCAGGAAATGTACTTCGACCGCTTCTACGGCCTCGACGAACTGATCGAACGCATCGAAGCCGTCACCGCTCAAGACCTGCAGCAGACCGCCAACGAATTCTTCCGCACCGGTGAAATTGCGGTCACCATCCTCGGCAACCTGAACGGCCTCAAACTCACCCGCGACCAGCTCGCCTGCTGAGCGCAATCCCTGTGTGGGACCGGGTCTCCGACCCGGTCAGGCCGAGCGCAGCTCGGCAGCTTGTGTAGCGGCCATCTTCCTTCCCCCGCCCCCATCGACGCCCCATTGGTTCGCCCCAACTCGCCACGTCTTAAGCCGCCCGATTCCGTCTTTCACCTGATCCCGAGAGCTGGCGCACCCTCGGATTAATGTCACAGACAGGCTCAGCCGTTTTCAGCATACTGTCCGGGTCGGCGCCGCTGCAGCCCGGTGCGGATCGTCAGCAGCTCCCAAGGAGGTCGAGATGCGCTCCTGCTTGTTCTGCGTGTGGGTCGTACTCTTCTGCGTCAGCGGCTTCTCCCAGTCAACTCCCAAAATCTCCAAAGAGGGCCAGCAGTGCCTGGAGTGTCACAGCAGCAGCACCCCCGGCGTGGTCGAGCAGTGGCGCGAAAGCGCCCATGCCAAGGCGAGCGTGGATTGTTATTCCTGTCACCAAGCCAACCCGGGCGACCCCGCCACCTTCGACCACTACGGCCTGAAAATCGCCGTGATCGTGACTCCTAACTACTGTGCCCGCTGCCACAAGTCCGAGGTGGACCAGTTCGAAAAGAGCCGGCACGCCGACGCCGCCCACTTCATCGGCTCACTCGACAACGTGTTGGGCGAGGTCGTGGAGGGTGGGCCGGCTGCGATGAATGGCTGCCGCCAGTGCCACGGCAGTGAAGTGAAATATGCAGGCGATGGCAAGTTCGACTTCTCCACCTGGCCCAACAGCGGCATCGGACGCATCAATCCCGACGGCAGCAAGGGAAGCTGCGCCGCCTGTCACGGCCGGCATTCTTTCAGCTCCGCCCTGGCCCGCCAGCCCGAGAACTGCGGCAAGTGTCATCTCGGCCCCGACCATCCCCAGGCCGAGATCTACGCCGAGTCCAAGCACGGCATCCAGTTCCGCGCGAATATCGCAAAAATGAATCTGGATTCGAAGTCCTGGGTCGTAGGCAAGGACTACTCCGCCGCTCCCACCTGCGCTACCTGCCACATGAGCGCCACTCGCGATCAGAAGGTCACCCATGACGTCGGCGACCGCATCAGCTACACCCTGCGCCCGGTGGTGAGTTTCAAACTGGAGAACTGGGAGAAGCGCCGCGCCGCCATGCAGGATGTGTGCTCCAGCTGTCACGCCACCGGATGGGTGGAGAACTTCTACAAGCAGTACGAGGGTACGGTCGAGCTTTACAACGAGAAGTTCGCCAAGCCGGCCAAGGCCATCATGGAGAAGCTCTACGCCAGCGGTAAACTCACCAAAACTCCCTTCGACGAAAAGATCGAATGGACCTACTACGAACTGTGGCACCACCAGGGCCGGCGCGCCCGCATGGGCACCGCCATGATGGGTCCGGACTACACCCAGTGGCACGGCTTTTATGAAGTGTCGAAAACTTTCTACAACGAGTTCATCCCCGAAGCGGAAAGACTCATGCCGGGCGCGACCGCTGACGTGATGAAGAGCGACTACCACAAATGGACGCAGGGCCTGACGCCGGAACAGATCCAGCAGCAGATCGAGTTCTACAAGAAGCGCTATAACCAGTAAGCGTCTGGCGGAGGAAGAACCCACCGGTTCGCACTTGCCGGAATCCATTGCCTTCGCTGGCGGTTTCTGATACGGTGCCAGCGTCTGCACGACGCTGGCCTGACCTGACTTTTCGCGCGGAGTCTCCGTTTCAGCGCGAAGGGCCGCGAGCGAATTGAACCTTGAGGGGGACTTTATGGCGTTCTGTCCGAGTTGTGGAGCACAGATTCCGGCAGGAGCGACCGCCTGTCCTGCGTGCGCGGGTAAAAGCGCGGCTCCGCCGGCGGGAGCATCAGCCGCCGCTCCAGCCGCCGGCCTGACCGACAATGTGGCGGGAATGCTGGCCTACATCACCATTATCCCGGCCATCGTGTTCCTGGTGCTGGAGCCTTATAACAAGCGGCGCTTCATCCGCTTTCACTCGTTCCAGTGCATCTTCCTTACGGTCGCGTACATTGCCCTGGCAATCGTCCTCTCCATTTTCACCATGATTCCCGTTCTTGGGCTGATCATGATTCCGGTGCATTTCTTAATTTGGATCGGAGCCTTGGTCTTGTGGATCATTCTGCTGCTGAAGGCCTACCAGGGCCAGATGTTCAAGCTGCCCGTGATCGGCGACATGGCGGAAAAGCAGGCCGGCCCGGCATAGCTCAGATTGAGGCGCAACCGAGGTCAGATTACACGTGCACCGAACGGGTGTCACTTCTGCAATCTGACTTCTTACTTCTGACTTTTCATGCGGTTCCGGTAGAGAGTCCCATCCACTTCCCGCGCCATGGCTTCGACATCGAGCGGGACACCCAGAAACTGGGCCACCGTTTCGGCGGCCGCCTTCGGCTCGCGCAGCACGCGGTGATAGTGGATCTTTGCCACCCGGATGTTCGGCTTGCCCGCAAGCCATTTGTTCACCTCGATCAGGTGCCGCTGGAACGCCTCTTCGAACGGAGATGAGTCCCCCCCCGGTTCCAACGTCCCGCGCCGACGCAGCATTTCTTCCTGCGACTTCAACACCTCGGGCATAGGCCGCTGCATAAAGATCACACGGTACTCGTGGCCGTCCGGCAGCGAGAGCAGCAATTGCGAGATGACTTTCACCACCTTACCCTCGGCTTCGGCAATGCAGGCGGGGTCCTTGGGAAGCTGCTTGATGCGCTCCCACTCCAGGTAGCCCTTCGGGTTGTCGGTATCGGCGATGCGTTCGCCATCCGAGAGGACGGGCATTCCGCCCGCCGCCAGCATCTGCATCATCAGAGAAGTCCCCGAGCGGGGCAGTCCCGAAACAATCGTGATCATCCGTACCTTTCCGAATCAACCAGTGGCGCGGCGTCTGTTTCGCCGGCGCCCCTGTTGGAATCATAGAGTGCACATGAATTTCCAGGCAAATGCAATGAGAACAGGCCGGGGCGAAGGGTGGCCCGGCCGCGTCTTCCCCAACCCTTTGGGGAGTGCCTTAACTGAGTTAAGACACTAGAACTGGTTTCAAGAAACGGTTTTGGGAAGGGCACGGCTTTAGCCGTGCCGCTAAGCGCCGCAAAAAATGCGGGCTTTAGCCCCTGAGGGCCGAGTCCTTGACCCTCTGAGTGGATTTTTGAAACCAGTTCTACCACCTTTTCTGGCCTCGTACGTCAGATCAGGATAAGGTATAGCGAGCATGTTCACCGAAGTCCAACCTGTGCGCGGCGGCAACCATCGCCCGGTAGTTTGGTCGGTCGCCGCACACCTGGGATTGCTGGCCGCGGTGGTTTTTCATCCACCAAAGATAGTCCCATTGGACCCAGGAGGGCTTGCCTACGGGAACGGCGAGCATTCGTATCGAGTCGTCTACATCGCGCCCGGCACTGAGGACGCCGACGCCGCTCCGCCCGCGGAGCCCAAGCTGGCGTTTTCGCCCAAGCCACCCGCGCCGCGGTCCCGGCCGCATTCCAAGACCCTGAAGCCCGCCGACCATCTCCCGGTTCCCGCTGACACGGAAGTTGCCGCTCAGAACGCGCGCGCCGGATCCCCGCTCGGCACCATGATTGACGGCCCCATCACCGGCCACGAGGTCCATGTGGCCTACCCAGTCGTGTTCCCCGATCCTCCGGTGGTGCGCGCCGAACTTCCTCCCGGTCTCAAGGGAGATGTCATCGTCGAAGTCACCATCGACGCCCAGGGCTCGGTGGTCGAAACCCGGATTCTCGCAGCCATCGGCCACGGGATCGATGAAAAAGTCGTGGCCACCCTCCGGCAGTGGCACTTCCAGCCGGCTACGCTCGATGGCATGCCTGTGGCCTCCAAGCACGACGTCCACTTCCATTTCCCCTCGTGAACCGGGAAGTGGCGGCCGCTTGCTTCTGTAATTTTTCTGTAATCCCACGCAACGGCGACCGGAATCGCTGGCGAGGCTGCGTCCGGGCCGGATATATTGAAATTGAAATTCAATTTCATTATTAATCAGGACTCCGGATGAACCTTCCACTGTTATGGGAAACCCTGTACCGAATCTTGCCCGCCCGCGCCCTTCTGCTTCTTTGCCTCCTGACAACGGCAAGCGCCCGGGCCCAGGAGGCTCCGTACTTCGTCACCTACGATCATCATCTGGAAGAACCGGGAAACTTGGAGATCGAGACCAGCAGCACGACCGGAGCCCCCCGTTCCGGCCAGCGGCTCTTTTTCGCGCCCTACATCGAATTCGAATACGGAGTCACCGGACGGCTCACCTCGGAACTCTACCTCGAGGGTCAAAGCACCTCGGGCGATGGCGCCGTCTTCACCGGCTGGCGGCTGGAAAATCGTTTCCGCCCTCTTAAGCGCGAGCACTGGATCAATCCCGTGCTCTATCTGGAATACGAAGGCATCAACGAGGCCAGCCGCATCACCAAGGAGATCGCAGGCCACACCGAGATTTCGAACGAGCGCATCGCCGAACTGGCTCACACCCACGCCCACGAACTCGAAACCAAGCTGATTCTCTCCAGCAACCTCCGCGACTGGAATATCGCTGCCAATTTTCTCGTGGAGAAAAACCTCTCCTCGAGCGAAGGCTTCGAGTTCGGCTATGCGCTGGGTGTCTCGCGGCCGCTCGCCAGGCTCGCCTCGGGCGAACCGTGCCACTGGTGCCGCGAGAACTTCACCGCTGGCCTTGAGATGTATGGCGGCCTGGGCAGCACGCTCGACCTGAGCTTGCACAGCACCGCCCATTACGTCGCGCCGGTCATTGGCTGGCAGGTCAATGACAGCTCCCGCCTCACTTTCTCCCCCGGCATTGGCTTGACCGCGGTGAGCAATCCGGTGCTGTTGCGGATCGGCTACAGCTATGAGGTCCAGGGCTTCGGGCGCAAGGTCGTGCAGCTCTTGGGCGGCAAGACACCGGGAGGCAAACCGTGAAACGCGTCCGCCTTCCCTTCTGGTCTTTGCTCGTGCTCGTGCTCCCGCTCCTGGCCGCGCCGCTTCTTCTGGCGCAGAATCCGGACTATCGGCCGGACTCCCGCTGGCGTGCGCCGGCGGAAGCGGCGGAAAAGAAGAACCCTCTGGCGGCGAAACCCGAGCTCGCCGCCGGCGGCAGGAAGTTGTTCACGCGCCATTGCGTCGAATGCCACGGGACATCGGGAGAAGGCCGGAAAAAAGCGGCCGATCTGCAACTGACCGTCGTCCAGGAACAGAGTGACGGCGCGCTGTTCTGGAAGATCACCAACGGCAACCCGGACCGCGGGATGCCGTCGTGGAGCGGGCTGCCGGAACTCCAGCGCTGGCAGATCGTGCTGTATCTCCGGACGCTCAAGCCGACGGTAACCACGAAGGACACAAAGGAGCACGAAGGAACCCCCGGGGTTCCCACCTTTGTGTTACTTCGTGTCCTTTGTGGTTGATGAATTACGGACACTACCCGCTTTTCGTAGTATTCGCTTTGTGTTCGCCCTTATGGTAGGCTTGCATATCCTGTGGTGAGGAGCGAACGGTGCGCAAAGCGATCAATCACCTGAAGCAGAGCGATCCGATCCTGGCGGCGATCATCGAGCGCGTGGGGCCGTGCCGCATGGAGTTTAGCGAACCCACGTTTCACAGCCTGGCGGAGGCCATCCTTTACCAGCAGTTGAACGGCAAAGCGGCGGTGACGATTTTCAATCGGTTTACGAGTCTGGCGGGAGATCCGCTGACGCCCGAAGGAATCTTGAAGCTCACCACCGCCCAGATGCGTGGGGTCGGGCTGTCGAAGCAGAAGACAGCCTATTTGCGGGACCTTTCGGAGAAAAGCAAGGCCGGACTGATGGAGTTCGAGCGCCTGCCCGAACTGCCGGACGACGAAGTGATCGCGCACCTGACGCAGGTGAAAGGAGTCGGCGTGTGGACGGCGCACATGTTCCTGATGTTCACCCTGCGCCGCCAGAACATCTTGCCCACCGGCGATTACGGCGTGCAGGCCGCCATCAAGAAACACTACCGCAAGCGCAAGTGGCCGAAACCGGAGGTGATGGAAAAGATCGCCCGCCCCTGGCAGCCCTACCGCTCGATCGCCTGCTGGTACTTGTGGAAGAGCCTCGACGTGAAAACGATGTAAGACGTTCTCAGTATCTTGCTCTTTACTGCAGCGATTTCGGATCAGAACGGTTTTTGGGACTCTTCTTGTTCAGGAGTCCCACCAGTTCGGCAGCGCAGCCCGGGCTTTTCGCTTTCCCTCCCCGGATGATGTCTTTCGCGCTGAGCTTCCGTCCGTAAAGTTTTTCGTTGGCGCTCCCGTCGGAACGCAGGGTCGACCCCTCCAGCGATACGCCGGCGAATAGCCCCTTGTTGCGCGAATAAGATAAGATCTCAGCGCTCATCACGACGTCGGTCGCGCCCTCTGCCGTGCGGCCCTTGGGCCCAGCCGCCGCCGATGCATCGGCGCCCAGCTTCACCTTGCTGCTGAGCAGTGACCCCGCGCCCTTGGGATTCATCACCAGCAACACAAAATCCGTGCCTTGCACTCCGAGTTGAAAGCCGATGCTCGCGCCTTCCAGGGCGTACAAGGCTGGCGGTCCCCAAGGGCCGGTATAGTGCGCGCCGCTGCGACAAATCATGACCCCGCGGCCATAGCTTGCGCCAATGCCAAAGGCGGCTTTCTTGACCGACGGCAGAACCAAGATGCACTCGGCCTTGTCCAGCAGATCCTGCGGAATATCGTCGGGAATGTTGAGGATCTCCTTGAGAACATCTCCTGAGTCTTTGACCCGCTCTTGCTCCTTTTCATTGTTCTCGGCAAGAACAGGGGTGAGCGAGAGACACACCATCACCAGCGTCAACAGCAGCCTTTTCATAGAATCTCCTGTCTCTTCTGTTGACCTATTCTACCGTGCGATGGGATTCGCGCCAAAACCACATGGTCATTAAAAGGTCGGTTTCCGTGCAGACCGTACCCCGATCGCGACAATCATGCCGAGAGGGACGGGAAAGTATCCCTTCAGGTCTCGGACGGCTCGCCCCATGCTGATGGCAAGCCACAAGATTCTCCCCGGCTGAGGTCCCCGCCAGCAAAACAAAAACCCTCTCGCTCAAGCTGAGAGGGTTTGCGAACTGGTTGGATCGAAGAAAGTTTACCCGCGCGAAACGTTGGCCGCCTGGAAGCCTTTCGGACCTTCGAGCAGATCGAACTCGACGGTCTCGCCCTCGTTCAGCGTCCGGTAGCCGTTCTCCTGGATGGCGGAAAAATGCACGAAGACATCCTCCCCCGTGGAGCGCTGGATGAAACCGTACCCTTTCGCTCCGTTGAACCACTTCACAGTACCCTTCTCTCTCACAAAAACTCCTTTCACAGTAGCTGGGAATAATTCTTCCGTCTCTTTTTTGTTGGCCCGGAGACCGGGACACCCCCTCAAAGGATCGGAAGCTCGAGCCGCCGTCGCCGCCAGGGCTCGCCACCGCAGCAACAGAAACGGCTCCCCGCTGTTTCGTCGCCTGCCTGTCAGCGACAAAACGGCTGTGGAGCCGCGTGGTGAAGCTGCGATATCCGACTGCCTGGCACGGAAACTTCAACCCGAATTGCACTCGCCGACCGTTCGTCCGGCTGACGAAGCAACAGATCATAGCAGGAAGATTCCGGTTGGCAAGCGTTAAGTTGCTGAAAAGAATATGACCCTGGGCTGCATGCGGCGGTCACCGACGTAAGCGCCAGAGCTGCCGGGAGCCCCGCCGGAAGCCGTAAGTATTTGATAAGATGTGAGAAACAGTGTCCTCAATCACTCCGATCGAACTTTCAGACGAGAGCAGTACTGCTGGGGCAGGCCCTAGCCGAGCCCCGGGCGCGGGCCTGGGTGGCGATGGCCTGGTGCGCTCCACCATCCGCTACTGGTTGCGGACCGATGTACACACCTTCGCCTTCTCGGTAGCGGCCAACGCGATCCTCTCGTTCTTTCCCTTCGTGCTGCTGCTGATGACCCTGACCCGGCGCGTGTTTCACTCGCAGGTGATGTACGACGTGGTGGTAAGCCTGCTGCGCGACTATCTCCCCACCGGGCAGGACTTCGTCATCCGCAACCTCAACGCTCTGGTCACCACCCGTCATCGTGCCCAGGTGTTCTCCCTGGTGATGCTGCTGATCACTTCGACGGGAATCTTCATGCCGCTCGAAGTGGCGCTCAACCGTGTGTGGGGCTTCCGCAATAATCGTTCTTACCTGGGGAACCAGCTGATCGCGCTCGGGCTCGCGTTTGCCTGTGGCTCATTGGCGCTGCTCTCGGTGGCCTTGACCGCGGGGAATGTTGCGGTGCTGAAGACGCTGTTGCACGGCTACGGGGCCTGGTACGTGCGGCTGGCGGGATTCATCACCATGAAGATCTGCGCGATTGCGGCCAGCATTGCGATTTTCTTCTTGATCTACTGGCTGCTGCCCAATGGGAAGGTGCCGGCGCGCCGAGTGCTGCCGTCGGCAATAATTCTGGGATTGCTGTCGGAGGCGCTGAAGTATGCCTACATCTTTGCCCTGCCCTGGCTGAACTTCGGCGAGGTGTACGGGCCGTTCGCCATCTCCGTCAGCCTGATGTTCTGGGCCTTTCTGTCGGGGATGTTGCTGCTGACCGGAGCGCATTTGTCAGCGCAGCGGAGCATGCGGAATTTGTAATTTGGAGATTCACGGTATTTGCGGCATCGCCTGTACGGAAGGCTGCGTCTTAGTAAAGTGCAAGAGACGCCTTTTGTCTCCGATAATTCATTCCCACAGGAAGGAATTCAATGAAAGCCGATCAGAACCGCCGCGATGTTTTGCGCAACGCTGCTCTGCTGGCAGCGGCCGCTGCGACAGCGAGTGTGCCGGGCAGTTTGCTTGTTCTTCCAGTCTCAGCAAAAGCCGTGGAAAAAGAACCGGAGGTCACGGCCACGGAAGACCTGATGCGCGAGCATGGGGTAATCCGGCGCGCGCTGTTGGTTTACTTCGAGACAGTGCCCAAGCTGCGGCAAAACCCGTCCACTGTCGATCCCGCCGCGCTGCGGCAAACGGCGCAGCTGTTCCGGACGTTCGCCGAGGATTACCACGAAAGAATGCTGGAAGAGCAGCACATTTTCCCCATCGTCCGCAAACACGGCGGGGAGTTACAGCGTTATGCCGATATCCTGACGGCGCAGCACAATCGAGGGCGCGAAATCACCGATTATGTGCTGGCGGTAACGAATGGCACGAAGATCGGCGCCACCCATGCCGAGTCACTGGCCAAGGTATTTGAGAGTTTCGTGCTCATGTATGAGAACCACGCCGCGCGAGAGGACACCATCGTTTTTCCGGCGTGGAAGAAGAACTTCTCGGATAAGCAGCTCGATGAGATCTCCGATCAGTTCGAAGATATCGAGCACAAAATGTTCGGCAAAGACGGGTTTGAGGATGCCGAGAAGAAGATCGGCGATATCGAACAAGCGCTGGGCTTTGCCGATCTTTCGCAGTTCACTCCGCCTCCTCCGCCGAAAGTCTAGAAGCCATCTCATCCGCTTTGAAGGGGCGCGGC
>JBAVUO010000011.1:0-149383 GCA_049696815.1 Terriglobales bacterium | reverse complement strand
ACGGGGAACGTGACGATTACCGACAACGCCCCCGACAGTCCGCAGAGCGTCGCTCTGAGCGGAACCGGCAAATAACCCTCACCAGGAAACTGAACCTGCGGGCGGGACTTCGGTCCCGCCCTTTTTTTTGCGTGGAAGGGCTTTACCCCCTGCCTTGCGAATGCAGCCGCAACGCTTGCCGGTGAGGGGTGCAGACGCTTACGTTTACTTCGTCCCGTTCTAGGGTCGACCCGTTAGAATCACCGATGAACCAAGGGCTGACTGTGTGGAGCCCGGGGTCTCCGGCTGGCCCGGTCTTGACCAGTTGGGTTGGAGGAAACTCAATGGGACGCTTCACCGGCATTCTCGGTCTGCTCGCGATGTTGGGTCTGGCCTATGCCTTTTCCACGAACCGGAAGGCCATTCGCATCAAAACCGTGGCTTGGGGATTGGGATTGCAGTTCGCATTCGCAGTCTTCGTGCTGCGCTCTGAAATCGGCCGGCAGATTTTCCAGAAAGCGGGAGACACCGTCAACCGGCTGCTCTCCTATGCTTTTGCCGGCTCGGAGTTTGTCTTCGGTGAACTGGGGCAGCGCGGCTCGCACCTCGGATTCTATCTTGCCTTCCAGGTTCTCCCCGTCATCATCTTCATCGCGGCGTTTTTCGCGGTGCTTTATCACTACGGCATCATGCAGTTCATCATCCGCATTGCCGCCTGGGTGATGACCCGGGTGATGGGCGCCAGTGGCGCCGAGTCGCTCAACGTCGCCGCCAGCATTTTCATGGGACAAACGGAGGCGCCGCTGACCATCCGGCCCTTCTTGCCGGACCTGACGCGCTCCGAGTTGATGACGGTCATGACCAGCGGCATGGCCCACGTGTCGGGCGCGATCATGGCCGCCTATATCGCTTTTGGCATTGAGCCCAAGCACTTGCTGAGTGCCGTGATCATGACCGCGCCAGGCACGATCCTGGTCGCGAAGATGCTGGTGCCGGAGACCGAATCCCCAAGAACTGCGGGAAGAGTCACGATGAGTCAGGAAGAAGAACAGACCGAGAAGAGTGAAAACCTGTTGGGGGCGATCGCCCGCGGCACCACCGACGGCCTGCATCTGGCGCTCAACGTTGCGGCCATGCTGATTTCGTTTTTGGCGTTGATCGCTCTGGCCAACGGCATCATGGGTGGAATCCACAACACCCTGGGAGTCTCGTGGTTCCCCTCCAGCTTGCAGCAGATTTTCGGGAAGCTGTTCGCGCCCGTTGCCTGGGTGATCGGCATTCCCTGGCGAGACTGCCCGGCCATCGGCAGTCTCCTGGGAACGCGCATGGTGCTCAACGAACTGGTGGCATTTTCGCAGCTGGGCCCGCAGAAAGCGGTGCTTGACCCGCGCTCGTTCACGATCGCCACATTCGCTCTGTGCGGCTTCGCGAACTTGGGTTCCATTGGTATTCAAATCGGCGGGATCGGCGCGTTGGCGCCAAACAAGAGAGGTGAACTGGCCCGGCTCGGCATTCGCGCTATGCTGGCGGGAACGATGGCGAACCTGATGTCCGCTTCGATCGCAGGCATGCTGCTGTAGGGGCGGAGATCAGGCTACCACGCTTAACTATCGAGGTGATCCCTTACCAATGCCCCGTCGTCAGATATTCGTGGATTCCTTTCGCGGCTCTTCGCCCCGCACCCATCGCCAGGATGACGGTCGCGCTGCCCGTAACGATGTCGCCGCCGGCGAACACTCCCTTGCGCGAGGTCCTCTGCGTTGTTTCGTCGGCCTGGATGTAGCCTCTCTTATTCGTGTTCAGTCCCGGCGTCGTGCTCTGGACGATCGGGTTCGCGCTGGTTCCGATGGCGATCACGGCCACAGAAAGTGGCACTTCGTATTCCGACCCCGCGATCGGGACCGGCCGCCGCCGCCCGGAAGCGTCGGGCTCGCCCAGTTCCATTTTCTGGCAGCGCGCACCGCTCAACCATCCTTTGCCATCCGACAGAAACTCGAGGGGAGCGGCCAGCACCTGGAACTCGATTCCTTCCTGCTTGGCGTGCTTCACTTCCTCGATGCGCGCCGGCATCTCGGCCTCGCTGCGCCGGTAGAGCACATAAGCTTTGCCCGCCCCCAGCCGCAGCGCCGAACGGATGGCGTCCAGCGCCGTATTTCCGCCGCCGATCACCGCCACGTTCTTGCCGCGGAAGTCCACCATGGGCTCGTCGTACTTGGGGAACTCGTAAGCGTGCATCAGATTGATACGCGTCAGAAATTCGTTCGCTGAATAGACGCCATTCAGGTGCTCGCCCGGAATGCCCATGAACTGGGGCAGGCCCGCGCCCGTCCCGATGAACACCGCGTCATAGCCTTCTTCTTCCAGCAGTTCGTCAATGGTGACGGTGCGCCCGACCACCACATCGGTCTCGAACTCCACGCCCATGGCGCGCATGAAGTCCACCTGTTCGCGGATGATCTTTTTCGGAAGCCGGAATTCCGGAATACCATACGTGAGCACGCCGCCGACCTCATGCAGCGCCTCGAAAACGTGCACCTGGTGCCCCTTCTGCACCAGATCGCCTGCCGCGGTCAGGCCCGAGGGCCCACTGCCCACGATGGCAACCTTCTTTCCAGTCGGCGGCGCCTTCACGATGTTCTTGACATCGAAGTGCTGCTGTTCGTAGTCGGCCACAAAGCGTTCGAGATATCCGATCCCCAACGATTCGCCCTTCTTCTTGAGGAGGCAGCCGCCTTCACAGTGGTCTTCCTGCGGGCAGACGCGCCCGGTGATGGCGGGCAGCACATTGTCTTCGCGGATCTTGGCCGCCGCGCCCAGAAAATCGCCGTCCACAATCAACTGCACGAACTCTTTCACCTTGACGCCCACCGGACATGTCGTGGTGCAGGCGGGTTTGGCGCACTCGATGCAGCGCAGCGCCTCCTGCCGCGCCAATTCCGCGGAATACCCGAGATTCACTTCCGTGAATTGCTTGGCGCGCTCCAGCGGCGGCTGCTCGAGCATGTGCTGGCGAGGCATCTTCATCCGATCGCGGTTGGGAATGGGATTGCTGGATTTCTTCACCGGCGTACTCATCTCTCTCCCTCCAACGCGCAGCCCATCTCTGCCCCAACCGGCACGCTGCCCTTCTTGGCTTCGAGTTCACGCTTGTAGTCGTCCATCGAGCGCTTCTCCGCGTCGCGGTACATCGCGTTGCGCTGCACCAGCACGGCAAAGTCCACCCGATGCGCGTCGAACTCCGGTCCGTCCACGCAGGCGAATTCGCTTTTGCCCTCGATCAGCACGCGGCAGCCGCCGCACATCCCGGTGCCGTCAATCATGATCGGGTTGAGGCTCACAACGGTGTGGATGCCTTCCTTGCGGGTCATGTCGGCGACGGCCCGCATCATCGGGATCGGCCCCACCGCCAGCACCAGGTCAATGCGCGTGCCGTTCTCGATCAACTGCCGCAGCTTGTCGGTAACCAGGCCCTTGTCGGCGTAGCTGCCGTCGTCGGTGGTGACGAAGACCGTGTCGCTCACCTCGCGCATCTCGCGCTCCAGGAGGACGAGATCCTTGTTCCGCCCGCCCAGAATCGTAATCACGCGATTCCCAGCCCGCTTCATGGCCGCGGCTGTGGGATAGGCCATCGCCGTGCCCACGCCACCGCCCATCACCACGACCGTGCCGAAGTGCGCGATCTCCGACGGCTTGCCCAGCGGCCCGACAATGTCGAGGATGCTGTCGCCAGTTTCAAGAGAGTTCAGCAGGTGGGTGGTCTTGCCGATCGACTGCACGACAAGATTGACCGTGCCTCTTGCCGGATCGGAGCGCTCGATGGTCAGCGGGATGCGCTCGCCGGTTTCGTTGATCCGGATGATTACGAACTGCCCCGGGCGCTGCTTGCGCGCGATCCGGGGCGCTTCTATTATGAAGCGCTTGATCCCAGGGGCGATGAATTCAGCTTGAACGATTTTGAACACGCAGGCTCCGTAAATTCCCGAATTTATTGTCACTTGGCCTTGTGACAGCGCACTGTGACGGAGATCACACGCCATGGGTCACGAAACGGCCCTGGAGAGTGAGCATTGAGCAGTAAGAACCACGGAAATGGTAGTCTTTTCTACAGGATGTGGGTTCCACCTAGCAGCGGAACGAGCCACAGCTCGCTGGTCACAAACCCCTTGTTTTCTGATCTTCCATCCCGCATCCAGCAGTTCGCTCGTGACGCCGGATTCGACCTGTGCGGCATCGCCCCGGTCCGCGATTTTCGCGAACTGGAATCTTTTCCCGCCTGGGTCGCCGCCGGCCGCCATGGCGAAATGAAATACATGGAGTCGCGCGATGAGAGCGGGCAGCTCAAGCGCGCCTCGCTGGCCCGGGTCGCTCCCTGGGCGCGCAGCGTGATCGTCGGCGCCATCAACTACAACACCGCGCAGCCCTACTCCACGCAGTTCCAGGACCCGACCCACGGCTGGATCTCGCGCTACGCCTGGAGCCACGAGGACTACCACGACGCCGTCCGGCGCCGCCTGAGCCGGGTGGAGGGCGAGCTGCGCAGCGCCCTGGCGAAGCACGATCCCCCAACCACCATCCGCTGCCTTTCCTACGTCGATACCGGTCCGCTCATCGAGCGCGTATACGCCAAATATGCGAGCATCGGCTGGATCGGCAAGAACACGTGCTTGATCAATCAGAAACTCGGCTCGTGGCTGTTCCTGGGGGTAATCCTCACCTCGCTCGAGCTCACGCCGGGCGTGCCCGCCCCGGACCGCTGCGGACGCTGCACGCGCTGCCTCGACGCCTGTCCCACTCACGCCTTCATTGCTCCAGGCCAGCTCGACGCGCGTCTCTGTATCTCCTATCTGACCATCGAAAAACGCGGAGAAATCCCCGAGGAGTTGCGACCCGGCATAGGTCGCCACGTTTTCGGCTGCGACATCTGCCAGGACGTTTGTCCATGGAACCGCAAAGCGCCCGTGACCGCCGCACCCGAATTTCAGGCGCGCGACCGCCTGGTCAACCCCGCCCTGGAATGGCTCACTGAGATGCAGCCGGAAGAGTTCCGCAGCGCCTTCCGCGGATCGCCCATCCGTCGCGCCAAGCTTTCCGGCCTTCGCCGCAACGCCGTCATCGCCATGGCCAACAGCGGCAACCCCAAGTTCCTGGCAACGCTGAGGCGGCTCACAGAAGATCCGGACTCCGTCGTCTCGCAGCACGCCCGCTGGGCGCTCGGGAAACTGGACCGGGCGGGATCATAGCCGCTCGCTCTTCCCCACAGCGCCCCATGCCGCGATTCGTCTTTTCACCTCGCAGCCCTTTTGGTAATATGAACACCCCTTGGGTCGTCCCGATCGTCACCCCCCGAAGACGGTCTGGAAATGTGGGTCGCTTACAACTTTACGAAAGATGTCTCTGGCAGCTTTTCGCTCTCAGGAAAGGTGGTCTGTCTTGCCCAGGAAATTCCTTTTCGCCGTAACCCTGCTTCTGCTAATTGTGCCCGGCGTTGCGCTGGCGCAGTCGCTGCAGACACTCCTTCACCAGCCTCCCGACGGTGCCTTTTTGAGCTTCCTGCTGACCGACGGCACGATAATGTTCCAGGGCAACGGTCTGTCGGATTGGTACAAACTGACACCCGACAACACAGGCAGCTACGTCAACGGAACCTGGTCCAAACTCGCCAGCCTGCCCTCCGGATACGTGCCCGATGCCTTCTCCTCCGCGGTGCTGGCCGACGGCCGGGTCGTGATTGTTGGCGGCGAATACAATCTGGGTAACTTTGCCCTTACTAATCTAGGCGCGATTTACGATCCCAAGGCCAATACCTGGACCGCCCTGAATCCCCCGAAAGGCTGGAAATATATCGGAGATTCGCCAGCCGCCGTTCTGCCGAATGGCAAGTTCCTGGTGGGGAACAAGCTGACGAAGCAAATGAGGTTATTGGATCCTGCGACTCTGACCTGGACCACCGTCGCCAAAAAAGGCAAGAGCGATTTCAATGCCGAAGAGGGCTGGACCCTCATGCCCGACGGGTCCGTGCTGACCTTCGATGTGAAAAACGCACCCAACTCGGAGATCTACTCGCCTACCGCGAAAAAATGGGCGAGCGCGGGCAGCACCATCGTCGATTTGCACTCGCCTTCCCCCTTCGGTTGTATCCAATACGGTCCGGGAGGCAAACTCTGCTATTACCCGCCGGGAGAAGTTGGACCCGCCGTTCTGCGCCCCGATGGTACCGTCTTCGCCACGGGTTCGTACACGAACGGCGGCAACGGTGCGGGACACACCGCCATCTACAATCCCTCCACCGGCTGGAGCGTTGGCCCCGACTTCCCGAACGGCGACAACGCAGGCGATTCCTTTGCCGCGCTGCTGCCCAACGGCAACGTCCTGGTGGCGGGCAACTCGGGCCGGCTCTATGAATTCGACGGGACGAAGCTGAATCCCACCCTGTTAGATTGGGGCAGTTTGCTCGTGCTGCCCACCGGCCAGGTCATCATCGGCGGCTCCGGCGTTCAAGTCTATACCTCCACCGGGACCTATTCGCCTGCGTGGGCTCCAACCATTACCAGCTATCCATCCACCGTCGCCCACGGCTCGACCTACCAGATCTCCGGCACCCAGTTCAACGGCTTGTCGCAGGCGGCCGCGTTCGGCGACGAATATGAAACCAACACCAATTACCCCCTGGTGCGCATCACCAACCACGCCAGCGGTCACGTGTTCTACGCCAAAACCCACGACCACAGCACCATGGCGGTCGCCACCGGCTCGGCCATCGTTTCGACGAACTTCGATGTTCCGTCCGGGATCGAGACCGGAGCCAGCTCGCTCGAAGTCGTAGCCAACGGCATCCCGTCCGCCGCCGTCAGCATCACGGTGAACTAGCCTCAGCCTGAGTCAGCCCCGTCCTTGTCTCTCCGCTCTTTGGAGAGGCAGGACGGGGATTCAGGCCGCAACTTTGCCGGGAACTGACGTCGAAAGCCAGCAGCCAGGAGCTACAATCGCTCCATGTTTCAGAATGATCTGCTTCACAATAAGCGCATCCTGATCACCGGCGGCGGCACCGGACTGGGCAAGGCCACAGCCCGGCGCTTCCTCGAACTGGGGGCGGAAGTCTATATCTGCGGGCGACGCCAGGAAGTCCTCGCTGCGACCGAGCAGGAATTGCGGGCCCGCACGGGCGGAAGAATCCACTCGCGTCCCTGCGACGTGCGCGACGCGGCGGCCGTCGAAGAAATGATCGGGATCCTCTGGGCCGAGGGCCCGCTCGACGTGCTCATGAACAACGCTGCCGGCAATTTTCTGGCCCGCACCGAAGAGCTCTCGCTGGGCGCGTTCGAGTCGGTGATCGGCATTGTGCTGAGGGGCTCGCTGCACACGACGCTTGCCTGTGGCCGCCGCTGGCTGCAGGCCGGACGCGGGGGCGTCGTCCTGAACGTGACTACGACTTATACGACGACGGGATCGGCATACGTGGTGCCCTCGGCGGTCGCAAAGGCCGGAGTCCAGGCGCTGACCCGCAGCCTGGCAGTCGAGTGGGGCAATCGCGGAATTCGCATGAACGCCATCGCTCCCGGCCCGATTCCGACCGAAGGAGCGTTCTCGCGTCTGCTGCCGCGGCCGGAACTGGAGAAGCTCGCGAAGCAGCGCAATCCGCTGGGACGCTTCGGGACGGCCGAGGAGTTTGCCAACCTGGCCGCGTTTCTGGTCAGCGACGGCGCGGGCTACATCAATGGGGAAGTCATCACTATGGACGGGGGCGAGTGGCTCCAGGGGGCGGGCGAGTTCACCGCCCTCGGCCGCCTGCTCACAGAGAAAGACTGGGAGACGATGAAACCGAAGAAAAAAACTGACAACTGAGACCTGACTTCTTTTGATTGGTAGGCCCGGCAGGAATCGAACCTGCAACCCTCGGATTAGAAATCCGATGCTCTATCCGCTTGAGCTACGGGCCCCGCAGGAGGACCTTCTCCCGATTAATTATAGGGGAAGCGCGCGAGGGAGGAAGGTTTCCAGCAAGGTGCTCAATCGTGTTCACGACGGACAGCTTCGAGCCGGCGCACAACCCGTGGTGGGCGGCTTCGATGTCGGCAAAGGACGAGAGACGGCACGCAATTACAGCGCTTGAATCCCGCGCCTGCCGATGGAGCGTCTGCCGAACGGAGTTGCACCTTCGGAGAGCACAGCTTAGACTAGTAGAAAAGATCGGACGATCACAGTCGGGGAGTGGCTCAGCCTGGTAGAGCACCTGGTTCGGGACCAGGGGGTCGGAGGTTCAAATCCTCTCTCCCCGACCAATGTTTTTCAATCACTTACAGTTTTGCACATCTTCGAAATTGAGCCCCTGGTGCGGTTTTTGTGGGTGCCCCAGCTCAAGTGTAGGTTTCGAGAGGGGTGTAGCCTCGATTGACAGTGAGGTTTGGGGCACCCAATCGGGGCACCCATAAGAATTTGCTTCGTAGCAATTCCCATGTTCGAACAGTAAAAATGCGGGTTTTGCAACGACTGACGATCCCGGCTTTCTCCGGTTGAGCCCTTGGGCAAGGGCCAGGGGATCAAGTTTTGTCGAAGTTGGGCCACGCCAAACGGTATGTTGCGACCCCGAGCGTCATGCTGGCTCCGAGCGGACCGGCGGAGAATTGAACTGCCGGCCGAGGACACATGGGCGACGTTCATCGGCGCCGATTCGATAACCCGCGAGCGGTCGGCCTCTTCGATCTTTGAAGAACGCAGTGCCAACTGTCGTAGCTGCCGACCGGCGTGCTGAGTATTCTCGTTGGAACTGGCGTATGAGCGGCCGGCTGTGTGACTCTACGGTCACTTAATCCCATCGTTGATTCTGCTAACATGGCAGCCATTCTCCGTCGCCACATAGTGCTGTTCCGCAAGTATCGGCGCACCCGGCTGTTCGTGATGACGCTGGGCTGCAGCCGACTGCCGGTCCAGGCTCAAGTCCGCCACCAGCCGCTTCAGGCGCGCCCCACCTCTTCCCGCAACTCACGCAACTCGCTCACTCCTACACCCGTATATTTCCGTTTCTAGAGATAGTACGTCGCCTGACTGATCCCCACCTTGCGGCAAACGTCGTCCACCCGCGCACCCGCTTCCACCTGCCGCAGTACCGCCACGACCTGCTCTTCCGTGTGAGCCTTCTTGGGCATCGTCCTTTTCTCCTCGTCCGGGACTTCTGCCCCAGCTTACCTCCAATCCCCTCTGTGTTAGTTTTTGGGTTTTGGGTCAGACTCGTGTACAATGCCATGCGGCACGGGAACTGAATGTGGGAATCCCGGTTCACTTCGGGAGTGCTCAGTGCGAAATGTCGGCGCCGCCATATTGATTCTTGGTTTCCTCTATGTCGGCGTTTTGTTGTGCCAAAATGACACGGGGCTTGTTTCGAAGGCACTCAGGGAGGCGGAGGCTTTCAAGGAATCGGCTAGTGTACCCAGCGTACACGGGTATGAGAACGATTTCCTGCACTCAGATATTGACCAAGCTCTTAAAGGGTTACGCACATTAGCCGCAGGCGACGTGGACAGATGGCGTAGGTATGAAGGCATGCGTAGCATTGAAGGCGCGGCCGATAGTGTAGGCCTCTTTATGAAACTGCCCGGTGCAAGAGGCACTGATCAGTGGTCAGTGTTGTGCTTTGACCTTGCTAAACTTATAGAACAAGCCGGCGACAAGGCACGGTTCTACTGTCCAGCTGCGGAAGCGGTTTTCGCTAGGATGTATCCTCCGCAACCGAAGCACCCGTGGCCCGATCTTACCGAACCCGTGCGATCATATGCCGATGATAAGAAGAGTCTGCCGCCGAACCCGCCTTCCTTTGCGGTTCCCGGCATACTGGGTCAAGTCTACGCAGGTAACTTGAGCAATGTTGCCGATGATGAAAACACTCGGAACTACCTCGGATCGATCCTTCGTGAGCAAATGGCAAAGTGTCCCAAGCTAGATACCGTGGAGGCGAACAAAGCGGTTATAAACTACTGGGCTCACATTGAGTGGAAAAATCAGCAAAAAATGATGCATAGTGCTGTTTCCAACGACATTGGTGGTTTCTTGCAGTCGTTTGTATCTGGGCCGCAGTTGGCCTCAGCACACAGAAGCCTGATCGGCATGTACGACGCCGATTTGATGATTAAGCACTATGGTTGCGACGGCCATGAGACTCGACAGCTGGCTTCTAACATTCTTCGTGTGGCCCAGGATCGGGGAGACCTGATGCCGGATGTTCCAAACAACGAGTTCTTCCGAGCGCAGTTTTCTAAGTTTGGGCGTGATGCGGGAGTTGAGCTCAAATATACAGACCGGGATTCGGCCCTAATGCGCTCCCTGAGAAAATCATGTGAAGACATGTATGATGCCGTTTCCGGTAATCAGGAGAACTACTGCCGATGTCAGACGCAGATGCTCCTTCGGTCCGGGGTTCCACAGTCTGAACTGGGCGGGTTGCAATCAAAGTTCAGCAGCGAGGAACTGAATTCCCTTGCCGCGCGCTATCCGTCGTTCGCTCAGTGGAGCAAGGCCTGTTACAACTAGATTGTTCGTGTCGGGCGCACTTTCGATCCTAGCCACAGGACCACGCTTCGGCGAATTCAGAGAACTGACCGCCAATGTTGCCCACCGCATATCATTCCTCGACCCAGTAAAACGAAGCGACCATTTGACAAATCGGGGACAGACGGATGGAGTGCACCCCAAAACTGAGACAGAGAAAATGGTGACAGTTCTCGACAAGGCAACTGCACGACCTGATCGCTCATCGCTTTGAGATGTTGGGCGACTTCCGCCGTTATGAACGCACTATCTGGCCTAAGCTCCCGGTTCAGCCCTTCAGCGATCTCGGAAGAGAACAGGCCTTCGATGGCTTCACCCAGCATGCGCAGGATGAGTGTCTGTAGGCCCGCACCAGGGGATCACGCTGAGGCGACTTCTGAGTGTTGATCTGTTCGAACATGGCGGTTGCGGGAGACTTTACTCCGGTCTTAGCGAAGCACTCGAAGTCGTTCTCCCTTATCGACTGCATCGCGGTCGGGGCGGACCGGATGCAGCGCAACTTCGAACCGATGCGAAAGCAAGTCCAAGCGTGGCAGAGAAGTGAATTGACGGATGTCACAGCGAAGGTTGTCATCTACGAAGCTTTTGTAGAGGGCAGACTGGAAGCGCCAAAGCACCTTGCCCGCACCGTGCACGACCTTTACTTCGATCCACAATATGAGGAATTCCGGTCGCGGACCATCTGGAGTCTCTCCAACGCGTTCACGTCGGCATTCAAGGAACTGGACCCGATTCCGCAGTTTAAGGCGACAGCCAAGCTGGGGGAGTTCCTTGAAACGAGGTTCTCGCAGTCGTTCTAGTTCTGTGGCGGTGCCGGCCGGACCGCCGATCCTTCACTTACTCCCTTTTGTCCGGAGGGCATTGCACGGATCGCCGCTTCCCCGCGGGGCCGTTGATTTCGAAGAAGTCCATTTTATGATCAGTCTCGGATGGGCGACGACTCTTCAAGTAACCGCCCGATTCTGGGGTTGTGAATGTAGTTGCTTTGTTTCACGAACGAGCGCGCTCCTCCTCAGCATCTTCCGGCTGTACTGGTAGGGATCGCCGACCGCTGGGGCGCTCCGAGTGAAGGTCGTCTCGACCACGCTGGAGCGTGCGAGATGGGCGTACAATGGTCACCTTCTTCGATGAGGTCAAAGGAGATTGCGGATGAATTTGTCGAGTGGTCGACGAAAGCCGCGATTTATCAATTGGCTGCATCTTTACCTATCTATTTGTCTGCTCGTTTCGCTCCCTGAAGCTGGCCAAGCTCAACAGGCTCCGGATCGCAAGCGGGAGTTCTTAGAAATGTATGCCCGCGCCTACTATCCGGGCCGCAGTGGACAAATCATGCTGGTGCCCCGTGAAGGGGACTTTGTGACCCTCAATGAGCCAGCCTCCCTCTTCATGCACGGGAGTCCTTGGAGCTATGATGCCAACATTCCTTTGCTGTTTTTTGGCCCTCCTTTTATCCGTAGAGGTACCTACGCCGATGCAGCGGTGCAGCAGGACATTGTTCCAACATTGGCCAGGATCCTCAGATTGCCCCTGCCCCCGACGGTCACGGGCCGAGCGCTGGAAAAAGTCTTGGATTCATCGGCTGGTCGCCCGCGCGCCATTTTGGTGGTAGTGCTCGACGGTATGCGGCAGGACTATTTCGAGCGGCATCGGGAAGTTTTGCCGACTCTGACCCGCTTGCGCCGAGACGGAGCCTGGTTTAGTAACGCCCGAGTGAACTTCCTACCTACAATTACCGCCATTGGCCATGCCACCATCGGAACTGGTGCCGATCCGCGCGTGCACGGGATCGTAGTCAATACTGCCTTTGACCGCATCAGCGGAAAGCCGCAGAGCCCCTACCCGGGCATGTCCCCGCGAACGCTTATGGCGCTGACTCTGGCCGATCTTTGGAACCTCGAAACCGAAGGACAAGCTGTGATCGTCAGCCAAGGCAGCACTTTCGTCGCAGTTGCCGGTCTCGCAGGACACGGAGCGTGTTTGCTCAACGCACGGCCAACGATCTTGGCCAGTTATTCCACACAAGGGGGATGGGAAACCAACTCGGAGTGCTACAAGCTGCCCGAGTATTTGAAGAACCAAAAGTCGGCGCCGCTTTGGGAGGCCGCTCATGGACAGTGGATGGGCCACGATATCGCAAACCCGGATGCTGTGAGTCGCTCAGCTTTGTTCCCCAAGTTTGAAGCGGATGCTCTGGTGGCAATGATCGAGAATGAACCTGTGGGCGCAGACGACTTGACCGATCTTCTGCTCGTCAACTTGAAAGCGCCTGATTTTGTGGGTCACCAGTACGGCCCCGATTCTCCAGAGATGCGAGAGACTCTAGCCGAACAGGATCGCCAGCTGGCGCGCATCTTGGAGGCGCTGGAAAAGAAAGCCGGCGCCAACCGGGTTGTGGTTGTCATCACCGCCGATCACGGGATGCCTCCGGAACCACAGGCACCCAGGAAGAGATATTTCAATAAGGACATTGTGGAGCTTGTGCACAAGAAGTTTGACCCGGACCGCGCCGCGCTCGTCACGCATTTCGACGCCCGGAACAACCAGTTGTTTGTCGACAAGAGCCGGCTGCGGGAGCTGGGACTGAAGCTTTCCCAAATCAAAGAGTACTTGGAAGCTCAACCGTTCATTTATGCTGCGTATACCGAGGATGAAATAAAGAACGCTTCCTTGCCATGACCTTTGTTCTCGGTGGCGAGGCCGGTGGCGTTCTGCCGCGGGCCCGGGGTGCTTCCGACCCCCTTTACCCTTACTGTTGTAATCGCGTTATCACTCACGAGCGCGACTGGTGGTCGGCATGCTGTCGGGTCACGGGCAAGCCGGAAATTGAGCATGGAAGAGCGAGGCTAGCCGGGACGTTGGTTGTAGGAAATCCAAGCTTTGCGGGACCCGGATCTGAAACATTGTAACTGGCGTGTTCACCCCGGTGCTCGCCAAACATTCGAAGTCGTTCTCGTTGATCGACTGCGTTTCGGTTGGCGTCGACCGAATGCAGCGAAATTTCGAGCCCATGCGCAAGCAAGTGGAATCCTGGCAGCGAAGTGAACTGACCGATGTAACGGCGAAGGTGGTCATCTACGAAGCCTTTGTCGAGGGCAAACTCGAAGCGCCCAAACACCTTGCCCGGACGGTCCATGACCTTTATTTCGAGCCGAAGTACGAGGAATTCCGATCGGGCACAATTTGGAGTCTTTCGAATGCGTTTACGTCGGCCTTCAAGGAACTGGAACCAATCCCACAGTTCAAGGCTACAGCCAAACTGGGCGAATTCCTGGAGGCCCGGTTTGCACAGTCCTTCTAGCCCCGTGGTGTCGCCGGACGCACTTGATATTGCTGTGGAATCGGAGCGCGAATGCTCATGTCCGAGCTCCGATTCCCTCTCCTACCGTCTCTGTTGCCTGTTTCCGGAGCGCCGACACTTTCTGTCCCGAAAGCAGGCTACCGCGAGCGCTGATCGCGGTGCTCTTCCACCAGGTGGCGTCCTTCGCGCGCGGCCGCACGCTCACGCTCCGTGCGTTCGTGCAGCACGTGCTGCTCGGGAAGCCGCTCTTCCACTCTGTATCGCCGGACCTCGTAGGGATGAACGTATTCCCACCGGTTGACCCAGGTCCGCCGCCAGGGTGCGTTATTGATGATCACCACGTGCGAGTCCCAATCAAAGCGGCAATACCCCCAGCCCCATGGGCGAAAGAAATCGCCAATGGTCACGAAGAAGCCAAAGCGGATCGCGCCGCCGATGAAGATCCCGGGCTGCGGCGGAAAGAAAACAATCGCCGGGTCATAGTAGGGCACCGGAACGAAGGCCGGATGCACGGGCACAATCGTGATGTACGGGCCATCGCTGACGATGATCTGGGCGTTGCTGCGCAAATATCCGTAATCCCAGGCCTTCCTGCGCTCTCGCTGCACCGCATCCATCACGTCCTGCTGCTGCGATAGAAACGCGTTGCCAAGATCGGTAGTCCAACTCATGTCGTTGGCCATCATCTCAAGCACCGAAGGAAATGGCAGGAGCGCCTGCACACTGGGATCCCACGGAAGATGATCCGCCTGGATGGCGTTGGCCAGGGCTTGTCCGGCAAGGTAGTGGTGTTGATCGGCCCAGCGCGCCGCATCGGGAATCTGGTCGGAATACGTTGCGGCCGCAAGCACCTGCGCCAGGAGAGAATCCGGATACAGCGCAATGCGCGCTACCAGCTTGTCCAACTGCTCCGGCGTGAACGACGGCGCAGGTGTCTCCTGCGCAAAACTAAGAACGGGAGCAACTACTAAAACCATCAGAAGTGCCAGTATCAGAATTGCTTTTCGAGTCTGCATATGATCCTCCTAAATTAGGTCGACACTCAGGTTGACGAAAGTTAGAAGACGAACCTGGTTCATGAATTGGCAACCAGCAGGTGATTCTCGACCGAGAACACGCCGGCTACCTCGCGCGCCCGCATCTCGGCAATCTGTTTGTCCATCGCGCTTTCCACAACTCCGTACAGCTTTACATTTCCGTTTTCAACCACAATGCGGATCGGAGCCTGCGGATCCAGGGAATATTTCTGGAGCGCGGGATCGCGGTAGATCGCCATGGCCGTGCGTACGCGCAACTCGTCGTCAAATTCAGAGAGGGGCAGAACGTTGATTTCGTCCTTCACGTCGCGTACGCCAGGAGTGTCTTCGACGATGCCGAGTGCGGAAGCCTTGTCCGGGTAGCTCCTGGCATCGCCGGCGATGGTTACGACGCCATCTCTCACATCCACTTCGAAATTGTTGAACATGATCCCATAGCCAATGCGGTCATAGCGGAGTCGATTGGCAATGGTTTCACGCAGTTCCTGGTCGGAGACCGGGACAACCGGTTGGACCGCGATGAAATCGCGTACACCCTCGATGCCATGGCGCTTGCGCGCTAGACGTTCGGCGTCCATCTTCTCGCGATAGGCCTCAACAGAGCCCTGCAGTAGTGCGACCCGATCGTCAACCGCGACGGTGACGTTGCGGAACTCCATGCGGTTGCTAAAATCTTGCTGAAGTTGCTGAGTAAGAACGGCGTCCTTACTCACCGCAGTTGCAGTTCCTACATCGCTCCCTAGCGCGGAGCCAGAAATCCCCAGCAAGAGCGCGAGTAGGAAGAACCGGAAGAGTCGTTTTACGTTCCTCATATTCGTACCTCCATGCCAAAAAATTCCAAAGTTCCAGGCGCTTGCCACCACGGGGGGTGTCCAGCCTGGATTTTTCGATGTTGATAGATGCGCGGCCCCAGAAGGAAGTTGCCAAAATCTTAGTTGTCTAATAGCAGATTGTATTAGTGTTCTGATGTAGCTTATGTCAAATGTCAATACCAATGCAAGTTGCTGATAATACAGCATATAGTAACGTCCGCCTAATGCGATCCGGTATCGATTTTCGCAGAGTATCGGAGCAATTGGAATTCTCGCCGCCGATTGCGGCAAGCGGGGCGACTTGTGCATCGCCTGGGCTAATCCATTGAAGCGATTTGAGATCAGCGCTATTGTCTTTTGGATGCGTAAGGATCGGGTCCTTTCTGAACGTGACGAGGTGGTTGAGGCGTCGCAAACTGCAGGTCATTTCATGCTATGACGCCCTCCCGATGGTCGACCGTTCTTCGCAGGGTCACGACCGAAGGCCCATACATCAATGAACGGATGAGTATTCTCGCCCTCACCGTTGTGGTGGTGGCGGGGATTTCTGCCGTGGCCTACGCCGACAAGTCCGTGGCTTCGGTTTCGCTCGCTCCTCTGTATTTCCTGCCTCTAGCTCTGAGCGCTCTCGTTCATCCACTTCGCATCAGTCTTGCGCTTTCGATTGTCTGTCTGGTTCTGCATGATCTTGTTGACCCCATGCGTCATCTCGGAACGCAACACCTAACAAGGGATGCCACTACCCTTCTTGGATATGTCTTCGTTGTCGCGGTTGTGAACCAGTTGGGAGCGCAGCGACGCCGGCTAGCGAAGCTTGCCGAGCAACAGCGCGACGAACTGGCAAACGAAATTCAGTTGGCTGCAGAGGTGCAACAAAGCATCCTACCTCGTTCCATTCCAAGTGTGCCTGGATTTGACTTCGCGGCGCGAATGTATCCAGCCAAGACTGTGGCAGGCGACTACTACGGATTCATTGAGCTTCCCGCAGGCGAGATCGCAACGGTAATTGCAGATGTTTCCGGAAAAGGAGTCGCCGCTGGCCTATTGATGCCTTCCATTGAGGTCGCCTTGCGCATGAATGCTCCGCGCTTTCCGAACACCAGCGATCTTTTGCAAACTTTCAACAACGTCGTTTGTCAGGTCACGAACGGAAGCCGGTTTATTTCACTGTTTTACGGAAAACTTTGCCCTCAGTCGAGTTCCTTGGAATACACAAACGCTGGCCACAATCCGCCGCTGCTGATTCGCGCCGATACCGACCCGCGCCCGTTAGATAAAGGAGGCCCCGTGCTGGGCGTGCTTCCTGGCTCGAACTACGAGACTGAGAAGCTTACTCTCCGCGCGGGAGACGTTCTTGTTTTGTATACCGACGGCGCGGTTGAAGCTGAGAATCCGGCGGGAGAACAATACTCCGCAGAACGCTTGTCAAAGACCGTCAGTTTGCATTGGCAACAGAACCCCAGCGAGCTGATCGAGACGATTTATACATCCGTTGTCGATTTTCGGAAAACGACCTCACTCGCCGACGACCTCACGTTGGTGTTGTTGAAGAAGTTGTAAACCACTCTTCATGTAATCGCCTATAAAATCGCAGAAAAGTAGGGCAGTGGAGCGCACGGTAAGTGCTTCTATAGACTCCAAGACGGTCCCTGCCTACCCTCTCCCTCCTCTCCCCTTACAAGCAGCTTGGCTCCCCGCCTTGGCAACATTGTCCTAGGCGCGTTCACGCCGGTGTTGGCAAAACACTCGAAGTCGTTCTCGCTGATCGACTGCATCTCGGTGGGAGTCGATCGGATGCAGCGAAATTTTGAGCCGATGCGTAAGCAGGTGGAAACCTGGCAGAAAAGCGAACTGACGGACGTTACCGCCAAAGTGGTTATCTACGAAGCGTTCGTCGAGGGCAAGCTTGAAGCTCCAAAACATCTTGCCCGCAACGTGCATGACCTCTACTTCGAACCGAAGTACGAGGAATTCCGATCGCGCACCATCTGGAGTCTTTCGAATGCATTTACATCTGCATTCAAGGAACTGGAGCCCATCCCGCAATTCAAGGCTACGGCCAAGCTGGGCGAATTCCTGGAGGCTCGGTTCTCAGAGTCGTTCTAGCTTTGCGGGGGCGGTCTCGGCCGACCGCTCCTTCTAATTGACTAGCGAGCGTCGTGCGGGGAGGATTGACATTTCGCCGACTGACTTCTCACAAGCCCGTTTGAACGAAGCCTTTGCGGCGGACGCTGTCGCGTGTGTGATGTAAGCAGCAGAGGTGTGGGGATAAGGTTGGGTCATAAGGAGATTACCTATGACCCACCTTCGCAAAATGATGGGCATCGCCTCTGAATACGGTAAGAACTGTATTGCAGTGGAAGGGCATGTAGGTGTATCAGTTGTGGCTCTTGGCGATCCCTACCCATCAGATGTGACCCAAGTCACTGACATTGCGCGGTGATCAGGTGTTAACTAAAAAAGCTCGCCTCTCCGAAGAGCAGTTCCCGCCAGTCGAGACGCACCACCCCCAGAGGCGACGGGCCCACGTTTTCTTTTGCGGTTATGTATCCGACCCTCGCAAGTCGGGGCATTTTCCGTTACTAACCATTCACATAAACTTCCAGGAGGAAAATTCCGTGAAATTGAAAATGTTGGCGGTATTTACTTTGGTAGTATTTGGCTGCGCATTTGCCTCGGCGCAAACCTTCGGGTTTGCTTCCGTCGGCGGCGGCCTCTATTGCAACTTTGAGCAGCTTTCGAATGCTGGCGCCGGCGCGTGGGGTGGCGTTGACAACCTCAGCGCGTGCGGCTCGAGCGTGAACGCCACCATCTCGGGCTTCAACGCGACCGTTCCGGCAGTCGGGCAGCCCACAGGCGGCGCTGGCGTGGTCTACGGCGACAGCATTTATGCCGCATACAACGGCGACGCGTTTGCGCAGTGGACGGTGTTCACGAAGCTGAAATGCAACAAGCAGAACAGATTCGGCCAATACACGGGCGCATATGGCTGGAACGGCCTTGCCGCTTTCAGCGGGTTCTTTGCTGGTGGCAACCACGGCTTCCTGTCCTGCTCGATTCCTGGAAAAAACGGAGCTGTTCCGACCAAGGGCCCCTCCGTTCGTTCGAAGCAGTAACAACCTAGCAAGTCGCTTGACCTAAGCCATGCCGGGTTCCCGGCGTGGCTTTTTTCTTGTATTCTGCCTTGTCGTTGCTTATCGATCCTCGGCCGGCTCGCTGCTCGCAAGCCATCAATGACAAATTGCATATCGGAGAGATGACAGAAATGGGTAGAATCACCTCGGGTTTGCTGTTTGCAGGCTGCTTTACCCTTTGCATGTGGGCACAGGCGCCGAGGGGCCAGAACGCGCCAGAGCAAGTTCCCGCGGCAGGACAAAATGCGCCCGATCAGAATCTTTCTTCCGGACAGCCTTCAGCTGCGCAGTCTGCGTCCGCCACTTCAACCACGCAATCTCCCTTGGAACAGTTCCGAAACTTCTCTGCCATTCAAAATGGCGGACCCCTTCCCGGGATGGACGTGGACCGGTATATCTATCGTTCCGGTAACCTGATGCGAATGCAGAGCGATGCATCCCTGCCCGAATACTACGTTACCGACCTGGCAAAGCAGCAAAGCCACGCCGTCTCGGCCGTCGGATGCCTGCAGGAAAGCTATCCATATAAGCTCAGCTTTCCTTTCTTTGTGTCGCGACCTGGCAACACGTACGAGCGTATTCCGATTGGCGAAGAGAAGGTGGACGGCCATCCGTGCCATGTGGAAGACATCATCGTCCACGATCCGAAGAATCCCGTGGTCGTGCATTTCCGATTCTACGAAGCCGAGGATTTGCAGGGTTTTCCGATCAAGATCGAAAATCGCCGTGAACATGCCTATCCTTGGGTCATCCGTTACAAAGACGTCCGGCTGGGTCCTCAGGATCCCTCACTCTTCATCTTTCCAGACAAGTGCCAGACGATGGCTGGATTCAAAAAGATAAGCCCTGGCTCGAAGCCCAAAACCAGGCCATCCGCAAAGCCGTAGTATTGCATTTTGCGACTCCCTGTCGAGCGACGGCGATACGCTCGCGGTCCTAGCAAGACCCGCTGTTCGCTGCGTTGTGTACAATCAAATCAATCCTTCCACCTTTAAGGTCATTCACAATGCGTGGAACTCGTTGCTTCGTGTTAGCCATCCTGGTCATCAGCGCGTTCGCGGCCGATGCTACGAAGCCGCAATCGGCAACTCCGGGTTCCAACACCCCAAGTCGCTCTGCGGCCTATCCGAATATCATCCTCGTCACCCTCGATACGACCCGCGCGGACCGCATGGGTTTCCTCGGTTCGAAGCGCGGCTTGACGCCGAACCTCGACGTGCTGGCGCGCGATGCCGCCGTCTTCACCCGCGCCTACTCGCAGGCTCCCCTCACGCCCACTTCGCACTCCACCATTCTCACCGGAACTTATCCGCAATATCACCAGGTGCTGATCTTCCCCATCCCCCTGGCCGACGACATGCCATACCTGCCGGCGATTTTGAAGGACCGCGGTTATTCCACGGCGGCATTTGTCGGCTCGATCGCGGTGGACTATAAGTGGGGAACTCCGGGATTTGAGCGCGGCTTTGACACCTACGACGCCGGCTTCAGTTGGGACACTTATACGCCGAAGACTCGCTACCAAACCGTGGAGCGCCGGGGCGGCGAGGTGGTGGCGCACGCCCTGGAGTGGCTAAGCAAGCACAAGCGAGGTCCATTCTTCATGTGGGTGCACCTGTTCGATCCGCATGACCCATACGACCCTCCCGAGCCCTACAAAACGCGCTATGCCAAGACGCCCTACGATGGCGAGATCGCTTACGTGGATTCCGTTATGGGCAAGTTCTTCGGGCAATTGAAAGCATCCGGCCTTTTCGATGGCACCGTGATCGCCTTGACCGCCGATCACGGCGAAGCGCTCGGCGCCCACGGCGAAGACACGCACGGCATCTTTGTTTATGACGAAACGATCCACGTGCCGCTAGTGATCAAGCTGGCCCACGGGGCCGCGGCCGGCAAGCGCATCGAGGATCGCGTGGAACTTGCCGACATCGTGCCGACTATGCTCGGATCGGCGGACATCGCTGTGCCAGAAAAAGTCCAGGGTCAATCGCTCCTCGGCTTCCTGGAACCCGGCACGGCCGCTGGTGATGCAGCCGCCAAAGTTTGGCAGGATCGCGGCGCCTACTCGCAGGCCGATTACGGCCACATCGCCTTCGCCTGGAGCGCACAGCAGTCCTTGCGCACCGGCAAATATTTGTTTATACAGACGCCTCGCCGCGAACTTTATGACGATGGGACCGACCCCAAAGCCACACATAACCTCGCGTCGTCATCTTCTGCCGTCGCCGACACGCTCTCGGCTAAGCTCAAAGACTTCCTTCAGAGCACGACCAACACCCAACAAACGCCCAAGGCGCGCATGGACGAGGCCAAGATCAAGAAACTGGCCGTCTTGGGATATATGGCTGCCCGTGCCGACTCTCCGTACTCCGCGCCCGGCGAGGAAGGAGCCGACCCTAAGGACAAAATCCAGATTGCCAATACCGTCCTCCGTATCAACAATATCCTTCAGAATTTCCCTCCCATTACCCGCTGCGACAAAGCCGTGCCTGAGATCAAGAAGGCTCTCGTGACCTCGCCCAACATCTCCTTGTTCCATTTCTTTCTCGGCGGATGCTATCTGGACAAAGAGGACTATTCGAGCGCGGTGCCGGAATTGCGCAAGGCCGTGAAACTGGATCCGGGTTTCAGTCACGCGGAAATGAATCTCGGCCGCGCCTTAATGCGGACGGGGGATCACGATGCAGCCATGACCGCGTTCGAGCACGTCGCCAAAACGGAACCGAACCTGGTAGACGCGCACATCTACCTGATCGTTCTCTACGGCAAAGCGAAGCGGCCGCAGGATGTAGCCAGAGAATGCCGGGCGGTGCTGCATTTCATCCCGGAGAACTTTGGGGCGAACCTGCATCTCGGCCAGTCCTTGGCGAAGTCCGGCGACCTGGAGGGGGCAATAGCGAGTCTACAAAAGGCCGCCTCCCTCAAACCCGACTCGCCCGACCCCCACATCGATCTCGCCGATGTATACATGCGGTTGGGACGCGAGGAGGATGCAAAGCGGGAGCGGGTCGAAGCCGAACGCCTGGGCGCGGTCCTGAATGCGCCGGAGGAAGCTCCCCCCGTCGCTGCTCCCGACAGCCACAAATCGACACCGGAATGAGATGGGGCCGCACATGGCTGTGATTCGCCGGGTATTGATGATTACCGCTATCGCGACGAGTGCGCTGTCGGCCGTGCCTAAAGCTCCTTCTTCTACTCCGAAATCTCCCAACATCATTCTGATCACGCTCGACACTACGCGCGCGGACCGCATGGGATTTCTAGGTTCCAAGCGTGGTCTGACGCCGAATCTCGACGCTTTGGCGAAGCAGTCGGTGGTCTTTACGAGAGCGTATGCGCAGGTTCCTCTGACGCCGCCTTCGCACGCCACCATCCTGACGGGCACCTATCCACAGTTCCATCAGGTGAATGCCATGCAGGCCCCGCTGGCAGCCGATCTTCCCTACGCCCCGGAAATCTTGCGGGCCCACGGATATCACACGGCGGCGTTTATCGCCTCGATTGTCCTCGAGCCCAATCCACCGTACGCCCCGGGCTTTGACCGGGGGTTTGATACTTACGATGCTGGCTTCCACAGTGAAGGCCCCGGAGAAGATCGTTACAGCACTACACAGCGCCGCGGATCTGAAGTGGTGGCGCATGCGCTGGCCTGGCTAAACAAGCACCCTAAGGGTCCCTTCTTTATATGGGTGCATCTATACGATGCGCACGATCCGTATGATCCACCGGAGCCCTACAAGAGCCGATATGCTTCGGCGCCGTATGACGGGGGGATCGCGTATGAGGATGCGGCAGTCGGGAAATTCTTTCGGCAATTGAAGCTCCGCGGCCTGTACGAGGGAACGGTGGTCGCGGTGATGGCCGATCATGGAGAATCGCTGGGCGCTCACGGCGAAGATACACACGGGGTTTTTCTCTACGATGAGACGATCCACGTACCGTTGCTGATCAAGCTTCCGCACGCAGCCGCCACCGGAAAAAACATCGAGAATCGGGTAGAGCTGGTCGATGTAATACCAACGCTGCTGCAAGAAGCCGACGTCGCGATCCCACAGGAGATGCAAGGACAATCGCTGCTGAACTTGATGAAGGCCGAGACGGCGGAAGGCAACCCGGCTACGGAAGGCTGGCATGACCAGCCGGCCTACTCGGAGTCAGAGTATCCACATACTTTCGGGTGGAGCGCGTTGCGATCACTGCGATCGGAGAAATACTTGTACGTCCAGGCACCACGCCGAGAATTGTATGACGAGGCCGCAGATCCGAAAGCCGAGCACAACCTGGCGACCTCGTCAACGGCGGTCGCGGACACGCTGGCAAGCCAACTGCAGGCTTGGCGCCGGAAAACGAGCAGCACGCGCCAAGCGCCCAGGCCTGTTCTGGACCCAGGAGCACAAGCGAAACTGGGAGCGCTGGGATACATGGCATCGGGCAGCGATTTTTCTAAAACTCCATCCGACGACGGGCCCGATCCGAAGGACAAGATTGAAATTGCCAACATGGTCCATCGAGCGGAGGTTTTGCAGCAAGACATGCATGCCGACGAGTCGATTGCACTGCTCGAGCAAGTAATTGCCAAGAATCCCACCTCCTCCTATTATGCAAAGCTGGGCGACTGGCTAATCCGGAAGCAGGACTTCCAAAAAGCTGCGCCTGCTCTGCGCAAGGCTTTGGAAATGGATCCTGATTCGAGTGGGACCCGGTTCCTGTTGGGAAAGAGCCTGTTGGCAACCCAGGACTACGAGGCCGCAATACCGGTGTTGGAGAAACTCGTTGCGAAGGTACCGAATGCGGTGGAAGCGCACAGCTTCCTGCAATTGGCTTACGCCCAGACCAATCGTCCGGCGGACGCCATCAACGAATGCCAAATCGTACTGCAGTACGACCCGGATGACTACGGAAGTTACCTCATTCTTGGGCAGTCCTTGGCGCGGTCGGGAGATCCCCAGGCCGGAGTGGCGACGCTAAAGAAGGCAGCTTTGATGGAACCCAGAGATCCTACGCCGCATGCATGGCTGGCCGACATTTACGATCAGATGGGAAAGAAGGCAGACGCCGATCAGCAACGAGCGGAAGCGGAGCGTCTTGGCGCGGCTCGCACGAACCAAGTACCGCTGGCGCCGGATGCGGGAAGCGCCAGGAAGCAGTGAGTAGATTCTGCCAAAGGTCCACGATTGCTGGGGACCGAAAGCAGACGCCAGCGCGGGAGTCAGCGGAAGCCACGCGCCTGGAGGGATTCCAGTCAAGTGGACTATGCGATGCCTGCAAAGCAAGCCCAACATGCCGCAGCGAACGACTTTTCCTTTGAACATTTTTGGGGATTGCCAATGTCTGGCCGGCTCCAGCAGATTGATCTTCCAGCCCTGGGGACGGATTTTGCGATACCGATATTCATCTTTCAAGGACAAGAAGATCTGACAGCCCTGCCTGAACTTGCCAAAGCGTCCTTCGACAGCATCAAGGCGCCGCGCAAGCAACTCTGTATGGTGTCTAGTACCGGCCATGAACCGACGGGCCGCCGAACTTTACACGATCCGGAAGGTGCTGTTTGACCAGGTGCGCCCTCTAGCTCTTGCTCGTTAGGCCGGCGAAAACAAAACCTTAGATTATGTGGTCGGCAATGTGCTGAACTGGCGCATCCTGGGTATTTCGCTCGGATCACGGGCAATCCGAAAGTTATTCCGGGCCAGAAGTCGGCTTGTAGGAAGTGTTCTTCGCACCAGCTGCCGATTGCGGTTGGATCACGGGCAACCATTCCATAACCGGTAAGCGAAGGGTTGCCGACAACCCAGGGTGTTCCCGACGCCGATTCCTAGCGGATGACGGGCAATCGAGAAGTTACGTCCAAGGATGGGCTCTAAACGACGCCGGCCAGAAGTCAGCTTCGGGGAAGTTGGACTGTCACGGCATCAGAGCTCGGAAGCATTGTCTTAGGCGTGTTCACTCCTGTGCTCGCGAAACACTCGAAGTCGTTCTCGCTCATCGACTGCATCTCGGTCGGCGTTGATCGAATGCAGCGAAACTTTGAGCCAATGCGAAAGCAGGTGGAAGCCTTGTGGTACGCAGAAATTCAATCCGGGTGGCGTAAACAGCGGAGAAGTCGGGCTTTCCGTTCGATTCGATCTTTTCGCAATGGATACGTTCGATGGGCCACTTTCCAGTTTTCCCGCGACAGGTCTGCCGGTACAATCCGTTCGGCATGCTTCGATTTCGAACTTCTATTCTCCCGCGACTTCCTGCTGTTTCAGAGCTGTTCGGCGACCTGCTCCGGCTGGTGAATGCATCGGTGCGCTCCCAGGGCTCGCTGGTAGCCGAGAACCTCTTCCTGCGGAAACAGCTGGCTTTCTATCAAGGGAGTAAGGTAAGGCCACGCCGGCTGACAGACGCTGCCAGGCTCACATTGGTGCTGTGGTCTCGATGGTTCCATTGGAAGGATGCCCTAATCATCGTCAAGCCGGAAACCTTGATTAGCTGGCATCGGAAGGGATTCCGCTTGTTCTGGCGCTGGAAGTCCAGGCCGGGAAGACCTCGATTGCCGAAGAACATCCGAGCGCTGATTGTGCGCATGGCACGGGAGAATCCGACCTGGGGTCAGGCACGAGTCGCCGACGAACTCTCACTCAAACTTGGAATTGTTCTGTCACCCCGCACGGTGCGCAAGTACTGGCCGTGGGAGCCCAGTGATTACCGCGGGAGAAGGGTTTCTTCACAACAATGGAAGACCTTCGTGCGCAATCACGCGAACGCGATAGTGGCCTGCGACTTTTTGGTGGCGGTGACCGCCCGTTTCCAGTTTCTCTACGTGCTCGTCATTCTGGAATTGGGTTCGCGGCGAATTCTGCATTGCAATGTGACTGCCCACCCCACGGCAGAATGGACCGCGCAGCAGTTTCGGGAAGCGATCCCCAGCGAGCGACGATACCGCTTTCTCATTCATGATCGGGACTCCATCTTCTCCGCTGAGTTCGACCACGAACTGACACAGGGGCTTGGACTGACGGTGCTGCGAACGCCACCCCAATCACCCCAGGCCAATGCCCATTGTGAACGACTCATTGGTACGGTACGGCGCGAGTGCTTGGACTTCCTGATCCCTCTCACGGAGAGGCATCTTCGTCGGCTCCTTGGCGAATGGGTCCGCCACTACAATGGCGGTCGTCCACACCGCAGTCTTGGACCCGGCATCCCGGACCAAGGGCGAGGGCCGTCAATAACGACTGGAGGCAATCCCACACGATCGGAGAGGCTTCACACTTGAGTGCTCGCTCAATTCTTGGTGGATTGCACCACGAGTATTCTTGGGACAGGATTGCGGCATGAAGAGACGGGCAACTGGCTTGATCAAGTCACCACTGGATTGGCATATGGCCGCGGCTCCGGTGCCGCATCCTATCATTCCCGTGCTTGCCGAGCGTGGTGGGACACAGCTCAGAACACCGCGCTGCACCGTCGTGGTGGATACTCGCGAACAGAACCCGCTCGACTTCTCTCGTTTTGAAGGATGGTTTGCTGGGATCGAGACGAGAGCGCTGAAACTGGGAGACTATTCCATCGCGGGACTGGAACACCATTGCGTGGTGGAGCGGAAAGACCTACCCGACCTTATCCACTCCTTCACCGCAGAGCGTCCAGCATTTGTCCATCGCCTGCGGCTCATGAGCCCAATATTCCCACCGCCTGCTCGTGATCACCACGGCTCTAAGCCGGATAAAATCTCCCCAGCCCCATGGCGGCGGCAACCCAAATCGGCTGGCACAGTCTTTGATCGCTGCCCTCGCCGGTTTGCAGATTCCTTTCCTATGTACGGAGACTCATGAACTGGGAGAAGAGATGGTCGCGTCGTATCTCTACCAGGTTCACCTCTATCATTGGCTGGAAGCTAACGACTACGGTCGATTCTTGGCCGACAATGATCTCTAGAAAAGAGGGATTATGAGCTTTTGGCGCGTTATTTCTGAGGCTCAGTCCCCTGCGGACAGAATTCTTGCGCACCACAGGTATCTCGCGGTTCATGCAGTACTGCGATGTTTGCGGCGTAAACTCTGCCCGTAAAACCTTGTCAGTCACTACTTTGCAGCGGAATGTTTTTGGGTGTTAATGGTCCTTTAAGGTTGAGTAAGGTAAAAGGGTTTACAGAAGCTGCTGAGGGCAAAGCAGTAGCCGCTCCTCCTTCAACCTAAAGCCGCAACAAACTGCATGAGGAACCGGCGTTCTCTTCCCCATCAGCACTTAGTTTTGTTGGTAGGGGGACGGTCCGCATGAAGCACCACCAGCGGTCCTTAGAGTTTACGAAGGTGAAAACGAAAGCTCCTGTCTTGGCTTATTGCAGTTTGTGTAAAAGAAAGTTCGTTGGTAGGCAGCGGTCCGGCGAGACGACGGATGACGTGATCCTGCGAGTGCGTGCGGCGTTTAACCAGCACGATTGCCGCGAGGACGCCAGACAAGCCGCTGCCCGGATCCTAAGAGAAGCCAGGGAGAAATATCTAGAGCGTGTTTCATAAATAGGTTCGGCCTCATGTCAGGCACTTACGGATGAGGCGGGTTAACTGATGAGCTTCTGTCATGAAGAAGCGGCAGAAGCTGTTGACGGACGAGCAGTGGGAGTTGGTGGAGCCCATGCTGCCCCCGCCCCGGCGACGGCCGGACAATCGAGGCCGACCCTGGGCATTGAACCGGGCGTGTTTCGAGGGCATTCTGTGGATTCTGCAAACCGGTGCGTGGCGATTCTTGCCGGACGAGTTTCCTTCGCCTTCGACCTGCTGGCGGCGGCTGAAGCAGTGGGAAGACGAAGGTGTCTGGCTGAACGCGTGGCGGGCGCTGCTGGGGGCGCTGGATGAAGAAGGTCTGCTGCAATGGGAGGAGACCTTCTTGGACGGCAGCTTCGCTCCGGCGAAAAAGGGGGCCTTGCGGTCGGTAAAACCAAGCGTGGCAAGGGCACGAAGTGGATGGTACTGGTCGACGGTCAAGGTCTTCCGCTGGGAGTTCGGCTGGAAAGTGCCTCCCCCAGTGAAGTTACGCTTGCGGAAGCCACGCTCGCGGAAGTCCGCGTGCCCCGCCCGAAGGGACGGCCCCGACAGAAACCCGAGCGTGTAATCGCCGACCGCGGCTACGACTCCGACCCGCTGCGCCAGCGATTGAAGAAGCGAGGCATCGAACTGATTGCACCCTACCGGAAGAACAACCAGGAACGGCGCTACGAAGATGGACGTAAACTGCGGCGTTATGTTCGCCGTTGGATTGTGGAGCGAACTAACGCTTGGCTTGGTCAGTTCCGCCGGTTGCTGGTTCGTCATGAGCATCTGCTCTCCACCTACCGCGCCTTCTTCTACCTCGCCTGCTTCTGGATTACGCTGAGGCACTGTTTATGAAATACGCTCTAGCTAAACGCTAGATGGTGCGGGTGGTAGTTTCCTCAACAACAATGTGTGACCGCCTTAACCGCTCGCATTGTTGACGTTAACAGGCGTGGCTGTTGAAAAACTCTTTTCAGGGAATTTCAACAACGAAATTCGTTCGTAAGTTATTGAATCTTCGTTCGTCGTAGACTCTGGAATTCGCTGAAATTACTGCTTTGGTTCCTTTTTCAACAGCCACGCCTTGATTTCGTCAACTACGTTCTGACTGCTGTAGAATCTCGCGCAGTGACTGCTAACATCCAGACCGTCATGAAGTGGCAGGCGACGCTTGTTCTGATTTCTCTCTGTACCCTCGTAGTGATCGCTGGCGCTCAATCCTCGACGCAGGACCAAGGGCAGGCGCAGGAGACTCAGATGCGTGGGTATTGGGTCGATCCCTCAACTGGACTCATGTGGGCCGCGAAGGACAACGGCAAAGAGGTGAACTGGCACAAGGCGATGAAGTACTGCCGCAACCTTCGGTTGGCCGGGTACTCAGACTGGAGATTGGCGATTATCGGTGAGTTGCAAGGGATTTACGACAAGAGTGCAGAAGCTCCCGGGGAGAACCCGCGATCCCGCTGGCACGAGGCCGAACCTATGACTTTCCATGTGAAGGGGGGCTTATTTCTGACGGGTAATCAATGGAGCAGCACTCGAAGTTACGATGATCGCGGGCATCCTTCAGGGTATGCGTGGCGCTTCGACTTCAACGAAGGGCGGGAGTTCGGAGGCGACGAACTCTGGTTCCACACCAACTTGCATGCGCTGTGTGTGCGCCGTCCGGGAAAATGATCTGGATCGTTGATCATTACACTTGTTTGGCGGGCAATTGGAGGGGAAATGTCAATTGACGAACAGAAAGCCCGTCCCAATCCGTTCTCCACCAGATAGCTGTTGATATATCTCGATTTCACTCACCGACCCTCAGCCGGGGGTTTTGAGTGAAATCGCCTGATTACGTCACTTGACCGCACGCTTCCACAGACCTCGATCTCTAGGTAGGTCAGCACGCATGTACTGATAGCGCCGGTCGGCACGCAAGGTTAGAGCCCTCTGCTCGGGCGTGTGCAGCACCCACTGTTCGCCTTTCCTGTCGTAGGGAACGGTCCTAAGGGTAGCGCCGAGGTCAAACTCGATCTATAATTGCTGATCACGAGCCGAGCGCGAACGCGCACGAGTTGTCCATCCAGCTCTCGCGCATGCTTGGACAAGTAGGCGACGGTAACCGCTGTGGAAGTCTGTTGTGCCAGACTGAAGGAGCACAACACAACGCATATGGAACTGATCAATGCCTGCTTGACGGGACGGGAGGGCGGGATCGCCGACTCTACCCAATGCGGAAAGCGAATTGTGTCAGCACTCCACTGCGCTTTCCCATACACCAGTCATGAGGCTCCCGCCGCGTTTGAGAGTTTTTCATCGAGAACCGCGCGAACCTTGGTCAACAGCGTCTCCGCATCGAAAGGTTTTTCCAGAAGAGCCGGTCCAGAGTTGAGTGTACGGTGTTGAGATATGAGGTCGTGAGTGTACCCAGACATGAAAAGAATTTTCAGTTTCGGGTGCGACTGCATGAGGTTGTTAGCCAGTTCACGGCCGCTCATTCCCGGCATAATGACATCCGTTAACAGTAAGTGGATAGGGCCTTGGTGCCGCTGGGCAACCTCGATTGCGGATTTAGCATTTTGTGCTTCAACGACCCGGTACCCGCTGCTCTCGAGCAAAGCACGTGTTAATGTACGCAGGGATTCTTCGTCCTCTGCTAGAAGGATTGTCTCGGTTCCACCACGGAGGGGCCCATTCAACTTGTGACCAATGGGGTCGGCAGCAGCTTCAACCTGTGGCAAGTAAATCTCGAAAGTTGTGCCCTTCCCCACCTCGCTGGAGACCCATATGTAGCCTTCGCTCTGTTTCACAATTCCATAAACCGTCGACAGGCCAAGCCCAGTGCCTTTCCCCAGCTCCTTGGTCGTGAAAAAGGGTTCGAAAATATGGGATCGAGTTTCCGCGCTCATCCCGCAACCGTTGTCACTCGTAGCTAGTTTGACGTAACGACCCGCCTTGGCATAGGAATGCTGCCGGACGTAGGATTCATCGAGTTCGGCATTCGAGGTCTCGATCAGCAACTTTCCGCCCTGCGGCATTGCGTCGCGGGCATTGACTGCAAGGTTCATTAGAACTTGCTCGATCTGCCCTCGATCCGCTTTCACTCGTTTCAACTCGGGATCACCAACGATTACAAGATCAATGTCTTCACCAATGAGACGCCGCAACATCTTCTCGATATCAGTCACGATCGAATTCAGGTCGAGTACGACAGGCTGGATCGTTTGTTTGCGGCTAAAGGCTAACAACTGACGGGTGAGAGATGCCGCCCGACGCCCAGCCTTTTGAATTTCCTCCGCTTGTTTCCGCAGCGTTTCTCCCTCGGGCAGAGCGAGCTGGAGAAGTTCGCTGTAACCCGTAATTACGCCGAGTGCATTGTTGAAATCGTGTGCCACTCCACCTGCCAGTCGCCCAACCGCTTCCATTTTCTGAGCTTGCAGGAACTGCTGTTCGGCCTGCTTGCGTTTGGTAACCTCCTGCAGGGTCGTGATGACGCCGATGACCTGCCCATTTGCGTCACGAAGGGGCGCGTATTGCCCCAAAACCCAGCCGGATCGCTGACTGCGCGGGAACTCGTACGAAACATCTTCGTTGTCAAGAATCGTTTCGCCCGCGAGCGACCTTTCCAGACATGATAAAACGCTGGTTCCGCCGAGGAATGGAAACAAGTCCGCAGGACGCTTTCCCTGTGCCTCAGCCAAGGGCACGCCGGTCATCTCCTCCATCGCCGGATTCCACAATCTATAGCGCAAGTCACGGTCGTAGACGATGATAGGTTCCTGCACGCTGGAAATAATCTGCCGGTAAAACGTTTCTGACTCCCTTAACTGTTGTTCCACACGAATCCGCTCACTGACATCCTGCTTGATGGCCACGAAATGAGTGATTTCACCGCTATCTGACCGCACCGGCGTGATGGTCATTTCCTCGGTGTACAGAGTTCCATCTTTGCGGCGGTTGATGATCTCGCCATGCCAGACCTTTCCCGTAGTAATTGTCTGCCACAGATTCGAGTAGAACTTGTTGTCTTGCTTGCCAGAACTCAACAGACGTGGGTTTTTGCCCCAAGCTTCGTCGGGCGTGTAGCCGGTTAGGTCCGAAAATGCACGGTTCGTCCACAAAATCGCTCCTTTGGGGTCGGTGATCACGATGGAATTTGCCGCGGCTTCCAGAACCGCAGCGTGCAAGCGCAGACTTTCCTGTGCCGCTTTGCGCTTATCAATGTCCATGAAAATCCCGGTCATCCGGGTGGGGTGGCCCCTATTGTCATAGAACGCATGCCCTTTGCCTTCTTGCCAGTGGACGCTGCCGTCCGGCCAGACCACGCGGAATTCGGAGGCGTAATCTCTCTTCTCCTGAATGGCGGCGTTGATCGCGTTTTGCAGCCTCTCGCGGTCATCCGGATGCACGCTATTCATCAACACCTGAAAGCTGGCCGGACTGTCTAAAGGCAACCCAAGTAACTCTCTGCAGGTGTGTGACCAGACCTGCTCATCGCTGATAATATCCCAGTCCCAAACCCCCATCCTGGCGGCCACCATTGCCATATCATTGCGTTCTTCGCTTCGTCGCAATTCATCTGCAAACCGTTCCAGATCCCGGTGGGAGCGGATCAACTCCTCTTGCGCTTGCCTGTATTCCTCCCGCAGTCTGTTCTCTTGAATGGTCCGTCGAACCGACGCCGGCAGGCGTTCCAAGCGGTTTTTCAGGACATAGTCAGCGGCTCCCTGCTTCATAATGTCCACGGCAGATTCCTCGCCGATGGTGCCGGAAACCACGATGAAGGGAATGACCAGCCCTTGCTGTTGCAGCAATTGCAGCGCTCGCGGTCCGCTGAACTGGGGCAAAGAGTAGTCCGCGAGAACGATCTGCGGCAATTTCTCGAGCTGCGCGAGGTAGTCGGCCTCGGTTTCCACCCGTTCCCAAGTCAGGTCAAAGCCGGCGCGGCACAGTTCGTGCGCCATCAGTTCAGCATCCGTGGGACAATCCTCGACGATCAGCGCGTGCAGCGGTTGCCGGGCAGAACGCGAGCTCTCTGGGCTAGTCATGGAACCGGCTTCGCCGCCACTTCGTCGGAGAGGAATTTGAGTCAGCCACTTTCTACCTGCCTTCAACTAACGCAGAGCAAACCCAATCTACTTGGCGACCGAGGTCTGCTTGCCCATGCGGGGCGGACCATCGAAAACCGGAGGCTGGTTGATCAACAGCCAGTACAGGCCCACATTCTTGACCGTATCGCGGAACTGGTCGAAGTCCACCGGTTTCTGGATGTAGCTGTTCGCCCCCAAGTTGTAGCCGTTGACCAAGTCGCGCTCTTCTTTGGACGAGGTCAGAATCACCACGGGAATGGTCTTCGTCCGCGCATCGGCTTTAAGCCGCTTGAGAACTTCCATCCCATCCACCTTGGGCAACTTCAGGTCCAGCAAAATCAACCGTGGCGGGTGATCGAAGGAGCGCGCCGCGTGAATTCCGTCGCAGAAGAGAAACTCCAGCGCCTCCTCGCCATCGCGCGCCACGTGAATGCTGTTGGCTAAATTTTCCTTGCGCAGGGCATGGAGGGTAAGCTCCACATCGTCCTTGTTGTCTTCCACGAGCAGAATTTCAATTTGTCGAGTAGTCATGCTTGATCTCCCGCCATTGCGGCTTTTGTTTTAGGTTCGGTTTTCTCGGAGACTCCGAGGGTGAAATAAAACGTCGCGCCCTTGTCCAATTCGGCTTCGGCCCAAATGCGCCCGCCGTGTTTCTGGATAATGCGCTGGACGGTTGCCAGACCCACGCCCGTGCCTTCAAAGTCCTCCGGGCGGTGCAGGCGTTGAAACACGCCGAAGAGCTTGTCGGCGTACTTCATGTTGAAGCCGACGCCGTTGTCGCGCACGTATACAACCGGCGTCCCCTCTTGATCCTTCTGTCCGACCTCAATGAGGGACTGATTGCGAGGCCGGGTGAATTTGAGCGCATTCGAGAGGAGATTCTGGAAGACCTGCTTCATCAACGCGGGATCGCACTCCACGAAGGGCAGGCTGCCGATCTTCCATTCCACCTGCCGCCCTTCACATTCCGCTTTCAGGTCGGCAATTGCCTCGTTCGCCACTGAACTTAGACCAGTGATTTGAAGCCGCACTTCGTGGCGGCCGACCCGGCCCAGGTTCAGCAGGTCGTCCACGAGCAACCCCATGCGCTGCGTGCCTTCCTGGATTCGCTGGAGATGGTGTTGAGCCTCAGGCGCGAGGCCGGAACCGTATTCCTCCGTCAGAATCTTGGAGAACCCACTGATATGCCGCAGAGGAGCACGCAGGTCGTGAGAGACGGAATAGGTGAAAGCCTCGAGTTCCTTATTGGCCGCTTCCAATTGAGCAGTGCGCTGAATGACGCGCTGTTCCAACTCCTCGTTGAGGCGGCGAACCTCCTCTTCCGCTCGTTTGCGCTCGGTGACGTCGCGGGCCGCCGCAAAAACCCCTTCGATCTCACCCTCCTCGGTCTTGAATAGGGCTGCGTTGTACAGCACATCGGTTACGCTGCCCGAGGTGTGACGAATCGCCAGCGGGTAATCTCGCACGGTGCCCCGGGAGAACACCTGCTCATAACCTTGTCCTGCCTTTTCGGGCTGGGTGAAATAGTCCGAGAAATCACTGCCGATCAAGCGCTGCCGAGAAACTCCGGTGACTTTCTCTGTGGCCTCATTGACGTCGGTGATCTTGCCTTCACGGCTGATGGTCACCAGCGGGTCCAGGCTGGCTTCGATCAGGCTGCGGGTGTAGAGCGAAGCCTGACGCAGCATCTCCTCCGCTCGCTTCCGCTCGGTAACGTCGCGGGCGGCGGCAAAAACACCAACGATCTCCCCCGTCTCGTTCTTGAAGACGCTGGCGTTGTACAGCACGTCAGTTACGGACCCATTGGCGTTGCGGATGGCCAGGGCATAATCCCTCACCATCCCCTTGGCGAACACCTGCTCATAGCCCTGCCTGGCCTTTTCGGGTTGTGTGAAATAGTCGAAGAAATGGCTGCCGATCAGGCGCTCCCGCGAAACCCCTGTCACCGTCTCAGTGGCCCGGTTCACGTCAGTGATTTTGCCTTCGCGGCTGATGGTCACCAGTGGGTCCAGACTGGCCTCAATCAGGCTGCGGGTGTAGAGCGAAGCCACCCTTAACTCCTCTCCCGCCCGCTTGCGTTCCGTGACGTCACGGGCGGCGGCAAAGACGCCCTCCACTTCTCCCGCTTCGTTCTTGAACACGGTGGCGTTGTAGAGCACATCCCTCACCTTCCCCGCCGTGCTCCGGATGGCCAGTGGATAGTTCTGCACCGCCCCTTCCGCGAAGACCTGCTCGTATCCCCGGCGGGCACTTTCTGGATCGGTGAAGTAGCGTGAGAAATCACTGCCGATCAGCTGTTCGCGAGAAACTCCGGTGACTTTTTCCGTCGCGTCGTTGACATCGGTGATCTTGCCATCGCGGCTGATCGTGACCAGCGGGTCGAGACTGGCCTCAATCAGGCTCCGCGCGTAGAGCGATGCTTGGCGCTGGTTTTCGTCCGCTCGTTTGCGCTCGGTAACGTCGCGGGCAATCGTGGATGCGCCCACGATCTTCCCCGCATTGTCCTTCACGGGACTGACCGAGAGAGAGACGTAGATGGTCTGCCCGCCCTTGCGCAAGCGTACCGTCTCGTAGTGGCTGACTCGCTGCCCCCGCTGGATTTTCTCCATGATCGTGGCAAACTCTTCGCGACGATCCTGTGGAATTACGGTGGAAATCGATTGCCCTATGATCTCCTGTGCCGAGTAGCCGTACATCGCTTCCGCCCCCGGGTTCCAACTCGTGACTACACCACCCATCGTTTTCCCAATGATCGCATCGCTGGAAGACGTGACGATCGACGTCAAGCGGGCAATGGTTTCTTCCCCTCGGCGGCGCGCCCAGTCGCTGCGATTCATTACAAAGCCAGTCCAGGCCGTAAGGCCCGCCAGCAACACTACGGAGAACACTGTCATCATGGTGAGCCCGGTCCACTCCGAATAAAGACCGGCTGATTCCCCCTTCCACCGCAGCCAGCCGATCACGAGGGGAACGAGAATGGCAGCCGGGAACAACCGGCGCGTCAAGGTGCCACCCAAGGTCGCGCTGGCGACTAACGCCCCTAGGCCTGACTGGGTGCGAGAAAACACCAGCCCGAACGAGAGCAGGAACAGGGCGGAAGCAGTGAAGGGAGAAATGTAGGTATGGGTGTTGTTCGGTTCCAGAACAAAGTCCAGGATGCCGAACACAGAGGCGATGGCCACTCCATAGGGCAACAACTGCGCCCACCAACGGCCAACCCTCGTTTTGGCATCCAGGAGCAGGAGGGTAGGTCCAACGGAAAGGAAGCCAAAAGCAGTGATGGGTGACATGAGACCAGGACGCACGCTCCCCGGGATGTCCTTCAGTCCCCCAGTGAACAGAAGCCGATCGATGCCGAGGTTCCAACCCCCTAGGAACTCCAGCAAGGAGAGCAAGCCCACCACGCTGACAATGGTGGCTGCGATCTTCGCGGCCAGCTTCCAGCCGAAAGCCACGGGCGGCTGCTCCTTCTTCAGAAACCACAACGCAAACCCGAGCAGTATGAAACACGCAGCGCTGTTTGCCGCGATCGTGACTTGGCCAGGGAGAATGCTCTTCATGATGTGGATATGTAATATCCACCCGGTCAATACCCATATCCCGAAGGCCACCAAGAACACACTGCAGAAGGCGACGAACTGGTCCAACCTCCGCGAAATGCTCGACTCCAACTGAGAAGTCATGGGGTTTCCCTGGGCGACTGCCGGTCAACCCACAGCGATGCCTGGTGGCACGCCGATGCGGCAAGTGTGGGGTATGGATGTGTTGGGGGGAAGGTGACGACCATCGCACGAAAAGCGTTGGTTTCCCGCGGTGGTCCTGCGCAGGTCTCCGCGACTGAGTTCCGACCCCGCGCGTGTCGCCGGGCAGATGTGTCCGCATGATTGGCTACGGACGCAGGATGAACATCGCATTGCATCGCAGTCTTCCCTGGCCGATGGCCACGGATCCCCTGCACCTCGGTCCGTGGCGGCCATGCGCACAGGTCGGAAAGCCGATCAGACTCTTCTAATGATCTGCCTCAAGGTCACACCAAACCACGATCCAGTCACATCGTGGATTACGTTAGTAACCGTGACCAAAGTGTCGTAGAGTCCACGGACGGTGTTAGCCGCGGAAGCGAGCCAGCTGGGCAAGTCATTTGACTCCGGGCTGGGCCGTTTGATGCTGCAGTCTGTCCTTACCGAACCAATTGCCGCCAACACCACAAACTTATTTTCGCTTCCGCACGGGAAGTACCTGGTTCAGGTCAAATTGCCTTCGGGAAAGGTCTTGCGCGACAAGCTGCTGATCTCGGCGGATCAACCCAGAGCGGAGATCGTTTTCGCGAACCCTGATGAACCTCCCAAGGATCTCTCGTGGCAATATTACTTGGGTTATGTACGCGATCAGTTGCGCGGCTTACCGCGGGAATCGCTCGAAAGTTCGTGGCTCCGAGTTTGGTCCTTTTCTGCTCAAGGCTGGAAGAATGAGGGGTGGCCCGGCTCTTCTTTGCGTGCCGAGGATGCGGCCATTATAGGGCGACTCCAGATGCCACGCGATCGTCTCATGCTGCTGCAAATCGGCGGTGAACATGTCCCTTGGCGTTTCATCGCTCTACCTCCAGCACCAGACGAGATCGAGATCGCGATTCGATATACGCGCAAGAATCAGGTCCTAACCGGCGGACTTGCCGTGCGACTAACGGTGGGGGACGGTACCCTCGATAGTCTCTTAAGCTATGAAGCTGCCGGTGCCGCTCTTTCGGCGTCGGTATTGTGGAAGGAGTTGTCAACACGCGCGCTGGAATACGCGAGTCGAAAAATCGACGACGCCAACGGTGCGGCATTGGCGTTCTACTATCTTGCAGCAACTCAACAACTCAAAGAGTACGTGGACTGGACTAACGACTTCGCTAAACACTATCCCTGGTTGGCGGACGCGTGGGTCGTCAGCGCTATGGGATCGCTCATCACAGGTGATAGCGAAACAGCGCGGACCAAGTTGCAGGAAGCCTCTCGTCATGGAGTCCCGGTCTATCGACGGGGCCTCCGATTTCTGCAGGACCAAATGTCGGCTTCTCGTTTTATTGACGAGAAGGATGCAGACAAATCACTCGAGTACAACGTCCGGAGGATTGCGAGTGTTGCGGCGGCAACGGAATGGAGCCAACCTTACACGACCTTTTACGGTCAATCGCCAAGCGAACCGTCTGGGGACCTTGTGTATGGCGTGCCCGACAGCGCCGATTTCGCTTTGCTTGAAACTGCTCGACAAGAAGGGGCTAAGTCCACGAAAGTCGTGAGTCAGGCTCCCGATTCAGAAATTGCATTGTGGGAGAGAACGCAAACCGTCGAATCCACTCAGCGCTTTGAAGAGTTTTATTCGATGTACAAGAAGGAGGTTCTGGGATACCTAAGGGCCCGTTGCGGTCGCAAAGAAGACGCAGAAGAAATCGCACAACACACGTGGCAAGTCCTTTGGGAGAAGTTTTCGCAATATGATCCTAAGCGAGCGAATTTCGCAGCGTTCGCTAAGTATTGGGCCGGACTTCAACTGCTTCGCTGGTACGATCGCTGGGAAAACCGCCCGCAGGTCAGCCTTCTTTTCTCCGAAATCGAGGAAAGGCACGTGGACGTCGATGCGGACACGATGGTAGATGACATCCTCGCTCGGGCAAATCAAATCATAAAGACGGACATTCCTTCCTCAATAGAGGCGGCCGAAAGCTATAGAAATCTGCTTGTACGCACTTTTGGCAGTCATGCACCTCCTCACCAGCTACTTGCGTTCGGTTTCTGCAAACTTCTCGAAGTCACGCCGCGGCAATTCGTCGAGGGCTTCTCCGAGTTCACTTTGGATGATTTGACCGAAAGGTTCGAGACAGAATACAAATCCGAGGCTCCCACGCAGGCTGCGGAGATTGAGTCGGCATTAAAGGAACTCCGCTTCGATCTTAGGTATCCGCTGTCGGTGGTGCTGCGCGAGCCGGCTACAAACGCCACGTACAGGCATTTGCTCGACAGGAAAGCGGGAGAGACACGTCCGAGTGATTATTATCAGGAGGCACCTGAGCAGAGTGTTTCCCACTGGATTTATGCGGTCCGCCGCAAGATTGTCCGTCAGATCGTCGAGGGCAGATAAAAGCTTGCAACTCCTTGAAAACAAGGCAAATATTTTTGGGTTAATCGGTGCGGGAAACTGATGAAAGGGATGTATTACATATGTGAGATGGGCACACCTAAATTCGGAACAGTTGGTTGACTACTTCTACTCGCGTTGGCTACCTGAGCAACAAGCGGCCATAGAGTTCCATCTGGCAACCTGCGATCCTTGTGCACAAACCGCCTCCAAGGTTTTCAATGCGCTTTGCTTAGCCGAAGGATGGACTGCACGGGAACAGAGTAAGGCTCAGATGGAAGAGGTCGCTACCTGTGCTGCTCAAGGTTTTGCGACCGCTCGTACAACGTAATCTCTGGAGCTGCGAGATGCGCTACAAGGGTCCGTGCTGACAAGACCGCCTCCCTCGTAGATCGCTCTTCGACTGCTTGGCCATCAAGGTCTTTTGGGAGGGGAGTGAAGCAGGGTAGCTGGTGCGTACGTCGCACAGATTCTCTCGCACTTGAATGCAAAAGCACCCTGCTTCGCGTCGCCGCCAGTGGATGCCGCACCCAGCACCAGTACGACCGTCAGGAGAAGCAAGCTCCTGAGCTCCTAGCCGGGGGAGGCGTTGGTTGGTTAGGAACGTCGGGCTGTTCATATCGCGGCAGCGCGGTGCGTTGACGACTGCCATCTGTCTCATCGGGGCCGACGTTCCATGCTCGCTACTCAGGCTGCGGCCACAGCGGCACACACTGGGTTTGGGAGGCGCTCCAGGCACATTCGCTTGGACATGTGGCTTGCGTGCCTCCAGTGGCGATCGCATTCTGGTAATTGCCACTTTGCAAATCTGTCAACTGCGTGGTGACGTCCACCCCGGTTGCCTTTGCCGCCTGGATAGAGCAATGAGCGGCAGCCACGTCGTACACTACCGCGGGATCAACCGTGTAAGTCGGAGGAACACAGGCAGTACAACCCTGAGTAAAGGCGGCCGATGATCCCACCCCCGCATTGACAAATGTTTGCGTCTGATCGGTTGTGGTCGCGAAGCCCATCTGCAAGTATGCAATGACGTACTCAGTCAGTTGAGCGCTGTAGTTGTTGTCACCAGTGAAGTTTGGGTCGCCTGAAGCGTTGGGCCACGAGATTCCGTCTTCGATAACGGACTTGAACGCATTCGAATACGCGGGAAAGCCGCTGCACGGCGAACCTTGGCAAAACTGGGTCCAGAAGTTGATAAACATTGCCACTTCGGTGTCGTAACCGGAAGGATACTGGCTCTGGTTGTCAAGACGGTTTTTCTGTGCCGTGGCCGAGAGGAGCAGGTTGGAGTTGTTCTGCGCGGTCCCAATTGCCTGCATGATTTCATAGTCAAATGCATTGGGGAACGGACTGCGGTGGTCGGCCCACCAATCTGTAGGCCAGCCCGCAGAGACCAAGCCCGTATAAACGTTGATTGCTTCATGCAAGGTCAACAGGTATCCCCAGAACCCGTGTATCGGCGCATTGGTGACTGGATCATCAAATACGTTGTAATAGGCATCACCCGTCACTGTGTTGCAGTAAGAACCGCCTCCAAAGGCACAGCCTGTGGAGGCTCCGCCGAATGGTGTTTTGACTTCGACAATGAAGGGCTGGCTTGGCGGCTTTATCGGAAACAGCGTCTGCAGTTCCGTGATGAACGCGTCGCTATATGCGTAGAACGGCCCGTTAGAAAAGGTTGTGTAGTTGGCATCGTAGAAGTTGGTATCTATGCACCATTCGGACAATTTGCTTCGGTACACCATCACGTAATCTACCAAACCGGTTCCGGCGCCATTTTCAGCCATGCCGCAGTCGCCAATAACACCGGGCGGCTGGATCTTTACCGCACCACCATCGCAAGCCGAAAGCCCCGCGAGGACAACAAGAGCGAGAAAGAGGATTCCGCCCTTCTTAACGATCATATTCGCCTCCCAGCAATAGAAAAGAGCCCGAGCAAATGTGCGCATGATCTTTTATTTCTCAATCGCTCAGCTTGTCAGAGACCCCTGGCTCCCAGAAATCCGAGTCCTTAATTGGGTTACGGTGACCCTCACGGTGGAAATGTTGCCGGCCTGAGTCAGGCCGCTCGAATCCACACCGGTGATCGAGATAGTGTAGGGCCCGGGAGGAGTTCCAATATTGACCAGATGACCGCTGCTTACACAAGCTGGCACAAAGATCAAACCGGCCAGCACCGTGCAGAAAAGCAACCAGCCCAGTAATCTCATCTGGCATGATCCGCGAGAACCGAGGCCGAATCCAATCAGTGCCAGGCCCGGGATGGGCAGCCAGAAGGCATAGAACAGTGTCGTGCGCCGCTGCAACATTGCGCTGGGACGCGCGTGAAGGTCAGCGTCGCGGTAGATGCCCCAGCCCTGCGAAGTCACAGTCACCATCGCGGTCGCCGAACGGCCCGCACTGATCGAGGCCGGGCTGGCATTACTCGCCGAAATTGTGTAGCTCGGCGGCTTCAACGCGATCGCAAAAACGAACGTGTAGAACGTGCTCCGACCATCAAGCAGCTTGAGGACAACGTAGCGCAAGCCGACAGGAGTCTTGTGTGCGCGCTGTTCAAAGACTGCACGGATTAGGGTTTCGTTCTCGGAAATGCGATCTGGCTTGACGTTTGGGTGGTCGTTGCGCCAAATGTTCCAGACAGCGGTTCCCTGTTTGGCCTTCGCCGCGTGTTCCTCTTGTCCCATGGCTGCTCCTATGCCGCATATGCAAACGGGCACGCCATCATTGCAAAATTTAGCATTAGCCATCACTCCAGTCTGTGACGTTAAGCACTGTGAGTCGGTTCCCTGGCTCTTCCTCCGTGTAACGAGGCCAGCCGTTCTTACCCACCAGCCCAGGGATTCCGTGCGCCTTCAGGAACGCCATTACATTCTTAAACTTGTTGTACACGCTGCGAGAAGCCTGTTCCTTTATCGTCACGCAGGAACGCGGAGAACTTCAGCAAGTCCTTTCGGTCGATCTCGTCGAGATTGAGCTTATGGCAGGATTCTACGAAGTACGCAAGGGCCGTCGAGTACGCGGCTAAGGTCTTTGGCCTCTTCGTGAGCTTGGTTTCCTCAAGATTGCTGGCGGTAGAAATGCGATTGGGTGCATGGGTGCAACTGAGTTGCATTCAAAACTTGTAAGCGATACCAGACCAATGAGTTAGCTGTTGACTCTACTGAATTCGGGACCAGGGGGTCGGAGGTTCAAATCCTCTCTCCCCGACCAACTTCTTCTAAATCAGCGATTTACGGTGTATGAAAATTCGGATGAACCCCTGGGCAGGCACAAGGGTGTCGGATTTCGTCAAATCTCGCTCACATCTTAAAGGAGTTACAGACCTAACTTGCAGGGTTGCGGTCTGTGAAAGCGGTAGGGTTTACAAAAAGGGTTTACATTCTTGCGGCCGCTGATGCTTTGATGTCCGCCCCTCATCTCTGCCGCCAGTGCTGAAGGACATCCCGCGATATTTCTCTTCCGGTCGCGCACCAAAGGCGGGCGGAAAGTACTCCTCACAACTTCCGGTCTGCCCGTGACTCGGGAGCAATCGCGATCACTTCCCATAAGCCAACTTCTCGTTACTAATCGCGGCGAGCCGGCGTCAGCCGGCTATAATTTCAACTCGCGAATCGCGTCCCCAGCGCCGCTGAGGTTGGCGAGCCGCATCTCGGAATACTTGCGAGATAGAATCACACCTGGCGCGCCAGCGCGGAGAGCCGTCAGGACTGCTTCCTTTACGCTTTGCGGCGTACACTTGCTGTTATTGGGTTCGGTCGGGATATCGATATCAATGCCCGGCCAGATCAAAGTCCTCGTGCCAGCAACACCCTCCAGCGCGCGTTTCGTCTCGCGGTAGACGTAGTCAGCTGAAAGCCCTGTGTGAGGAATCTGATCGTAGCTGCGCTCCTTGAATCCCATCAGTGCATAGTTAAGATCGATCAGGCTCTGTTTCGAGAGATCTCCATAAAGTGTCGAGCCGATATTGTCTGCATACAGCGCCATCCGCTCGCCGCCGCAATTGTTGTACATAACGATCTTTATAAAATCCGAATAATTCGAGAGCTCATGAAGGTCCTGTTCCGCGCGGTAGATCGGATTGAAGGAATTGTTGTGCCAGATGTGCCAACCCGCCGGCACCGTCGGCCTCTTTGTCTTTACCGTTTCGTATATTGCGGCGTAAGTCTCGCGAAGGCTGTCAGTCCAGAGCATTTCCCAAGCGGCTAGTTCGGGATACCGCAATAGGAGCCGCCAGAATTGAACGTAGTAGCCGTCCACGGGGCGTTTGCCGCTCCGTGCCGAGCGAACGAATTTTTCCAACTCCAGAAATCCCTGCCTGGCGCGCTCCACATTGATACCGCGCTCTTTCGCTTTGCTCTGACAAAACCCGCAGAAGCAAGTTACGTTGCTGGGATCGATCGGCGGTACGTCATGCGTGGCTCCCAAGCCATCCGAAAGCGCACCCTGCCGCTCGGATCCCCACATAATTCCGTCGATGTCATAGGAACGGGCATAGTCCTCCACCAGACCGGTCAGGAAATTCCGGTAGTCCGGATTGTTGACGCACAGCGTCTCGGCGTTCCGCCCGTACAGATCTCGCTCCTGCAGTTTCTCGATGTTCGGCAAGTCGGTGCGAAACACGTCTTCGAGCCAGCAGATGACCTTCATACCGCGCTTTTTAGCCGCAGGGAGCACTTCGGCCAGGATATCCAGGTCGCCGTGGTCGGGCGCACGAGTGTCCTTGAGAGCCGTGTTCTTGTAGTACTGGGGATGAGGGATGGCGAAATTCCCGCCGTGAAAATTGAGATCGTACTCCTGCTTGCCGTGATCGGGCAGCGGTTGGCCCGGAATCTGTCTTCCGGCGATACCGCGACCATAGGTGAATACCGCAAGAAACAACGTATTCACGCAGGCACGTTCCTGAAGCACATCAAGGACTTTCTCGGTACCTTCATCCACAAACGAAACTGCTCCGACCTGGATGCCGATCATTTTGGAGGAGACAGCAGTATGTCGTGAAGTTGGCATGGCCAAGGCGGCGCCGGCCCCAGCGGCGATCTTCAGGAATTCGCGGCGATTCACGTCCAATCTCAACGGATTACTCCTGTTGTCTCGGTAGCAGTCGATGTCTACGTTTCAGGATTTTGACTCGCGGTGAGCCTTCAAGATTCAGTTCTCCCACCGGCACTCCGTCATTCGTGCCCGCAGCAATCGCGGGACTGTCAGTTGCTGGGGTCGAAGTGCGCCGTGTAAAGCAGGTGACATTCCGACAAGTCCTACGCCTCTACACCAACGGCTGATCAGGGTTGTAATTGTGGCGCAGCGTCAATGAGTCATCCGAATTGACCTTCTGCCGGCACGCCCGATCGGACCGGATAACGCACGCCCTTAACTTGTCCTTGGACGGCGAAGTGACCATTGTGACATCGCTCTCGGGAACAACCGCACCGGGACCATACTGTGGGAACGGGCCCTGATAAAGCCGGTCGGGAGCCGCAGGCCCTGATCCCCAATCGTATTTGTCCCAGTTGTGTTCAGGCATGGAGGCGTTGGCACTGGCCTTGTACAGACCGACTGTGAGTCCTGTTGCGGTGGCGGACTTCAAGAAGCTGCGTCGATCCATTAGCGCTCCTGCATGGGCGAAGCTCGGCAACTAGCGCGCGATACCGGAGATAGTACATCAGAGTCGAAATGACACGAAAGTGTAAGAAATAATTCGTAAGAATTGGCGCCCGTGATCAGCCCGTGATTCAGCGTACTCGGTGGGAATTGTGCCCTGTGCGGGCGCCGACGTCGGCTGTATGCACGGCACTGGTGCGCGAAGGCGCGACCTGTCAATCATTCTCATCAAAGCCTCGTCAACTCCTCGAGTATCTGGGGAACCACAAAATTGCGAGTGCTGACACTCATTTCACGGTGACCACGTCGTACACATCCAGGCTGGGAAGAACGAAGTCAAGGCGAGTACCACGCACGGACACGTCCTTAAGCTCCGTCGGTTGCCCGTCCGGCGACAAAAGGCGAATTCGCTTGGTGTCGATCTGCTTGACTACTCCGTCCAGATTGACAGTGACGCGAACGTTGTTGAGAGGCTTGTGGTAGTTAACAAAATGCAGAATGACGCGCTCGCTGTCTGTCTTCTTAACCACGTTGGCCGCAACGTAATTGGTTCCGGGAATCGTGATCACCTGCTCGCCGGACAACTGGTTGATCCTGAACATCAGTTCCCGGCGACCCTTCTCACTCTGCGCTTCGTCCAACATTGACGCTGGGGATTGCACGTCAGCAAGTTCCCGCAGTTCCCGACTGCTTCCGATGGTGTAGATCTTCCCACCGTTCTTCTTGTATGTACGGATGGCTGTGATCTGGTCAGCATCTATCCATGGGATGTTGGGGATGATGATCGCCTTGTACCGCGAAAGCAATGCGGGCGTTAAGCGGTGCAGGAGGACGACATCGTACATCACATTGGCCTCAGCCAGCGCGTTGTAGAGATTGTCGCGTTTCAGCGTGACCTCGAAACTCGGAATATGTGGTGGGGACACGACAGCGATTTTGCTGACGCAAGTGACATCGGTGTAAAGGTCCTGATGATCCGACAGGAACGTGAGATAGCGGCTGATTTCTCTCCAAGTTTGAACCGCGATGGGATTGTCCTGCATGATCCAGCCGTGCAGCAGTTTGTCGTTCGCCTCAGCTATGGCGAAGTGGGACTGAAAGGCTGAAGCCTCGGCGATCGGCTTTCTCCAGCCGACCTTCATCCCATCGCGCACGTCGTGTGCGCCGGGATTCGGCACGCCTGGGTCGGCACCCTCATATTTGCTCTCGTATGACTTCACGCCGTAACCGGAGGCGTAATAGAACCTGGCCTGCGTAATGTTGTGTACCCATTTGCCATCCCACGCGCCTGCTTCGCTGGTACCTTCGGTCTTGGTAAGATCCGCAACTTCATCGACCAGGATGTTGCCTTTGCAGTTGCCGAAGATGGAGATGTTCTTATTCTTGCTTGCGGCGAGTTGACGGACTTCGTCCATGAAGTGGATGACGTCACCTGTCCCTCCAATGGACCAGTCGTAGTACAACTCATCAACACCGGCGTCGATTGCGATCTCAGCCCCCTTTAGCAACACGTTGCGGCGGTAGTCCTCATTTTGTAGATCGGCGGCGAAAGTGGCATTCGGCGCACGCCAGACCAGATTGCCGAACTCATCCCGGCTGATCCAACTTTGCTTTTCCGGGTGCATCAGCACGTCGCGAATCCCAAGACCGCCAACGGAGTTAAATGCTGTGACCCGGATATTGCTGGCGTGGCAGCGGTCAATGAAAGCCTTGACGCGCCGATATTCTTCGCTTGATGTATCCATCGGAACGTGGGTCGCGACCAGATTGATACGTGCTTCCTTAAACATCTCGAACATGCGGTCAAGATGATTCCAATCGATTCCTGCCCGGTAGAAATTCACCTTTCCGCGGCGTGCCCATGCGGGGATGTCTTCGAGCGAACGCTTCTTTTCACTTCTGTAATTCAAAATGAAGTCGAAGTCGCGGATGGTGGCACTTCGTCCTCTGCCCAGAAGATGATAGGTCTGGCCGATCAGCGTAGGTGCAGTCTGCGGGACGGATTCCAGGCCAACATCGATCACCTCGTAGCCACCGGCATTGGGGCTCTTGAAGAACTCGATCTCATTCAGGCCCGCTTGGAGGTGGGCGGGAGTTAGGGGGATAACGACTTTGCCTATGATGTCGTCTCCACTTGAAAAGGAGTACCAACCCTCCTTGCCAGGCTGGTTCTTTTCGGTGTCTCGGGCCGGCCCAGCTGTCTCTCCCATCAACCCAGGGAGATCGTAGCTGTGGCCGTTCACCGAGACATGACCCTCCCCTGGCTCAAGGCCACTGACGAGAACTACCAGGCCAGGCGAAGCCAACTGCTCTAGCGAGTCAACCTTGATGACGTAGCCTTTGACCCGGTCTTTACGGCCAGACAGTTCGTAGTCGTACGAAGGCGCCACGACATAAGCTTGATAGAAAGCTTTGGCCGGTTTAGCCGCCTGTTGAGCGTCACAAAGAGCGGTATGGTTCATGACTGCGAAAAATGCGGCTCCCAGCAGCATGCAAATAAGTCTTCTTGTCACCATTTCATCCTCCACCAGCATCACTTGAGCGTCCTCGCCCTCCTGCTACCAGAGAATCTCGAGGGATGCGGGTTCTTTATATTCCGGCAGCGTGATCAGGCATTCGGGTACTAAAGCTTCTGCTTGAATGACCTGTCCGTTGAACCGGATGTGTTTGGGTGGACGTGCACTGGAAAATATGACTTGCCGTCGCGGTGAACTTGCTTTATCCAAAATGAGCGTCAGAGTGTTTGTGCCCTCATTCACCTCGCGCACGGGCACAGTTACCGAATTTAGCGAGAGGCCGCTGCGCTTGAACGGGACGTACTGGAGCGTACGATCTGAGCTGACGAAGCCGCTCAGGACGTGATCACCTCGCAAATTGAATTCCTGGGAGTCCGCATGCAGCACCAGACCGGGTGCTGGTGAATCGACGGCAAAACGCCCCCTGCTGCGGGTCAACAACTGAAACTCGATCCCGTTCACAGTCCGGCGAAAGGATGGCATTCGGCTGGACACATACACCACATGCGGTCTATTTGCACCATGCTCAGAGAGAGTCACCTTGACCTGGTTCTTACCTGCCTTCAGATTCGGAAGAATAATGACGCGGTCGGAAAAGGCATCGTGCGGCTGCCCGTTGATTGTGACCGATTCTATGCGGTATGCCGTATTCTCAATCCGAATACCCATGCCGGCGACAAAACTGGCGGTCGTGGTCCGAGGCAAGTTGGACAGGTCCAGCACCATCTCCAGCACATCACCTTGCCGTGTCCACGAGTAGTTCCAGCCGGCCATCGCGTGAAGCTTCTCGACAACTTCCATGGGCTCTGGGGTATAGATCAGATGGGTCGCGAATTTTGACCTCAACGCCTCGTACATTGCCATGTTTGACGTATTCGCGATGCGAGCTGGCTTTGCAACCGCGCCGGCCTGCTGCTCGCCGCCGCCATGACGCAACGGCATGGAGGAAATGCTGTAGTCGTGCCACATCTGGTTGTAGATATAGCCGTGGCCGATGTCGCGAAACAGGTGATCGAACACAGCTTCTTGATAGGACGTAATCTGGGCGCTCGTATAGCTCCAAGTTGGATCGTAGAACCATTGGTAGTCCGGCGATGGCGTGTCGTCGAGGACCACGAAGTCTTTGTACTTTCCGGTGAACCACGTCATCACGCCGGAGCCAATGGGCGTGTCCTGCTCGAAGCCGTGCGTCATCATCAGCTGGAAGCGGCGCGCAATTTCCTCATAATCGCTGTTGACGATGGTGTCGCCGGGATTGATGAACAGATCCACCTTGCCAATATGGGCGCCATTGCTGGTCATGTTGGACTCGATCTCCTCAATCGAGCCATCTAACTCTTCCTTGTACTTCTCCGGGCCCATGCGCGACTCGATGCGGTGATACTTGCTGTGGCTTCCGATCTGACCTCCTAGGCCTTCCAACTGCTGTCCCAATTTGGCCAGGTCCTTCCATCCTGCTTTCGCGCCTGCACTCGACACGAAGCAATAGAGAGGCACGACTCCCGTCTCGCGCGCGGTGTCGAGCAGGAACTTGAATGTCTGTTTCTGGTAATCCAGGTTCTGCGTGTTGTCGGCGTCGAGGCGAACGATGACGGCCAGGTTGGCGTTAGAGAACTGCGGGGCCGGGAACGCACCGTGCACATCGCCGTAGGCAGCCCACTGGAGCGCCCGGATCAGCACGTTCACGACTTCATTTGGAAAGAAGCCCTGCGGCGCCTCGTTACGAAAAATCGAAGTCGCACCTGCAAACGTGGTTGCATCGCTGATCAAAACCAGACGGCTCGTTCCCGTATCGCGGTAAGAGAGGAATGGGAACGATTCGTGGGCGTTGGTGCTCGTGACGAGAACGTGTCCACCGGATGAGAACTGTTGGATTTCCAGACCTTTCGCAAGCGCCTGGCTCAAGTACTGCGAGGGCTCGAACGCACGCGTAATGTAATGATGATTGTCGCGTACCTGAATGCGGAAATTAGTGTCTCCCTTCACTCCGGAACTCGAGATGCCGAGCAACGACCATAGCGCGGCCGCGGCCTGAGCTTTACCATCTCTGGTGAATGCCCCGAGCGGCCCGTCGATTAATACGTTGCCGCCCTGCTTCAGGTAGCTCGCCAAAACCCGCGTCAGCAGGCTCACCGTGTCCGGCTCAATGCTGGTGCATTCGGCGAACACGAGCACCCTGTAACGCGACAGGTGTTCGCCAGCAACAAGGTCCTCCAGGAAGAGCGTGTCGTAAGGGATGCCCGCCAGGTTTGCGATGCCGACCCATCCATGGCCGGACATCTGCGTCACATCCCATTTTCGGTCGAAGCTGGCCCTGCTCATGATCACTGCAAGCCGGGGGTTCTCGACTGTTTCTCCCAGTAACGAGAGTGGCACAATCAGCAGTGCCAGAACTCCGGCCATCAAACGCGGCAGTCCAGTGTTCAGCTTCGGGCCGCGAATCCTCTTCGTGCATGCCAGCATCGTCGACTCCTCCCACGATCGCAGTTTCCGGCTCAGCATCTTGTTGTATCCATGCACATCCTCCACGAGCTTAGCGTGCAACGTCGTAAGCGGTGCTTGAAGGTTTGATGAGGGGGCGGTCCGACAGCAAACTCGTTGACATCAAACTCATTTTACGGATTCATGCCGGCCTGCTTTTCTCCAGTAAGTGGCTCGTACCAGAAGACTGCGCCCTTCGAAATCTCGGGTAACGTGAAGGTCATTCCGCCATCGGTCTGGACGGCTTTCAACTCCTGCACCTCGCCCAGGAAGGGCAGGAAGAAAGCCTTGCCTTTGGATGCTCCCGCAATCGTGACCCGCACTCCAGTCTGCGGAGTTTGAACCGGGTTTACTCCACCACGTAAACCGGCGAAGTTCGCGAGGAAGACATGTGGCTTTCCGGCGACCTGGGCGATGTACGTGGCGACCTGGGGTGAGGCTGCAACGCTGATGGTAGGTTCAGTCTTCAGGCTCTTCAGGAAAACCTCTTGCGAATCGGGTGTCGCATGTTCGAAATCCGTCCCCAACGTAGCGGTATAGGATTCTCCCGGACAATCTGGGAAACGGACCACGCTCGGCACGGTGTCAAGTTGCGTAACATCTGCGCCCGTGATCACGAGGTTCTTCCCGGCTACAACATAGTCTCGCAACCAGGTTCTTTCGCTTTCATTCAAGACGCGCACATCTGGGAGGATCAGGGTTGGGCCCTGAAAGGTCGCCAGCGTACGCGGAGTGACAACTTGGAACTCCAGGTGTTTTTGCATCAGCAAGATCAGGATTCCACGATACGAGCGAATGAAGTCCTTCGCATAGTAGTCCCGGGTCAAGGGAGAGAAGTACACTCCGATCGGATCTATTGGGCTGCGCGGTAGATAGAACGTCTTTTCGTGCGCCGCAATCCACGAGAAGATCTTTTTCCTTGTGGGCAGATCGTTCGATCCAGCCATGGAATGTCCGGGCGCGTCCCAGAAATTCGCGCCCGCCATAACCTGAGACATGGCGAGGTTCATCATCGCTTCCCGGCGGTCCACTTTCTTGTCGCCATCCCACGAATAGTTGAGGATCCAGGTTGCCTTGCCCTGTGCGAACGCCCGAAAGGAATGCATTCCTACCTGATAGGCAAACCAGTCGAACGGCGTTCGGGAGGACGCCATGTGGTCGCCTTCACCAAACTCATACTCGTGAGCGATCGCGTCCACAACGGGGTACAGGCTGTACACATCGGCGCCCACGCGCACCGCTTCTTCCTCAATGCCCGGATAGATTTCCGGAATCGTCTTGATCGCGGGATTCACTGACTTAGCGTTCTTGTCGATCTCCTGCATGAAGTCCGTGATGGTCTGAATTCGGAAACCGACCCACTTGCGAAAGTTCGCATCGGAAAAATCTCCCAGCTTGAGGTCATGCTTAGCGTCAAGTCCCGTCTGCTTTTTGAACGCTGCTACGGTGTAGTCGTCGAAACTGGCCCAGGTATCTTCCCAACCGTCGAAGTGTGTCATCCAATAGGGAATGTCCACGTAAATTCCGTCAATTCCCGTCGCTGCGATTTGCCGCACTCGCTCCATGTAAATCTTGCGCCACTCTGGCGCATAGGGGCTGACCCAGACATCCTCGTCACCCTTTGTGATCCAGAAGGCCGCGCCTCCTCCGAAGATGGCGGAGTCCCCTTTGATGTTCCTCTGAAGCCAGTCAGGATGTTCCTTGGCCAGAGTGTGGGGAGTCTTGTCTGCATTCGCCGTGATGCATTCGGTGCCCGCGACATAGACGAAGGCATGATTGCCTGCCTGGTGTGCTTTTTGCGCGACGGTGCGAATGGCTCTCAGCTTTTCCTCGGGGTTCAGAAAGCTTTCATAGCGCCCAGGAATGTCGTTGTCTACTTCGATGCCAAAGACGTTGCTTTCAACTGCGTTGCGCACAATCTGGTCTGCGTTGTTGCTCTCGAGACCGTAGGCCCCGATGCGCACGAAATGCGTCCAATTCTGTTCCCCTGAGTGGGGAACCGCCACCAACACCATGGCGAACAGCACCAGAAAGAACATTGCGAGACAGCTTCTTCGTTTCATGCCAGACCCTCGTTGCGCCTCTCGATGAACTACGCGGCGAGAAGTACTACATCGCTTCCAACATGCTTCAACCAAGCGGCACTGCTATTTGCGATGCTGTTAAGATCCCGTTAGGGACACGCCTCCGGTCTCATCGTTTCGCCCAAGACCCGCGGTCGGGCGTAGCGTCAGGCTGCCGTCGTCGTTCAGCTTTTGCGCACAAGCCCAGCGCACCGGATATCGTTGACCCTTGACTTCGATTTCCGCCCTGAGCCTCAGCCCCTTCCAGTTCGTTCCCTTGGGCAATGGGAACTTCGCCTGACGGACTTTTCCTGGAAGAGGGTAGCCGGCATCGAGGCTCCCTCCGATGTTTACCTTTCCATCCTCGCTCGCCACAGATACACGAAAGACGCCGGGAACCCCCGCTATGCCATCGTTCACAAAGCCGATGATGAGGCCGGGATAGCCGCCCTCCTCGTAGGTCCACACCCACGAGGGCCGAACGCGGTAGCCGCGGTTCGAAAGCCCGCGGCCAATGCGACAGCACTGCCGGCCTTCAGAAAGGATCGCCTGTGCATTGGCAACCTCCTCCGCCAGTCCTCGAACAGAATTCAGGGTGAAGGCCCGACCCCAACCTTGGTTGGGATCGGAGCCTAATGTCAGGTTTGCGTTAGAACTGGAAACGCGCTCCGAACTGCATCCTGCGGAAATTGTTGGTGGTGGAAGTTACGTTGCCAAAAGTGCCGTCTCCCGACCCGATATCCGGGAAGGCAAAGCGTTGATGATTGAAGGCATTGAACATTTCGAAGCGCACCTGGAGTATCTTGCCCTCGCGGATCTTGAACTCCTTGGAAAACGAAGTATCCATGTTGCGGATGCCGTCGCCTCGCAGGTTGGAGAAGTAGCGGGGTGCATTGCCGGGAATGTTGTCGCCAGGATCGGCGAAACAATCCTGATTCAGGTAAGAGAGGCCTCCTCCTGACGCGGCCGCCTGGCGGTAACTCAAGCCGGTCCGGAGTTGGGGGCAAACCACGTCTGGCCGCGGGTTGCCATCGGCCAGTCGCCCGACACTGTTGGAGATAGCCAGCGGCTGCCCGGATTGCAGCGTGATGACACCATTGAGCGACCAGCCGCCAACAATGCCGTCCAGCACGCGGTTCATGCCGCCTCCAATCCAGAGGTCCCGCCCGATGGGAAGATCGAGAATGATGGCTGCAGTCAAGCGGTGAGGAGCATCGTTGGCGCTGATCCCGTGCTCGGCCCTGAGATTGTCGAGCAGTTGCGGATTATCCAGCCCGAGGTTACCCAGCCAGGCGTTGCGCCCAGCAGAAGAATCGTCCGTAGATTTGGAGAAGGTGTAGTTGCCCTCGAAGCTGATGTAGTGGCTGGCACGCTTCTGGAAGCGGATTTGTAACGAGTGGTACCAGGAGTTGGCATTCAGCGTGGGCAGCCCCTCGAAGGCGCCATCAAACTGCGGGTAGGGCAGCAGCAGCAGGTATTGCGGAATTTCGGCATCGAGGTAGCGAGAGTCCGCCACGTCGGCCTGGTTGAAGATCGGGCTTGGACAATACGAGGTCGGCGTGGCCGCGCTCGTGAAGCAGGATTGGAAGGGGTTGGGCACATTAGTGTTCAGATAATCCGTTACCGCGTTGTTGTTGGGATCGTGGGTCGGGTTCAGTGCCGCGACCAGCGCATTACGCACTGTCGAAGGCAGGAAGTTGCGGTTGCGGGTGGAAATGCCCCCGGCGCCGGCCCAAGGCAGGTGCGTGCTGCGGTTAGCGGAATAGTCTACGCCGACCACGATCTGCCCCGGAAACATGTGCTGAATTCCCAGGTTCCACTGGTAGATCTCGGCATTGCGGACAGTACCTGTGTCCAGGTCGCTGGAGTTGCCGAAGCCCCATTGCGCAAGCTTGCCGTACGTGGTTCCCTGCGGCGGCGCGAGGCCGCCAGGGAATGGGCTGTCACAGTTAGGCTGCAAGGGGGAAGGTCCGAGACATGCGAATTGGGTTGCGTAATCGTCTTTGGTGAAATACATAGTGGCCGTCTTCGCGAATGCCGGGCCGGCATACTGGAAGTTGGTGGCCACGTTCATCCCGTAGAAGACTCCCGCCCCGCCCCGCAGCACGGTGTTGGAAGCGAGTTGATAGGCAAAGCCGAGACGCGGAGCAAAATTGTTTCGATCCACTGGCGAGTTGCGGTGGCTGGAGGTGGGAAACACGGTCGTCCCGGCGATGTTGCCAATCTGTCCAAACTGGGGAAACAATCCGGAGCCATCCCGGTCTACGGGAATGCTGATTCCCGTGTCTCCAGTGAAGTTGCTGAACGAGAGCCGGTTGTAGCGCTCGGTGTAGGGAGTGCTCCATTCATAGCGCAAGCCGAGATTAATCGTCAGCTTCGGCGTGACCTTCCAGTCATCCTGCACGTAGAAGGCGGTTTCCTTTGACTTGTCCGACACCGCGGGAACCAGGTGAAGCGAAGCCCCATAGGCAAAGCCTGTCAAGATCGTAGCAAAGGGGTTCCCCTGATTTACGTCCCCCAGACCCGCATTGGGTTCCGAGGTGGTTACGTCACGTGAAAAATCGAAGATGCCGGTGGGATTGTCGGGTTGGCGAAAGTTGTTAAAGAAGACCCGCTGCTCGCCGCCGAACTTCAGCGAGTGAGCTCCTTTCACCCACTGCAAACCAGAAGAGTAGCTGAACAGCGTGTGGGCAAACTGAGTATCGACGCAGCACTGGGTAAAGAGCGAGAGGAAACCTTCGTTGACACCGATGGTGGGCATGCGGGTAAGCCCGTTCGCCGCAAGGACCGGCGCCAAGCCGACGGAGCTGAGCGTTGGGTAGTTGTTGCTTTGTCCGGGGGCATGCACGCGGTCCACGCTGAAGCGACTGGTCCAAAGTTTGGTCGGAGTGATGGCCCAGTTGTACTCCACACTTCCGTTCTGCGCATCGGTGTTAAAGATCACACCATCGCCTGTGGGGCCAAACTCGCCGTCGCCAACGATGGTGGGTACGGTGTCGTGGTTATGATAGCGGCTGTAGCGTCCGCCAATCTTGTGGTTGGCAGTGATCTGATGATCCACCTTAACGTCGAACTGCCAAGCCGGTGTGGTTCTGAGGGTCACCGCGCGCCAGTTGATATTGGGGTAGACCGCCCCGGCAACGTTGGCGTGCGGATACAGATTCAGAATCGCCTGGCCGATGGGGTCGATCTTACCGGCCGGGATCTTGTTGAACACCTCACCATCTTTGAATTGGTCCCGCGGACAAGGCGTGGGAGATCCTTGATTTCCAGCGCACGGGTCGTAGATGCCGGCGTCTGCGGTATCAGGATTAGAAGGATCTGGCAGGTTGGCCGGGCTTTGGGAGAAGTCACCGGTGCGTTCCAAGTCGGTGGGGACGATCCCTTGCAGGTTTATCGGATCCTGCTGGCGAACCTTTTCGAAATCGACAAAGAAGAATGTCTTGTTCTTCTTCAGAGGACCGCCCAGAGAGAAACCATATTGATCCCGCACGTGGTCGGGCTTTTCGCCGGAGTTGAAGTAGTCGCGGGCATCAAATGCCGCCCGCTGCCCGTACCACCAGCCGCTGCCGTGAAAGGCGTTCGAACCCTGCTTCAGAACCATGTTCACAACCGTGCCGCCATTGTTACCAAACTCGGAGGAAAAGCTATTGTTCTGAACCTTGAACTCTTGCACGATCTCCACCGAAGGCTGGTAGTAGACGTTGGAGTTGCCGCCCTCACCCTGTTCGGGCGCGCTCAGGGGACTGCCATCGAGGGTGATTTGGGCCGTGGCGTTGCGCTGGCCATTGGAGACGAAGTTGGTGCCGGTGGGATAGTTGTCGTTGATCCCGGAACCCGTGGTCTCCGTCACCCCACCCGCCAGAAACACCAGCCCAAACATGCTGCGGCCGTAAAGCGGAATATCTTGCACGTACTCGTTGGTGACGTTCGTGCCGAGAGAGGCATTCTCCGTGTCCAACAAGGGCGCAGCCGAAGTGACCTCGACGGTAGTGATGACCCCCAATGGGTGCAGTTCGAAATCAATCGTGGTCTGCTGCTCCACTTGCAGGACGACATTCTTTTTCTCCAGCACGCGAAACCCCGTTGCTTCCGTCCTGATGGTGTAGACTGCCGGGCGCAGGCCGGTCAAAACGTACAGCCCATGATCATTGCTGTGCGCCGTGAGAGAAATATTGGTGGCGTCGTTGGTGATCGTGACCGTTGCGTTCGGCACTACCGCCCCGGTCTGGTCCGTCACCACGCCGCGAATCTGTGCCGTGTAGCTGGCCTGGCCAAAGACTGGAGCCTGGCTTGCGACTAGCGCACACAGAGCCAGGATGGCCGTCGAAAACGTCTTGATTTTCAGCATAGGCATTGTGCACTCCCTCCGTGTCGTAAACAACGGCTGAGCCGATGCGTCCGGCAGTTACGGACAACTTCCATTTGTTTCGGATCGTTTCGATTAGTCTCGCTCCGGGCATCGTTCAGGTCTGTGACGTTGCTTACAAGCTGGTGTGATTGTTCAACCGAGACGCGTATTGGCCGTTGTGAGCCGGACGTACAATACGAGCGTAAGCCAAGAGACCAGGAGTCAGGAGGCCGCTATACGCCAATGGGCGAAGGCCCAAGGCGTTCGAATCGTGCGCTGGTTCCGGGAGAGCATTTCCGGCACGACGAACCCCTGGGAGCGAACTGCCTTTCAGGACATGCTGACCGCGCTCCACAGCAACAGCGTGAAACTGGTGATCTGCGAGAAGTACGACCGCGTGGCAACGGATTCCATGTGGATTGAATGGGCAATCCGCCACCTCCGAGACAGTGGCTTCTCCCCAGTCAGTGCGTCCGAGCCGGAACTGGCCGACGACACCGATCCGCACCGCAAGGCCATGCGTGGGATGATCTCGATCTTTGCGGAGTCAGAAAAATCAGCCTTGGTGCTGAAACTCCGCGCTGCGCGGCAACGTGCTAGAGCAAGCCGTCGTGGCTATCGGGAAGGTCGAAAGCCCTTCGGAACTAGGCCGGGAGAGCAAGAGGCCATTCTTTGGCTTCCTGCAGATTCGGCGTGCTCAACCCCAAGCGCGTATCAAAACCATCGACACCCAGGAACAGGATGTCGGCGCTCAGGTGATGCAGCGTTTCTTCGGCCAACGGGCCGACCAGGGAAAAGGAGTTCTTGCGGACTGTGCCTCCAGTGAGGATCACCTCGATCTCCGAGTTGGCGAGTTCCGCGGCGATGTTGATGGCGCTGGTGATGACTGTCAGCCTGCGGAAGTGACGCAAGGCCCGGGCGATCGCCATAGTCGTGGTCCCCGAATCGAGCAGGATCGACTGGCCTTCTTCCACCAGCCGGACTGCGGCTTGGGCAATTCGCACTTTCTCCGCGCGGTGCAGCTTTTCCTTCTCTTGCACTGAGAGGTCGCTCAATGCTCCGGAGGACGGAGGCAGGGCCCCGCCATGAGTGCGATGCAGAAGGCCGTGGGCGTGCAGAACCTCGAGATCCTTGCGGATTGTGATCTGGGAGATCTGGAAATTTTCGGCTAGATCTTTCACCAACACGCGGCCATCGCCGTTCAGGGCATGCAGAATGGCGCGTCGCCTTTCCTCGTTCAACAGACCCTCGGCTCTGGACACAATGGGTGCTCCGGCGAGTTTCTTTTTACATTGTGTTATTACGTTTTGCAAGTTTTTGTTCCGGTTTGCAATGCGCCCCGGACCCGCCGAGGTGGGAACTTTCCCGAATTTCGGAAATGGCTCGTTTTATCTGGGTCTAGGACTAGGGGCGCCATTAACCCCGAACCTAGCGATGCCACGCCGATAGTCAGCATATCGCACGTGGCTCACCGACCTGAGGTTCGACAAACGGCGTTCAGGGAGATAGCTCCTCACTGTCGCCAAGCGTAGAGCTATGTTATAAGGATTTCCCACTTGGCGAGTAACGGGCAAACAGGAAGTTATCGATCGTCCGTCGGATTAGTACCGCTAAACGGGCTAGCAGTGACCGTTGCATTGCCGGCGACAAGCCGACTTGTGAGGACTAATTCTGGGAGGATTGCTTGAAGGACGGAATCGGAAGCTCCCAAGAAAGCTACGACGATCCCTTTCTGATAAGGACGTGTGTTGCATTTTCCCCAGAGACGGTCCTGAAGGGGGTGGAGCCGAGTCTGGAGAGATTGATTCCGGACAATAGATGCTCACCTTTGCCTAGGAGGACCGGTGACACTGCTAAGTGCATTTCGTCGATCTGGTCCGCGATCAGATACTGGCGAATGACGGACACACCGCCGCCGATTCGGACGTCTTTGCCTTTGGCCGCTTCCTTGGCTCGCTTTAGAGCAGTCTCTAGTCCATTGGTGACGAAGTGGAATGTGGTGCCGCCTTCCATCGTGAGGGGAGATCGCGCGTGATGCGTGAGCACAAACACAGGCGTATGGTACGGCGGATTGTCGCCCCACCACCCTTTCCAGGAATGATCTTTCCAAGGACCCCGAACCGGCCCGAACATATTGCGACCTAAGATCCAGGCACCGATATTTTCGAAAGACTGAACAGCAAAGTCGTTGTCGACGCCTTGGGTCCCACCACTTTGACCATGCATTTTCTTGAATACCTCCGTGTCTTGGAACCACATGTGCAGCTCGAAGCCGCGGACCCGAGGGGATTGAGATTGGCGGCGATACGCCGGCTGGCGTATGAAGCGTCCGATTGCGGACTGCTCAGCCCGGATCTCGCGGCAGGCATTCGACGTGTGAAGGGTGTCCGGCGGCTGGGACTATTTCGCACTTACTGCGCAGGGGTTAAGGAACCCTACCTTACCTCACTGTGGCTGCACTTCCACAAGCAGATTTCCGTCGAATTCAACCGCCAGATGCGCACTGTGTCCTGACACCGTCCCCAGGCTTTTTCCTGTGACGTAGTCCATCACGCTGTAGTTGCGGTCCTCGAGGCCGCGCAGTTCGACCGACCCCTTCCACTGCTTGGCAAAAAAAGCGTAGTACATGGTCTGGCCCTTGCGGATTGCATGCGTCTCCGGCGTATCGAAGCCTATGTCGTAGAGCTGTCCAAGATACTGTCCTCTTGACAACATCTTTTCCCTATAGATGCGAAGCCACTTTTCGAATTCCTTCTCCCGTGCCGGAGTCAGATCGGATCTACTCCTTTTCCCGACAAGAGACGGAATGACAAACTGCGTTCCCACGACGCCTCCCACGCCCACAGTGGAGGCAAAGTCGTTACCGCCATCGCTCAGTTCGACGTGATCGCCGAAGAATGGAATGGTGTCTCCCATCAGGGCCTTTAGCGTTTTCGCCTTGGAACGGACTTGAAAGGAACCTCTCGGGTCGGAAGCCACAGACATATTGAAGTGCGGCATGGTGAAAAAGGAGAACGCCGTGCCGCAGGGGCAGAACTCCACCAGCGTCCCAGGCTTTACAGCCTGTGCGGTCTCGTAAATTGCGCGGAAGAAATCCGGCAGAGCCTCGACTGATTCCTCCGGCTGTGCGTGGTGGTGAGCTGGGTTGTAGCAGGCTGGAACTCCGTTCATGTGCTGGCCGTCGAGCTTCAGCCCGTCAAATCCCCAATCCACCAAAATCTTTCGCACCAATGCCTTGTGGTACTCCACGACGCGGCGGTCCGCTGGGCACAAATAGTAGGAATTCCACCAGGAAACCTTCCTCGTGGAGCCATCTCGATTCAGTAACTCGTAGTCGGGATGATCGCGGAGCAGTCCCGAGTCTGGTACAGCGCTGAGCGGCGACCACCAGAGCTGGGCCTTGAATCCTTCCTGGTGAATGCGGTCAACCAGGGCCTTAATGTCAGCGTCTCCGTGGGGGAATTTCTTGGGATCCAGCGCCCAATCGCCCACGTTGTTCTGCCAACCGTCGTCGAGCGTGACCCACACAAATCCCAAGCGTTTCACCGTCGGAAGTGTGTCGTACACCTGCTGGGGCTGCACCGATCGGCCATATCCCCACGCGCACCAGATTGCGCCGAAAGCGTCGTCGGGAGCGGTGGCCGTTTGGAACCCTTGTTTCATCATGAAGCGTCGGTAGTCAGCGAGCGTGCGGAAGTAGTCTCCCTGGTGGACAGCGACAAAGGTGCGAAAGGTATGAAAACTTTCACCGGGGCTGAGAGAGATAGTTTTGGTGAAGCGTACAGCAATCTCGGCATGCGCGGGATCGGGCATGGATACAGGGAGGGAAACCAGCTTCGGCCGCGGCTCGACGTGTCCCACAGCCATTCCAACGTCGCGCCGCCAGACGTCGATAATCGGCGTACCGCCACCATAGTCGCTGGCATTCATGCCTTGATAATTCTCCTGCCGAAAATTGGTGTACAGCGGTACGACCCAGTTGGGACGTTTCTCGTACGAGCCACTCTGGTAAGACCAGAAAGCAGGCGGGCCCACACTGCGTTGCGCGTTCAAAATGTACGCATTGTTGGTCCAACTATTGATCGCAAGCTCGGTGGTTCCGGTATTGGTGTACTGGACCTCGAAAAACGCCATCGTGGGAAAGTCGTCATATACGATGACGGAGACCATCCTTGTGAGCGTTCTCGCCTTTCCTTCCACGGTGAGCCGCTCGCCCTCCCCGAAAGCGTCTTTTGTACGCCCGTGTTTTTGCGAGGTCAGGAGAAATCCGGTCCAGGGCTTGTCGGCGGTTGTCACAGTCTCAGAGGCAGAGAACGGCCCCATCACCGTCTCCGTCTTGTCAAAACGGGCAACCACCCGGCTGCGTAGGTGGTTATCAAATTCAATTCGCAGATTGCCGCCTTGAATCTGAGGCTTGCCGGTGGGGCCGCCCGCAGCGGCAGGGGACGACCAAAACGCAAACACAATGGTGAGAGCGACCCAAAGCCTGGTCGTAGTCGCGGCTTTCAGCTCTCGAAGCGGGTCGTTGTTCGATTGCAAAATCCTTTTCTTGGTTGAACACATACTTGATCTCCGCACGGCACATATGAAGAACATTTAGAACTCGTTCAGAACGGATGCGCCTTCTGCTTCCAAACCTAGACTACAAAGGCACGAACCCCGTTTGAACCGCACAATTCCCTCGCCGAGAACAAAGCCAGGTGTCTTTGCTGCGAAAGACTATCGTGTTTCGTAAGCTTGCGAATACTATTGTATACTTTCGCTTTCTGCAAGCTTGTCCATATTGGATTAAAGATCGCCTTACTCGGCAGGAGCAGACATGATCAATCGGCGGCAGTGGTTATGTGGGATGGGCATCATGGCTAGCGCGGCAGCCCAGCCGGGCAGCGCATTTGCCGCGAGCAAGAAAGAAACGCAGAAAACAGCAAGCCATTCGCTGAGCCTTGCGGAGTTTTCTCCAAAAAGCATGCTGCAAGTGCCTGAGACGCATGTTGCGCGCGCGAGATTTCCAGTCATCGACTTTCACACCCACATTACAAGGTCCGCGAAGTCCACCCGTGGCGTGTCACTGGCGTCGGACCGCGTTTACCTCGGCACTCCGCAAGAGCTTCTCGCGGTCATGGACAGCAAGAATGTCCGTGCGATGGTCAATCTGACTGGCGGCTACGACAAGGGATTGGGAGACGTCATTTCCAAATATGATCATGCTTTTCAGGATCGCTTCTATGCCTTTACTGAGCCCTGCTATGAACGCTTCCTGGAAACGGGCTATCCTCAACTTCAGGCAGAGGCGATTGAGCGTGCCCATCGCCAGGGAGCGCGAGGCCTGAAAATCCTGAAGACCCTGGGACTCTACTTACGCGAAAACATAACCTCCGGCAAGCTCGTGAAAATTGACGACCCTAGATTTGATCCAATGTGGGATGCTTGCGGACAACTGAACATGCCGGTGGCGATTCATGTGTCCGATCCGGTCGCATTTTTTACTCCGACGGATCGTTTCAACGAACGTTACGAGGAGCTTACTAACCATCCGGATTGGTCGTTTTACGGCGGCGACTTTCCCGGCAATGCACAGTTGCTGGAGGCCCGAAACCGAGTTTTTGCAAGGCATCCCAAGACTCACTTTGTCGTGTTGCACGTGGGAAGCTTCGCCGAATATCTCGAAAATGTGGCAGAGAACCTCGATCGTTTTCCCAACGTGAGCGTGGACATTGCCGCGCGAATTGGAGAGTTAGGAAGACAGCCACGAACTGCCCGGAAGTTTTTTGAAAAATACCAGGATCGGATCCTGTTCGGGACCGACGCTACTCCGCACGGCGACGAATATCCACAGCAAGTGTTCAACGACAAGTTGTATGAGATTTACTATCGTTTCTTGGAAACAGACGACGAGTACTTCGACTACGCCCCAGCGGAGGTCCCTCCTCAGGGTCGGTGGCGCATCTACGGTATTGATCTGCCGGAAACGATTCTCCGCAAAGTGTATTTCGAGAACGCGGCCCATCAACTGAACGTTGTCGTGTAGCACGTCCGAGTCCTTGCGATCCCCGCCATCGTCTGAACCCCCTCGCCAGGCGTTTAGGCGCCCGCAAGTGTATTTATCAGAACTATCGAAATATTTTCTGCCCCCTGCACTGGACAAACCAAAACAAAACGATATAAATAGTAATAGTTCGACAGTCGTCTGGCGGTCACTCCGCGACCGGGGAACATCCCTACCTGGCGAGTGCATTCCTCAATTCGACGTCTCGATACCTCGAGATGTGGATCTTTCACTCCAGCAGACTGCCGCTGACGGAAATCTAGTCGAACGATAAGGACATGACTCCGATGCAGCGTAGAGATTTTTTAAAAAGCACTGTCGCTGTTGCCGTAGCTGCGGAACTTGGAATGGGTAAAGCGCAGGCGAAGGTTCCCGCCCATAACTGGGGAAGCTATGACTTCGGTTCCGGTCCCACGGTGAATGATCGCCTCAATCAGGGTCCGTTCCCTCAGTATCCACCGGACGCGGTCATTCCCACCGACGACGTGGTGATGACCACAACGCCTACCGAAGAAGCTGTGCCGAACTTTGGCAAGGGGCTGGTGACCTATATCACGGCAGACAGCGGCACGGACGAAATCAAGGCGGACAACATTCCCCAGGCGATCGAAGAGCTGGTTCGCTTTCCCTTAGGCCAGCAGCTTTACATCCGCCCCACGTGGAGGGAAGTGCAGCCGCGGCCCGGGCGCCTGCGAATGCCCGACTACCTGAAGCTGGTCTTTGACCTGGCGAAGACGAACAACAAGCGGATTGGATTGCGAATTCAGATGTGCGCGCCAGACTATACACACGATGCGGCCCTGCCGGATTTTGTCCTCGAAAAGGTGCCGAAAGTTGATCTGGTGCTTAGCGATCAGGAGAGCAGCGCTTCAGCAAAAAGATACTTGGAGAACCCGCATTCGCGTTATCAGCCCCGGTTTGACCATCCTTTTTTTCAGCAGGCATTCAAAGAGCTGGTTGGCCAGTTGGCGGCGGAATTCGATGGCAACCCGCTCATCGAGTTTATTGACACTTTCATGTATGGCTTCTGGGGTGAAGGGCATACCTGGCCATTCGGCAACAATCCTTTTCCTGATTACCCGACAGCAGAGCGGACCTGGATGAATATGCTCGAAGTTCAGCTCGAGCACTTTAAGAAGACTCCCCTGCTGACCAATACTCAACCGGACTACAGCCGGGTTGGTAATTCGGAACTAGTAGACCGCACGGTCCGCAGCAACAATTGGATTCGCAGCGACACCATTTTTATCGAAAACGAGCAGATTGAAGCGCTCAGCAACCGTCCACCTTGGATTGCCGCGTTGCTTGAGCAGGGTCTTCCTGGTAAACCTCCCGATCCCCACGCCGGATATGAAGGAATATCTCCGGCAGAGAACATGATCACTCACGTGATCGACGTTGGGGCGAACTACTGGTCGCTCTGGAACTTTCACCAGATCAGCGCAAAAAATCTGATGAGCTACTACCAAGCTTATCCGGCAGCGTTCGACCGGATCAATCGCCGAATTGGATATCGGGTGAGACCGTCTTTCATCTGGAGCTATAAGGACAGCAGTTACCTGGGGCTGATTATTGGCTTCACAAATGACGGCATCGCGGGCGTGCCGGGAGTGTTGCGGGTGACCGTGGAGGGCCAGGATGGAAAGGTGCTCACCAGCGGTTGTCTGGATGCCGGATACCCGTTGTCGGGCAAGATTCGCCAGGCACAGTTCGTGCTTCCGAACGCGACGGATTGGAAGGGATTGAAACTTAGAGCCGAGGTCGAGGTTAAGGGAATGCGCTATCCCGTGCGCTGGGCATGTCACCAGAAACTGAACGACGACGGCTCACTCACATTGCATCCCAACCTCCGTCAGCAAGTCTAGGCAGCAGTTGTTGATACAAAGAGGAGGGCACGCAATGCGGCGGAGAGATTTTGTGAAGACAGGAGCACTCCTGGCAGGCGCGAGCAGTCTTTTCCGTCCGCAAATGTGGGCGGACGTACCTGACCATTTGTGGGAGGGCTATCAGTTTGGCTCTCCCCAAGTTGCCAATCGGCTCGACCAGGGACCATTTGGCATTGACCAGGACCAAGGCTGGTTCACGATCTTCGCAACCCAGCCTTCTCGCGATCACATTCGAAATTTTGGCGCTGGGCTAGTCGGCTATACGTGGGAGGAAAACGGACCGGCGCTCGGGGTACAGTGCGGCAGGGAAACGCTGGAGCAAAGCGTGGAGAAAATGGCTTCTTTGCCATTTGTGGATGTGTTATATATCCGGTGCGACTGGCGTGATGTGCAGGCAGGGCCCGGCAAGTTGACCCTGTCCCCGGTTTGGGACATAACACTCGACACTGCCAAGCGCCACAATCTGGGAGTTGGATTCCGCATCCAGCTCTCCAGCCCGAATGTTCAACCCCAAAAGCTTTCGATGCCGGATTTCCTACATGACCGAGTGCCAATCGTAAACATCGGCCACAAATCCAGGGAACACCAACCCGGCTTCGATTTCTATGAACCACGTTACGATTCTCCGGAATTCCAGAAGGCGTTTGCCGAATTGAACGACCTTCTTTCTACTAAATTCGGTGACAACGCGCATTTGGAATACATGGATTTGATGATGTACGGATTTTGGGGGGAAGGTCACACAAACGACATCCCGAGTCCATTCCCGGACTATTTGACCGCGGAGAAAACGTTCGTACGCATGACGCAACTCCAGATCGATACCTGGAAAAAGACTCCTCTCGCGGTGAACACTGAGCCCGACATCAGCAATGTAGGCAACCGGCAAGTGCAGGACCTCGCGGTGCGTTTCGGATGCTGGCTGCGCTCGGACAGCCTGATCATGGATGAGCCGATCCAAATCGAAGCACTGGCACACCGCCCTCCCTGGCTGGCCACGATACTCGAGGATGGCGCAAATCGGCATTACGTTCTCCCCGAATATGCGGACGAGGAGCAAGCTTGCTTAAGCAAGCTGCCGGCGTCGATGCTGGCATTCGTTGGACAGGACAAAGAAGTTACGCCCACGGATGACTACCCTCACCGGATTGGGGGGCCGATTAACCGTCCTTATCGCGAAAGTGCCGGTTTTCATGCCTTGGACATTGGCGCCAGCTACTTTGGGCTCTGGACCGAGGCCGATGATGTTCGGCGTTATTACGAGAAGTATCCTGATTCGCTTCAGGCCATGGAGCGAAGGCTTGGTCATCGCGTGCGCCCGTCCCTGATTTGGCAGCGAAAACGCTACGACACGATGGAACTGATTTTGGGTGTTGTCAATGACGGGGTTGCCGGAGTGCCGGGAGTGCTCGGCATCTACGCAGAGAGTATGGATGGTCGCGTGAGAGCAGGAGGGAATCTCGATGCGGGCCAACCGTATGCGGGCCAGCTCCGCCAAGTCTCCATCATTCTCCCGAAAGGCATGGATGGGCAGCAGGTCAAACTGCGAGCCGAATTGGAGGTCAAGAGTGTGAAGCGCCCCGTCCGCTGGGCGTGCGAGCACCCAACCAATCCTGACGGTTCCCTCACGATTCGTCTAAAGAATGGCGGTGACTCAGGCTGGAGAAAGGGAGTATAGGTGCTTCCCTGGTTTCGTCGAAGTGAATTTGGCAGTCTCTTGGCAATTCACGATCGTGGCAAGGCCCGGTCAAAAGCGCCATCTGCTGCGTGCCGCCGTTCTTCTGTTTAGCTTCGTGTTCTGCGGCTTGATCTGGCGAAACCTTAGTTCTTTGCGAAGCTACGAGATCTGGTTACGAACGACAACAATCACGAGCTAACGAGATGAGCAGACTGCTTAAAGCTGTACAGTTTTTGATCTTTAGCACGACCACATTGCTGGGCGTCGACCCTGCCGTGGTCGAGACCGTTCAGGCGCACGTTGATGTTCCGTTGCAAACTGATCCGGCCTCTGTCTTCTGGAGTGCAGCGCAACCGACTTATTTGGAAAAGGACAGACACGCGAACATTGCACCAAGCTTTCGTACCGAAGTTCGCACACGTTGGACAACGACCAGTTTATACTTCTTATTTATCTGTCCGTACGATCAACTCTATTTGAAGCCATCTCCAATCACGACCCTGGAAACCAACGAGTTGTGGAAGTGGGATGTCGCTGAAGTGTTCATCAGTTCCGACTTCAGCGATATCAAACGTTATCAGGAATTCGAAGTTTCCCCGCAGGGAGAATGGATTGACCTTGATATCGACCTCAACAAGCCCCACCACGAATCCGGATGGACTTGGAGCTCTGGATTTGAAGCGAGTGCCCGGATCGACGCAGCGAGCCATCGCTGGTATGCAGCCATGCGTATCCCCTTGTCAGCGATTGACAAGCGACCTCTAGCCGCGGGCAATGAATTTCGCCTGAACCTTTTTCTGAGCGAGGGGCCGCCCTCGAGCCATCATGCGGTCACATGGCAACCACCAATGAGCAATACTTTCCATGTGCCGGAGCGCTTCGGATTACTTAAGCTCGTGCCCGAGAAGTAATAACTCCGATCGAAACAGCGCATGGCGTGAGTAACCGAATGTAAGACTGACCCGAATGTTGTCGCTTGAACTGGAGACAAAGTGTACAGTGGGTGCCGTCTTGGGGCTCAACAATTCCTTCCCAAACTCCAAGGCCGAGGGCCTCGTTAAGGAAGAGATACTCGATCTTTCTGTCCGACGCAGAGCCCCAGCAGAGAACCACGAACGATGTAGCGGCAGAACGGTCGACAGCGGCCGCAGGCGCATTAAAAGAGAAGGTTTCGGTTTAACTGAGGATCGTACGGAAGCCGCCAGAGGCCCTCTTGTGGAACTTGGAAGCTCCGTTGGGCATTTGCCCACCATTTCGGGCGGATGACGGGCAAGCCAAGGAAGTTATCGGTTCGTCCGTCGGATTGGTACCGACAAAGGCCCTTGTGTTCACAAAAACAGGATCGTTCTCTAGTGGTCGGCGACCCGGAAATTATCACGCGGGTGCCATGCTGGGAGCTTAGATCAGCTCCCCCAAATGAAATGACACCCTGGCTAGGGTTGCAATTGGAGGGTTTACATTCCTCCAAAACTGGCGTGATTGAGCAAGAATGAGACGGTTGAAGCACCACTCAAATGATTGAATAACAACAAAATCAGCTCCGCGCCCCCAAGTTCGGGACCAGGGGGTCGGAGGTTCAAATCCTCTCTCCCCGACCAATCTCATTGAAACTCAAGCAGTTGCTCGATATAAAAAACTGAAAGAACCCCCTGGACTCGCGCCAGGGGATCAGATTTCGGCCTGTGTCCGCGCCATCTTCTTAAGGACTTACGGTGTGAGCTTGGACGTTTGTGGCGTGCAAGGGCACAGGGGTTTACAGAAAGGGTTTACATTCTCTTGGCCATTGATCTCAATACCCTGTCTCGGCAGCAAGCCCTGTCCTCGCGAAGCACTCGAAGCATTTCTCGCTCGAAGATGCAAGTTCGATCGGCGTGGACCGGATGCAGCGCAACTTTGAGTCGATGCGGCGGCAGGTGGAGAGCTGGCGAACTCAGCAGCTGTCAGCAGCGGCAGCAAAGCTGACGATCTTCCGTGCGTTTCAACCCCGAACCATGTGGAGCCTGTCGAACGCGTTCCCTCGGCCTTCAAGGAACTCGATCCGGTCCCGCAATTCCGGGCAACGGCGAAACTGGGGGGATTCCTTGACGCCGTGACAGCAATGTAGTCAGCAACCCCGCTCGTAGTGTCGCCAGCGTGGACGGAAACTCGAACAGGCGCCGCCAATCTGGCTTGCCGTGGGTGTTTTGATTCTTACTGAAGGGGCTTAAGCGGGTTGTTACAGCCGTCGCGCATGTTCTTGAAAACGATGGCAGTTGGCATGTTCGAGAATACCCAACAAGTGATTGACATCACCGATGTTTGTGATTCGTACGTTTTCTTGTTGCGGGAGCAGGGGAGTTGGATTTAGGGTTTGTCCCTGCAATCTGCGCCGTCCAGAGGGGGCGATTGCGCGGGCAGTTCACTCGGAGGCCGCCTTGTGCGGTCGGGAGGATTGTCCATGTCGCGCCCCACTTCGTTGTCCTGGTTTCTTGTCGCCTCAATAACAATCGCTCTTCTTGCATTTCCAATCTACACGCAAGCGCAATCTCCGCAGATTTCGAACGTGACGCCGACCTCGGGCGTGGCGGGGAAGCAGGTGACGATCGTAGGCACGGGCTTCGGAGCGACGCAGGGCAGCGGGAACGTGTGGCTGGGGAGCACGTACGGAGTCGTCGGAACTTGGAGCGACACTCTGGTGGTGGCCACGATCGCTTCGGGAGCGAAATCAGGGACAGCACAGATCCTGCAAGGCAGAGTGTGGTCGAACTCGATCAACCTGACGGTGGTGACGCCGAACATCACCAGCGTGACGCCGACCTCGGGCGTGGCCGGGACGCAGGTGACGATCGCGGGCACGGCCTTCGGGGCGACGCAGGGCAGCGGGAACGTGTGGCTGGGTTTCCCGCGGCTCCTGCGAAGTTTGCGATGGACCGGACGAGAAACTGCCGTTTACGTTAGTGGCATAGCTGCCAGCAAGGCTCCCTGCCCGGGAACTGATCCGCCGCACCAGCAGGCGCGGTGTGTTGAGAAGCGCAGGAGACACAACTGCCTGGTACATGAACTGGAGCTTGTGTCCCCGCATGCTGGTGTAAATCCCGTCGTCCGCCAGATTGAAACCGCCGACACCCTGATTGGATTCGAACAGCTCATCGAAACTGGGGTTGTTCCTGCTAAGTCCAGAGAGGAGCGCGTGGTGTAAAAAAACTGGACTCAACGGGAACGACGTGATGGCCAAAATGCTGGAAGGTTAAAGAAAGCGAGTCGTGGTATGCTGCCGCCTTACTCAAAGCTCGTGCGGGCAGTAGCAGGGTTGGCCGTAGGAGGTAGACGTGCCCCTCGAGCATATTGTGGTTTTCCTCCTTGCGGAGAATTGTCTGCTCCGCGAAGCTCTGCTTCGAGTCCTGCGCAACAAAGACGACATAGTCGTAGCCGGAGCAATTCCTTTCTCGCCTTCTGCTTTGGAGAAAGTCTCGGCCGTCAATCCCGATGTAGTCCTGTTTGACTCCGCAAGTATCGCATTGGCCGGTCCCCGCCTGGTTTCACGCATGCGGCAGACAGGGGAAAATCACAAGTCCGTTATGGTCGGTATGGAAGAAGATGAGGCCACTTTTTTGCGGGCGGTGGGCGAAGGAGTCGTGGGCTACGTTCTGAAGGACGCGTCCGCTGCCGAGATCGTTCGCGTGATCCGGGCAGTCGCCGCCGGCGAAGCCGTCTGCCCACCTCGCTTTTCGCTGTCCTTGTTCCAGTGTGCTGCCCGGGAGCTCTCCTTTGCGTTCCAACCGTCCCTGAAGATGAGATTCGGCTTGAGCCGGAGGGAACAGCAACTGATCGGCCTCATTCGCTTCGGACTTTCAAACAAGGAGATCGGAAACCGCTTAAATCTGTCTGAGCAAACCGTCAAGAACCATATCCACCGCATTCTGCGGAAGGTTGGTGCTAACGATCGTCTAGAGATTGTCGAGCGGTGTCAGTCAGAGAGTTCAGGACTGGTAGCCTCGTGAATCGAGCGGTTTGAGCGGGGCTAATGCAAGGCTATCAACTCAGGGGACATGAAGATTGGGCGCCAGCGCGCTCCGGGATCTCACCAGCCCGAATCGCCTGCTGCGAACGTCGTATAGTGTACTCCTCCCGACATGTCCGCCACGACACACACAAGTTCCGCTGTTCCGTGCAGGTTGCGGACTCAGCTTCGTGCTCGACAAGTATCGCGATTAGTACCACAATCAGTACCACACTTAATACCACAGCTAGTACCGATACTTACTGCCCTAATTAGTACCTTCTTTGTGGTACACAGCGGTACGCCTATACTCTCCTTTGAACATGCTGCTTGAGTACGCAATTGAGTCTTGTCTGAGCTCTCGTAAGGAAGTAAAACCGTTTGCTGAGGATTACGCTCGTGAAACGAGTGCGAGTTTTGGTTGCGAACCGTCCACGATTAATGCGGGAGCTCGTCTTGGCCGTGATCGCCGATCAGCCCGATATCGAGGTAATTGGTGAAGTCCAGAATGAGAGCGCACTCGCAGAAGCAATCGAGGAAGCCCAGCCCGACGTCTTGATTCTCGCGCTCGACGACGCCGACAAACGCATCGCCCAATGCGGCTTTCTGCTTGGCCAGTATCCGCACATGAAGATCCTTGCGCTCGCCCCAGAACAAAATCGCGGGCTGTTCTATTGGGCGATTGTGGACGTTCGCACCAAACCGCTGGAGAGTTCCGAGGCCGGAATTCTGAACGCCTTGCGGGAACGCCCATCGATTGTGGGTGCGGTGCGTAACTAGTTGGCTTAGATCGATAAGCGACCTGGAAGTGATTGATAGGCAATGACTTACGACATTTCTTTGAATGTAACTTAGATGGCGGAGCTATAGTTAGGAGTGGAAGCGGTGCCTGAGAGCACACTCTCAAATCAAGAAGCGTCCGGAGGCGGTTTTCCTGGCGAGGCTTTGGCCTCCACCGGAAAGCTTTTGCCGGTCGAGCGGTGGTACGCGGTTTCGGTTCGTCCGAGGCACGAGAGGCTGGTTACCCGTCATCTCGAACACCAGGGATTGAACTACTTTCTTCCGGTCTATCGCAGTGTGCGCCGTTGGAAGGATCGCCGCAAGGAATTGGACATGGTCCTGTTCCCGGGCTATGTCTTCGTGAACCTAAATCTCCGGGACCGTTTGGACGTTCTTCGGGCTCCCGGGGTCCTGCGATTCGTTACCTTTCAGGGCCAGCCTGCCGCGGTTCCGGACTCCGAGATCCGCGCGCTTGAATCGAGCATGTTCGCCGGTCTGCGGCCGCAACCTCACCCTTACCTGCGCCAAGGTAGGAAAGTCCGCGTAAAGAGGGGGCCTCTCGTGGATGCGGAAGGAATCATGATCCGCCGCAAAGAAGGCTTCCGCTTGGTGCTCTCGATCGAGCTGATCATGCGATCGGTAATGCTCGAGGTGGATGAAGCCGACGTCGAGCCTGTGAGTTAATCGAAAGAACCTGATGTGTCGAATCGGTTCCCGTGGCAATCGATGAAGGTCACGAGGATCATGAAGGGCTGTGCCCGACAAAACCACGCTACGCCCTCGGTGCGGTAGGAGTTCCTATGAACAAATTCTGGTTACCGTTGTCTAAGAAGGTCTGCGCACTGGCTCTTTTGTTGACCATGAGTGTTGGCTTCGGTTTTGCTCAAGGCGGGAGGGGCGACCTGACGGGGACTCCGAACCGCTCCCGGGCCATAAGTACGGACGAGTCGCGCGCAGAGCACGCGGCTGAGGAGATGGTATCGCTTTCGGCCGACACGATCGTTGACCTTCTACGGAAAGAACCCGGTCTCCTTCTTCAGGCTAAGAGGGCGCTCGTCAGAAAGGCGTACGAGCAAGGTCGTTTACTCGACCCAAAAGAACTGGATGACGATGTGCTGTTCCGCCTCATCCAGGAGGATCAAAACGTTCGTGTCCTGATTACGCGCGAGATTGAAGATCGTTACTACATCCGCGCCAAGCCCAGCCGCGAGGAGTTAGAACGCGGTTTAGTCCTGGAGTCGCGATCGCCCCAAGGGAAGGGAGCTTCACCAGAAACCCAGGTCGCTCAAGCCAAGAATCAGGAGAGTCAGGAGGATGCTTTCTGGTCAAGGCACGAGCGCACACTCGAGCACTACCCTGAGCCGGAGCAGTACCCTACCGAACCCGCTAGTACCCGCCCTTCTTACAGCCCCGCTCAGCCGGCGCCGGAGAATCAGCCGTCTGGTGATACTCGCCGACAAGTTGATCAGGCCCAACTCCAGCCTTTTGCTGACGAACTCTACGACGGCTTGCCCAACGATGTGCTGGCGATGCCGCGGGTTCGTCCGGAAGAGTTGCCCAACCTGCTTACGGCCAGTGTTAACGACAAATCGCTCAATCTTCCAGGCCGATCTATGGTCCCGGGGGACGGATATTCATCTGGTTTGAACACGCCCCTATCCGCTGCGCCCCGATCTGCATCCGGCTCTCCTCTCGGTGTTCCAATCAACAACCGGGACCAGTCTCCGCGAGACATGCGGTCACGATCGACATCCAGACCTCAATGGACACCAAACGATGTGCAAGAAGTCCAGGTGGATCAACGCGGACTGCGCCACCGACCGAATCCTTATGCCGATGTACCGTCGCTCTATGATCTCTATTCGCAATACTCGGGAAAACCGGCAACGCTGGAACGTTTTGGACTCGATGTGCTCCGCAATGGAACCGGCAATTTCGATGATCTTCCGATGGATATGCCGGTAGGCCCCGAATATGTGCTCGGGCCGGGCGATGGTTTGAGCATTGACCTGTGGGGTGGCGTGTCCCAGCGGCTGCAACGAATGGTGGACCGTCAGGGACGAGTGGCCCTGCCGGAAGTCGGGGCGGTCGAAGTGTCTGGACGGAGCCTGGGCGACGTGCAGCACCTGGTGCAGAGCGTGCTGAGAACCCAGTTCCGCGATGTCGAGGCGGATGTTTCGCTCTCTCGGTTGCGGACGGTGCGGGTGTACGTGGTAGGCGATGTCGAGCGTCCAGGCGCCTACGACGTCAGTTCGTTGTCAACCCCACTGAATGCCGTGTACGAAGCCGGAGGGCCGACTTCGCGGGGCTCTCTGCGAATCCTCAGGCATATTCGCGGGAAACAACTTTTGCAAGAGATCGACGTTTACGACCTGCTGCTTCACGGCATTCGCTCCGACTTGAAAGGGCTGCAGCCCGGAGACACGATCCTGGTTCCTCCCCTTGGTCAGGAGGTCACGGTCGAAGGTATGGTCCGCCGGCCGGCGATTTATGAATTAGGAGGCGAAAAGAGCCTAGCGGAGGTGCTGGAGTTAGCCGGCGGCGTTCTCCAGTCCGGCACGCTCCGGCACGTCGACGTAGAACGCGTGGAAGCTCATTTGAGCCGGACCATGCTACGCCTGGATATTCCCGAAGATAATAAGCAGGAAGCCGTCACCCAGGCACTGGAAGATTTCAAGGTGCAGGACGGTGACAAAATCAAAATCTCTCCGATCCTGCCTTATGCGGATAAAACGGTCTATTTGGAAGGGCATGTCTTCCGCCCCGGCAAATTCGCCTATCGGGACGGGATGAAGGTAACGGACATTATTAAGTCCTACAGTGACCTTCTTCCAGAACCATACAAGCGTCACGCTGAGATCATTCGCTTGAACGCTCCGGACTACCAACCCGTCGTGCTGGCTTTCAACCTCGACGACGCGTTGGCTGGCAAGGAACAGGACTTGCCGCTAAAACCCTTCGACACGATCCGGGTGTTCGGTCGTTATGACTTTGAGGATCCGCCCGTGATTACAGTGACGGGCGCGGTGCGCGATTCTGGTGACCATGTCACAAACGGGGTCACGTATCTGCGTGATGCAGTTTATCTGGCCGGAGGGACAACACCGGATGCGCAACTCAACGACGCTCAGATCTTCCGTAAGACGCAAGACGGTAAGCTCAAGGTTATCAGCGTAAATCTCAGCCTGGCATTGGCGGGCGACGACAAGAACAACATCCTGCTCGAGCCCAAAGATCGCGTTTTCGTTCACAAGAACCTGGCCAAGGTCGATCCGCCAAGCGTGAAAATCGAAGGAGAAGTGGAACGGCCGGGTAAGTACCCGCTGGGCGAAGAAATGACAGCCGCGGATTTGGTTCGTGTGGCTGGAGGCTTCAAGCGCGGGGCCTACACCGAGCTGGCGGACCTGACCAGATATGAGGTCGAGCACGGCACAAATGTGACGGGCGAGCATCAAACCGTACCAATCGCCAAAGCTGTGGCCGGCGAACCTGACACGGATGTACGTCTTCACGACGGGGATGTCCTCGCGATCCGCCAGCTGGCCGGATGGAACGATGTGGGCGCGACAATCACGGTCAAGGGCGAGGTTCTGCATCCCGGGACGTACGGCATTCGGGAAGGTGAACGTCTGAGCTCGATCCTTGCCCGCGCCGGTGGCTTTGGAAGCGATGCGTACCCCTACGGTGTGATATTTGAGCGGGCCCAGGTGAGGGCGCTCGAGGAAAGTAATCGGACTGTCCTGATTCGCGAAGTACAGGACGACGGAACTGCCTTGAGAGCTATACCTGACGGAAATCCTGAAGATAAGGTAGTCAAGGATGCTTCGCTGCTGCAGTGGAAAAGGACCATGGAACGACTGCAGAACACACCTCCCAGTGGTCGACTCGTTATTCACATTTCGAAGGACGTCAAACGCTGGGCCAATACTCCCGCCGATCTTGCAGTGCGAGCGGGCGATGTCATGTACATCCCCAAGCGACCCAATATCGTGATGGTCGATGGCTCGGTCTACAACCCAACCGCGGTCACCTTCAAACCGGGTAAGAGTGCCGGTTGGTACCTCCGACAGGCCGGTGGTCCCACCAACATGGCGAACAAGAAAGCCATCTTTGTGATCCGAGCTGACGGTTCGGTGGCGGGTGGCTCGGGCGGCCTGTTCAGCGGCAGCGCAGAGAAAACGGAGCTCCGGCCCGGGGACATGGTCATCGTCCCGGAGAAGGCCTTCGCCGGTACCACCAAGTGGAAGAACACGTTGCAGGTGGCGCAGCTGCTGCAATCCGTTGCGTTCGCGGTCAGTCTAGGACGAACCTTCTGAGTAGCCGGGTTGCCAAAATGGCGCAGTTTGGAAGGTCACTTCGGGCGGGATCTCTGATGCTGGGTGCAATTGCCAGCGTGGGTCAAACGCCCACGCAGACTAGCAACCAGGCTGACCAGCCTGGGAACGCCGCCGCCTCGGGGATTCGCATCACGGACTCCTCAAGAGCCGATGAGCCTTCCGGATTGTTGGAACCCGGCGCCGATCCGGAGAACAGGTTGTTCCTGCCCTTCCTAAAACACATGGCAGAAGACCAAGAGCAGTTCTGGGCCAGGCCCAAAGAATTGAAGAAGACCAGCACGCTCAAGATATTCCTTCCGTTTGCAGGATTCACTGGGGCACTGATCGCGGGCGACAGCTGGTTCTCGAAACAGGTGCCGGACCCGAGTCAAATCAAACGCAGCAAAGATATTTCCAATTACGCCGTGTTTTCTTTGATTGGGGCGGCCGGTGGCGCCTATGCCTTCGGTCACCTGACACACAACGATCATTTGAGCGAGACGGGCTTCCTAAGTGGGGAAGCGGCGCTTAACAGCACGCTTGTCGCGTACGCATTCAAAGAAGCCACGCGACGGGAGCGGCCCTATCAGGGAAATGGAAACGGGAATTTCTTTCAGGGTGGAAGTTCGTTCCCCTCCGAGCATGCCGCGATCGCCTGGTCAGTCGCCAGCGTGGTTGCTCATGAGTACCCAGGAACTTTGACACAGATCGGAGCTTACGGTCTGGCCTCTGCTGTGACTCTGACGCGGGTAACGGGGAAGCAGCACTTTCCGTCGGATGTGGTAATCGGCAGTGCGCTGGGCTGGTACTTGGGCCGCCAGATCTATCGCGCCCACCACGATCCGGAACTGGGGGGCCAGGGCTGGGGAGAACTTGTGGAGAGCAAGCCGGAGAGCCCGCGCAATCCGGCGAATATGGGGTCGCCGTACGTGCCGCTGGATAGCTGGGTGTACCCCGCGATTGAGCGCCTCAGCGCCCTGGGGTACATAGATGGCGCTTTTGTGGGCATGAGGCCGTGGACCCGGATGGAGTGTGCGCGCCTGGTCGAGCAGGCCAGTGAGCGCATCGCCGAGGACGCGGAAGGAAACGACAGCGCCAGCCGGCTGTACGACTCGTTGGCCGCCGAGTTTGCGTGGGAGGCAAGGAGGCTCGAAGGAGCACCGAACCTTGGGATCAATTTGAACTCTGTGTACACGCGTACCACAAACATTTCCGGGCCCCTGCTCAGAGACAGCTATCACTTCGCTCAGACAATCGCCAATGACAGTGGGCGGCCTTATGGTGAGGGAATCAGCGCGGTCGCAGGTCTTAGCACTCACGCTGTGGCTGGACCGTTTTCGTTTGATGTGCAGGGGGAATACCAACACGCGCCGGAAAACGCCTCATACCCGGTTGGTGTGCTCCAAGCCATTGCCAACACCGATCAGGCGCTGCCCCTTGCCAACGGCACAAGTACGATCAACCGTTTCACTCTTCTGAATGCGACGGCCGGAATCACACTCGACAATGTTTATGTTTCATTTGGCAGGCAGAGCGCGTGGCTTGGCCCCGCCGAGAGCGGGTCTCTCCTGCTTAGCGACAACGCCCCTTCGATTACGATGCTCCGGTTCGACAATGTGACTCCATTCCGCGTCCCACTGCTTTCCCGCTTGCTGGGACCGGTGCGAGCCGAATTCTTTGTCGGGCAGCTCGATGGACACCACTGGGTGTATGCGAATACTCATCTGGTCGGACCGAACATAAATCCACAACCGTTCCTGCACAGCAACAAGGTCAGCTTTAAACCCACGCCGAACTTGGAACTTGGAATGGGTCTCAACGTCATGTTTGGTGGTCCCAGCCTGCCATTCACCTGGGCAAATTTCCTGAGAAGCTTCTATTCGCACAAAGCCAGTGTTGCCGAGAATCCTGGCAAGCGCTTCTCGTCTTTCGATTTCAGCTATCGGGTTCCTGGCGTGCGCAAGTGGCTAACTTTTTATCTTGATTCGCTCGTGGTCGATGAGATCTCCCCAATCGGGTCAACGCGCCCCTCCCTGAATCTCGGTCTCTACATGCCACAGATCCCCAAGATCCCGAAACTGGAACTTCGCCTGGAAGGTATCGACACCGCGCCAAACGCACAATTCAGCCCGGGCTATGTCTATGCTGACCGACGGTACAAGGATGGATATACCAGCGACGGAAACATCCTGGGCAACGCGATCGGCCGGGCGGGTCGCGGAGGTCAAGGTTGGGTCACCTATTCGTTCACGCCTCGCAACCGATTGCAGGTCTGGTTCCGCCACGTCGAGGCGGATCATGCTTTCCTGGAGGGTGGGCACGTGAATGACTTCGGCATAAGGACCGAAGTGAACCTGCACCGCGATGTTGCCTTCTCTGCCTCTGCGCAATATGAACGTTGGGCGTTTCCGCTACTTGCCGCAGAGCCGCAAACGAACGTGACCTCGTCAATTCAACTCACGTACACACCGCGCTGGGGCGCCCACTAGTCGAAGCCATGGCACAACGAAGTTTGCCCGTAGTCGAACCACAACCGGAACCGGGGCTCCCACCTGAGGATTATCAACAACCATCCAGGCAGGAGCGGGCTATAGCCGGGTTACGTTTGTTGTGGTCGGCTCGAAAATCCTTGGCGCGTGCCGCGACCATTGCTTTTTGCCTGTCCCTGGCACTTGCCTTTCTCCTGCCCAAACGATACGAGTCCACCACACGAATCATGCCGCCGGATTCGAAGTCGCTTTCAAGCATGAGTATGGCGGCAGCGATGGCTTCAAAGGCAGGTGGTGCTCTGGGCGGCGCCGCCCTGGATCTGCTGGGTATGAAAGATTCCGGAGCCACATTCATCTCCATCCTGCAAAGCCGCACTGTACAAGACCGGCTCATCGATCGTTTTAACCTGATGCACGTTTATGGGTATCGGTATCGCAAGGACGCGCGCAAGAAGCTCGCGGAGAGAACCGACATCAGTGAGGACCGGAAAAGCGGAGTTATCTCGGTCACTGTTACGGATCGTGACGCCCAGAGGGCTGCAGCTATGGCCCGTGCCTACATCGACGAACTGAACCGCCTGGCGGCGGAACTGAACACGTCAGCAGCACATCGCGAACGGGTCTTCATCGGAGACCGTCTCAAGACCGTGAAGCAGGATCTCGACCAGGCCTCCAAGGAGTTCAGCGAGTTTGCCAGCAAGAATACCGCGATCGACATCAAAGAGCAGGGCAAAGCGATGGTAGAGGCTGCTGCGACTCTGCAGGGTCAGTTGATAGCCGCACAGTCGGAGTTGCAGGGACTGGAGCAAGTCTACACGGCTAACAACGTTCGCGTACGCAGCCTTCAGGCTCGAGTTGGAGAGCTGAAACATCAGTTGGAGAAACTGGGGGGAACAGACGCCAGTCTGGCAGCAGGCAGTAACCCGGGTGGTCAGCCCGCTGAGCTTTATCCTTCCATCCGCAAGCTGCCGCTGTTGGGTGTGCAATATGCCAATCTCTACCAGCAGACAAAAATTCAGGAGACGGTTTACGAGCTTCTGACCCAACAGTACGAACTGGCAAAAATCGAAGAAGCCAAAGAAATCCCGAGCGTCAAAGTGCTCGACGAAGCCGACGTACCTGAGAAAAAGTCTTTTCCACCGCGTCTGCTCATTGGGGTAATGGGAATGTTGATGTCGTTCTTGCTAGCTTGCGCTTGGGTTATCGGCGTGCACAAATGGGAGAGGATCGATCAGTTGGATTCCCAGAAAGTCTTCGCACAGGAAGTCTATGCCACGCTCAGATCTGATTGCCAGCGGCTATGGAGACGCAGGCGTCACCTGCCCAAGGACATGGTGACCGGGACGCTCGGTTGGTTTAGTTCCTCGAATGATCGAAACGGGGATGAGCAATGAACGCTGATTCGGCCACAATTGCAGGGCACTCCGACGCCGCGCCAGCGACACCTGAGCCTGCCCGCGAAGTGACCAGTGCGCAGTTGGTCGTGCGCAACGTGCTGTGGAATCTCGGTGGCACCATACTGCCGAGCATAGCGGCGTTGGTTTCTATCCCATTCTTAACACGCGACCTGGGCACGGATCAGTTCGGTATCTTGACCTTATCTTGGGTGGTGATCGGGCAACTCAATGTTTTCGATCTGGGGCTGGGTAGGGCACTGACAAAGCTGGTAGCGGAACGGCTCGGAACCCAACGAGAGACTTCCATTCCTCCTCTGTTCTGGGCCTCGTTTCTGTTGACCCTGATCCTTGGAGTGGCGGCCGGGATGATCGTGGCCTGTCTCGCCCCGTGGTTGGTGCATCGCGTGTTGAAGATTCCCGTTGTGCTTCAGCCGGAGACCCTGAGAACCTTCTACCTGATTGCCCTTGCACTGCCAGCGGTTGTCAGCACTATCGGCCTGCGAGGCTTTCTCGAAGGCTGCCACCGCTTTGACCTGCTTAATGCAGTGCGGATCCCCGCCACCGTGTTCTTCTACCTAGGCCCACTTCTTGTGCTGCCGTTCTCGCGACGATTGCTGCCAGCCATGATCGTTTTAGTGGCAGGACGGCTTGTGGGATGGCTGGCGCACCTTTGGGTATGTGTACGAGCCTTCCCAGCTTTGTACCACCGTTCACCGAGGGGCGCTCCGCTGCACGAAATGTTCAGCTTCGGTACTTGGATGACGGTAAGCAACCTCATAAGCCCGATTATGGTTTCGCTGGACCGGTTTATGATTGCAGCCGTGCTTTCTGTCACGGCGGTGACTTACTATGCCACTCCCAACGAAGTGATAACCCGGTTTCTGGTATTGCCAGCAGCCATCGTGGCGGTACTCTTCCCGGTATTTTCTGCGTCGCTAGCCCAGGCGCCCCAGCGGACGGCAGCGCTGTTCGACCGCAGCCTCAAATGCATATTTGTGCTGGCGTTTCCTGTCATCCTCCTACTGGTGGGATTCGGTCACGAAGCCCTTTCTTTGTGGCTGGGACCAGTGTTTGCTGATAACAGCACGCGGGTCTTGCAGTGGCTCAGCATTGGAGTTTTCTTTAACAGCGTGGGCTTCATTCCATTTGCGCAGCTACAAGGGGCAGGACGGCCCGATCTGACGGCAAAACTGCATTTGCTGGAGCTGCCACTGTACTTGGCCGCCTTGTGGGGACTGGTTCATCTGTACGGTATTGTCGGAGCATCGCTGGCTTGGTTGTTCCGCGCCGGGCTTGACTCCTGCTTGCTCCTGTTCGCCACAGGCCGCATCTTACCGGCCTGCCGCGCTGCGGCGCGGTATACGTCTCGCCTGATGTTTGCTGGCGGCTGCCTCTTGGCCGTTCCAACCTTTCTGCCTGCTCTCTGGCCGCGGGTTGCGTATGTGGCGATCACTGCCGCAATCTTTTGTGTGCTGGGCTGGTCGCGCCTATTGACCTCGCGCGAACGCGGCTTTGTGTATGAGTGGCTGCGCGTTTGATTCTTGCACCTCATTTGTTATCCGGGAACCGCGTTCGATGAATCGCTCGTCGCCCTGTAATGGCCTACGTCGATAGATCGGGAAACGTTCCAAGCGCCTTTTGGCCCGCTGCCTTGGCCGTTTTGTGCCTGGCCCTGTGGTATACGGTGCCGTGGATGGTCACGTCCGTAACGGCGGGAATTGCGGCAGTTCTTGTTTTGTCTCTGGGATTCCTGTCACCAGTTTTTGGGCTGGTTGCGCTGCTGGTTATCACCCCGTTTCAGCCCTTCATCGATTTTTACGCTCCTTCTCTTGGATCTGTGTATGCGGGTGCCGCACTGCGGGATGGCCTGCTGGTGGTGATCTCCTTGCGTTGGATTCTTAGCCGCTGGTTTTCAGAAGCAGCGCCACAATTGACGATTCCGGAGAAGGTGGCTCTTCTATACCTGATCCTGGCGATCGTCTGGATTCCCATCGCGCCGAGCTTCGCGGGCGCGCTTGTTGGATATCGAAACATGGTGGGATTTATCGTCCTGCTTTTCGTAGCCGCGAAAGCAATGAGCGTGCGAGATCGGAGTGCCGTTCTCCTAAAAGTGTTTCTCGTCGTTGCCCTCTGTTCGGCCTTGGTAGGCATCATCGAGTCTCTCACCTTCAGGGCAGTTTTCGATCTCATTCATTATGACGTGACCGCAGTTCTCGGACCGATCGACTATGGGTCGATACCCCGCGCGACGGGTGGAACCGGGAACGCATTGGATTTCGGCCTCTACATGGCAATTGCTGCAACGTTGTCCTCTGCTCTGCTGAGCGGCAGAGCGCCATTTCCGAGATGGCTGCTGTGGCTCGTGCTGACGGCCACCAGTCTTGCTGTGGTTCTCACGTTGTCGCGTGCAGCCTACATCGCGCTCACGCTGGGAGTACTTGGTACCGGAGTCCTGTTGCGGCCCAAGCGGATCTGGATCGCGGTTGGCATATTAGCCGTAATGGGGCTACTCGCCGCAGTGACTCCGGTAGCTGAAATCTTCTCTGATAGATTACTCTTCAATGATTCAGCAGGAATCCAGACCGCCACGGAGAGGGCTGAGATCGCGCGTGACATCTTCTCGAGTCCCTCCATATGGCTCGGTGATGGTCTGGGAACCGTAGGAGCGGCACTGGGGAGGTCAGGAGTCAATCCGAAGATCGACGTAACCGACAACTATTATGGGTCGGTCCTGATGCAGATGGGTATAGTCCCGCTCCTTGTCTATCTGACCTTGCTGGCGCAGTTGGCCGGGTTCTTTTACAAACGATTGCGGCAATTCCATCCGGGTGCTAGTCGGTCATTCATTGCCGCCACTCTTATGATTGTCGTAGTAATTGCAGTACACGCTCTGTTCAGTTCAGCATTGGAGAACCGCGCCATTAGTGTTGTCATATGGACACTATTTGGAACCACCATCGGCTTATCGCGTGCAGCGAACGCTGTGCAGCTTCAGCCAGCCTTGACCTAATCTGATGGCACGGCCCAATACGATGAACATAAGTTTATGACCACTCAAGTAGGTCAAACCAGGATGGAGACATCAGCTGATTTGTCCAAACGCCAGCCGGTATCGAAACATGCGGCCACGCTGGTATCAGTTTGTATCGTGAATTACAACAACCGCGAGCTACTCGCGCGATGCCTTGAGTCGGTATTTGCGCAGAGCCGCGATGTGCAGTTCGAGGTACTGGTCGCTGATAACGGATCCACCGACGATAGCTTGACCTGGCTGAAGCGGGAACATCCAGACGTGCGACTTTTCGAAAACACAAATATCGGATTCAGCCGAGCCAATAATCAGTTGATCAGGCACGCGCGCGGTTCGATGATCCTTCTCCTGAACAACGATTGCGTGCTGGGGAAGGATACTATTCAAGAATTGTTGGCTTTGATGGAAACGGACCCTAAGATCGGAATAGTGGGATGCAGAATCCTTACGGCGGACGGGATTCTGCAGCCAACCTTCAGCACTATTTCACCGAGGCAATTCTTTTTTCCCAGCCCCGTGGAACGATACCAGACCAACTTGCTCACATTTGGCAAGGATCGTGATCGGCGAATCAGGATCATGAAGAGCTACGAAGTGCGGCACGGTTATGACCGCCTTCTGGAAGTGGATTGGCTATCCGGAGTATGCATTCTGATCCGGTGTGAGGTCTTTGACACAATTGGAGCACTTGATGAGAACTTCTTCATGTATTACGAGGATATCGATTTTTGTCTGCGGGCTCGTAAGGTCGGCTGGCGGGTGATGTACACACCGTCGGCTTCGGCACTCCACTTTGTGCGCCGACTCTCCGAGAAGCGTTCGGCCGACCGCCTGATGACCGAAGCCCGGCTCGGCCAATACTACTTCGTACGAAAGCACTTTGGTCGCAGCTGGGCTGGACTGCTCTTGCTCCGTTACTTGCTGCAACTGCTGATTAGCCCCCTATTTGCGTTCGGGCGAGTTTTTCGGGCATTGCTGCAGCGGCGCCCGTTCTCGCCGAGGCTCGGTTGGCAGACCGAAGCACTCCGACGGATCCTGGTCGACCGAGGCGAATGCCGGCCGTGAGATGAGAGCAGTCCCGAGCGCGTTTTGCCTCAATGCTCCTAAGCTCTGTGAATTGTCCTCTGCACATCATGATAGATGGTCGAATGGTCTCCAACACGGGCATTGGTCGCTGGTTGGAGAACATTGTCTCCCATTTGGGAGCGGTTGATACGAACCATCGCCTGACCGTCCTCGTCAATTCGAATAGTCAGGCCGTACGGGGTTTCTCAGCTCCGACCAGGACGATGCGTTTGCCCGCTCCGATCTACTCTATGCGGGAACAGATCGCGCTGCCCTTTGAAGTCGCGGCAGTCCGTCCCGATGTGACCCACTATCCGAACTTCAACGTGCCACTAGCCGACTGGACTCGTTCCGTGGTCACCCTGTGTGATCTCATTTACTATCTGTTTCCGCAAGCCTGCCCCTCTTGGGTCGGCCATCAGTACGCCCGTTTCATGATCCGCGCGGCGGCACGAAAGGCGCACAAGGTCATAACCATTTCTGAGCACTCGAAGAGCGATCTCGTCAACCATTTGGGCATTGCCGAAGAGAAGATAGCAGTCATCTACCCGGCGATCGACCGGAACGTTTTCAAGCCCGAGCAGGCAGATGGTGCGATCGCTGCCGTGAAGCACAAACTGGGAATCGAGCGGCCATACATCTTTTACACCGGCACTCACGACCCACGAAAGAACCTGGCCACGCTTCTCCGCGCCTACCGAAGGCTCGCACGGGGGAAAGACTTCCAGTTGGTCATAGGCGGCCCGGTCGACCCTCGCAGGCAAGACCTTTATCGAGAGTTCGCTGACATGGTTGCTGACCGGCATGTGATCCTATGCGGCTCACTAGCAGAAACCGACCTTCCCCTCATGTATTGCGGCGCCGATCTTTTCGTCTTTCCCTCAAAGTATGAGGGGTTCGGATTGCCTCCGTTGGAAGCATTGGCCTGCGGAGTTCCCGTCGCTTGTTCATCCGCAACTTCTCTCCCGGAGGTGGTTGGCGATGCCGCGATCACTTTTGCGCCCGAGAACACAGACGAACTTGTTTCGGTCATGGAGGCCATTCTAGGGAGCCCGACGTTGGCCGCCGATCTTCGAAGACGGGCCCTCGTTCGCGCGGGGCGTTTTTCCTGGGACACGGCCGCCCAGCAGGTGATGCAAGTGTATAAGGAAGTGTCCTCCAACTAGTTTCAGCACTGCGCCATGACTATTACCGCAAGAGACCAATCAGAGTTGAAGGTTGCCATCGTCCACTACTGGTTTGTGGGCTTCACGGGCGGAGAGAAGGTGGTTGAGGCATTGGCGGAGATGTTTCCACAGGCTGACCTTTTCGCTCTGGTGGCCAAGCCGGAGTGCTTGCCCAACGCTTTGCGCGCTCGCAGACTCACCACGTCCTTTCTTCAGCAAGTCCCGGGTAGCCGTCGTTGGCATCGGCACTTTCTGCCGCTGCAGCCGTTCGCGTTGGAGCAGTTAGATCTCAGCGGATATGATCTGGTCATCAGCTTGGAGTCGGGCCCGGCGAAGGGCGTACTTACCCACACTGAAAGCTGCCACATCTGCTACTGCCTGTCACCCATGCGGTATTTGTGGGACATGTACCCCGCGTACCGAAGCAGCCTCGGTCCGCTGGTGCGCACAGTGTTCTCGCTGACGGCCCACTACTTGCGGCTGTGGGACCTGGCCTCGGCCTCTCGCGTGGATTATTTTGGCGCGATATCCCACACGATAGCGTCACGGGTCCGTAAGCACTACCGTCGTGACGCATCGGTCATCTACCCTCCGGTAAGAACCTCAGACGGCTACTTGGCGGAAAAGACCGGCGACTACTATCTCGTGGTGAGCCGCCTAGTCGACTACAAGCGTGTGGACTTGGCGGTCCAGGCTTGCACCCACTTAGGCCGGCCCCTCCGCATCGTAGGCAAAGGGAACCAGTACAAACAGCTGCGCAAAATAGCTGGGCCTACCGTGGAGTTTCTCGGTCATGTGAATGACGAAGACCTGCAAAAGTGTTACGCGGAGTGCCGTGCGCTGCTTTTCCCCGGAGAAGAGGATTTCGGCTTGGTCCCCGTCGAGGCGCAGGCCTATGGACGCCCTGTGATTGCCTACGCCCGGGGAGGGGCGCTAGAAACCGTGATCGGGTATTCCGCCGAAGACGAGGGGAGTCCCGAAACTTCTACGGGCATCTTCTTTCCTGAGCAGACCCCTGAATCGCTGGCAGACGCCATCCTACGTTTTGAATCGGTGGAAAGAAGGTTCTCGCCTAAATCTATCAAATCGAGCGTCTTGCGGTTTGATGTTCCCCGTTTCAAAGCTGAGATGTATGACTTCATCGAGGAGTGCCTGGCGGACCACCGCGCTGCGCATGTATCTTCGACCTACCTGGTGAATAGTCGGACTTCCCGCACGGAGTTAGCCGCCGACCAAGTCGGCCGTCCCATTAACCGATGAACCATGTCCGCTTCTCCGGGAAAGAACCGCGCCGATGGTGGCAAACTCTGCCCCAACTACGCCTTTGCCGCTTTCACAGCTTGTGCAGTCCACTACAGTCTGTCAGGAGGGTCCTTTGAAACGTACTGCTTTGATCACAGGTATCACAGGTCAGGACGGCTCGTACCTGGCTGAGCTTCTCCTCTCCAAGGGTTATGAGGTACACGGGATGGTGCGGCGGGTCGCCGCCGAGAGCCCGGAGCACCGCCTGACACGCATTCGGTATTTGTTGCCGAAACTTCACCTGCACGCAGCATCACTGGAGAGCTACGCCAGCCTCACCAAGATGCTGCAGGATGTCCAGCCTGACGAGTGTTACCACCTGGCCGGCCAGAGTTATGTCAGCTACTCGTTTGACGACGAGTTCTCCACGATGCGTACCAATATTCAGGGTACGCATGAGCTGTTGGCTGCTCTGAAGCAAGTCGTCCCCGCATGCAAGTTCTATTTTGCCGGTTCCAGTGAGATGTTTGGCAAAGTCCATGCCAGTCCCCAGAATGAAGAAACGCCATTCCACCCCCGCTCGACGTATGCCATTTCGAAGGTAAGCGGTTTCTATTTGAGCCAGTACTATCGGGAAGCTTACGGGACTTTCGCGTGTACTGGAATCCTGTTCAACCACGAATCTCCCCGTCGGGGCCTGGAGTTTGTAACTCGGAAGATTACTTCTCACGTGGTCAAGATCAAGCTTGGTCTGGCACAGGAACTTCGCTTGGGCAATCTGGATGCTAAGCGGGATTGGGGACACGCTCGGGAGTATGTAGAGGCCATGTGGAGGATGTTGCAGCAGTCGCAACCCGGAGATTATGTAATCGCCACTGGCGAGACCCACTCCGTGCGGGAGTTCTGTGAAGTCGCCTTTGGCTACGTTGGCCTAGACTACCGGGAATGGGTAAGAGTAGATCCTGCGCTCTTTCGTCCTGCCGATGTCGAGGTTTTAGTGGGGGACGCTTCCAAAGCTCGTCGAGACCTCCAATGGAAGAACCAGATCCTTTGGAAAGATCTGATCGTGGAAATGGTCGAAGCTGACCTTGAAAGAGCGCAACGCGAAGCACACATTGCAGGACGCCTTGAGCTCGTGTCCTAGACTCGCCGGCCCCTCGCCTGTGCCCGACACTTTCGATTTGCACAGAAGAGACATGACCTCCAACCACACCACACGTTTCTCGGCAGGCAACAGAATTCTGGTGACCGGGGGAGCCGGATTCATCGGTTCCCACACCGTCGATCTGTTGCTCGAGCGGGGATACCGCGTGCGTATCCTCGACAACTTGCAGGAGCGCGTTCACCCGAACGGAAAACCATCGTGGGTTCCCGCCGACGCGGAGTTCATCCGAGGTGACGTGGCGAACCGCAGAGATCTCAGCCGGGCCCTGGAAGGGGTAGACGGCGTCTTCCATCTCGCCGCCTATCAGGACTACCTGCCGGATTTCAGCAGCTTCATACACACCAACGCCGAGAGTAGCGCACTTTTGTTCGAGCTCATCGTGTCCGATCGCCGACGTTTTCCGGTCAAGAAGATTGTGTTTGCTTCCTCCCAGTCGGTGTGCGGTGAGGGCCGCTACCTGTGTACCGGCGGAGAAGACATCCGCAACACCGGGTACGCAGCTGAGTCGGTGCGCTGGCCAACCGCCAAGCGTGCAAACACTGCACTGTCCACTTTGGGGCATGGCGTCGTCACTCCGGGGCCTAGGCCACTCGGCCAATTGCGCCGTGGAGACTGGGAGATCAAGTGTCCCCACTGTGGGCGCGAGATGGAACCGCTACGGATCGACGAGGCTACGGTGTATCCGCACACGGCCTATGCGATTTCCAAGTACTCCATCGAGATGCTGGCTGACCGTTTGGGCCGACGCTACGACATTCCCACGACCTGCATGCGCTATACCTATGTGCAGGGCCCCCGTAACTCTTTTTATAACTCCTACTCGGGCATCGCGCGCCGGTTTGCGATGCGCATTTTACATGGCTTGCCCCCAGTTGTCTACGAGGATGGCGGACAACTCCGGGACTACGTCAATGTGCGTGACGTTGCCTTGGCCAACGTGCTGGCATTGGAACACGAGGGCGCCGATTTTCAGGTGCTGAACGTAGGTGGTGGACGGGCGATCACTGTCGTGGAGTTTGCGCGAATCATGTTGGATGCTTTTGGCAGCCGGCTGGAACCCCGAGTGGCTGGGGAGTTCCGGCTTGGCGATACCCGCCACACCGTCTCGGATATTTCCAGAATACGGCGGTTGGGTTGGGAGCCCGTCGTACCAGTCGACCAAAACGTAAGCGAATATATCCAATGGCTGCAAACGCAGTCGGTGCGCCCCGAGTACCTGCAAGAAGCTGAGCGGGTCATGCAGAAGTCTGGTGTCGTGCAAACCGCCAGCATGACGTAATTCACACCCCAGAACGAGTGAGAGCAAGACACTAATAGCGAATAAGACAGAATATGGAGCTACGAGGAGAATAAGTGGCCACCCGCCCTACATTAGAGCCCAAGGATGACACGCCGAGTGTTGGCCCCGAGCTGCTGGACCTGTCTATTCCACAGCACTCACCGCTAGCTCTAAGTATCAAACGGGCTCTTGATATTGTGGGATCTTTGTCCTTGCTGATCCTTGTGTCGCCCTTATTTCCGATCATCGCCGTGGTTATCTGCCTGACCTCGTCCGGGCCGATCTTTTTCAAGCCCAGGATCATCGGCTACAAAGGCCGCGAGTTCTGGGCCTATAAGTTCCGCACAATGTATCGGGACGCATTTGAGCGGTTGTTGAACGACCCCAGGTTACTTGCCCAATACAAGACCAATCTGAAAATCGTCGACGATCCGCGCGTGACCCGACTGGGGCGGATTCTGCGACGCACCTCCCTCGACGAACTTCCCCAGTTGATCAACGTTCTGAAGGGCGACATGAGTCTTGTTGGCCCTCGGATGCTCGCCAAGCTCGAATTGGATAAGTTCGGACCGCTTCGCGACAAGATCTTGAGCATGCGGCCGGGAATGGCGGGGCTTTGGGTTGCGTCCGGTCGGCAGACCGTGTCATTTGAGCGGCGCATGGAGCTCGAGCTTGAGTACATCGACAAGTGGTCTCTGGGTCTTGACGCAAAGTGCTTCGTGAAAACGGTTTTCATAGCCCTGCGGATGGTGGGTGCGCACTAGGGGGGTCTATTTACGACGGGCCGTTTTGAAGGGGCGCGGCTTCCAGTTGCCCCGATGTACTGCGGTCAACCTTGCCGTCTACCAACGTTGCAACCTCGTGCTAAACATCTGACCGTGCCCGCTCAATCTCGCGGGCAAGTCTCAACAAGGAGTCGGGATGGCAAACATTCTCGTTACTGGTGGAGCTGGATTCGTCGGTTCCCACATTGTGGATGCATATCTGGCCGCCGGGCATAAGGTCGTCGCCGTGGACGATCTGTTCACTGGCCATCGCAAGAACGTCAATCCACAATGCGAATTCCATGAGTTTGACATTCGCAGCCCCAGGCTCGAGGACCTCTTTCGGCGTCATAGCTTCGACTACGTGAGCCATCAGGCAGCGCGCGGCAATGTTCGCGCGTCGATGGAGGATCCGATGACCTACGCGGACGTGAACGTCCGCGGCGGAGCCAACGTACTGGAGTGTTGCCGCAAGTTCGGCGTGCGCAAGGTCATTTACTCCTCGACTGGGGGCTGCGTCTACGGAGATCCCCGATACCTGCCTGCCGATGAAGCTCATCCTCTACAGCCTCGGGACCCTTACGGAGCGAGTAAGGCCAGCTACGAGCTTTACTTGCCCGTCTATGCACTGAACTACGACCTGCGTTATACGATTCTGCGATATCCGAATGTCTATGGCCCGCGACAGGACCCTTTCGGAGAAGCCGGGGTCATCTCTATCTTTATTGGCCAGATGCTCCGTAACCTGCAGCCCGTGATTAACGGGGACGGGGAGCAACTGCGTGACTATGTCTACATCGCAGATGTCGTCCGAGCCAATCTGTTGGTTTTGCACGAGGGCGATAACGATGTCTTCAATGTCGGATGGGGTAAGGGCACGTCGGTCAATGAGATCTTTCGTTCGCTGAAGATCATCCTGGAAAGCGATGCTCGCGAAGTCCATGGCCCTCCCAAACTTGGAGAAATCCGCCAAACCTATCTTAATTCCGCGAAGGCCAAGCAAGTGCTTGGCTGGGAACCTCAGGTCTCGCTGCCTGAGGGCCTGCAAAGAACAGTCGATTACTTCCGGCCGCTCCTCGCAGGTAGCGTACGGAACTCTATGGAACTCGCAAGTGACCCCCGCAAGGAGGAGATACCACATGAAGACTTCGCCTGACACCGCGGTAATGGATAGGGGCAACCTTCAGCCCTCGTTAGTCCCACAGAAAGTACGGCTTAAACGGTCCAGCCTGAAGATCAAGATTTACGCCGACGGAGCGGATAAGGCTGCGATGTTGGAAATGTACGCCAATCCGCTGGTGAGCGGGTTCACCACGAACCCGACTTTGATGCGGAAATCCGGGATCAGAGACTACCGCAGCTTCGCGCGTGAGATCCTTCAGTTGGTCCCTGATCGCCCGATCTCATTTGAAGTCTTTGCCGACGAATTCGCGGAAATGGAGCAACAGGCTCTTGAGATCGCGTCGTGGGGCACAAACGTGATTGTCAAAATTCCGGTTACCAACACCCGAGGAGAATCATCCGCGAATTTGTTGCGCTGGTTGGTGGGGGCCGGAGTCAAACTCAACGTCACCGCACTGATGACTCTGGATCAAGTTCGCGCGGTTACGGACGTTTTGGGAGGTGGACCTCCCTGCAAGATTTCGGTGTTTGCCGGCCGCATCGCAGACACCGGGCGCGACCCAGTGCCGGTGATGGCTGCAGCAGTGGAGTTGCTGCGTCCCTACCCGAACCTGGAGTTGATCTGGGCAAGCCCACGCGAGTTGCTCAACATTTTCCAGGCGAACGCGGTGGGGTGTCACATCATCACGGCGACTACGGATGTGTTGAAGAAGCTAAGTCTCGTCGGCAAGGATCTCCACGAATTCTCGCTCGAGACAGTGAAAATGTTTTATGAAGACGCCCAAAAGGCAGGGTACCGATTGCGCGTCGAACCACAGCGAGGCGATGAAGATGAGAATCGTAAAGTTGCGAGCATGCGCTGAGCCGTGGATAAGCAGGTAACACAGCGATCAAGGGGCGATCCCGGACCAAAACGAACCGTGGCGCCACCTCCCCGTTAATAGTGCTCCCAGCGTCAGTTCTTCAACGACAGTCTTTCAAGTTGGCCCGTCGCAACACGGAAGGAACAACATGATTATCACTCGCACGCCATTTCGCGTCACACTTGGTGGTGGCGGGACGGATCTGCCTTCGTTCTATCGGGAACACGGCGGATTTGTGCTGGCGGTCGCTATCGACAAGTACATGTACTTGAATGTAAACAGCCCCATCCTGGACGATCTCATCCGTGTCCAGTACAGCAAGACGGAAATCGTAACTCACGCGGATCAAATCCAGCACACGTTGGTCCGGGAAGCTCTTCGCAATTTCCAGATCGAAAACGGGATTGAAATCGTGTCGATGGCAGATATACCGGCTGGCACCGGTTTAGGCTCTTCCAGTTGTTACCTGGTCGGTCTGCTAAACGCGTTGCACACCTTGACGCGAACCCCGGTCAGCACACAAGGCTTGGCGGAGGAAGCCTGTCAGATCGAATTGGAACGGTTGCGCAAGCCCATCGGGAAGCAGGACCAGTACATGGCTGCTTTTGGCGCTCTGACCGCCCTAGAGATTGCACGAGATGGCACAGTGAAAGTGTCCCATCCGGCGTTGAGCATGGATTTGGTCGGCAGTTTGGAAAGCAACATGATGCTGTTCTATACAGGGGCTGCCCGGGATGCGGTCTCAATCCTTGAAAAGCAGGACGGCGCTACCAGGAGAAAGGATAAGGGTGTGGTGGGAAGCCTCCATGAGATCAAGGATATCGGCATCGAGATCCGGGGCACAATCATGCGGGGGAATTTGCGGCGATTCGGCGAGTTGCTCGACATCCATTGGCAGACGAAGAAACGACTGTCTGACGGCATCAGTAACCGGCAGATCGACGAATGGTACGAACTAGCGAAGCAGAACGGCGCAATCGGTGGCAAGATCTCCGGAGCGGGCGGCGGCGGTTTCTTAATGCTGTACTGTGAAGACAGTAAACCGCGATTGCGCGAAGTAATGCGCCGGGCAGGACTGCTCGAACTCAATTTCCGCTTCGAGTTCGAGGGGAGTAAGGTTGTGTTCGACATGGTCACCCGAGATGAGCGGCTCGCTCACATGCATCGCCAGGAGCGCACTACCCAATTCCGGGCCGCGCCTCTCGTCGCGGCTAGCGCTTGACCACGTCGTCGCGAGATATCCAGGCTTTCCGGAGGAATCATGCCGGGGACACGCGCCGTATTTCTTGATCGCGACGGAGTCATCAACCCGCTGATCTATCACCGGGACGCGGGCATTGTGGACTCTCCTTTCACTCTGTCCCAGTTCAAGGTTCTCCCGCGAGTCCCGCGAGCCATTCGTCTGTTGAACGACATGGGAGTAGCGGTCATCGTCGTCTCCAATCAGCCGGGAATTGCGAAGAGACACTTTGACGCCCCCATGCTGCGCAAGTTCGATCGGAAACTGTACGCGGCTCTCAAGACCGCCGGGGCGCGGATCGACGCGATTTACTATTGCCTTCACCACCCAGATTCGATCGTAAAGAGCCTGCGCAAGCGTTGTGCGTGTCGCAAGCCCGGCACCGGAATGCTAACCCGCGCCGCCCGCGAATTTGGGCTATCTCTCTCCGAGTCCTACATGGTTGGCGACGGGCTGACAGACATCGAAGCTGGGCATCGGGCTGGATGCCGAACCGTCTTCATAGGCCGGTGGAAGCGCGAGTGTTGTCAGTTTATCCGCCCGCCTGACTTGCGTCCGACGTTTGTCGCGAAAGACCTCTGGGAAGCGGTACAGCGCATTCAAGCGGATCTGTCCGTGGTCCCGGGCGCACTCTCCTCAAAGGCTGGCAATCATGCGAACAAGTCATCGTCCGCGGTAAGTCGCGGCCTGTCCCGAAAACGGGGAGTGGACGAAGAACGGGTTTCTGGATGACTGCACGAACGATCCGCAAAGTCGTCATTCCTGCGGCTGGCAAGGGTAAGCGGTTTCTTCCCGCCACTAAGGTTGTGCCCAAAGAGATGCTGCCCGTGGCGGGGCGCCCCCTCATTCAGTACGCGGTCGAAGAGGCCGCTGCAAGCGGGATCGAAACCGTGATCCTGGTGCTGTCCGAGGAGAAGAGCATCATCTCGAAGTACTTTTCGCGTGACCTGCCGTTGGAGACCGCGTTAGCGCGCTGCAGTCAGGACGGAATGGCGCAAGCGATCCGCCATCTGTCCGAACTGGCGGAGGTACGTACGGCCTGGCAGGAACGGCAGCTGGGCCTTGCGGATGCGATACGAAGTGCGCGCCCGCTAATCGGCGATGAACCCTTCGCCGTCATTCTTCCGGATGCATTGATAGACGCGTCTTTGCCCTGTATCCGGCAAATGATGGATTGCTACGAGAGACACCCGGGCTGTGTCGTCGCCACACAGACCGTGGAATCGTCTGAAGTAACTCGCTTCGGCATAATCGATGTCGAGGCTCTGACCGATCGCTGCTGCGGGGGCAGGACGCTACGCGTAACCCGCCTGACCGAGCGACCGCAGCCCGGTCAGACAACCTCCCGCTATGGCATCTTCGGCCGGTACATTCTTGAGCCTGACATCTTTTCACACATTGACCGAACTTCCGCAGGCTTCGGCAATGAACTCCAACTGACAGATTCCCTTCAGCTGTACACCCGGACCGCCCCAATCTACGCATACTGCTTTGAAGGCAAACATTACGATGCTGGGAACAAGTGGGGTTTTCTGCAGGCCACGATTGCGTATTCGCTGAAAGATCCTGAACTGAGTCAACCGTTGCGCGAATACCTGGCCGAATTGTCACCAAGCCCAGCGGATTCCTTCCTTTAAGGATTCAGTCTCTTCCTCGCGAGGTCTCCGTGCCCTACACCCTGGAATACATAGAAGAAGCGGTTCAGATCCTCCACCAACTCGACCCCACAACTATCGAACGTGCGCTTGCTCTTTTGGTGGACGTGCGGGCCGAGGGAGGACGGGTTTTCTTCCTCGGTGTGGGAGGTGGCGCGGGACACGCTTCACACGCGGTGAACGATTTTCGAAAGATCGCCGGCATCGAGTGCTACGCGCCGACGGACAATGTGTCGGAGTTGACCGCGCGCATCAATGATGATGGATGGGAAACCTCTTACCATAACTGGCTGCGGGGGAGCCGGCTCAGCCGCCGGGACATGGTCTTCGTATTCTCGGTTGGCGGCGGAGACGTCGAACGAAATGTCAGCGCCAACCTGGTCAGAGCACTTCAGTATGCGAAAGAAGTGGGCGCAAAGATTTGCGGAGTGGTTGGTCGAGACGGAGGGTTTACCCATCAAGTAGCGGACGCTTGCGTGTTAGTTCCCGTAGTAAACAACGAGACGATCACTCCGCACACGGAATCTTTCCAAGCTCTTGTGTGGCATCTGTTAGTTTCGCATCCCAAGCTAAAAGCCCACGAAATGAAGTGGGAGTCAGTCGTCCCCTCCGCAGCAGGGTCGCGCGCGTAGTCCGAGATTTACCCATGAGTCCGATTCTGCGTGCGGCATTCCAGTCAGTGCGTCGTTATCCTCTTGCTACATCGTGTTTGATCCTCGCCTGCCAATAGGCCTGAAAGCCCTTGAGCGTGCTCTCAACGGGACTTGTGGGCTCCATCCTGTCACCCTCTGAATCTTTCCGGGATCTCCAACTAGGCGTTCCGTTTGAAGTCACTGTGCTACTTCCTCGCCGCAAGCGGGAAGCCCCTCGCTCAGATTCGAGCAGCCTACCGCGAATGTCGAATACGGGCGTGTTGCGTCTACCGGTTCCAATTCAGATTCAATACCAGGTTTCGATCCACACCCGCACGGCGGGCGACCCGAGTGTGCGCGGTTTACGATTGGGAACCCACGAGCCCGATCTGACCAGCCACGTCACGGACAATTCAGACTCGCCTGCTGCAAGCCTTCAACCGAGGGAACAATCTGGGGAGCAGTAACCTGGCCTGTTCTGCATCTTGTTACTCCTCACAACTTCCGGTCTGCCCGTGACTCGGGAGCAATCGCGATCACTTCCCATAAGGTGACTTGCCGGTACCGATCCGCTCTGGTGACCATTTGGACTACTTCCCGATCGCCGACCACACATACTCTATCCGCCTTTAGGCCCGCGGCGATGCGAAAGCTGAATTTCGGGTTCATCGGAGCTGGCGCTGAGCTCAAGCTCACGCGGACCACACGTGGCCTGGTGCGGGAGGTGCCGTCGCTTGACACAGTCCCGGACCTTGGAGATAATTGACTATCAGTCGAACATGACTATGAGTCCTACTATTGAACCTGCCTCTCCCCCCGGCAGGCGGGAGCGTCGGAAGAGTGAAACGCGCGAGCGAATCTTTCTTGCTGCGCTGAGGCTCTTTGCCGAGCGGGGCTTCTTCCGCACCACGGTCGAAGACATCACCGAGGCTGCGGATGTTGGTAAGGGAACCTTCTTCAGCTACTTCCCCAGCAAGGAACACGTTTTCGGCATGATGCACGAGGTGCAGCTCAGCAAGGTGTTGCACGCCGAAGCCGAGGCGAAAACCGGCGATCTGCCGATTCACGACGTGCTTCGGCAATTCATGCAGAACATCGCTGAGGAACCGGGACGCAGCCAATTGGTGGCGCGCGGGCTGCTGGCAACGGTCTTCACCAATGAGGACATTCGAAAGCTTCTGGTAGGCACCCTGACGCGTGGGCGGAGCCATCTCGAACGGATCCTGACGCTCGGTCAAGAACGAGGCGAGGTGCGCCGTGACCTGCCGGCTAGCGCCATGGCGCGGAACTTTCAGCAAAGCACGATTGGGACGTTGATGTTATGGAGCCTTGATACCCCCTCAAACTTGTCACGACGGATCGATACAACTTTCGAGATTTACTGGTCAGGGATCAAGGCCGGCTCGGATCGAGCGGAGAATCTGCAATGAAACGCAGACTTCCAATTCTCCTCGTGCTCGCCGCAGCGCTCGCGGGTGGCTACTACTTCTACTTGCGTCCGCGCTGGACGAACAAGTCCGACGACGTCAATGTTCTGAAGCTCTCCGGCAATGTCGAGACGCACGAGAGCGTGGTGGGTTTCAAAGTGCAGGGCCGAATCGTCGAGCTACCGGTCGAAGAAGGCCAGTGGGTGGAGCAGGGCACGCTGCTGGCCAAGCTGGACAACGACGACTACCGCCAGCAGGTGGCGATGGACGAAGCCAGCGTGGGCGTGCAGCGCAGCCAATTGGAATTAGGGCTCGCGGGCTCGCGGCCGCAGCAGCTGCGGGTCGCCGAAAGGGTGCTTGACGATGCCAAGGCGGACTTCGTTCAGAAGCAGATCGATTTCAAACGTGCTGACAGTCTCTACCGCGAGGGCGTAGGTCCGCAGGACACGCGAGACCAGGCAGAAACCAATTTGAAGCGGGCCCAAGCCATTTTCGAGCGCGCGCAGCAGGAATATGACCAGGCACAAGAAGGCACTCGCAAAGAGGAACTGGCCGTATCACGCGCTTCCTTGGTGCAAGCCGAACAGAAGCTGCGCCTGTCGAAGATCAACCTGGATTACACCACGCTGCGCGCTCCCAAGTCAGGCGTCGTCCTGGTGCGCCAGGCGGAACAGGGCGAAGTTGTGGCGCCTAACACTCCAGTCGTGACGCTCGGAGATCTGAACAACGTGTGGTTACGCGCGTATGTCAGCGAGACCGACTTAGGCCGCATTCACTTCGGACAGCCAGCGGTGATCCGCACAGATACTTACCCGGGCAAGACCTATCGTGGGCGAGTCTCGTTCATCTCCGACAAGGCTGAGTTCACTCCGAAAAGCGTGCAGACCTTCAAGGAGCGTGTCACGCTCGTCTATCGCATCAAGATCGACGCTGAGAATCCCAACCACGAGCTCAAACCTGGGATGCCCGCCGACGCGGAGATCCCGTTGAATTCGAGCAGCCCTTCGACACAATGACAGCGGCAGTACAACCCGCGCTCACAATCCGCGGATTGACCAAGAGCTTTCCGGGGATTCGCGCCGTGGATGGCGTATCGTGCGACGTTTACCCGGGAGAGATCTTCGGACTCGTTGGCCCCGATGGGGCAGGCAAGACAACGACTCTGCGAATGCTTGCGGGCGTAATGCCGCCCGACCAAGGTTCGGCGACAGTGGCCGGCTCCGACGTCGTGCACGATCCGGAAGCGGCCAAGCATGATCTGAGTTACATGCCGCAGCGCTTTGGCCTGTATGAGGACCTGACGGTTGACGAAAACATCCGCTTCTACGGCGACTTGTTCGGCGTAAGAGCAAATGAGCGGCGGGCGCGCTCGGCCCAACTGTTGGACGCTGCCGGCATGAGCGAGTTCCGCAAGCGGCTAGCGGGAAAACTCTCCGGCGGTATGAAGCAGAAGCTCGGCTTGGTCTGCGCGCTGATTCACCACCCAAAAGTGATTCTGCTCGACGAGCCCACGACCGGGGTGGATCCCGTATCGCGCCGTGACTTCTGGCGCATCCTCTACAACCTTATCGCTGAGGGTGTCGCCATTCTGACCTCCACCGCCTACCTCGACGAAGCGGAACGCTGCCATCGGGTAGCGCTTATGCACCAGGGCAAGCTGCTCTTCCTGGACACGCCAGCCAAACTGAAATCGGGATTCTCCAAAGGTGTGCTTGCAATTCTCTCTTCAGATGCCCGGCGGATGAAGGAGGAGTTGGAAAGAATTGAGGGTATCTCCAGCCTGGTGCTTACGGGCGATGGAGTACACGTGGTCATCGAAGATCCTGTCCGTCGAATACCGCAGATCAAGGCGCAACTCGTCTCTGCGCAAGTTCCATTCAGCGAGATGCGCCAGGTGGTACCCACAATCGAAGACCTGTTTGTCGATGCCGTGACGAGCGGCCGCAGTGGGGGGCAGGGATGAACAACGATGCCCGGTCCGTGGTGGTGGAAGAGCTGGTCAAGCGGTTCGGCGACTTTACCGCCGTCGATCAGATCAACCTGGAGACGCGAAAGGGGGAGATCTTCGGCTTCCTCGGGCCCAACGGAGCCGGCAAGTCTACGACCATCCGCATGCTCTGCGGGCTGCTGACGCCGACCTCGGGCCGCGCCATTGTCGCCGGCTACGACGTGGCGCATGATCCCGAATCGGTGCGGCAAAACATCGGATACATGTCGCAACGGTTCTCACTGTACAACGATCTACGGGTGATCGAGAACCTGCGACTATTTGCAGGTCTATACGACGTTCCGCGGAGTCTGGTGGAAGAGCGCATCGCTTGGGCGCTGGAGATGGCTAACCTCAGGGGCCAGGAAAAGCTGATCACCGGCACTCTGCCGGGAGGATGGAAACAACGACTGGCACTGGGCTGTGCGCTACTGCACCGTCCGACCATTATCTTTCTCGACGAACCGACGTCTGGTGTTGACCCGATCTCGCGCCGCCAATTCTGGGACCTGATTCACCGCATGAGTGGCGAAGGTGTCACAGTCTTTGTCACAACCCATTACATGGAAGAGGCGGAGTACTGTAACCGCCTTGCCATGATTTACCGCGGCAGGATGGTCGCCCTGGGTACACCGACCGAGCTGAAACAGAAGTACATGAAGGGAGAACTTTTGCTTGTCGAGTGCGAGCCTCTCGGCCCAGCAGTCGAAGCCCTGGGATCCGCGCCGGACGTCGTCGATGCCGCCGTCTTCGGCAATGCGCTTCACCTGGTGGTTGGCAACGCGGAGACGGCGATTCCTGCCATCACGGAGTTCCTGCGCAAACGTGAAATCAACGTGACCGACGTCGAGAAGATCCAGCCGAGCCTGGAGGATGTGTTCGTCTCACTCACAAGCGAGCATGATCCCTCAAGAAATCTGGCGGTGCAGGCATGAATCCCAATCGGCTGGCAGCGATTGCGACGAAAGAGATCATCCATATCCGGCGCGATGTGCGCAGCCTCATCATCGTTGTCCTGATGCCTGCCATCTTGGTTCTGCTGTTTGGCTACGGCGTAAGTCTCGACCTAAAACATTTGCCGGTTTACGCCTTCGATCGCAACGGTACCCAGGCTAGCCAGGACCTGCTGAAGCGCTTCCAGTCAAGCAACTACTTCAGGGTTGCGAAAGTCGCCAATTCCTATCCTGAACTCGCACAAGCTATCGATAGCGGCAAGGCGACCCTGGCGATCATCATTCCCCACGATTTTTCGGAACGGATGCATGATGGAGGCCCGGTGGAGATCCAGGCCATTGTTGATGCCAGCGATGACAACACGGCGAATCTGGCGGTGGGATATGCGCAGGGGGTGCTGCAAGGCTACTCCTCAGACCTGCAGGTGGAATGGAGGGAAAGGCGCGGGCTTCCGCGACAGTTTGTGCCGCTCTCCACGGAGGTTCGCACCTGGTTCAACGAAGACCTTGAAAGCAGTGCCTTCATCGTTCCTGGCGTGCTCGCGCTGGTGATGACGGTGATTGGAGCCTTTCTCACGTCGCTGACTGTGGCGCGGGAGTGGGAGCGGGGAACCATGGAGCAGTTGATCTCCACGCCAGTCACCGCTCTGGAGATCATGCTCGGCAAGCTGCTGCCCTACTTCGTGATCGGCATGGTGGACGTGGGATTGTCCACCGCCCTGGCCGTCTACTGGTTTCGCGTTCCATTTCGCGGAACCATAGCCACACTGTTTCTCAGTTCGGCGCTCTTCCTGATCGTCATGCTCTTGCTGGGATTCTTCATCTCCGTAATTGCGAAGACGCAGCTTGCGGCGAGTCAGATCGCGCTCATCGTTACGTTTCTGCCGGCATTTCTGCTTTCGGGATTTCTGTTCGCCATCGAGCAGATGCCGGTATTCATCCAGTACGTGACGCGGGTGCTGCCGGCGCGCTACTACGTCTCGGCCCTAAAGAATATCTTCCTAAAAGGTACTCCGGTGGAAATGCTGTACGCCGATCTGCTGCCACTCGCGGTGTTCGCACTGGTGCTCGTGCTGCTGGCTACGCGGGCATTCAAGAAGAAGCTCGCTTGAGAGGGATGCGATGCTGGCACGCCTGAAGCAGATGCTAATCAAGGAGTTCATCCAGGCGTTGCGCGACAAGCGCACGCGGGCCATCCTGTTTGGCCCGCCCATCATCCAGATGCTGGTTTTCGGGTACGCGGCGAATTTCGAAATCCACCACGTTGCCACCGCGATACTCGACCTTGACCACTCGCAAGAGAGCCGAGAGTTGGTCTCACGTTTCTCCTCGAGTCCTTATTTCGACGTCCGCCGCCAACTGACCGACCGCAACCAGATCGTTGACCTCATCGATCGGGGTGAGGCAGTCATCGCGCTGCAGATTCAACCTGGCTTCGCGGAGAATCTGCGGAAAGGGCAGACCGCATCGCTGCAGGCCATCCTCGACGGCACCAACTCCAATACGGCGCTCATCGCTTCCGGCTACGTTACGCAGATCGCGCAGGGCTTTGCGCAGGATTATCAGCGCGATCGGATGCAGAGGACTGCTCCCCAGTTCGTCAAACTCGTGCCAAGCGTCGAATTGCATCAGCGGCCCTGGTACAACACCGATCTGAAGAGCCGCTGGTTCTTTGTTCCCGGAGTAATCGGCAGCCTGACACTGGTGCTGGTGACGACCCTCACGGCGTTTGCGGTTGTCCGCGAGCGCGAGATCGGTACTCTTGAGCAGATCATGGTCACACCGATTCGCCCATGGGAATTCATCCTGGGTAAGACGCTTCCGTTCTTTCTGATCGGGTTGGTGGACGTGGGCCTCATCGCAACCGTGGGCACCTTCTGGTTTCAGGTGCCTTTCCGGGGATCACTTCTGGTGCTGCTCACCGGCACAGTGCTGTTTCTGCTGTGCATGCTGGGTGTGGGCCTGCTGATCTCAACCGTCTCCTCGACTCAGCAACAAGCGATGGTTACGGCGTTTTTCTTCATCATGCCGGCTATTACGTTCTCGGGATTCGGCTTTCCGATCAGCACCATGCCGCAGTGGCTACAGTGGCTGACTTACCTCGATCCACTGCGTTATTTTCTTGTGGTGCTGCGCGGGGTCTACCTGAAGGGTGTAGGTTTCTCGATTCTCGCGCCGCAGATGCTCGCGATGGCCGTACTCGGAATAGTCCTGCTGACTCTGAGTGTGTTCCGGTTCCACAAGGCGTTGGACTGAGCCCGCCACTGGCGATCAAACCGCGCAGGACTCAATTCTGTGCGGAAAGAGCAACCGCTTCGTCGCGTGAGACGCATGGTGCTGGCGTGACCTCTCGGGATCACGCCCGGATGACGGGCAATCCGGAAGTAATGCCTCCAGATTGGTCCCGAGAAACGCCCTAGCGTTCACAAAAACAGAATCATTCTCTAGTGGTCGGCGATCCGGAAATTATCACGCGGGCGCCATGTTGGGAGCTTAGATCAGCTCCCCCAGATGAAATGACACCCTGGCTAGGGTTGCAATTGGAGGGTTTACATTGCGCCCAAACTGGCGTGATTCAGCAAGACTGAAACGGTTGAAGCACCACTCAAGCTCTGATGATCGTGTGCTGAGGACCGTTGTGGGGAGTGGCGACATCCACTTGCGCAACAGCCCCGCACAGTGGGCTACGACCTGCGCCTTCGCCAAGGCGACGAAAGAGGGCGAAGCACCTGCAAGATACCCGTCAGGAGCATGGCCGGAGTTGGAGGGCATCCGGGAATGTACCCATCTACGGGGATCACGGCGTCTACCGGGCCGACTACGGCGTGGCTGCCGCCGAAGATTCCGCCGCTGCAACCACATGCCCCAACCGCAACGACCAGCTTTGGAGAAGGCACAGCATCATAAGCGTTTTTCAACGCCGCTGCCATGTTTCGGGTAACTGGGCCGGTGACCAGCAGCATATCGGCATGCTTCGGGGATGCGACGAAGTGAATTCCAAATCGCTCCAAGTCGTAGTAGGGGTTGGTGAGGGCGACGATTTCTGCCTCGCAGCCGTTGCACGATCCGGCATCGACTTGCCGGATGTTCAGCGCCTGCCCGACCAGCGCACGAATCTGCTCTGCTGCTTGAAGTAAGGCAGGCTCGTCCTGGACAACTTCGGCCCGACTCTGGATGTCCCAGCGGCGAGTCAGCGCTTCCTTGACCACACCGCAGCGGGCGACTTTTTCCGCGTACCGGAACGCCCCATTGCCGGCGGCGACGCAGCGGGGGCACCCAATACACTCACCGTAGTTGAGAATCAGATGGGTGCGCCCGGCAGCCTCGTCAAGTTTTAATGCCGATGTCGGACAGACAGCCACTACACGACGTGCAACCTCTTCGGTAAGTAAGTCCGGCTGGACATCCGGCATGCGGCTTCCGGCTGCGTTCAACAATAATTCGCCGACCGAAATCAGCACCTGGGGGCTTCTGAGACTGCGCTCGACGGTGTCGCCGATCATCGATCACATCCGGAGTACGAGAGATTGAAGCTCTTATTGATCAGGGGGAAGTCCGCAATGATGTTGCCGGGCATGGCCAACGGCAGGGCCGGCCAATTCTGAAACGAAGGTGATTTGATATGGCAACGCGTGATCTTCCCGTCGCGTATTCTCACCCAGTAAAGAAGCTCGCCCCGTGGCGATTCGACTGCCGACAGAGCCTCTGCGTTTCCCGATAGGGGCACGGGGACAAGAACCGATCCCGCCGGAAGTTCCTTCAGCGTTTCATTGATCAGGCCCGTCGAGATGGCGGTCTCGTCGATTCGGATGCGCGCGCGAGCGAGCACATCTCCGTACTTGTATTGTGGGACGTCCACATTGATGTTGCGATAGCGGCCGCTGGGGTGATCGCGACGGACGTCAAATCTGATTCCGCTGGCGCGCGCCGGCGGCCCAACCACCGCCAGTTGCTTGGCGATTTCGGCGGTCAGGATTCCCGTTGATTCAAAGCGATTCTGAACGGACGACGTGTGCAGGATGAGGCGTGCCATCTGCGCAAAATCGCGGGCTGCGGCCGTGACCATCCGGCCGAGTTCGCCCATTTCAGCGGAGGACAAGTCACGTGTTACGCCCCCGGGCACGGCAATGCCGCGCCAGAAGCGCGTACCGAAAAAGCGCGTTGAAGCCTGGAGCAGACTCTCCTTAAGGCGGGCGGTGTACGCGGCCGGCACGCTGAATCCGACATCTCCGCACAGCGCCCCGACATCCGCAATGTGGGCAAGCATGCGCTCCAGTTCGAGTCCGATGAGGCGGATGGCCTGCGCCCGCGGTGGCACAGAGATTGCGAATGCGTTTTCAATTGCCTGGCAGTAGGCCACGGCGTGGGAGAAGCAGTTGTCGCCGGAGACCGATTCGGCAATCATCACCGCGTCCATCACCGGAGTGTTCTCGAAGAGCTTCTCTGTGCCCTTGTGGGTATAGAAGTGCCGCAATTCGAGATGGAGGACGGTATCGCCGACCACACTGAAACGGAAATGCCCGGGCTCAATGATGCCGGCGTGTGTGGGACCGACCGGTACTTCGCAAACCCCGTCCCCTTGCACTCTGAGGAAGCGGTACTGGCCTTCCGCCCAGGGCACATGCGAGGCATCGTCGATCATGGGATGGACGTTTTCCGGCCAATTCTCGTGGAACAACAGAGGACGCGGGTCAGGGTGCCCGTCGCACTCGATGCCGTACTGGTCATGGAGTTCGCGTTCGTACCAGGCGGCCGCGGGCGCGATCGGCGTTGCCGAAGGAATGAGTCCGGTGACCGGCGAAGTGAGCATGCGGTATTCGCGGCCGTTTACATCGATAAGGTAGTGAACATAGCGTCCGCCGCTGTCATCGGTGCTGCCAAAAATGGAGACCAGGCGCGTGTTCGCGGCGCGCAGCAGATCCAGCGCTTGGGATACACCCTCGCTATTGGGAAGGGTCACGGTCATGGCTGCAATACCGCCATCGCTCCACGCAAAACGGCAGCAAAGGCCGCCGGGATATGTACGCCCAACACCACCAGGCATAGGGTGCAAACGCCCATGACCAAGAACCAGGAAGCTTGCAAAGCCGGCTGCATGGGAACATCTTCCGCCTTGCCCATGAGCATGGACTGGAAATGGTGGAGCAGCGCGCCAAAGACCACGGAAATCGCCGCCAGCATCAGCACTGCAATGAAATAGTGTGCCGTGGAAAATGCCCCGGTGAGAATCACAAGTTCGCTGACAAACAACCCAAAGGGTGGCATCCCCGTGATGGCGAGGGCGCCCAAGATGAGAGCACCGCCCGTCCAGGGCAGCGAAAGGGCCATGCCGCGAATCCGCTCCATGCGGAGGGTGCCGAAGTTTTCTCGAACATTGCCGGCGGTGAAGAACAGAAAGGTCTTGGCGATCGAGTGATTGAAGGTGTGCAGTAAAGCGCCGTAGAGTCCCAGTACACCGCCCAGACCGATGCCGATGGCAACAATGCCCATGTGCTCAATGCTGCTGTAGGCAAGCAGGCGTTTCAGATCGCGCTGCACAATCATCAGCAGGCTCGCCACGGCGAGGGAAACAGCGCCAAAGATCAGCAACAGAGTATGACTGAAGCCACTGCCGATGGCCCGCGAGGTGATCGTGTCAAAACGCAGCAGCGCGTACATCGCGCAATTCAGGAGGACCGCGGACAAGAGCGCGCTGATGGGCGAGGGGGCCTCGGCGTGGGCATCGGGCAGCCAGCTATGCATGGGCACAAAGCCAACCTTGGTTCCGTATCCCACCGCCACAAAAACGAACGCAAGTTTCAGCAGTTCGCGTCCTTCCACCAGACCGGGAGCGGCGGCCATCAGGGTATCCCAATCGAGCGCCGATTGAGGGCTGACTCCGCCCTTCACCGCCGCCAAGTAGAGCGCGATGGTGCCGAACAGGGCGAAGGCGATTCCCACGGTGCAGACGATCAGATATTTCCAGCCGGCCTCGACCGCGCCTTCGGTGTTGTAGAAGCCCACCAGCAAGGCGGATGCGAGGGTGGTGGCCTCAACAAAAATCCACATCATTCCAAGATTGGCCGAGAGGTAGACCGCGACCATAGTGAACAGGAACAAGAACACCAGCCCATAAAACCAACGGAGAGAAGAAAACCTTCCTTCGGGAACATGGCGGAGGTATCCCGACGAATAGACGAGCACGAGCGCGGAGATCAGGCCCAGACTGATGAGGAAGAACGAGGTGAGGCCATCGGCACGCAGATAGCGTCCTGCATGCAGAACGCCCTGGAGATGAATGCTGTACGCCGTGATACCGATGGCGACCAACTCCAGAGCACCTGTCGCGAGGGCCGCACGCACCACTACGCGCGGATTTCGGCACAGGAATACGAAGAGCGCGCCGGCCAGCGGTATGAACAATGGTAGAAGGAGGACCATCGATCAGCCTCTTAACCGCCGCAGCTTGGAAACGTCGAGATGGTCGAAGGTGTCGCGGATGCGAAAGACAAACAGGCCCATCAAGAAGACTCCCATCAGCAGGTCGAACACGATGCCGATCTCGATGACCAACGGCATGCCAAAGGTGGTGGTTAGAGCAGCCATGAAGATGCCGTTGTCCAACACCAGGAGACCGACCACCTGCATCAATGCCTTTTTACGGCTCACCATGAGGAACCCGCCGGTCAGCACGAGTGCGACGGCGGCCGCGAGCATGGCCTGGTCGCCGCCTAGGACGCCGACATAGGGCCGCACCGCAAAGAAGGAAAGAAGAATGAGTCCGGCGGCGATGAACACGGATTGGGACGACGAGGTTGAGGAAGAAACATCGCGCGGCGCTTTCAGTTCTTCGACGATGCGATACAGCACGTACGGAATCGCCACCACCTTGACGGTCAACACCAGGCCTGCGATCACGAAGCCTTCCGTCGAGTGGTGCATACGGGACACGGCGATGATCTGGGCGGTGATGACCAGCGATTGCACGCTGAACAAAGCGATGCAGGTGGAAATCCGTTTGGCCGCCGCGATCAGCAGCACGGTCATGAACAAGAACACCCCGGACGACGCCAGAGCCTTGGCCGCAGCTGTCTCAAATAAACCCATCGTTCACCTCATCAGCGCCGTAAAAACCACAGCGAGGATCGCCAGCGCCGACGCTACCCCGAGAAAATCAGGAACCAGGTACATCCGCAATTTCGCAACACTGCTTTCCACCAACGCGAGGACCAGTACAAGTACCGCGATTTTCAAGAGCAGCACCAGCGATGCGACTGCGAGCGCCAGCGCCGAAAGGCTGCTCGCCATTCCCCAAGGGACAAAAAGCGCGATCAGCAACGCCATGACCACGGTGAGCTTGATGGCGCTTGCCCATTCAATCAGAGCGAGGCTCGGTCCCGAGTACTCCAACACCATCGCCTCGTGAATCATGGTCAGTTCTAGGTGCGTGGTGGGATTGTCCACCGGGATGCGCCCCGTCTCGGCGATGGCCACCAGGGCCAGGGCGACAAAGGCCAGCGCGTGAACGGCTGAGAACTGAAAGAAGTTTTGCCCCATGGTCCACTGCACCATTCCAGCGATCGTGCCGGTACGCGCCGCGATGGCCACCGACATCAGCGCCAGCAAGAATGGAGCTTCGGCCAAAGTCGAAACCAGGGCTTCCCGGCTGGCCCCCATACCTCCGAAGGAACTGCCGCCATCCATCGCTCCCAGCATCAAGAAGAAGCGCCCCAGCGCCAGCAGGTAAACCAGAAGCACGAAATCGCCGGTCGCGCCCAGGAGCGCCGAGCCGTACAGCAGCGGAACAAACGCCGCGACCACCAGGGTGGCAGCAAACAGGACGATGGGGGCGAGGCGAAAAACAAAGGAAGCCGAAGCCGGGACGAGATCCTCTTTGCGAAAGAGCTTTAACAGATTGGCGTACGGCCTCCACACGCTGGCGCCGCGCCGATTCTGGATTCTAGCTTTGAGCCGGGAAATCACGCCGTGCACCAGCGGCGCCAGCAAAACCAGCAGCAATACCTGGACCGCATTCATCGCGAGTGTCATACCCACCTCATGAACATCAGCAGGGCGATCAGGGCAGCGAAGATATAGAGCAGGTAGATCTGAATATTGCCGGTCTGGAGCTGTCGCAAACGGTGCGCTGCCGCGACGATGGCGTCCACGCCGGGCCGATACAAATACTTTTCATAAGAGGTAGTGCGAACCGACCGGTACGAGATCGAAGCCGGAAAATATGCCGGGTCGCCAGGAACCACTTCGAGGGTTCGGTCCGCCTTGTACACCTGTGAGAATACTTTTCGCAGTGGTTTGGAGAACGCCGTGGAGGTGTACTGCATCCGCTCGTCGAGACCGGGCAGTCCGCAGGCCCAGGTCGCGGTCAGCTTTTTCGCTCGCTTGAATGCGGCAATGCCGGCTACCAGCACCAGAACGAATAGCGCGATCCAGGGAAGCATGCCGGAGAGTGATGCTGCCGCTGGCGGCAACGCAGCGCCGGGAAGAAGTTCCTCGGTGAGCGAGCCCAAGCTGCGCAGCACCAAGCCGGGGAAAATCCCGATCACGATGCACGCCGTCGCCAGCACTCCCATGCCTGCCTGCATTGGCCGAGAAACTTCATTCGCACTTCCCGCCTCGCGACTCCGGGAACGCCCTAAGAAGGCAACACCATAGACTTTGGCAAAACACGCGGCTGCCAATCCGCCGATCAACGCCAGTACGCCCGCAGCCAATGGCAGGACGATGGCTGCGGAGAGATTTGTCACCTCTGAAGCCGCGAGAAAACTGCGGAAGGTGAGCCATTCGCTCACGAAACCGTTGAACAACGGCAAGCCAACAATGGAACAGCAGGCAATCAGGAACGCAACGCCTGTCAGAGGCATCCGTTTCTGCAATCCGCCGAGTTCTTCCAGGTCGAGCGTGTGAGCTGCGTCAGAAATTGCGCCGGCCCCGAGAAACAGAAGGCTCTTGAAAATCGCGTGGTTCAAGCAGTGGAGCAGGGCCGCAGTGAGGGCGAGCGCTGCCCAAAGCGGGGCATGGTTGGCCGTAAACACGAGCGCCGCCCCCATGCCGAGATAGATGATGCCAATGTTTTCGACGCTGTGATAGGCGAGCAAGCGTTTCAGATCATGTTCCGCGATCGCGTACAGCACACCCAGCAGGCCGGACACGGCACCTGCCAATAGCACCAGATATCCCCACCAACTGGGGCCGCCACCGAGAAAATCAAAAGCGAAGCGGACAAAACCGTAGACTGCGGTTTTGAGCATGATGCCTGACATCAAGGCGGACACCGGACTGGGCGCAATCGGATGTGCTCTGGGTAGCCACAGATGCAGCGGAACAATTCCGGCTTTTGTTCCGAAACCTACAAACGCCAGCAAGAAGACCGCCGTGCGCAGCGGTAGCGGCATCAATGTTGCGCTAGCCCGCATCTGTGCGAAGTTGCTGGCGTGTGGCAGGAAAAACAGGAAAGCGCCGATTACCGCTGCCGCGCCGGCATGCATCATCAGGAGATAGATAAAAATGTTGTGGCGCCGCTGTTCTGAGTCGCCGTCAATCAGGATGAGGCCGGCGGAGAACAGGGTCATCAGTTCCCATCCGAATAGAAACGCAAACGCCGTGGAAGCGGTTACGACCAGAACCATCGACATCAGGAACAGAGGCAAGAGCACCCACAGCCAGTGCCGGCGTGCTCCGGCATAGTGGCGCGGGATGTAGGAGCTCGAAAACAGGATGACGGGCAGTGACACAGAGCAGATCAGCAGTAGAAAAAACGCGCTGAGCCGGTCCACGCTGAGTGCAAAAGAGAACGATGCCACTTGGGAAACATCGACCGTGAACTTTTGCCCACCCCAGAACCCCGCCGCTGCCACAGCGACCCCGACCGCTAACGATCCCATTAGCAGTACGGCAGGGAGGGCGCGCGCCTTCGTCGATCGGCGGGAGATCAGAGTCACTACTGGAACCGACAGCATTGCCACAAGGAACGAATTGAAGGCCATTTGCGTCATCGGGGGATCCAGCGGTCCGTCTGACGACTAGATCGGCCCAGGCCAACGAGGAATTCCAAACGCGGGGGCAACTCGCATTCGCCAGAGTCGAATGTCCCGCTCACTTTTCCCCTGCCGGGCTGAGCTGAGAAAGGAGATCCCTGATGTCTACGAGGTGATTGTTGAACACCTGCCTGGCGTCGTCCAGCAGATGAAAGATTGCTTGGTCGGGCACCGAGTAGTAGACGTTCTGGCCTTCCTTTCGGCCGACTACAATGCTGCTCTTCCGGAGGACTGCAAGTTGTTGAGAAAGCGTACTTTGTTCAACTTTCAGGCGGACGCTGAGCTCATTTACGCCGACCTCGCCGGAGCGCAGGGTGTCCAGTATTTTCACACGGAGCGGATGGGCTAAGGCCTTGAAAAACTCGGCTGTGAACTGCGACAACTCAGGCATACATTACAATATTTGCATATTGGTTAATATAAATCAATATGAATTGCTTCACTGCCTGGTTCGGGGTGCTCCACCACCTGCCCGATGACCTCCGCCTTCTGCGGATGATCGAGAATACGAACGGGCACGGGTGACAACAGGGTAATCGCAGGACGATTCCATCAGAGTGCCGCGGGCGGGCTTATGGAGAGTTTGATCCGGCCGCCTTCGACCGAAGATCGCGGTGTTTGGCAGCGCGGTTGCTTGCTAGGAGGTCCCCGATTGTCTCCGGGCTCGCGGGTTTGGAGAACAGGTAGCCCTGCGCCAGTTCGCAGCCCATATGCTTGAGTAGATCGGACTGCTCCTCTGTTTCGACACCCTCGGCAATCACCTTCAGGCCAAGACCGTGGGCTAGCATGACGATAATGCGGACGATTTCATGGGTTTCAAGGTCGTGGTCCATGCTGGAGATGAAGGTCCGGTCGATCTTCAAAGTGTCCAGCGGAAAGCGCTGCAGGCGGCTGAGAGAAGAATAGCCGGTGCCGAAGTCGTCGATATTCAGTCGAACACCCAGTGCCTTCAGGTCGGACAGCACGACCGCAGATCTTTCAGCATCGGCCATGGCGATGGTTTCGGTTATCTCAAGATCAACGCAGCAGGGATCCACTCCAGTTTGTTGAAGGATCCGATCAATCTGTGAAGCTAAATCGGGCTGAGCGAACTGCTTGGGAGTGATGTTTACGGCAATGGTAAGAGGTGGATCGGAAGGAAAGAGTCCATGCCATGAGCGGAGCTGCTCGCAGGCCTCGTGGAGCAGTTGGCGGTTCATGGGCAAGATGATACCGATCTCATCGGCGACCCCGATAAATTCGCTGGGCATGACGATGCCTTCGGGGCGTTGCCAGCGCGTGAGCGCCTCGAACCCGACAATCTGGCTGCTGCACAGGGACACGATCGGCTGGTAGTAGACGCGGAACTCCCCCAGTTCAAGAGCCTTGCGCAAGTCCGTCTCAAGCTTCAGGCGCTTGAGGGCGCCGGCATGCATGGCATTGTCGAACACCTCACAGCGGGCTTTACCGGTGTGCTTAGCGCGATACATAGCGATCTCGGCATCGCGAAGCATTTCCTGTGCCTCGGCCCGGCCACTGGTGCTGAAAGTGATACCGATGCTTGCGCTGATGACGATCTCATGACCGTCTACATCGAAAGGGACAGCCAGTCTCGCCTGAATGCGCTCGGCCACGCGAACGGCGTCGCTGGGGTCGTGAAGGTCTTCTGCAAGCACGATGAACTCGTCGCCGCCTGGCCGAGCCAGGGTGCCGTCGCCCACGAGAGACTCTGCGTACTTTCCGATGCGTGGACGTGAAAGGGTGTCGGCACCACGGAGGCAAGCAGTCAAGCGCTGGGCGATCTGGATGAGGAGGCCGTCACCGGCGGTGTGGCCCAGGCTATCGTTGAAGACTCTAAATTCATCGATGTCAATGAACAAGACCGCAAACTTGAAGTCGGCGTGGCGCTGCGACAAGGTAAGGGCTCGCTGCAGGCGGTCGAGAAAAAGGACGCGGTTGGGGAGGTTCGTCAAACCGTCGTGGAGGGCATGGTGCGCCAGCATTTCCTCGGCCCGCTTGCGGTCGGTGATGTCCCGGTTGACGATGACCAGCCCCTCGGTCTCGCCTCTGGGACCGTGAATGGTGCTAGCCGTGGACTCAAGAACTCGCCACGAGCCATCTTTGTGGCGGATGCGATATTCCAGCCGCTCTCCGCGGCCGGTGAGGCGGGCCTTTTCCGCGGCCTCGATCACTCGTGCGCGGTCGTCGGGATGAATTTGTTCGATGGAAGAGGTTGCCGCCAGCTCCTCCGGGGTATATCCGAGAACCTTCTGATAGGCGGGACTGTTGTAAAGGCGATGTCCGTTTCTGTCGACCACAGCGATCATGTCGGCGGCATTTTCGCTGATCAGTTGAAAGAGTTGGTCACGCTGGGCAAGTTGTCGGCGAATGCGCTGGAGCTGCAGGTGCTGATAAACCGTGTAGATGTCGAACAGCAGGACCAGAGCAGCCAGCCCGCGCACCCACTCCTTTAGACTCAGGGAATCGACGTCGGCGGTGGGCAGACGTACACCAGGAAAAGTCAAAGAAAGGATACCGAAGGTCAGAACCAGCGTGACCGCAACGGCGAATCCCCAAAGCCACCACTCCCGGCCCTCGACTTGGCGCAAGCGAACAGGACTGGGCTTTGTGCCATTTGGGGGCAGAGGTGGGTTGTTCACAGCAGTTGCCGCCTGTTCACTTCCTAGATAAGAGAATTCTAGACAAGTAAGAATGCAGCGAAAGTTACGAAAGTCAGAACCGGGCTGGAGAAGTGGTTCACGCCACCGCAGAGCAATGCCAGCTTCAGGTTAGGGTTTTTCAGTCCGAAGGTCCTGGAAGACCGATGTCGATAGAGATCGCAATCCCGAAGGTCTTGATCTATCCTTCGCCAGAATGTTGTCCGCCTTGAACCGCGCCTTCGAATCAGCGACATTCAGAAGCGGCAAACCGTGTCCCGTTGACCGGGCGAGCGGGATGTAACAATGTTGTAGATGGGGTCCAAGAATGGCGAAGCGCATGCGGACCGACGAGCAAGCCTCATGGGATCCGCCCAAGCGCCCTAGCTCGTTTGCAAGAAATGCATCCGTGCGTCTAACTCTCTATCTTCTTGATGTACAGCCGAAGCCCAGCCAAAACTATCCCGATCGCGATGAGGGATATTCCGAGCCCGGCACGGCGATGGTTGCGCTCAACCATGGCTTCCTTCCCAGCCTGCAGGTCCTGGGCGGCGATTTTCAGGCCGGTTTGAACATCCTGATCCACCAGGTCCGTCCGGAAGCTATGGATCGTGACTCGGGCCTTGGTCAGCGAATCCCGTGCCTGGTCCTGTCCCAGCCGAGCCTCGCTCACCTCCATGCCAGAAGACTCGGCGACACGGAGAACCTGGTCCGCACTTTTGACGGCCTCGTCCAAACGACGCAAGCCACTCTGTAATGCTGCCCTTGCTTGATCGCATGCATCGCCTGGGGCATGACACTGCATGCACACGGCGTCAGGGCCAGTGCCAAGTTTTGCGTCCGTTGGATGTGTAATGCCATGATTGCTGTGACACACGACGCATCCGGGAAGAGAAGCCGCATCAAAGGCCTTTTTGTGCGAACTTTTTTCGTACATCTGGGCCTGGAAAGCGTGACAGTTCGAACACACATTCTGGACCTTGTCTACTCCTGGCGGCGCCGCGCCATGGTTCCCATGACACGTTGAACAGGTTGGCGCACTCAGATCGCCTCGCACCGCCAGCGCTTGGTAGTGCACGCTCGTGCTGTATTTTGCGAACTGATCCGTGGGAATCGAATATCCTTTCATGTAACTCGCGTCAGCATGGCAGCGAGCGCAGGTGTTCGCCACGTTGACCGGGTTCACCGTGGAGCGGGGGTCGCTGGGCGCCCTTAGATCGTGGACACTGTGACAATCCGTGCACACTGCAACCTTTGTGTCTCCAGCCGCGAGGCGCTTGCCGTGCACACTGGTGCGGTACTGACCCAACTGGTCCGTGCGCAAACTGGGGTTGAACTGCCGAATATAGGCCGGATCCGAATGGCAGCTTCCGCACAACTGCGGGATCTGTTTGCGATCAATCTTGCCCTTCCACCCGGCCTTTCGGCTCATGGCTTTGCCTGGATCGTCGCTGGTTGGGTCGCCTCCGTGGCAGCTGGCGCATGTCAAACCCTTTTGTGAGTGTATGTCCTGGCTGAACTTCTCCTGACTCACTCCCAGGGGGTCAGGCAAGACAGAGTGACAATCCAGGCAGGAGTTCGTGGTCTGCCCATAACCTAGGCACGCCGCGAGCACGACGAAGGCGGCCAGCCCGACATGGCGGGTTGCGCTGAACGGTCGGAGCTTATTTCGCAAGATGGCCATAGACACTCATACCTGCCACGTACGCAAGAGCAAAGACTGCAAGCCCAGTAATCCATCTCTTCGTGCGTGAGGGTTGGTCACTCTCAAAAAAAGGCAGCAGAAGCCACAACAACCCGATCAGGCCGAAAGCAAGGACACCCAGAACCTCCCCGTCAATGAACCACACCTTGGACGGGATGAGCTTGAGCGTCTGGAACATGAAGAGGAAGTACCACTCGGGCTTGATCCCCGCTGGGGCAGGCACGAAAGGATCTGCCTTGACCCCGAGGTTCCACGGGAAGACGGCTGCCAACACCCCCAGCACTCCCAGGGCCACGTACCAAGCCATCAATTCCCGCAGCAAGAAGTTGGGAAAGAATTTCGTTTCCCGCCTGGCCGACGGATTCGCGGTCCACTGCACTTCTAGTTTCGGGGGAATGCTCATGCCCAGGCGTTGCACCAGCAACAAGTGCAGCAGGAGCAGCACGGTTGCCACCCCGGGCAGAACGGCGACATGGAATCCGAAGAACCTGGTCAGCGTGGCTCCAGTCACCTCTTCACCACCGCGAAGAAAGATCATCATGGGCTTGCCGACGACTGGAACTTGGCCAGTAATCTCGGTGCCGACCTTGGTGGCGAAGAAGGCCAGCGTGTTCCAGGGCAGCAGATACCCGCTGAACCCAAATCCCATGACAAGAAATAGAAGAAGCATACCGCTGACCCATGTAAGCTCCCTGGGTTTGCGGTAGGCCTTGAGAAACAGCACGCTGAACATGTGCGCAAAGGCAGTAAAAATCATGAGATTGGCTGACCAGGAGTGGATGGAACGAATCAGCCAGCCAAACCGCACCCGGGTCATGATGTACTGGACGCTTTCGAAGGCCTCGTTGGCACCCGGACGGTAATACAGGAGCAGCAAGATCCCGGTCAGCACCTGGATCACGAAAAGAAAAAGGGTAATGCCGCCGAGGAAATACCAGTAGGACAGGCGATGATTGGGGACGGTCTTGTGGCGGAGGGGGGCGATGAGGTCGTCCCAATCAAGGCGTTCATCCAGCCAGTGGCGGAGGGCGGCGAACAAGGTCATGCCTCCCGCTTCCGGCTGACGACAATCTCATCGCCGCGCAAGTGGACATCAAACACATCGAGCGGCCGTGGCGGAGGACCGGAGACGTTGCGGCCATTGAGATCGTAGATTCCGTTGTGGCAGGCGCACCAGACCTCGCGCAGATCGCGGCGATACTGCACCGTGCAGCCGAGGTGGGTACAAGTGGCGGAGAGCGCGCGGTAAGTGCCGTCGCTGTTCATGACCAACAGGCCGGGACGGCTGCCGAATCGGAAAATCTTGGCGGAATTGGGCTTCAGCTCTGTGAGCTTGGCGGCGACGATCTCGTCCCCGCCGAGGTCTGCCACCGTCGGAGGGACAAGATAGCGCAGCACGGGATAGAGGAAAGAAGTAAAAGAGGCCAGCAGGCCGCCACCGAGTAAGATTTCAATCACGCGGCGGCGCGTAGGTTCGGATTGGGAAAGTTGGTCAGCGGTCATTCACTGCGCCCCCTGCCGCAGGAGCCACTCAGGATCTGGATCGCACAGTCTCATGGGTCGATCTCTTGGGTCAAGCAGAACGCACCTCTACGGTACGCTGCATCTCGCGCAGCCACATCGTCTGGAACAGCTGCAGGCGATGTCCAATGACGACCGCCAGATTCAGAGCGATCTTGTACCCCGCCGCCGGATCGGCAGCAAAGTACTCGCGCAACGCCTCCCGCGGCAGGGCGATCACTTCCGTCTCAAGCGGCGCAGTGGCAGTGAGAGTGAACCGGTAGGGCGGAATCAGGGCCGACCAGCCCACGGTCTGGCCGGGAGATCGTTCTTCGACGAGAATATCCTCGTCTTTGCCCCGAACCTGCATCGGCAGGGTAAGTCGGATTCGGCCGCGTTCGGTCAGGAACAGGCGATCAGCCGGGTCTCCCAGCCGGAACAACAAGGTTCCGCTGGGGACGATCAGTCTGGTGCCGAGCGCCAGAATCCCCTCGGCCTCGGCGGACGAGAGACCGTTCAGCAGTTCATGCGTCATGAGCCACTCTCTCAGTTCACCAGCGGCGAAGTTGTCTTGCTGTACAGCAGGGCGTGCGTGGGAAATTCTACGAACGACTCCGCAGCGGCCTGCTCCAGGCGGACGTGGTTTTCAATTTGCAGCAACAGGACCTCAATGGGTACCTGCCGCGGGGCAGCCGGCGGTACAACAAGGTTCGAGAAAAAGCGGGCCGGGGCAACGGCCTTGACCAACGGAAGCTCGGGCTGCACCGCTGAATCGGATGATTGGGAACGCGTCGCCGCTCCAAACGCAAGAGCCGCGACTCCCAGCCCGAATACGCTCACGCACAATCCCATCAAGAGCATTTCCATGGCAGAAATCCTCCTTCTGTTCTTCTAATTGCACGTTGTATGCCAGCATTGGCGAGGTCTAACTGCCTCTTCTTCAGACGAGGTGGGGATGCGCCGAACAACCGGACTGCCAGAATGTCAGGTCGAGCCTGACAATTCGTCAGTCGTTGACGGCGGTCAGCACGTATGCCATCATCCCGCCATCTCTGTGCCATCATGATGAAGCTGCGTTTTGCCAGCATGACGGTTGGCCTCGCGCTCGGTGTCACCGCGGCAGTAGTTGTGGCCTGCACGGTCGCCTCCTACATCTTTTCGGTCCATCATTTTCAAAGCCTGCTCGAAACCGCACACACCAGTGCCCTCGCCGAAGGCGAGTTGATCCGAACCGCGCTCGAGCACCAGATGATGGGAAATGACCGCACCCTGATCGCACAAATGATCGAGAGCTTCGGTAAACAGGCGCGCGTCGAACAACTCGTACTGCTGGACCGCAGTGGCGTGGAACGCTACTCGAGTAAGCCGGGGAACGTGGGAAACGATTTCCGGATCGACTCTCCCACCTGCCAGGCCTGTCATCGCGATCCGCCCGAACGCCGGGGATCCAGCCGCGTGATCGAGACCCGGGGCGGAACGATTCTGAGAACCGTCGTGCCGATTCGTAATCGCGAGGAGTGCCACCGGTGCCACGATCCCCGCCAGAAAATCAACGGCATCCTGATTCTGGACTACAACGCCGGAGAGGTTCGCACCGCGATGACTCGGGACCTGCGCTGGATGGTAGCCGGCACCGGTGCTCTGACCTTCGTCATCGTGGGCGCCATCGCGCTGGTGATCCGGGTGTCGGTCCTGCGCCGCTTGCAGCGTCTTGAAACCACGGCACGGCTGATTTCTCAGGGCGATCTCGAACGGCGTGTGCCCGCGGAAGGCTCGGACACCCTGGCGTGGCTGGCCAAGGAGTTCAATGCCATGGCCGACTCGGTGTCAGGCCTGGTCGGCGAAGTCCGCACCCAGCGGGAGCGGCTGGAAACGGTGATCAACAGTATTGATGACGGGATCGTCGTCCTCGACGCGGAACGGAAGATTGTGGCGGCTAACGACGCCTTTCTGCAGCGCGCCGGCACCTCCCGCGAGCAGGTTCTGGGCTGTTGCTGCTACGAACTCGAACCGGGGCCGTGCAACCTGTCCGACTGTCCCACCCTCGCCTGCCTGCGGTCGGGTGCGCGCCAGGTCCGGCTGTGCGAGCGCAAGACAGGCAACGACACGGTGGCCTGGGAAGAAATCCACGCTTCACCGATTCTGGACGCCTCGGGACGGCTGACTCAAGTAGTGGAGGTCTGGCGCGACATCTCCGAGCGGCGAGCGGCCGAGGCGAAGCTGGCCGAGTCTTACCGCCTGGCGTCGGTCGGAGTCCTGGCCTCCGGGTTTTCACACGAGATGAACACCCCTCTGGGAACCGTCCTGATGTGCGTGGAGGGAATCCTCCGCGAAACTCCAGCCGGGCAAGACGGGCAAATGGATCAAGCCAGAGTCCGCGAGAATGCGACCATCGCGCGCGACCAGATCCTGCGCTGCCGCGGTATCACCCAGCACTTCCTGCGCCTGTCGCGCGGACAGCGGCATGCCGGAGATATCGTGGACCTGGACGCGGCCATCGCGGCCGCCCAGAGGTTAGTCGATCCGACGGCCCGCGCCAACTCCGTGGACGTAACCGTGCGGCCGTTGACAACAACTCTGCACGTCCGGGCCGACGAAGCCGAGTTGCAGAACCTGCTGGTCAACCTTCTGCTCAACGCGATTCAGGCATCGAAGCCGGGCGGCAAGGTTGTCGTCGCCACCCAAGGCGGTGATGCCGTGCATATTCGCGTTAGCGACGAAGGATGCGGGATTGCCCCGGAATATCGTCAAAAGATCTTTGAGCCCTTTTTCAGTCTCCGCCAGGGCGGCACGGGCCTCGGTCTGTTCCTGTCGCTGAACGCTGTCCGGAGTTGGGGAGGCAACATCGTGGTCGAGAGCACCCCGGGAAAGGGGTCTATATTCGAAGTCGTGATCCCGGCAATCCATCTCGCTCCGCAACCGAAGGAAGGACTATGAAGGCCCCCTCCCTCCTTCTGGTCGATGACGATACGGCATTCCGGCAGGTGATGGTGGGCGAACTGAGTCGTCTCGGCTATGAAGTTGACGCCGTGGGCACGGGCGAGGAGGCAATTCAGCGAGTCACGGCGGCGGAACCGGAAGTCGTCTTGCTCGACTTGCGCTTGCCCGGTATGGGCGGGCTCGAAACGCTGAAGGCCATTCAGGCCGCCACGCCGGCAACCGAGGTCATCATGTTGACCGGACACGGTTCCATCGATACTGCAATCGAATCGATCCGCATCGGCGCCTGCGATTACGTGGTGAAGCCTTGTCCCCTGGATGAACTCCAGATTCGCATTCAGAGGGCGATTGAGCGGCGCTCCCTGCGCCAGCGAGCGAATATTCTCGAGCGTGGTCTGACTCCGCCGGATCTCGGCAATTCCTTCATTGGCGACAGTCCGGAATTCCGCCGCCTGCTCAATCTCATCGACCGCGTGGCACCCAGCGATTCGACCGTGCTCATAACCGGCGAGACGGGCGCGGGAAAGGAATGGGTGGCCAAGCTGATTCACGCGCGCAGTTCCCGCCGGTCGCGGCCGTTCGTGTTGGTCGAGTGCGCCGCGCTGCAGGAAAGCTTGCTTCAGAGTGAACTGTTCGGCCACGAACGTGGCGCATTCACTGGAGCGGACCGCGCCAAGCCCGGATTGTTCGAAGTCGCCAACGGTGGAACGATCTTCCTCGACGAGATCGGGGAGGTGAGCCCGGCGACCCAGACCAAGCTGCTGCGCGTGCTCGACACCTCCACGTTCCGCCATGTCGGCGGCACCCGGGAAATTCGAGTGGATGTCCGGATTCTGACTGCGACCAATCGCGATGTGCCCTCCATGGTGCGGCAGGGCCTTTTCCGCGAGGACCTGTTTTACCGCCTGAGTACGATCACAGTGGAGGTGCCGCCGCTGCGTGCCCGAGGGGCCGACGTGGACCTGCTGGCACAACACTTCGCCACCGTGCTCAACGAGCGCTTCGGCTCCAGCAAACAGATCAGCGAAGCGGCCCTGCAACTCCTGCGACGACACAACTGGCCTGGGAACGTGCGCGAACTCCTGCACGTGGTCGAAGCTGCCCTGGTGCTCTGTGAGGGATCGCAGGTTCTGCCGGAGCACCTTCCCGCCTCCTTGCGGAATTCGAAGCCGGCGACGCCCAGCAGTCCGACGCCGACGGACGCCCCGCTGCCGACGCTCGAAGAAGCGGAACTCGCGCACATCCGATTGGCGATCGAGGCCAGCAAGGGTCACCGCGGAAACGCGGCCAAGATTCTCGGAATCAGCGAGCGAAATTTGTACCGGAAACTGCGCGAGCACGGCCTGCTGTCGTAATCCGGCAGGCGCCCTTCCATCGATTTCCGTTTATCCGTCAGCGTGAGTGGATTCTCAGGCGAGACAGAGAAGCGGACGCCGCCCTCCGGGGTCTGCAACGTAACCGGTTCCATGTGATGGAGATCACAGCGAAGTGTGCTCCGCCCGGATACGATTCCAGCCATCGGATGGGGGGAACCTGAGGCCGCCGCTACGCGGTGGATCCATGAGCGACGATTTTCCTGAGCGGCGGTGGTTCTGGGCCACGCTGGCGCTTTCCAGCATCAGCATCATCGGGCTTGTGTTCGCTGTCTGGGAATTACTGGAGTCCCATTTCTTCCGCGATGTCGATTACCTCACTCTCCACTACCTGTACGTTAGCCGGGGAGTGGTTTCCTCGTTGCTGCTGGCGTTCTGGGCCGCCTGGTTCGTGTTGCGGGCACGCCGTAGCAGCGAGCGGCAGCTCCGGCGGTCGCGGGCACGCTACCGGGGAATTCTCAATTGCTCTCCCGCGGCCATTGCACTTTTCGACTCCGACCTCATTGTTGCGGAATGGAATGCCGCCGCTGAGGACCTGTACGGTTACACTCGCACTGAAGTGCTGGGCAGCAAGCTGCCCACCATTCCCGCCGAAAAGCAAAGCGAAATGCAGGCGTTTCTCGCGCAAGCCTCCCAAGGCAAACCTGTGCTGGATGTCGAGACCCGCCATTCGACCAAGCAGGGCACCCTGGTTGACGTACAAACCAACGTGCTTCCCTACCACGAAGAAGAGCCCGGACGTTACTTCCTGGAGGTGAGCACGGATATTCGGGAACGTATCCGTTTGCGGCAAACATTGCTGCAGATCGAGAAATTGACCACCATGGGTCAGATGGCGGCAGGTACGGCGCACCACCTGAATACGCCGCTGGCGTCCATGCTTCTGCGCGTACAGCTTGCCCGCAAGCATGCCCAGAACACCGGCGTGGACGCCGATCTTGGCGATCTGGAGGGCAGCATTCGTTACTGCCAGCAATTTGTCCGCCGGTTGTTGGACTTCAGCCGCCGGCCACAACTGACGCGGCGTGTGGAAGCGATCAAGGACACGCTTGATTCGGTCCTAAGTTTCTTAAGCCCGCAACTGGTTGCGAAGCAGATCCATCTGACGCTCGACATGGATGCGTCGGACGGGTCCGCGGTCATGGCGGATCGGAACCAGATTGAGGCTTTGTTCCTGATCCTGATCACGAACGCCTTGGATGCCGTCCAGCCCAAGGGACATATTACGGTTCGCTGCCACCCAGCAGACGATCGCATTCACATTTCCATTGAAGACGACGGCTGCGGCATTGAGCCGGTGAACCTGCCGCACATTTTTGAGCCGTTTTTCACGACCAAGCCAGTGGGCAAAGGCACGGGGCTGGGGCTGTCGATTGCCGCAACCATCCTGCAGGAACACGAAGGCTCCATGCGTATTGACAGTGCGCCGAACCAGGGAACGGTGGTGCGAATCGAGTTGCCGCTCTCGCCCAAAGCAGCGGCACCGGAGAAGGTCCTGGTATGAGCGAAGCGACCCCAAAGTGCACGGTGCTGGTGGTGGACGACGATCTCAGCCTTACCCGGACCCTGAAGGAGTTCCTGGTGGAGGAAGGATACCAGGTCGAAACCGCCCATGATGGCGAACAGGCCCTTGCTGTCCAGCAGAGGAACCCCGGGATCTGTCTGGCACTGTTGGATTTGATGATGCCCGCGACCGACGGAATTACGCTGATGGAGCAGTTGCAGCGCCACAATCCCGATCTGCCGGTGATGATCATGACCGGCTTTGGCACCATTGAAACTGCGGTCGAGGCCATCAAGCGCGGCGCCGAAGACTATCTGACCAAACCGCTGGAGCCCGATGCGGTGAAGAAAAAGGTCGGACGAATCCTGGAGGTATTCCGGCTACGAAGCCGCGTCTCGCAACTGGAGAGCAATCTGCATCGCTACTGCCCGTCCTTCGACTCGCTCGTGTACGTGTCGCCGGTGATGCAGAAGGTGGTGGAGAAGGCGCGCGCCGCCGCGGAGTCCGACTCGCCGATCCTCGTATTAGGGGAGACCGGCACCGGGAAAGAACTGCTGGCGCGCGCCATTCATGCCGCCAGCGGCCGCGCGGCGAACCAGTTCGTTCCGGTAAACTGCGCCGCTCTGCCCAGAGAGCTGGTCGAGAGCGAACTGTTCGGCTATCGCCGCGGCGCCTTCACCGGCGCATTCGCGGACGGGGTCGGCATCTTTGCTTCCGCGGCGCGCGGGACGGTGTTCCTCGACGAGGTCGGCGAAATGCCGAAAGAAGTTCAGGCGAAGTTGTTGCGCGTGCTGCAAGATAAGGAGGTACGGCCAGTGGGCGGCACCCGGGCGATTCCCGTGGATGTGCGCATCATCGCCGCCACCAATCACACCAACGCCGAGCTTCGCAGCGATCAGCTTCGCCAGGATTTCTATTTTCGAATCGCCACGGTCGTCATCGAGATCCCTCCCTTGCGGGCGCGGCCCGAGGACATTCTGGTGTTGACTCAACACACGTTGCAGAAGCTCGAACAACGCTACGAACGGCCGATCGCCCTCCATCGCGGGGCCGTGGAATTGCTCTTGAAGTACTCGTTCCCGGGCAACGTCCGCGAACTGGAGAATCTGCTCGAAAGCTTGGCCGCGCTCTCGCACGACGATCCGCAGACCATCACGGAAAAAGATCTGCGGCCGCTACTCGATCCGGCTGGACTGGCCGACCTGCCACCCGCCAAGGGTGTCGAGCAGACGGTGGCGATTGAACCGCTGGAGCGGATGGCAATCGAGCGGGCACTCCAGCTCGCTGAAGGGAACAGGAGCAAGGCCGCGGCCCTGCTGGGCATCTCTCGCGACACGCTTTATCGAAAGTTAAAGGAGTATCGAACCGAAACGTAGCGGGGGCCAGGACTGTCCGAATTTCTGACATGTACCGGGGCATACGACAATTCCGGACCAGCTCTGTTCCGCCGCTACCACTGAATACTGCGATGACCGGCGTTTCCAAATACGTTGGCGGCCTGCTGTGGCCAGGCGATTGCGGGAGTTTCCAGCCGGAGGCCGACCGTGTCACCTAGCCAGGGTTCCGATGGACGCCTGCCACTTCCCTTGGTGGTCTGGACGCTTCTGGCTGCGGTCGCTGTCCTTGCCTTCACTGGAGCCCTGGTTACCCAAGGCCGGCGGGAGCGCGAACGCTGGTCCACCTTTCTGGAGGGCAGCCCCCAACAGGGCAGCGTGGTGTTCCGCGACAAAGGCTGCGTTCGATGCCACGCGGTGAATGGCGAGGGCGGCAAAGTGGGGCCCGACCTCGGCCGCAAAAAGCCCGCCCAATCGAGCCTGCCGCAGCTCGTCACGGCCATGTGGAATCACGCACCCCGGATGTGGGAACGCATGCGCGCCGACGGGGTCTCCTATCCCACTCTCAGTTACGACGACGTCGCCCAATTGCTTGCCTACCTTTACATGTCCCGCCACGTGGATGATCCCGGTGATCCGGCGCGGGGGCACGAGCTCTTTACCAGCAAAGGCTGCATCCATTGCCATGCCGTGGATGGTGTGGGCGGGAGAATTGGGCCCGACTTGGCGGCGGCCAGCGATCTGACCGGGCCCATGGAGTGGACCGAAGCTCTATGGAACCACGCGTCGGGCATGCGTCAGGCCGCAGAGCGGGAAGGCATTCCCTGGCCGCAATTTCAAGGTCATGAACTGCGGGATCTGTACGCGTTCGTGCGGCAAAACGCCTCGCGCGGCTCGGTACCGCATGGCGATCCCGCGCGTGGATGGCAGGTGTTTCAGCAGAAGTCCTGCACCGGATGTCACTCCATTCGCACGGCCGACCAGTTGGAAGGGCCAAGCCTTGGGCCGGAGCGCGCGCTGCCCGAGACTTTTACCGAACTGGGCGGCGCCATGGTCAGCCATTCCCCGCTAATGGAACAGGCGATGGCGCGGCAAGGCATCGCGCGCCCGCAGTTGTCCGCCCAGGAAATGACCGATGTTTTTGCGTTCCTTTACAGCCTTCGGTACGCCGATCCCGCCGGTTCGCCCCACGTCGGAGCCAGCGTGTTCAGGTGGCGAGGTTGCAGCCGCTGTCATGGTGAAAACGCCGAAGGCACCGCGCGCGCCCCCGCGCTCCAGGGACGTAGTTACAATTCCATCAGCCTGGCGGTTGCGCTCTGGCGCCACGGTCAGAAGATGAATGCGCAAACTGGCGCGGCGGGCATTGGCTGGCCCACCTTAGTTGAAAGCGATGTCGGCGATTTGCTTGCCTTCCTGAATTTGCCCCCGGGAGAACCCCACTGAAGTGTCCGAGTATCGGACACAAACTGTCCGATCCCCTCCAGCAGCAGCACGGTAGTAATTTGTACAAGCTCATTTCGGCTCGCCCTGACTCCACCCTGTTGCAGTCTTCCCGGTCTGAGTTTGCAGGCATTTAGCGTCGGTTGGGACAAAGTAGGCGTTCCCGGCATGGACTGGATTCCGGATTGCACTATGGTAGGCCGACCGAAACAGAAGGAGAGGTGGGTCTTGTTAAGAACAAATCGAATTCTGCTGCCAGTGTGGTTTGCGTTCGTGCTGGGCATCCTGCCTTCGCTCGCCATCGCGGGCGGCCCACCGCGCCTGATCACGGTGATTGCCGACAAGGACAATCTGTTCAAAATCCCGGGCCAAAAGCTTCCGGTGATCACTTTGAAAGCCAATGAGGTGGTGCACCTGCGGATCACCGCCAACAAAAGCACCGAGTGGGACAAGGACGGCACCATCCATACCTTCACCATCAATGCGCTCAAAGACCAAGGCTGGGACCTGCGCCTCAAGGAAGGCACGCAGGACTTCACCTTGGTGGCGCCGGCGGAGCCGGGCAGTTATGTGGTGGAGTGCACGGTCAAGTGCGGCCAAGGCCACGACGACATGAAGATGAGGCTGGTCGTCATACCGTGAGCGAACGCGAATTCCGGAGTGACCCATGGCAATAACGCGGCGCGGTTTCGTGCAGTTCTTGGCGCGGGGGACAGGGGCGGCCATGGCGGTGGGAGTGGCCTGGAAGGCGAGCGTCTCGAAGGTGTTCCGCGAGGTGCTTCCTTCCCGGTCGGTTGCTCCCGGCAACCAGAAATGGGTCATGGTCATTGACCTGGCCAAGTGCGATGGCTGCCGGGACTGCACCAAAGCTTGCACCGCGATGCACTACGTCCCACCCATGCAGGAGTGGATCAAGGTTTTTGAAATCACCGATAACGAGGCGGCCGGGCCTTACTTTCTGCCCCGTCCCTGCATGCAGTGCGACAACCCGCCATGCGTGCGCGGCTGTCCGGTGGGCGCCACCTACAAGCGCACCGATGGGATCGTGATTCAGGATGATGATCGCTGCATCGGCTGCCGCAACTGCATCGCCCAATGCCCGTATTCGGCGCGCTCCTTCAATTGGGGAGAACCGCCCCACACGACGGAAGAAATGGCCCGTCCGTACAACGTGGAATACAACTACCCGCACCGCAAAGGCACAGTGGAAAAGTGCATCTTCTGCCCCGAGCACCTCCGGGCGGGCAAGCTTCCTGCCTGTGCCGCGACTTGCAAGATGGGCGCGATCTATTTCGGAGACCAATTCGAGGATGCGGTGACCAACGGCAAAGGCGAGACCATCCAGTTCACCAAGATCGCCAAGCGTGGAGCCAGTTTTCGGCTGATGGAAGAACTGGGAACGGAACCAAGCGTTTACTACCTGCCTCCTGCCAGCCGCAAGTACCCGGCTCCGGACGAAAAGGCGCAAACCGAGACGGCACAAACCGGAATGGCGGGAATGGCGCACTGAGAGGTGAGCATGGAAGCTCGTGAGCAGAACCTTTTGCGTTCTGTGCTGGAAAACACCTGGCGGTTCTATGTCTGGGTGGGATTCCTGATTGTCGTACTTCTTTGGGGACTCTACGCCTACATCCAGCAACTGCAGGACGGGCTCATCGTCACGGGCATGCGCGACCAGATCTCCTGGGGACTGTACATCACCAATTTCGTTTTCTTCATCGGCATCAGCCACGCTGGCACGCTGATCTCGGCGATCCTGCGCGTCACCGATACCGAATGGCGGACGCCGATCACGCGCATGGCCGAGGCCATCACCGTGTTTGCCCTCTGCATCGGCGGCCCTATGGTCATGATTGACATGGGACGGCCCGACCGCATGCTGAACCTGTTCCGCTACGGTCGTATCCAGTCGCCCATCATGTGGGATGTGCTGGGCGTGAGCACCTACCTGACCGGCTGCATCCTGTATTTCTACATCCCTATGATTCCGGACCTGGCGCTGCTGGCCGAGCAACCCCGGCTTGCTTCCTGGCGCCGCCGCCTCTACCGTACGCTTGCCATCGGCTGGACCGGGACACCGCAGCAGAAGGCTTTGCTGGAGAAAGCCATTTCTTTTATGGCCATCTTCATCATCCCGCTAGCGGTTTCCGTGCATACCGTGGTCTCGTGGATCTTCGCGATGACCCTCCGCCCGGGATGGAACAGCAGCATTTTTGGTCCCTATTTTGTGATCGGAGCCATCTACTCCGGAACCGCTGGTGTCATCTTTTCCATGTACGTGCTGCGGCGTGTGTTCCACCTCCAGGACTATGTCGAAGAGTTACACTTCCGCAAACTTGGCCTGCTTCTGCTGGCCTTCTCGATGATGTACCTGTACTTCAACATCAATGAATATCTGACGGCGGGCTACAAGCTGGAGGGAAGCGAGCGCATGCTGATGCAACGGCTCTTCGTCGGTGACTATGCCGTGTTGTTCTGGGTCGCGCAGAGCCTGTGCGTGTTCATTCCAGCCGTCCTCATGATCGCCGTGCTCGGCATCAAGCGCTATCACCGCTACACCATTCCCGGCGTGGTGCTCTCTTCGGCACTGGTGATCGTGGGCGCCTGGGCCAAGCGCTACATCATCGTTGTTCCCACCCTCCGCAGTCCCTATCTACCCTCGGGACAGAGATTGCCCTGGGAGTGGACTCATTACCATCCCACCTGGGTGGAGTGGTCCATCACCGCGGCGGCGGTCGCAGGTTTTGCCTTGATTTACACCTTAATGGCCAAGCTGTTCCCCATCGTCTCGATCTGGGAGACGCGCGAGCAGAGAGAGAAGGTCGCCGTGCCCGAACTACCCGACGATTCTGTGCCTTCGCGCTGGTGGACGCCAGGGACCGTGGTTCCAGTCCTGGCCGTGGCGGCGCTGTTGCTGTATGGCAGACCCGCGAATGCCGCCGGCCCAGCTAAGCCCAAACCACCGAAGCCAACCGCGATTACCGTGGAATGGAAAGCCCTCCCGGCGGCACAAGCAAGCCGCGAATCTCCCCCCGACGAGAGTACACCCCTTCTTCCGCGCGCCCGCGTCTTCCTGTATACCGGCCGGCTTTTCAGTCTGGAAACGCCCAACGACCACTCCGCTGAAGACGCCTTGAAACCGTCGCCGCCGGTTGCCGTCACTGCCACGTTGCGGGACTCCAGCGGCGCGCCCATCAGCTTCAAGCCGGTGGAGTTCTCGGCAAAGACCGGACTCGGCACTCTGTCGTTCGGCAGTCGCCCCACTCTGGCCGATGGCAAAGCCCAACTAGTCATCAAGGACCGGCGCTACGGTACCTATCCCGTACAGGTCGTCTTCCGCGGCGACGAGGAGTATGCCCCCGCAACTTTCGATGTCAACGTCGATTTCGGCGCTCGCCCGTCGCCCTCGCTGCCCACGGTCGGGGTGTTGATCACGCCCTACGCCACTCCGTACATTGCCGCTCCCTTCCTGCTGTTTTACGGCGCGATGTGGGTCGCGTTTATCTACGCTTTTGGGTATCTCATCTTGTGGAAAATGCGCAGGCTCTCCCAAGAAGCAGCTTTGGCCCAGATCAAGACAGCGCCGGCCGCATCCCGGGGTGCCTAATGCTCACCAAGGCTCGCAGTCCAATTCTCGAATCAGATGAAAGGCACGCCATGAAACGGATGTGTCCTACTTTCCTAGTCGCGGCGACCCTGGCGGTGGCTGGATTACTGGTTTCGGCTTCGGCACAGAACGCACCAGCCAATAAGGAACAAGGGGTTGCGCAGCAGCCCAAGACCATACCCGTCTCGGGAGCAACAACCCGTGAGTATCCCATTCCCTCCGGCCAAGGGCCGAGCTGTCTGAAACATCTCGGGCTCACGGTCTCACAAACTCGTATGGGACAGATGGGAGGAAGCGGCACCCTCCCCGCCAACCCGCACGGGAACCCGCAACCGTCCAGCGGAACTCCTCTGGGGCAGGCCAACTTGAACTCGGTCATTCAACGCTTCCTGTCAACGTTCCGTTCCAGCCCGGAACAGGCGGCGGCAATCTTGAATGAAAAATTCCCGGTATCGGGGGCTGATCTTTACCGCTGGAATTGCCAGTCGTGTCATGGGCCCGATGGGCAAGGGGCACCGCCAGAAATCAACTCGGTGCTTGGCCCGGTGCAAGGCACTTCCCCGGCAATGACGCGAAAGCGCATGGAGGCGAGAGGAATCGAGGCGGATGACGACATGATCCAACAGGTAACGGAACTGGCGGAAGCCTCCCTGCGAGACCGGTTTCAACACGGTGGAAAGAGCATGCCGTCGTTCGAGTACCTGCGCCCGGACGAGGTGGAAGCTCTGTACGGCTATCTGGAGAAGCTGGCGTCGGTCCCGCCCAGCAAACGCGATGGGCTTCTGGTGCCTGAATCCGCGGCCCGCGTCGGCGAGCACATCGTGAGGGGGACCTGCCATGTCTGCCACGACGCGACCGGTCCTGGAAGCGGGCACACGGCCATGACGCAAGGAATCATCCCGTCGCTGGCCAGCATGCCCAGAGAGCACTCTCTCAGCGGCGTCGTTCACCAGGTGCAATACGGCTCCTGCGGCACGATGAAAATGACAGGTGGAGACGTGATGCCTGCCTACCCGTATTTCACAGAGGAAGAAATCGCGGCCTTATACCTTGTGGCATATTCTCCTCGGCCATAGGCGCGTGGAGGTTCACGTCGACCAACTCCGCATGCGCAATTCGGCTCGATTGGTAGCCCTGTTCGGTCTGTGTTTCGCAAAATCCGCTCAGTGGCTTTTCCTGTGCTCGCCCAATGAGTTCCTGTCGAGCGGGAGTTACACTGAAGCATGGACCTCATTCCTGGGCTCAAGTCTGTAGGGCATATGGCATCGAAATTCATCCGATTTTGCCTAGTCGCAACGTTGGTTGGGTTGTGCGCCGAGAATGCGCTGTCAGCACCGCGGGCGCCGGGCGATTCGCAATGCGTTCCGACGTTTCCCCTGAAATCCCCGTGGTTTGGGGCTGATGGGGCGTATTCGATCCCGTTGCCGGATGGGCGTTCCGTGTGGATTTTCGGAGATACGCTTTATGGCGACAAGAGAGTGGTGAACGGCAAAGACCCGCGGATGGTGCGCAACAGTATCGGTATTTCAAGCTGTACAAACGGAAAATGGAACCTGGAGTATGTGATTCGACGCGATGACCAGGGTCAGATGCAGGACTTTTTCCACGCGCAACACAAGAGTACTTGGTACTGGGCGCTGGATGGATTCGTCTACAACGACGGTCTCTGGGTCACGTTGCTCTGCGTAAGGAAATCGGCGGCACCTAAGCCGGAGGGTCTCGATTTTGAAACCTGTGGGGCCGACCTGGCGAAAGTTTCAGGGTTGAACGGCGATCCGCAGAAATGGAAGGTGGGGTATTTTCCGTTGGTAAGCGATGGGGTCGCCGCATATCCATCGGCGACGACGGTGGTGAGTGGAGGCTACGTTTACCTTTTTGCGCTGTACGAAAAAGGAAGCCGTCCCACGCTGCTGACCCGTATCCCGCTTGGCGGGCTAGGCGATCCGGCGAAGAACTTGCAGTACTACGCAGAGTCCGGCAACTGGAAACAGGGATTCGTGCCTGCGGATGCGATGACGGTGATGAAACCGGGAGCGTCGGAAATGTCAGTGCGGTATCACCCTGAACTAAAGCAGTGGCTGGCCGTGTTCAAGTCTCCCGATTTGTCCTCGGATGAGGTGCTCGTGCGAACGGCGCCGCAGATTACCGGTCCCTGGAGCCAAGGAAAGGTGATCTACCACATCCCCGAGATGAAGAAGGGCTCGCCAGGATACGACAAAGATACTCTCTGCTATGCGGGGAAGGAACATCCGGAATTCCGGGAACCGGGATCGATTCTCTTTACGTACGTGTGCAACACAGCGAACGTCCCGAGCCTCGTCACCAATTCGCAGATTTATTTTCCAAAGGTCGTACGCGTGCCACTCTCGAAGATCGCGGGCCGTTGATCTCAATCCCACTCCCACCAGCGGCTCGAGCGCGACTTGGTCTGGTGAGGGATGGTGAGGCGCAACGTTACCGTCTGATTTGCGCCTATCTTGACGGTTAATGGCAGGGCCTGCGGCGCGATTACTTCATCTTCCGACAGATCGGTTAGCTCGGCTTGAGAAATCTTCAAGGGCGTGTTGAGTTTCACCTCGACCGGCTTACCAGCCACTTCCTGTAAGCGCACCAGGTAATGGTTCGGATCGCCGTCCGCCGATGGACGAAACGCGATCAGAACGACATTGGAAGCATCGAGAGTGAAGAATGAACCGACCGGCGCGGCGGGGGCGACGTGGGGGAGCATGCGGGCGGCGATCATCGGGATGTCGAAGTCGGCGCCAGTTCGGTAAGCTTCGGCGCGATCAGGGGCGCCGCTAAGAGACTGCATGGCGAAATCGAACCGCAAGGGTTCGTCTTCCATACCGATCTCAAGGTTTGCAAAATTCACCATACCGAGATCGCTGGTGTCCCCCTCGTCTTGCTTACGAATCGCGAGTGCCTGAACGGAGTTCAGGAACTTGTCTTTGCCACCTGACATCCCGGGCAGGTAATTAAAAAACGACTGCCGCTCCGACAACACAATACTGACCGGATTGTTGTCGCGAATTCCTTCCAGAACCAGGGAATGTTGTGCGACGGCGGCGTCAGTCCGCGCGCCGGGAAGGTAGTCATCCGGCATGCGGTGAAAGCCGTTGCCGTTTCCAACCCAGACAGTGGCGGGCCTGTCGAAACCGAAGGCGAAGTTGAAGGTATAGGCCTCGCCAGGTTGCAGGCTGGCGACGTACGGCATGCGAATGCGATCAAGACGATTTGAAAATTCGACGGTCTTGCGCTGCATAGGAAGAGTGATGCGAGTCTCTGGCCAGAAGGTGCCAGGACGGCGGACCACCAAGCTCTGAAACAGAGGACCATCTTCGCGGCTGATCTGGATCTTGCCGCTCGGTACACTGAACCGGGCAGCCGCATTCCATCGTTGCAACGCGTTGCACTTGTCGGAAGATTTCTGGTCGAGCAACTCCACTCCCGCTTCCTTGTCAAAAAGGCTGATGACAGCGCCGTCCTGCGGGCGAATCCGCACGCGATAAAACGCATTTTCCAATTGCGGTAAAGACCTGAGGGGACTGCGAGAGCTACTGTGCGCGGTCACGGTCTCCAGAGAATAGGTTCGGTAGCCTATGCTGGGAACTTCCTTCGCGAGGAATGCAACTTGCGTCGGAGAGATCCTCTGTGTCGGTTCTACGGCGTCCGTCTGCAAGTCGCGCACCGAGATGTTCTGGCCGTCGGGGATGTCGATAGTAATGATCCCGTCCCGTTTCCAGCTGAGCGGATTGAACACGACGATGTTGTCAACCGTGGGCGCGTCTTCGCGCTGGGCGAACAGGGTTGTCATTCCGGTGGAGATCAGTTGGTGAATGTCAGTGCGGGCATCCTTTAGATACTGCACATACTCTTTATTCTGCTGATCGACTTCGGCGCGCGTCATCAGCTTGGGCCATCCCACCTGCGCTGATCCGGAGTGCTCCTCATACTTCAGGAGATTGAGGCGCGCAGACTCAAAGTTGCCGGCGGGGAAGCTGGTGCCCACGCGGAACGTAAGCAGGCTCCACAGCATTTCCGCGACCGGTGTGTGATCCTGGACCCAGCGTGCCGCGGCGCTGATGCGAGGAGAGTTGGTTTTCACCTCGGACCAGAGACCGCTCCAGTCCCCTTTGTACACGGGAAAATCTTTGCCGTAAGTGGATTCGATGTGGCGGAAGAATTCTGCGGGCGTGGCGACAACGAGATGCGGCTGGCGGCCTGCCGCGTTCCACGCTCGTATCGCCGGCAGCAGCGAGTCTTTCTCCCACGAGGGCGGAATGAAGTCGTGGAGATAGAGAACCATGGCGGCGTCATATTTGTAGCCGGCATCCGCATACTTCTTGAGCAGGTGGTCGACACCGTGCTGCATGATTTCAAGAGGAGGCTGACCCTCCCACTCCTTGGGATAGAAATGCTCCTTGGTATAGGGCTCTCGCGCCTCGGGATCGAGGAAGTATTCGGAGAGCGCCTCGGTATATCCGCCGAAGGGGCCTTGAGTTTGCCACATCAGCACGCGCGAGCCGTCCAACCCTTCCCAGTAGAAGGGAACGTGGCCGGGCGTGAGCGACGTTCCGCCGCCGATAAACAGGTTGGAGCCAGTCACAAAATAATGCACGCCGCTGCCAGCGAGGACTTGCGGAAGGCGAACCGTGAAGCCGGGAACGTCATCCATCATGGCGAAGTCGGTCTTGATGCCGATTTGCTTGCCGATGGCATGGATGTCGTAGGTGAGGCGGTTGAGAGTTTCCGAGCCCATGAACTCGGTGTGCATGCTGCCAAAGACGGCGGACACCTGTATCTGACCCTTGTTGACGAGGTCCACAAATTCTTTGATCTGCTGTGGATCGTTGGTGCGCGCGAGCCACTCGCGAACCTGCCACACGCTCTCGATGGTCCAGCGAAAATCGGGATCGGCTTTGCAATCGGCAATGACCTGGTCCAGATGCGGTTTGAGACGGGGCAGAATTTCTTCCGGCGGCGCCAGAAAGCCAAGGTCCCAGTGGCTGCTGGGAATGATGTAGATCGTGTGGATGGTGGAGTGAAGCGCTGGTGCTTGGGGCGTTGAAACGTCTTTTGTCTGCGCGGACCCGACGGCAGCGAGCCACAGCAACAGCAGTGGAAACGTTGTGAACCGGATCAAGGCGATTTCTCCTTTGTGCCCAAGAAAAACAGGGCCTCCACGAAAGGAAGCCCTGGCTCGCGATGGGGAAGCGTATCCCTAAAAAATGAATTTGACCGCCAGTTGCGCCTGGCGCGACGTCCCCAGGCCGACTAGGCTTCCAATTGTGCTGGTACTCTTGCCGAAGTTAGGGTCGCTCAGCAGGCCCGATGGGCTGTTGAAGTTAGGATGGTTAAACAGATTGAATAACTCGCCCCGCAATTGAAATCCCAGCCGCTCGGTGATCTGCGTTGTCTTGGAGATTGCGAGATCCATCTGGGTGAATCCGGGGCCACGCCCGTAGTTGCGCGGTGTCGTGCCGAGAGTGAACGGCGGCAAGCAATACGGTGAAGTGTTCGTCCCCGAGCACAGCCCAGAGACGGCACCCGGATTGAGCAGGTTGTTGGGGGCGCTGGCATTGGCGGGGCGAATCGACACGCCCGGGACCAAGTTGGGGCGAACCTGGTCAGCCCCGAAGAAGGGCGAAGTCAAGGCTATGTTCACCGGCAGGCCGCTACGCGCCTGCAACAGCGTGCTGATTTGCCAGCCTTTGGTGAAGCCGTATTGGGCGTGCGGGACGTCCCAGACCGCGCCCAGGGTAAAGTTGTGACGAACGTCGATATCGCCGTCGGCGAAGTCGGCTTTGGGGTGGTGTGAATCCTGGAAGGCTCCCGCCAGGATGTTGACGGCATCATCGCGTTCATGGGACCAAGTGTAGTTGGCATCTACGTTCAGGCCCTGCCCAATGTGACGGCGGAGGCTGGCTTGAAGCGCGTGGTAGTTGGAATCGAGGTAGTCGCCAAGGTGGCGAACCTGACCGAAGACCTGGCTAATCTGGTTCGGTGCCCCGGAAAGAACAAAGGGAGAGATGTTCAACTCTTCTCCGGCATAGGCTGCGCCGGCAGGGAGCTTTACGCCCCGGTTGCCGACGTAAGAAATCTCAAAGATGGTGTTGCGCACGATCTGCTGTTGCACGCCGAGGCTCCAGTGCATGGAGTAAGTGTCGCGCAGATTCTGGTCGAGCGAATTCACGTTCGCCGCCGCACTGCAGACCGGCAGAGGCGAGGGCAGCGGATAAGCGATCGTAAAGCTGGTCCCGCAAAGCAACTGGAGATCCTCGAAAATGTTGACGTTGTAACCCTGCACGCCGTGGTTTCCGGCGAGGGATAGAGCTGCGCCGGTAAGCTGGGGGCTGTAAAAGACTCCAAAGCCACCGCGCAGGACGGTATTGCCGGTTCCGTAAAGATCCCAGGCAAAACCCAGCCGAGGCGCGAAATTGTTACGATCCGGCTTGTAGAGTCCCACGCCCACCGGCCCATAGGGCAAAGAGGTGTCCGGGTTGTTCGGGTCGCGCATCAGAGTCGCAATGTCGAAGTTCCCGAACTGGTCGCCGTGGAGCACGGAGTTGTACTCGTAGCGTAGACCGAGATTGAGGGTGAAGCGGGGCAAGACGCGAAAGTCGTCCTGCACAAAAAACCCGTAATTGACGTTCTGTAAGGTCACCTCGGAGTGTCCGCCGAGCGTCGACAGGGTGAACCCGCAATTCTCGAGAAGGCCACAACCCCCACCAAACCCCTCCCCCGCGTAGCCTAGGAACGCCTGCGGATCGGACGCGTCGTGGGTAACGGCGAGGCGAATGTCTGTGCCGGCGCGGATCGCGTGCTTGCCCTTGATCCAGCTGAGGTTATCGAGGAACTGCAGCGAGTGCTGCGGCCGGTGACTGGAGAACAAAGCCGGCCCTGGAGCGGCTCCGAAGATGTTGGTATTGTCGCAGAAGACACACTGGAAAATCGGGAAGTTGCCGCCGCCGCCCAGCGAATCAGTCTGCGGGCGGTTAAACGCTACGCCGAACTCATTCAGCAGATTCGGACGGAACGTGTGGGTCCATGTGCCCTTCAGTAAGTGGTTGCGACTAGTCGAAGGGGATATCTGATCGAGGGCAATGCCGTACTGCGTGCTGGTGAAAGAATCCGCAATGTTGTAGCGGAATGAGAATGTGTCTTTGGGCGAGGCGTTGTAGTCAACCTTGATGGATCCCGTATCTTCGCGGATGGTGTTGCGGAGTCGCCCCTCGAAGTAGCCGAGATCAGTTCTTATTGTGCCATCTGGGAAGACCACGGGTCCCGGCACGTTGGGATCAGGTATGGCGGCAAGGACCGGAGCTATTGAAGCAACACCGGTATCCTTCGTGGCCTGCGTCATGACCGCGATCGGACCGGTGGGGCTGTTCACGATCTGCCGCACTCCCTCGTAATTCACAAAGAAGAACAGCTTCTCCTTTACGATCGGCCCGCTCAAGTTGCCACCGAACTGGTTCAGCCGAAGCGGGGTATTGACGGTTGCGAAGTAGTTCTTCGCGTCCATCGCATCATTTCGGAAGAACTCGAAGAGGTTTCCATGGAACGCGTTGCCGCCCGATTTGGTGATCACGTTCACGATGTCTCCGGTGGAACGGCCGTATTCGGCCGAGTAGGTCCCGGACAAGACCTTGAACTCTTCGATGCTGTCCACGCTGGCGCGGCTGATGCGCGACGCTTGCCGTCCAAGCTGAGTGCTAACGGCATTCACGTCAATGCGGGTTGCGTCCGCTCCATCGAGCAGCACGTTGACACCGGCAAAGGTCGTCTCGTATCCCCCCAGGCTGTTCTGACCGAAGCCACCAGTGGTCACTGAGCCGGGAACCAGCGCGATGAGCGAAGTGAAGTCACGGCCATTCAGAGGAAGATTCGTGACTTGCTTGGAGGTGACGGAACCGCCGGTGTCGCTGGTTTGCGTGTTCACGACTGCGGTCCCGGCTGTAACCGTAATTTGCTCCGAAGCGGCGCCCACGTCTAATGAGACGTCGGCACTGCGCCGGTCGGTGGCATAGAGGACGATCCCCGACACGATGCCGGTTTTGAATCCAGGGTGACTGGCCTCGACCCGGTACGGGCCCTCGGGAAGGCCGGGCACTTCGTATTCGCCGGCGCTTCCTGTCTTGACGTCATAGATGCGGCCGGTCTTCGTGTTGGTGACTTTCACGTCGGCCCCGGTCAGTACCGCCCCGCTTTTGTCGCGTACTACGCCGACGATGCTGCCAGTATCAAGCTGTGCGACGGCGGTCGCAGCCAGGATGACGAAAAGGCAGACAAACATCCCAATCCGTTGTATTTTCAGGCTGAACTGCGTCATATTCCCTCTCCTCTAAGGTCAATGCCTCAATTTCGTTTGCCGGGCTGTGCCGACCTTACGGTTGGAATCAGGGCGACTTGCGATTTTCCAATGTTGTCGCGGAGCCGGTCCTGCTCGGCGAGATCCTTGCGGAGCAAGTCCTCGGCGTACTGCAGATCGTCGAGAACGGCCTTGCGCGCGCTCGCTGCATCGCGGCGAGCGATGAGACGAAGAATGCGATCGTGACGGCGGAAATTGCTCTCGAAGTCTTCGATCAAGGGCAGGGTGCGGCGCCGGCCTTCCGCCAGCGCCCCGTACATCATCCGCAATAGAGTTTCGATGGCGACGTTCTTGGACGCCTGAGCCACGGCTTCGTGAAATGCGATTTCCGAAGCCATGTATTGCTCGGGATGATCGAAGTTGTTTTTCATCCCCCGAATCGCCGCTTCCATTTGTTCGATGTCTTCCTTGGTAGCGCGGCGGGCCGCGAGCGATGCCACCGCCGGCTCGAAGATCCGGCGCACTTCATAGAGTTCGAGGTACTTGATCTCATGCAGCAGCAGCATCCACTGGAAGTGGCGGCTGACTACACGCGCGAGGGACGACTGAATGTAGGTGCCGTAGCCGGGGCGGGCCTTGATCAAGCCGAGAAACATCAGGCCCTTGAGCGCCTCGCGCAGCGAGCTGCGGCTTACGCCAAGCATGGAAGCGAGCTTGGGTTCGGGAGGTAAACGGCTGCCGACGCGGAGTTCACCACCGCGGATCAGTCCTTCAATCCGGCGGGCTACGGTCTCCATCACCGTTTCGCGGCGTGCGGGTTCGGCGGTGACCTGTCTCGGCGCTGCCACCTGGGAGCTCCCTTGCATCAAAGTTTGTCTGACAAACTTTGGGGTTGTCAAGTAAAATTTGACGGGCGAGTTTTTGCCTCATGCACGAATCAGGTGGCGGCCGCGTCCCGCACGGGATTCCGCAGCGTGCCCAGGCCCTTGATTTCCACTTCCACGATGTCGCCGTGCTTCAGAAAAATCGGAGGTTTGCGGAAGACACCGACCCCTTCGGGTGTTCCGGTGGCAATGATGTCGCCGGGTTCGAGCGTAATACTGGCGGAGATATAGGCGATCAGCTGGGGGATGCGGAAGATGAGTTTGCTGGTGTTGGAGCTCTGCAGAGTGACTCCATTGACGCGGGTGGCGATGTCGAGGTTGTGAGGATCGGGGACATCGTCGCGGGTGGTGAGCCAGGGTCCGATCGGGCAGAAGGTGTCACAGGACTTGCCGCGGACCCATTGTTTGTCGGCGAACTGCCACTTCCGGGCGGAAACATCGTTGAGAACGGTGTAGCCGCCAACATGGTCCATGGCGTGGGCCTCGGGAACGGCCTTGCCGCGCCGGCCCATGATTACTGCCAATTCCGCTTCATAGTCCACCTGGGGATCTCCGGCGGGAATCATGATGGGATCGTATGGGCCGGTCACGCTGGTGGGAAATTTCGCAAAAACCAGCGGGGCGGAAGGAAGCTGCGCGCCCTGCTCCAGAGAGTGGTCGAGGTAATTCAATCCGATGGCAATCACTTTGCCGGGCCGGGGGACAGGGGCGCACAGCCGAACCGTCTCCAGCGCATAAGCGACCGAAGTCGAGGGCGCGCTGAGCAGGCTTTGCGCGCGGGACCGGGCTTCTTCACCTGCCTCCAGGAATTGGACGGTGGAAGCGAAATACGCAGCCGGCGTACCGGATTGAGCTGCCGCAGCCGCCAAGTCGACGATCTCGTGGGCCCGCAGGACTCCCAGCCGTGGAGGCTGACCCTTGGGTTCGAACATTGCCAGACGCATAGGTCCTCTCGAGAGTCCGGGCAGGCCGGCACGGCCATGCCGTTTTTCCGATTGACACTGATTTTGCCCGAGTATATACGTTACTTTGTCGGACAAACAAATGCGGCCGGCCATCCCGCTCAACCGCTTCCGGACTTTTGCCCAGGGCCTCGACCATCCCGAGGGACTCGCCTTCGACCGGGACGGGACCCTGTGGGCTGGGGGTGAATTAGGCCAGATTTACCGCATCGATCGTCGCGGACGCCTGCAGGAAGTGACGACCGTTGGCGGTTTCAACCTCGGCCTCACCTTCTCCAAAGTGCAAGAGTTGTACGTCTGCAATTTTAAGTTGCCTGCGCTGATTCGAATGAACCGCAAGGGGCGCATCCTCGACAGCTGGGAGCGGGTGGGTACGCGGAAGCTGATCAATCCAAACTTTTCCGTGTTCGATTCCGAAGGCAACCTGTATTTTTCCGATTCCGGTAACTTCGAGCGGGAAAACGCGTGGGTACACCGCCTGCGGCCGAACGGGCGCGCGGAAATGTTTGCCGGGCCTTTTGCCTTTGCCAACGGCTTGGCCCTGAGCGCGGACGAACGCTTCCTGTATGTGGTCCAGAGCACGAAGGACAACGTGCTGGAAATCGAGATCCGTGGAGACGGAACCGCCGGCAGACCGAGAGTGTATGCGTCGGGCCTGCACCGGGTTCCGGACGGGATGGCGTTTGATGCGCTAGGCAATTTGCTAGTGACCTGCTACGCCTCTGACAATGTTTACAAGGTGACGCCGCGCGGCAAGGTTTCGCTACTGGCGTGGGATCCGCAGGGCGTGATGATTGCGCGCCCGACGAATGTCGCGTTCGGCGGCCCGAACTTTGATCAGATCTACCTGGCCAACCTGGGACGCTGGCACATTGCGACCGCGCCGGCGGGAGTACGCGGACAGTTACTTGCGAACCAGCGCTGAAGAAGCAGAGAGGCTCGTGATGAAGATCACCGATGTGCGTTGGACCTCGGCATTCATTCCCATTGAAGCACCGCTGCGTTATGCCTTCGGATCGCATCCTGGTTTTTCCCGCATCGTAGTTGAGGTGGAGACTGATGAGGGGCTGGTGGGTTTGGGCGAGTGTTACGGCGGAGCCAGCCGGGAAGGTCAACTGGCGGAGATGCGCCCGCTGCTGATCGGGGAAGATCCGTTCCAGTTGGAGCGGATTCGCTGGAAGCTGGCCGCGCCGTCATCTCTGAAGTTGTTTGGCCATGTGCTGGGATTTGCGGCACTGGAGTTCGCCTGCCTGGATCTGCAAGGGAAGGCATTGGGCAAACCGGTGTGCGAGCTTATCGGCGGGAAGATGCGGGATGAAGTGCCGTTGGCGGCCTATCTCTTCTACCGCTACGCGAACGACGACGGCGAAGGTGAAGTCTCGAACGCCGACCAGATGGTGGCATTCGCGAAAAGGCTAGTTAAGAACTATGGCTTCGAAACGCTGAAGTACAAGAACGGGGTGCTGGCGCCGGATGAAGAGATCGCGACGTTCATTGCCCTGCGGCAGTCTTTTCCGAAGCTGAAGGTGCGACTGGATCCGAACGCGGCGTGGTCGGTGACAACGTCGGTGCGGGTGGCGCGCAAGCTGCACGAATATGACGTGGAGTACCTGGAGGATCCGGTTTGGGGCATGCGGGCCATGGCGCGCGTGAATGCGAAAGCGCCGTGGGTGACGCTGGCCTCGAACATGTCTGTGTTTGCGTTCGAGGACCTCGTGCCGAATGTTGAATTGGACGTGCTCGACGTGGTGCTGCTCGATCCGCACTGGTACGGCGGAATCAGCCGGGCCCGGCTCGCCGGGCAGCTGTGCGAGGCTATGGGCGTCGATGTCGGTATGCACAGCGGGGCGGAGTTTGGTATCTCGCAGGCCGCGATGTTGCACCTGGCGGCGGCACTGCCCAACCTCACGGTTGCGCCGGATTCCCACTATCACCATCTGACGGACGACATCATTGAAGGTGGCAAGCTGCCCTATCGCAAGGGAAAGATGGTGGTCCCGAAGGGACCTGGACTGGGGGTGAAGCTGGACAAAGACAAGCTTGCGAAATATCACGAATTGTCGAAGAAGAAGCAGATGGGGTCGTGGATAGAGGATCCACGGCGTCCGGGAGCCATTACCTGCCAGCCCAAATGGTGAACATGTGAGCCGTTCGCGAATTCCGTTATGGGTAGTGCTGTTCTTTGTTGTAGCGACGCTGCATGCCTATGCGGTTGAGAGGCAAGTCTGGCAGATCGGGGTATTCGATCATTCCTCGAATGAGTTTCGCAGCCAGGGGATCAATTACTCGGATGCGAAAGAAGATCCAGTTTATCGCGTTGGGAAAAGTAAAGACTCGGAGGATTGGCAACGCTTTCAGCCGGGACCCGCGAACGGAATGGCAGGCGGGCGCGAACATCCTTTCACCGTGGTCTTCGACTTTTCGGATGCGCCGCGCGGCGTCTACCGCTTGAAGATTGCAATGTTGTACGAGACGCCAAGGCTGTCGTTTCTGAAGGTGGAGCTGAACGGGCATACTGGACTGTTTTATTTCCATCCCAAGCTCGATTACAACGCGGGCGATTGGGAGGGAACGTTTGTTCCGCAAACTTCTGCGGATGAGAAGACGATTGCCATGCCGGCAGCGTGGTTCCGACAGGGCGAGAACCGGCTGGTGCTGACTGCTCTCGATGATCCCGCGACCGTGGAAACTTCTTTGGGGTCGATTGCGACCGGGCATACAGGACTGGTGTACGACGCGCTCCAACTCACGCAGGACGCGGCAGCGCAATATCCGCCGACTGAGGTGCGGGCGAACGTGATCCCATCGATCTTTTATCGCGACCGCCCCGCCGGGCTCGCCGAAGTGGTGGAGGTGTACGCCGATTTTGCCGACATGCCCAGCGAGGGTCAGGCGGAGTTGGCGGTTGGCGGAAAGACATTGCGGAAAACCTTCCACTCCGACCAGTCGTTCGGCGAACAAAGGTTGGAGTTTGAAGTTCCCGCATGGATCGGCACGACGCGCGCCGAGTTGAGGCTGACTTCCTCGGGCAGGAGCAAGTCGTTTCCCCTGGAATTGAGCGCGGCGAAAAAATGGACTCTGCTGATCGTGCCGCAGGAGCATCTCGATATCGGGTTTACCGACTATCCCGAAAAGGTCGCGGAACTGCATTCGGAGTCGGTCGATGGCGTGCTCGACATCCTGAAAAAGGCCCCAGATTTTCGCTGGACCCTGGACGGCTACTGGGTGGCGGAAAAGTACCTGGCCGCGCGCTCGCCGGAGAAGCAGCGTGAATTTGTGCAGGCGATGGCGGATGGGAAGATTATTCTCTCGCCGCAATATGCGAACCAGCATACGGGCACCGCATCGCTCGAAGGACTGTTCCGCTCCCTGTACGACAGTCATGCCTTTGCGAAAGACCATCGTTTGACGCTCGGAGCGGCGCACATCACCGATGTGCCATCGTACAGCTGGTCCTATGCTTCGGTGTTGGCGGACGCAGGCATCAAGTACTTTGTAGCGGCGAGCAATAACTGGAGGGCGCCCATCCTTTTGCACGGCCGTTGGAACGAGAAATCTCCATTCTATTGGGAGGGTCCGGACGGCGGGCGCGTGCTGATGTGGTATTCGCGCGCTTACCTGCAGCTGGCGACTTTGTTTGCGACACCTCCCAGGGTGGCTGCCATCCGGGATTCCCTGCCGGTGTTTCTGCAGGCCTATTCGCGGCCAGAATACAAGGCCTCCGCTGCGATCATCTTCGGGACCCAACTGGAGAATACCGCGCTCAGCCCAGAGCAGGCGACGATCGCCGGTGAGTGGAATCGGCAATACGCGTGGCCGCATTTGGCATTTTCAACCTTCCACGATGCGATGGAGGCCATCGAGAAACCATTCAACGGTGAATTCCAAACCTATCGCGGGGATTTCGGTCCCTACTGGGAAGATGGCTTCGGATCCGACAGCTTCTACACCGCGGTGCACCGGCAAAACCAGCAACGCATCCTGAGTGCGGAGAAGTTGGGCAGCCTACCTGCGGTGCTGAATCCGGAACTGCGGCCCGAGCGTGGCCTTCTGCGGAGTGCATGGAAGAACACTCTGCTCTTTGACGAACACACGTGGACCTACGTGGGGGCAACCACGCAGCCAGAGCATGAACAGACGGAGAAGGAGTTGCAGCTGAAGGAGTCGAGGGCAGGCGAGGCAAAGAACGAAATTGACGAGTCGATCCATCGTAGCTGGGCGCAACTGGAATCATTCCTGGGGCCGAAGGACGCGTCGATCATCGTTTTCAATTCACTCAACTGGGCGCGCAGCGGAGAGGTGAGTTTCGACCTGCAAGATGGAATGGGGTTGTTCGACAGCGCCGGGAATCGAGTTCCTCTCGAGACGCTGGCAGTAGGAAAGAGCAAGGCTTTGCCGGGTTTTGGCGGAGGATACCGCCGCGTGAGTTTCTGGGCCACCGATATTCCTGCCGTGGGTTACAAGGTGTACGCGTTGCGACCGACGAAGCAGACGGAAGAAGCGGCACGCAGGCTGACAGGTCCGATATTTGAGAATCAGTACTATCGGGTCACGGTGGATCCGGAGTCGGGCGGCTTGCGCAGCGTTTGGGACAAGGAATTGCGCAGAGAATTGGTGGACACGGCCAGTCCGTTTCGATTCGGGGCTTACCTGTATGTCAGTGGTGGTGACGACATCCCGAACAACAGTTTGTACCGTTTCGGCTCCTCCCTCAAGCCTCCGGCGTTGACCCCCGCCGCCGCTGGCCACGGACGACTAGTGGAAGCGGAGGAGACGCCTCTCGGCACGAAGATCGTGCTGGAGTCATCGGCGCCCCACACGCCGAAGATCCGGACCGAGATTCTTCTCGCGTCTGCGGAAAAGCGGATCGACTTCACTTACTCGTTCCATAAAGATTACGTGCTGAGCAAGGAAGCCGTATATGTGGCTTTTCCGTTTGCCGCGGAGAACCCCGCGTTTGCTTATGAGACGCAGAACGGTTGGGTCGATCCCGCGCGTGATGAACTGGCGGGCGGAAGCCGCGAGTGGTACACGGCGCAGCATTGGGCGGCGGTGAGGAGTGGAAACTGGAGCGCGGCGATTGTTCCCCACGATGCTCCGCTGGTGAACTTTGGCGAAATCGTGCGCGGGAACTGGCCACTGGAATTTCAGCCGCGTTCGGGGGCTATTTTTTCCTGGCTGATGAACAACTACTGGGGAACCAATTTCGCACCGGGACAGGGTGGGGACTTTACCTTCCGCTACTCGCTGGTGAGCGGGCAGGGATTTGATCCGGCACGGTTGACCCGTACCGGCTGGCAAGCGATGACATCGCTCGAAGCTGACCAATTGGGTGCGGCATTGGCTCCTGGCGTTTTGCCCGGGGACGGTGCGAGTCTGTTGGAGATCGAGAATCCCAACGTTGTCCTGATCACATGGAAGATCGCGGAAGACGACCAGGGTACGATCCTGCGCCTCGAAGAAGTGGCGGGCAACCCGGCGAGTACGCGGATCAACAGCAAGTATTTCAAAATCACGCAGGCATGGCGCTGCTCGGGGTTGGAGGACAATCAATCGGAAATCGCCACTGCCGGTGGGGGAGTGGAGGTGTCGTTACGCCCGTTTGAGATCGTAACGATCCGCATGACGACACAGTCGCAAGTCGCCAGGTCAGAGTGACCAGGCTGGCCGTTCTGCTTATGGGGATGGAACATGAGCATCAACTTTAAGAACAAAGTCGCGGTAATTTCCGGCGGCGCAATGGGCATTGGCGAGGCGGCCGCTCGTCGCCTCGCGGAATTGGGAGCCGCGGTTGCAATTGTCGATCGCAACCGGCCGGTGGGCGAGAAAACCGCGAATGCGATCCGTGAACACGGCCGGAAGGCCGAGTTCTTCGAATGCGACGTCTCTGTCCTGCCGCAGGTGGAGAAAGCCGTTTCGGCGATCCACAAAAGCATGGGCGGAATTGACGTCCTGGTGAGCAACGCGGGAATTCAGCGCTACGGCGACGTGGTCGCGACCTCGGAGGAACTTTGGGACGAGGTGATGTCGGTGAATTTGAAGGGCTGCTTTCACCTGGCGAAGCACATCGTTCCGCTGATGGCGGACCGGGGTGGTGGAGCGATCGTCGTGGTGGGATCGGTGCAGTCTTTTACGGCGGTGGGAAATTCCGCAGCTTACGTCACGGCGAAGCATGCACTGCTCGGACTGGTGCGCGCGATGTCGCTTGATTACGCGCGGCAGAACATCCGGGTGAATTGCGTGTGCCCCGGCGCCATCGATACCCCCATGCTGAGGTGGGCCGCAAGCCTGGATCCCAATCCGGAGAAGGTACTCGCCACCTGCGACCGCATGCATGCGTTGGGGCGCATGGGGAAACCGGAAGAAGTGGCGAACGCAATCGCGTTCCTGGCCAGCGACTGGGCGTCGTTCATCACCGGCGCCGCCTTGATGGTGGACGGGGGGATGCTGGTTCCCACGGGTGGGATGGGTTTTCAGGAGGGCGGCACGGGAGCCGCAACCAAGAAATAACGATGCGATTGAAGGGAAAAGTCGCGATGATCACTGGCGCAGCAGCGGGCATCGGACGCGCCAGCGCTGTGTTGTTCGCGCAAGAAGGGGCGAGCATCGTGGCGGTCGATCTTGATCGTGGGGGAAGCGAAGCTCTGGTGTCGGAAATCTTGAAGACCGGAGGCCGAGCCGTCGCCATCGAAAGCGATGTTTCCCGGGTAGCAGATGTGCAGCAGATCGTACGGCAGACCCGCGAACACTTCGGGAAGCTGGACATCCTCTTCAACAATGCCGGGGTGGTGCCACACGGCAAGATCCACGAAACCACGGAAGCGGAGTGGGATCGCACTCTGGCAATCAACCTCAAGAGCATGTACCTGCTCTGCCACGAAGTGGTGCCGATTTTTCTTGCGCAGGGGGGCGGAGTGATCCTGAACACTTCGTCGGCAACAGCGCTGCGCAGCGTGGTCGATCGTGCGGCTTACAGCGCATCAAAAGGAGCGGTGCTTGCGCTGACTCGCAGCATGGCGCTCGATTACGTCAAAAACAATATCCGCGTGAACTGCCTGTGTCCGGGAACGATTGATACTCCTTCCCTGCGGCAACGCCTGTCGGCATTCGCCGATCCCGTGGAAGCGCGAAGGCAATTCATCGCCCGGCAGCCGATGGGACGCTTGGGAACCGCAGAAGAGGTGGCCCAGGCTGCGCTCTATCTCGTATCGGACGAAGCGGCCTTCGTCACCGGAACCGCACTTTCAATCGACGGGGGATTCGCGATCTAGACCATGGCAAACTCCTCCATCAATTGCCGTCGAACGCAATGGAAGGGACGTCCCGGATATTGCCTGAACAACGGGCGGGTACAGATGACTGCGTTGACCGGCGGCGGAGCCATGGCGGATTTTCGTTGCCGCTGCGGGACGGATGAATGGAGCCCGAACCTGCTGTGGGAGGCGCCTTGGCCCACGATGGATCCTGTCAATTTTCAGAGGCGGCACTCGCGCCAGTACGGGCCGCCGTTTGTCGGCAAGTTCCTGGCCGGTCTAGCCGGGAACACTCTTTGTCTTGATTACTTCGGAGCGCCGTCGGAAGACGAGATTCGCCAAGGTTTGTGCCTGCATGGCGAGGCTTCCGTAATTCGATGGAAGGCTGCAGGCGCGGGTGGTGACCTCACGATGGACGCGCGGCTTCCAGTCGCTGGACTTGCCTTCCGGCGCGAGATGAGCGTCCTGGCCGGAGAGTCGGTGATCTATGTGCGGGAAACGGTCACCAATCCCAAGTCAGCCGATCATTTCCTGCATTGGGTTCAGCACGTCACTTTAGGTCCGCCGTTCTTGCAAGGCGGCGAGAGCGTGATCGCCCTGCCCATCGCTCGCGGGAAAACGTGGCCCCACGGGTACGAGGGAAAGAGCCTACTGGAGAACGATCGTGAATTCGAGTGGCCCTTCGCTCCGGCGGAGGGTGGTGGGCGTGCGGACCTCTCGAAACCGTTCATTCAAGCCGGAACAGGCTTAGTGGCAGCCGTCCTTTTCGATAGCAACCGCACCTGGGCATACGTTGCGGTGCTCAACTTTCGCTTGGGCTTGCTGCTCGGGTTTTGTTTTCCGCGAAGGACATATCCATGGGCAACTCTGTGGGAGGAAAACTGCGCTCGACACGACGTACCGTGGAATGGAAAGACACAGGCGCGGGGAATTGAATTCGGCACGACTCCCTTCCCCGTCGGACGCCAGTCGGCGTTCGCGATGGGCAACCTGTTCGGCGTGCCAACATTTGCACGGGTTCCCGCCAGGGGCAAGATGCTGGCCAACTATGCCATCTTCATGACGCCAGTGAGCCGCGACTGGCGCGTGATTCGTGAGGTGCAGCCGGAGGATGGGTCGATCATGATCGTCGCCGGCAACGGTGACCAGATACGGCTGCCCGCGCGAGGGCTCAGTAAAATCGGGCCGGCCGAAATGATACCAAGGAATCGAGGAGGTGCGGACCAGTATGGGTGACACTACCGCAGGACTGGCGTTGCTACTGGTTGCGGGTGTTACGAACGCCAGCTTCACGCTTCCCATGAAGTACACGCGCCGCTGGGCGTGGGAGAATACCTGGCTGGTGTTTACGGTTTTCGCCCTGCTGGTCCTACCGCCGGTGACGACATTTCTTACCGTGCCCCGCCTGCCACAGGTGTACGCGGAGGTCGGCCCGGCGCTGGTTTTGACGGTCGCAGCCTTTGGAGCCGGCTGGGGAATTGCCCAGGTGTTGTTCGGACTGGCAGTCGAGGCCATCGGCATCGCACTGACTTTTTCGATCGTGCTGGGGATGTCGGCTGCGATTGGCAGCATCATCCCGTTGATCCGTCTTCATCCGGAAAAGTTATTCAGCAACGGCGGACTCGGCGTAATGCTGGGTGTGGCGCTGGTATTGGTCGGAGTGGTGATTTGCGCGATTGCCGGCAGGCGCAGGGAAGCCGCCCCGGGAACTGCCGGGACGGAACACAGCGGCGCATCCCACACCCGAGGGTTGATGTTTGCCATCGGCAGCGGTCTGGGTGCTGCGATGGTAAACCTTGGATTGGCTTTTGGCGGTCCATTGCTTGCCAGCGCGCGGCGGATGGGAGCCGACCCGGTGTGGGCTCCGAATGCGGCCTGGTTGCCGGTGATGCTGGCGGGCTCGATCCCCAACTTGGCCTACTGCATTTACCTGCTGCGGAAGAACAAGACCGCTTCCCGTTACTTCGAGGGAGCGACCGGATCGTACTGGCTGCTCGCATTCATCATGGCCGTTTTCTGGTTTGGCAGCACCTCGTTGTACGGCATGGCCAGCGAGAAACTGGGCAGCTGGGGCACGATTCTCGGCTGGCCACTTTTCATGTCGTTGATTGTGATTACGGCGAGCGTGCTGGGAATTGTGACCGGCGAGTGGAAGAACGCGGGAAGAAAACCGCTGCAGATTCAGCTGGCCGGCGTGGCGGTTCTGGTGCTCGCCGTGTTCGTACTGTCGGCCTCTAGCCGCTGGGTGTAAGCGGACCGGGAGGAATCATGAAGGCATTGGCGATCGATCTGGGGGGAACTCACGCGACCTGTGCCGTCGTGGAAGACCACTCGATCCTGGCATCGCAGGTGGTGACGACCGACGGCACGGCGGGATTGAGACCTTCCCTCCCCGTGTTGGTCGAGACTCTCTTCGCCTTGGCGAAACGGAGCGAAGTCAGCGTGCTCGATTGCGCCGGATTGGCTTTCAGCTTCTGCGCAATGGTGGATTCCCGCACGACTAGGATTCTTTCTACCAACCAAAAGTATGATGACGCGCGCGATCTCGACTTGCAGGAGTGGGCGAAGCGCGAATTCGGGTTGCCGTTGAGGCTGGAGAACGACGCTCGCATGGCGTTATTGGGCGAATACTATGCCGGGGCGGCACGCGGGTACGACGATGTCGTCATGACCACACTAGGAACTGGAATCGGCGGTGCTGCCATGATCGGGGGAAGGTTGCTGCGAGGTAAGCATGCCCAAGCCGGTTGCCTGGGAGGACATATTCCGGCCGACTTTGAAGGACATGCGTGCACCTGCGGCGCGATCGGCTGCACTGAGGCGGAAGCTTCTGGCTGGGCAATTCCGTTGATCGCAAAAGAATGGCCCGGCTTCGCGCAGAGTGCTCTGGCCAAGGAATCGACCGTGAATTTCGAGGCCCTCTTTCGCCTTGCGAAGGAAGGAGATCCGGTTGCTCTTGCGATCCGGAATCGTTGCCTGCAGGTCTGGGCCGTGGGAGCGGTAGGCCTCATCCATGCTTATGATCCGGAAATCGTGGTGTTCGGCGGCGGCGTCATGAAAAGCGCCGATGTCATTTTACCGTTTGTTCAATCCTACGTGGAGAAGCATGCTTGGACGCCGTGGGGCAGAGTGAAGGTTCGAGCCGCGGAGTTGGGTAACAACGCCGGCCTGCTTGGATCCATCCCCCTGTTGGCTGAGCCGATCTGATGTCACGACATTCCAACTACGACAAATTCCCCTGCCTGCAGATCCGGCCGACCGCCAACGAATGCCAGGTGGGATGGCCCCGCATCGCCGAAAAGCTGAGAGCGGCAATCTGCGGCGGGTGCAACGTGCTCTGCGTCGAGTGCTATCCCGGTGTACGCGAAGAGGAAATCGAGCAGGCGCTCGCCACCAGTCTGCGTTGCGCCGATGTAATTTCCACTCGCAGCTTGCTCAAGAATCCGCGTGAGATCGATGCCATGCTGGCGCCTCATCTTGGCGATGACCCTGTCTTCGGCCGGATGAATGCCATCCTGCTGAATGACTTCTTCGATCCCCAAAAACTGGCAGCGGCTCGCGAATCCGCGCGACGCCATCACGGTAGTGTGCTGCTGATCGTGGGGATGGGGGCCGCATTAGTTGCTCCGAAGCCTGACGTCCTGGTATACGCCGATCTGGCGCGGTGGGAGATCCAGGCGCGCCAACGGCGCGGTGAAATCGGCAATCTGGGAGGCGACAATTTTGGCGAGAGTCCCTCGCTCAAATACAAGAGGGCATTCTTTGTCGACTGGCGGGCGGCCGACCGGTTGAAAAAGACCCTGTTGCCGCGAATCAGTTTCCTGCTCGACACCAACGATGCGCGGTCGCCGAAAATGATTGGCGGCGACTTGTTCCGTGCAGGACTAAAAGCGGCGGCGCATCGCCCGTTCCGAGTGGTTCCTTACTTTGACCCGGGACCGTGGGGCGGACACTGGATGGAAGAGGTCTGCGATCTGCCCGCCGACAAGCCGAATCATGCCTGGTGCTTCGACTGCGTGCCGGAGGAGAACAGCCTGTTGCTCGGATTCGGTGGTGTGCGAGTTGAAATCCCAGCCTTGAACCTGGTGTTCGCTCATCCGCGCGAACTTTTGGGGGATGCCGTTCAACGGCGGTTCGGGACAGAGTTTCCCATTCGATTCGATTTTCTGGACACTATGGGAGGCGGAAATCTCTCGCTGCAAGTGCATCCCCTGACCGAGTATATCCAGAGCAAGTTCGGGATGAGCTACACGCAGGACGAAAGCTACTACCTGCTCGATGCCGGCCCGGATGGATGCGTCTATCTTGGATTGCGCGAGGACATCGATGGTCAATCCATGCTGCAGGACCTGAGGGTGGCGCAGAATGGCGGCCCCCCATTTCCGGCTGAAAAATATGTGAGCGTGTTCCCCGCCAAGAAACATGATCACTTCCTGATCCCCGCGGGCACGGTGCATTGTTCCGGCAAGAACAGCATGGTGCTGGAGATCAGCGCGACGCCCTATATCTTCACCTTCAAGCTGTGGGATTGGGGGCGGCTGGGATTGAACGGTTTGCCGCGTCCGATTCATCTTGAGCACGGAGCGGCGAACATCCAGTGGGATCGAACCACGGGTTGGGTGCGTCGCAACCTCATCAACAAGTTCATACCGGTCGCAGATGGGGCTGGTTGGCGGGAAGAGCGCACCGGACTGCACGAGCGCGAGTTTATCGAGACGCGGCGTCATTGGTTTACCGGTGTTGTTCCCCACCATACAAACGGTGGCGTGAATGTCCTGAACCTGGTTGAGGGCCGGAAAACCATCGTGGAGAGCCCCACCGCGGCCTTTGAGCCTTTTGTGGTTCACTACGCCGAGACGTTCATCGTCCCGGCCGCCGTGGGAGCCTACAACATCCGGCCGTTCGGAGAGTCCGAGGGAAGCGAGTGTGCCACCATCAAGGCCTTCGTAAAGAGCAGCCCATGAGATGCCCCGGGTTAAGAATTGCGGTGTGCGCGCTGGCAGTGAGTGGGCTGTTCCAGGCTGCTGCCCAGACTCCGGATAAGTCCCCTCCACCCGCATCACCCCAGGCGCGGGGGGCCTCCCCGGTGGTGCGTGATGGCGGCTTCAATAGCGTCGCGCTCAAGCGGGAAGCAAAATACCGCATCTACCTGCCCCACGCATACGCCGCGACGGCCAGGCGATACCCGGTTCTTTATTTGCTGCACGGGCTGTACGGCGACTATCGTAATTGGGACACCATGACAAGTCTTGCCCGGTACATGGCGGGACGGGAGTGGATCGTGGTCATGCCCGACGCCGGAAATTCGTGGTACGCAAATTCAGTAAGCCAGCCAGACGACCGCTTTGAGGACTTTATCGCCAAGGATCTCGTCGTGGAAATCGATCACCGGTACCGCACGATCCGGGAGCGCCAGGGGCGCGCGATCGCGGGGCTATCCATGGGCGGATATGGCGCGATGAAATTCGCGCTCAAGTATCCAGAGGAGTACAGCTTTGCCGGCAGCTTGAGTGGAGCTCTGGATGCGGCGCGCGACCTCGCTGACCAAGTTGCGGAATACCACGACCAGCTCATCAAGGTTCTTGGCAAAGGTGATAACCCAGCTCGGGGAGAGAACGACGTGTTCGCTCTCCTCAAGAAGACTGATCCTGCGCAAGTTCCCTACCTCTACTTGGCCTGTGGCAGCGCGGATCGGTTTCTAAGAATCAACCGCGAGTTCGTGAAAGAACTGTCGGCGCACAAGATCGCGTACGAGTACCACGAGACTTCCGGGGGTCATGATTGGCCGTACTGGGACAGAGCGGTGCAGCCGATGTTGGACGCGCTGCAACTCCAGCTGAACACCCAGAGACGCTGAGGGGACCAGCGCAGCGCGCGGCATAGAATCCAAGAGTCTTGTCGGAACAGTCCAAACTGAAGTTTCGCCAAGCCATTCCCTTCGCGGGTGTGCGACGTCTGGGCGAGACACAGCAGTTTCCCGGCCTCACGGCTGCGGAATCACAGCCGGAACCTCGTTTGAATAGGTGCTTTCGTCGCCATTCCCATCGACAGCGGTGGCTACGTAGTAATAGGTCTGGCCTGCAACGACCTGGTTATCCGTATAGTTCGTACCCGCATCCAGCGAAGTGTTGATCTTCGAATACGGCCCGCCCGAAACGCCTCCGCGGTAGACGTTATAGCCCACTACTCCCTGAGAATCACTGGCATTCCAGGATA